>CAKTDC010000001.1 GCA_934541015.1 uncultured Luteimonas sp.
AACCGCTGAAAGCATCTAAGCGGGAAGCGCGCCTCAAGATGAGATCTCCCGGGACACAAGTCCCCTGAAGGAACCATCAAGACCAGGTGGTTGATAGGCTGGGTGTGTAAGTGCAGCAATGTATTGAGCTAACCAGTACTAATGATCCGTGTGGCTTGACCATATAACCTCAAGTGGCCTTGGACTCTGCGACGCGTCAGACAGTCCTCCACAAACCTCGCTACTTCCCCCCTTTGAGAGCGTGAGCGCGAACTCTGTGCGCATTCGTGCGCGGAAATCCGGACAAGCGTGCGGATTCCGACAGAGCCCCGCGACCCTCCACCCTCTCCCTGGTGACAATGGCTGTGTGGAACCACCCGATCCCATTCCGAACTCGGAAGTGAAACGCACACGCGCCAATGGTAGTGTGCACTCAGCATGCGAGAGTAGGTCATCGCCAGGGTCTTTACCCAAAACCCCCGCCGGACAACCGGCGGGGGTTTTTCTTTGCCTGCGCCAGCCACGCGGCGGGTGCAGTGTTTACAAGATCAGCGGTGGCTCTCCGCCGACGATGACGACATCGGCAGGGCGGCGGGCGAACAGGCCGACGCTGACCACGCCGGGGATCTGGTTGAGCTCGGTCTCCATCGCCACCGGGTCGGTGATCCGCAGGCCGTGGATGTCGAGGATCCAGTTGCCGTTGTCGGTGACCACGCCCTCGCGCCAGGCGGGTTGGCCGCCGGTCCGGGACAGGATCTGGCGCGCGACCAGGCTGCGCGCCATGGGGATGACTTCGACCGGCAGCGGGAAACGGCCCAGCACATCGACCCGCTTTGCCGGATCGATAATGCAGACGAATCTCGTGCTGGCCTCGGCAATGATCTTCTCGCGGGTCAGGGCCGCGCCGCCGCCCTTGATCAGTCGCCTGGAGGGATCGCACTCGTCGGCACCGTCGACGTACAGGTGCAGCGGTCCGGTGGCGTTGAGATCAAGCACCTCGATGCCGTGCTGCTTCAGGCGGGCGGTGCTCTGCTCGGAGCTGGAAACGGCGCCGGCGATGCGGTCGCGGATGCGGCCGAGGGCATCGATGAAGTAGGCCACGGTCGAGCCGGTGCCGACCCCGACGACCATGCCGTCCTCGACGAAATCGATGGCCTTCTCGCCGGCCTGGCGTTTTGATTCGGACATTGCGAAGGAACCTGGATGGTGATTCGTGATTGGTGATTGGCAAAGGCGAAAAGCAGGTGCTCTTTGGAATCACCAATCACCAATCACAGACAGATCATCGCTGCTCCAGGCCCAGCAGCAGCTTCCACTGGGCCGCCGTCACCGGCAGCACCGACAGGCGCGAGCCCTTGCGAATCAGGGCGAACTCCTCGCCCAGGGCCTCGGCGTGGCCGCGGATCTCCTCGAGGGGGATGGCGCGCGCGAGCTTGCGCACGAAACCGACATCCACCAGATCCCAGCGCGGCTGCTCGCGGGTCGCCTTCCCGTCGTGGTACTTGGACTTGCGGTCGAACTGGGTCGGGTCGGGATAGGGCGTGCTGGCCACTTCGGCAATGCCGTAGATGCCGGGGATGTCGGTGTTGGAGTGGTAGAACAGGACGCCGTCGCCGACCTGCATCTGGCGCATGAAGTTGCGCGCCTGGTAGTTGCGTACGCCGGTCCAGGGTTCGGTGCCGACGCGCTGGAGGTCGTCGATGGAGAAGTCGCCGGGTTCGGACTTCATCAGCCAGTAGCGCTTGCGTTTGCTCATCGGGGCGGCAGGAAAGTGGCGGATTCGGTGCAGACCGCGTCCAGGGGGATGTCCCAGGCCTGCGGCACAATCGCGTCGGCCTGCTGGGCGGCGAATGCGGCGCCCACCAGATACGGCGGAGGGGCCTGCCCGGAGCGGGACGCGAAGCTGCGATCGTACCAGCCGCCGCCCATGCCGAGCCGGTTGCAGCGCGCGTCGAACGCGACCAGAGGAAGCACCACCAGATCCAGGTCCGCAGGCTCCAGCAGCACCGCTGCGTCGACCTCGGGCTCGGGGATGCCGTAGCGGTTGGCGGCCAGCGGCATGCCCGGATGCCAGGGTGCGAAGCGCAGGCGGCCGTCGTCGTGCAGCACCGGCAGGCAGTAGGCGAGGCCGGAGGGAAGGCGCATCTGCCAGACATGCAGGGCGATCTCGCCGTCCATCGCCCAGTAGCCGGCGACCAGGCCGCGGCGGGGGGCGAAGGGCAGGCCGAGCAGGCGTGCGGCGATCGCCTCGGCGGCCGCAATGCGCTCGGCCGGAGCGATCGACCGGCGCCGGTCGCGGAATGCGCGCCGCTGTCCGTGGCGTTCAGTCAGCATCGCTGCGGACGGAGCCGGCGGGCGGGCGCGTGAAAGGGGAATACGTCCTCCGCCATGCCGATGCCTGCGAAACGACCTTGAACCCGGGGTTCAAGTGGGGACGCTTGGAAGCCTTCGGGCTTTCCGCTGCATGGCGGGCATGCACGCCGGGTTTCCGCTGCGCCCCCGTGGTCGTTCTTAAGGGACAAGGTGAATGTTTGCGCATGCCGTCGAACACGGCAGAGGACGCAGGACCAGTATAGCCCCTTGTTCCGCGGCGGGAACTCCGTCGGCGGCGGTCATGCGGGAAACGGGCCTGATGGCTTGCCTGCGTTCATGTCCGCGACCGCGGCTTCGCCGGCGTCAGGGGGAGGTCTCCAGCAGGCCATCGAGCCTGCGCTGGAGGTCGTCGAGCGTGCGCGAGATCTCGCGATCGCGGCGGCCGGTGTCGTCGCGCAGCTGCAGCAGCTCGTGCGCGAGATTCAGGGCGGCGAGCACGGCCACACGATCAACCGCCGCCATGCGGTTGGCGCCGCGCACTTCGCGCATCCGGCCGTCGAGCAGCCGGGCCGCGGCGAGCAGGCTGTCGCGCTCGTCGGGCTGGACGCCGACGGTGTACTCGCGGTCAAGGACGCGGATGCTGACCGGTTCGTTAGGGGACGCGCTCACGGGTGGCCGCCGGCTGGAGTGGGGGAGGCGCTGGACCGCGCGCCCGGAGGGCGGGCTGGAGAACGCCGGGTGCCGGACAGGCGGGCATGGACCATCCCGGTTCCGGTCATGTGTGCTGCTCCAGCGACTTGAGCCGCGCGATCATCGCCTCGACCCGCGAGCGGGCCTGTTCGTTCTTGGCCAGCAGCTGGGCGCGTTCGTTGCTGGCCTGCTCGTGCTGCTGGCGCAGCAGGCGGTTTTCCTCGGTGAGCCGGCCGACGCGCTCGACCAGCGTCTCGATGCGCTCGGCGACGAGGCGGAACTGGGCGGTCAGGTCCGGATTGTCCATGACGGCACGATAGGCAGGCGGTGCGGGACGGTCAAGGCATGGTCAGCAGCGGCTGCTGGCCGCTGCCGGCATGCCCCGACGAGCGGTTGCGGATGAAGGCCAGGCAGGCGTGCGGATCGAGCGGCGGCGACAGCCAGAAGCCCTGGATCTCGTCGCAGCGGTGGTTCGCGAGGAACTGCATCTGCGCCTCGGTCTCAACGCCCTCTGCGACCACGTTCAGGCCCAGGGAATGGGCCATGGTGATCACCGTGCTGGTGATCGCGGCGTCTTCCGGATCGTGGGTCAGGTCGCCGATGAAGGCCTTGTCGATCTTGATCGTGGTGATGGGCAGGCGCTTGAGATAGGCCAGCGACGAGTAGCCGGTGCCGAAATCGTCGATCGCCACCGACACTCCCAGTTCGCGGAAGGTCTGCAGCTTGGCCGAGGTCAGCTCGGCATTGGCCATCAGCACGCTTTCGGTCAGTTCCAGCTCCAGCGAATGCGGCGGCATGCCGATGTCGGTCAGCACGTTGCGCACCACTTCCGGGAAATCGCCGCGCAGCAGCTGGAGCACCGAGACGTTCACCGACACGGTCAGGTCGTCGACGCCGTGCTGGCGCCAGCGGTGCAGCGCCAGGCAGGCCTCGCGCAGGACCCATTCGCCGATCTCCAGGATCTGCCCGCTTTCCTCGGCCATCGGGATGAAGTCGGCCGGCGCGATCTCGCCGTGCTTGTCGCTGTGCCAGCGCAGCAGGGCCTCGACGCCGGTGATCCGGGCGCTGGCCAGCGACATCCGCGGCTGGAAGACCAGGCGCAGTTCGCCGCGGTCGAGCACCTTGCGCAGGGCGCTGGAGATCGTCGCCCGCTGCCGGATCGAGACGTCCATGGCGTCGTTGTAGCGCATGAAGGTGCGGCGGCCGGCGGCCTTGGCCTGGTACATCGCGGTATCCGCCTGCTTGAGCAGCTCGGTCGGAACCAGGGCGTTGTCCGGATAGAGCGAGATGCCGATGGACGGGGAGATGGCGATCTCGCGGCGGTCGTCGAGGAGCAGCGGCGCCTCGAAGGCCATGATGATCTCGCGCGCGGTCTTGTCGGCTTCTTCCGGCGCGGCCAGGTTCTCGAGCACCACGGTGAATTCGTCGCCGCCCAGCCGCGCCACGGTCTGGTGGCTGCCGACCGTCTGCTGCAGGCGCACGGCGGCGGCGCGCAGGATGCGGTCTCCGGCGGCGTGGCCGAGCGAGTCGTTGATGTCCTTGAACCGGTCCAGGTCCAGGAACAGCACGGCGATGCGGCTGTCCTCGCGGTGCGCACGCACGATCGCCCGCGACAGCCGGTCCGAGAGCAGCGAGCGGTTGGGCAGATTGGTCAGGGTGTCGAAGTTGGCCAGGTAGCGCAGCTCCTGCTCGGCGCGCTTCTGCTGGGTGATGTCGTTGAGGACCGCGACGTGGCGGACCAGCTTGCCGTTGGAGTCGTAGATGCAGCTCGACTCGATCGAGCACAGGAACTCCTCGCCGTCCTTCTTCCGCTGCCAGATCTCGCCGCTCCAGCGGCCCTTGCGCAGGATCGATTCGCGGATGTAGGTGTAGAAGGCGGCATCGTGCTGGGGGCTGTCGAGGATGCTGGCGTTCTGGCCGACGATTTCCCCGGCGCCGTAGCCGGTGATGCGCTCGAACGCGGGATTGACCGAGATGAAGATGAAATGCGGGTCCAGCACCGACACCGCCTCGCTCATGCTGCGCAGCACCTCGGCGGCGATCAGCCGCTCGCGGTCGGCGGCGCGGGTGTCGGTGATGTTCAGCGCGGTGCCGGCGATGCGCAGGACGTTGCCGGCGGCATCGCGCGCGACCGCGCGGCCGCGGGCCCGCACCCAGATCCAGTTCCCGTCGCCGCCGGCGATGCGCACTTCCGCCAGGAAGGTGCGGCTGCGCTGCTGCAGGTAGTCCTGGAGGCGGTCGACGGCCGACTGCCGGTCGTCCGGATGCACCAGGTCGTCGAAGGCGATCACGTCCCCGGTCATGCCGTGCGACTCGCCGGAGCCGCGGCCTTCCAGCAGCAGGCGGTGGATCCTGCCGGTACGCAGGTCGTAGTCCCAGTAGCGCTCGCCGGTCGCCCACAGCGCCAGCTGCAGCCGTTCCTCGCGCTCGCGCAGTTCGGACAGATACCGGCGCTCGGCCCGGCGCCTGCGCATCAGCAGGATTGCCAGCCAGGTACCCAGGGCGAACAGCAGGACGGTTGCCCCCAGCAGAAACCGGGCATTGGCATCGGCCAGCAAGACGGGTCACCCCCCTCGGCAACCAGCGATCGTGCAGTGTAGGCGCGGACGCCGGGGCGCAACAAGCCGGCGTCGGGAGCCGCTGCTAGACTGTCGGTCTTCACGATCAGGGTTGGACCTTGCCTGCCGCCATGCCCCTGTATGACGAAGTCGATGCCGCCTGCGCGGAGCTGCGCCTGGGTGTCGACGCCAGCGAACTGCACGGCGGGCTGAGCGGCTGGCTCGCCGGCGGCGGGGACGACGGCCCGGCCTGGCTGGGCAGCGTGCTGGCCGACGGCGACCTGCCGGTGGTGGCGGCCGGAGGCGCGCTCGACAGGCTGCGCGAGGCCACGCGCTCGCAACTGGAGGACCGCGATTTCGCCTTCGAACTCCTGCTTCCCGAGGACGATGCGCCGCTGTCCGAGCGCAGCGCCGCGCTGCTGGGCTGGTGCCGGGGTTTCATCGGCGGGTTCGGGCTGGGCTACGGCGAAGGGCGCGGGCTGTCGGAGGAGGGAAGCGAGGCGCTGGAGGATCTGGCCCGGCTCGCGGCGGCAGCGCCCGAGGCCGGCGACGAGGAGGAGGACGAGGCCGCCTTGGCCGAGATCGCCGAGTTCGTCCGGGTCGCGGCACTGCTGCTGCACGGCGACTGCGTGATGGGCCGGCGGCACCGGGAACGCTTCAACTGATGGCTGCCGGTTCCGGTATCTCCGGGCGCAGCTATGCGGCGCGGCGCCGGCAGCTGATGCGGCTGGCCGGCGAGGATGCGATCGTGATCGTGCCGGCGGCGCCCGAGCGCATCCGCAGCCGCGACACCCATTATCCCTACCGGCAGGATTCGGACCTGTGGTACCTGACCGGCTTTCCGGAGCCGGAGGCGGTGCTGGCGCTGATTCCCGGCCGCAGTCATGGCGAGTCGCTGCTGTTCTGCCGCGAACGCGATCCGGAGCGGGAAGCCTGGGACGGGCCGCGCGCCGGGCAGGAGGGGGCGGTCGAGGACTTCGGCCTGGATGACGCGTATCCGATCGACGATCTCGACGAAATCCTCCCGGGGCTGCTCGAGGGCCGCACCCGGGTCTACTACCACTTCGGGCGCGACACCGAATTCGACCTGAAGCTGATCGGCTGGCTCAACCGCGTGCGCGCGCAGGTGCGGCAGGGCGCGCAGCCGCCGCACGAATTCCTCGAGCTCGGGCACCTGCTCGACGAGATGCGCCTGTTCAAGTCGCGCGAGGAGCTCAAGCTCATGCGCCGCGCCGCCGATATCAGCGTGCGTGCGCACGAGGCGGCGATGCGCGCGGCCAGGCCGGGGATCCGTGAATACGAACTGCAGGCGGAGATCGAGCGCGTGTTCCGCGCGGCCGACGCCGAGCCCGCCTACGGCAGCATCGTCGGCGCCGGCGCCAACGCCTGCGTGCTGCATTACCGCGCCAACCGCGCCACCGCCCGTGCCGGCGAGCTGGTGCTGGTCGACGCCGGCGCCGAATACCGCGGCTACGCCGCCGACATCACCCGGACCTTCCCGGTCGGTGGTCGCTTCACCGCGGCGCAGCGCGCGCTGCACGATCTGGTCTGCGCCGCGCAGGCCGCGGCGATCGCGAAGGCCCGGCCGGGCAATGCCTATGAATCCATGCACGAGGCCGCGGTCGAAACCCTGACCGACGGGCTGCTGTCGCTGGGACTGCTCAAGGGCTCCCTGCGCAGGAACATCGAGACCGCCGCCTACAAGCGCTTCTACCGGCACAAGACCGGGCACTGGCTGGGGCTGGACGTGCACGATGCCGGCGAGTACCGGATCGACGGCGAGTCGCGGCTGCTGGAGCCGGGCATGGCGTTCACCGTCGAACCCGGACTCTACGTCCCCGCGGATGCGCAGGACGTGGCCGCCCGCTGGCGCGGCATCGGCATCCGCATCGAGGACGATGTGGTGATCACCAGCGATGGCTGCGAACTCCTGACCGGTGCACTGGCCCGCGACGCGGACGAGGTCGAGGCGCTGATGGCCGGCGCCGCCGGCTGAGCCACCGGCTGCGCGGCGCCAGGCGCGGCTTCAGGTCTGGGCGAAGGCTTCCCGGGTCAGGTTCAGCGGATCGCCGGCGGTGCAGACCATGTTGTCCTCGATGCGGATGCCGCCGAGCGGGCGCAGCGCGTCGACGCGGTCCCAGTCCACGGCGCCGCCATGGCCGGCGGCCTTCAGATCCTCGAGCAGCATGTCGACGAAGTAGATGCCCGGCTCGATCGTGACCACGAAGCCCGGCTCGAGCGTGCGCGTCAGCCGCAGGTAGGGGTGCCCCTCGGGCCTGGGGATGGTGCCGCCGCGGTCGGAGGCGGCAAAGCCGGCGACGTCGTGGACCTGCAGGCCCAGGCCGTGGCCGATGCCGTGCGGGAAGAAGGCGCTGCTGACCCCGGTGTCCAGCGCCTGTTCCGGCGACACGGTGATGATGCCGGCATCGCGCAGGACGCCGGCCAGGGCCAGGTGCGCGTCCAGGTGCAGCTGGCGGTAGTCCTTGCCCGCGCGTACCTGTGCGCAGAGCTGCTGCTGCACGGCGTCGACCGCGTCGATCAGGGCCTGGAAATCCGTCTCCGACGCCTGCGCATGGGTGCGGGTGATGTCGGCGGCATAGCCGCCGCAGCCGGCGCCGGCGTCGATCAGGAAGCTGCGCGCCTGCTTCGGCGGGACCCTGTCCAGTTCGGTGTAGTGCAGCACCGCGCCATGGTGGTTGAGCGCGACGATGTTGCGGTAGGGAAGTTCGGTGGCGTCCTCGCCGGCGGCCTGGCAGTAGGCCAGGTGGATGCCGAACTCGCTGGCCCCGGAGCGGAACGCGCGTTCGGCCGCCCGGTGCGCGCGCGCGCCGCGGCGGCTGGCTTCGCGCAGCATCTCGATTTCGTAGGGGGTCTTGAACGCGCGCTGGTAGTCCAGGTAGTCGAGGACCGGCTGCGGATTGCCGGGTTTGTAGGCGCCGTAGCGGCCGAGCGCGCTCTGCGGTTCGCCGAGGATCGCGCAGCGCGAGGCGTTCCGGGGCAGATGCTTGAGCGCCTCCTCCGGGGTGCGGATGATGCTGATGTCGAAGTGTTCGACCCACCAGCCCTCGGGCGCGTCCGGCACCACGTGCCAGTAGTCGCGCGGCTGCAGGTAGACCAGCTTCGGCCGCGCGCCGGGCGTGACCACCAGCCAGCTTCCGGGCGTGCGGGTCAGCGGCAGCCAGTGCTTGAACTGCGGATTGACCGCGTAGGGGTAGTCGCGGTCGTCGAAGACCTGGTAGTGCAGGGTGCCGCTGGGAACCACCAGGTGGTCGAAGCCGCCGCGCTCGAGCGCTGTCGCGGTGCGCGCCTGCAGGGTGGCGAGATGGTCGGGATAGTGGCTGGCGGCTGCGGCAGGCGTCATCGGGGGAATCCAACCGGGAAACAGGCGCCTATTCTGCCGCACCGCACGCGGGCGCGCAGGACGGGGCGGCGATCGGCGGTTGCCGCCGCCGTGGCTATTCGTAGTGGCCGCCCGGCGCCTCGATCCAGTGATGGATGCGCAGGGCATGCGCCTCGGGCATGGCGATGAAGCGGAAGCCGGCCCAGCTGTGCCCGGGCGCGCTGGTGTGGTCCTGCCACAGCAGGTGCGCGCCGACGTCGACCGGATTGCGGTCGCGCTCCTGTCCGGGGAGGTCGAAGCGGAACTGGTACAGCGCGTCGTCGGTCAACGGCTCGCTGGCGATCAGCAGCATGCCCGTCTGCGACAGGTTGCCCAGGCGCCCGAACACGCGGTCGGTCATCGCGTCGGTGACCAGGATCGTGTCGGCGGCCTTGCGCCGCCTGGCGCGGCGGAACTCGTGGATCATGTCGCCCCCCTGGGCAGCGGGCTGGTGTCCTCGCCGATGCCGGCGAAGCTGCGCAGGGTGTTGATGGCGCTGGCCCAGGCGCGGTCGATGAGGCGTCCACGCTCGACGGTGACGATCTTCGCCTGCCCCGCGGCCATCATCCGCGCGATGCTGTCCAGCGACTGCTCGCCGGTGCGCTGTCCGCGCTGGTTGACGAACAGGGCGTTGTCGGTGACCGGGCTGAACCAGGACAGCCTGCGCCGGACCACGTCGCCGCGCTGGTTGGTGATGAACTCGATCCAGGTGCCGAAAGGAAGGTTGCGCAACTGGTCGTGGTAGGCCTGCTGCTCGGGCGTGCGCGGCGGCGGTTTGGGCCGGGCGGCGTGGGCCTCGTCGCCCAGGCGCACGCGCGACTTGATCTTCATCGCCAGCTCGGTGCGCGAGGCCGGCTCTTCCTCGGACACGTTGCTGGTCAGGCGCTGGCCGATCGCCGCGGCTTCATCGCCGTGGTAGCCCACCTGCGCCAGCGAGCTGCTGACGTGGTCGACCAGGCCCGCGTCGGCTTCCGCGTGGTCCCGCTGGCAGCTGTCGATGATCTGCCGGGTGGTCTCGAGCTGCTTTTCCCAGGCCTCCGAATCCTCCCCCTGGCGCAGCAGGGTGAGGGTGAGCACGTCGGCCCAGGCCTGGTTGAGCAGCGCCCGCGTGAACCGGGGGATGCGCTGGTCGCGCATCAGCTCGTCCATCACCTCGCTGGCGCGGAGCTTGGCGATCTCGAGCTTTTCCTTGCCGCGGGCGGCCTCGGCATGGCGGCGCTCGAGCATCTCCGCCTTCCGGACCTGGGCCTGCAGCTGGGCCTGCAGCTCCCGGTTGGAGACGGCGAAGGCTTCCGGGTCGTCGTGGTGTTCGATGACATAGTTGACGGCGGCCTGCAGCGACTGCATGACCCTGGGGTCGGAGTCGCCGTCGTCGAGCCATTTCGCGGCCCGCTCGGCGACCGTGCCGAGCAGTTCGCGCGCGGGGTGGGCATCGCGCACGAAGAACGCGCGGTCCTGGAGCGCGACGCGCAGCAGCGGCACCTGCAGCCGCTGCACCAGGCCGGCGGCGGGGACATCCTTGCGGATTTCCTCGCCGATGTGCGTGTACAGCATCTCCAGCAGTTCGAAGGTGTCGTTGTCCTGTGGCGACAGGTCCGCTCCGACGCCGTTGCGCTGCCGCGCCTGTGCCAGCAGCATCTGCCTGATGTCGGCCAGGGTCGGCGGGCCGCCGGGCGTGGACGGTGGCTGCCGCAGCAGTTCGCCGAGCGAGCTGACGATCTCGCGGGTGCTGATCTGGCGCTTCGGGCCGGCGCTGCGGCCGCCCGGGCGCAGCTTGCCGAGGAGCTCGCGGCGGTTGGCCAGCAGCTGCTGCAGGCGTTCGGCGGAGGCGCGCTCGTCCTTCCCGTCGACCTCCACGGGTTCGCCCATCCACGCCGTGTGCGGGCGCCAGGGCGCTTCGGCCGACCGCGTGCCGGCGGCGGCGGAGCCTGCGCTCGTGTTGCCGGGCCGCCTGTTCGCTGCCGCAGCCGCAGCCTCTGGGGGGGCGGGAACGCTGGGGCGCACGCGCGTGGGCACGTGGGTGAGCCCGGCGAGGATGCCGCCCCGGTCCAGCAGTTCGTCGAGCTGTTCCAGCACGCGCCAGTAGCCGGACATCACGTGGCGGTCGAACAGGCGGTAGAGCAGCAGCCTCGAGTCGTGTTCGATGTCCAGCGCATGGCTTGCCGAGCGCATGGCGCGGCACAGCGCCTGCGGCCCCAGCGGCAGGCGTTCGGCATCGAAGGCCGGCGAGGCGGCGAGGACCCCGAAGCGCTGCCCCAGCAGGTGCAGCGGCAGGTTCGCCCGGCCCTCCTGGCGGATCGCGATCTCGCGCAGCACCGTGCCTTCGTCCATCACCGTGTCGTCGACCAGGCTGAGCTTGCCGAAGCTCGAGGTGACCGTGCCGTCGTAACTCAGCGTCGCGCTGGCCGGCGCGGGGGTGCGGATGGCCGCCAGCGAGGCTTCCAGGCCGAGCATGAAGTGCGGCACCAGGTCCGAGCGGTTGAGCCGGAACACGCGCAGGTTCTGCATGTAGCTCGATTCCCGGCTGTGGTTGCCGGCCTGGCTGGCGAGGCGGAACAGCTCCTGCTCGAACTCGTCGAGCATGACCGCGAGACTGGCGTCGAGCTCTTCGGAGACCAGGGCCAGCGCCAGTTCCAGCGTCTTGCGGACGCGTGCCGGCAGCCCCGCCGCAGCCAGCGATCGCGGCGCGGTGGATTCGGCAGGCGGTCCGAAACTGGGCATCCGATGCTCGCTTGTGTGAAACCGGTCACATTTCTTAGCACGGGCCGCAGGTCGAGGCCAGCCCTGGCGGCCGCAGCCCGGCCCGCGGAGCGGCGCGCCCTACGTGTCCAGGAACAGCGAAATCACGTCGTTGCCGAATCGACGACCCAGCTGCGTCGGCACGACGCGCCCCCCCTGGCAGTGCAGCCACCCGCGATCCTGCGCCTGTGCGAGCGCCGATGCAATGGCAGCGCGGTCCAGCCCGCAGCGCGATTCGAAATCCGCGAGCGCGAAGCCCTCGACCAGGCGCAGCGCGTTGAGCATGAACTCGAACGGGCGCTGCCCTGCCGCGATGCGCTCGTCGCCGCCGATGGCGTCGGGGGTGCCGGCGGCGGCCAGCCAGGCGGTGGGGTGCCTGATCTTCCAGCGGCGCAGGATCGCCTGTTCGGCGCCGAGGGTGAGCTTGCCGTGGGCGCCGGCGCCGATCCCGAGGTAGTCGCCGAAGCGCCAGTAGTTGAGGTTGTGCGCGCACTGGCGGCCCGGGCGGGCATAGGCCGAGACTTCGTACTGCGCGTAGCCGCCGCCGGCCAGCAGGGCCTGGCAGTGTTCCTGCATGTCCCAGGCCAGGTCCTCGTCGGGCAGGCCCTCGGGCGGGCGGGCGGCGAACACGGTGTTGGGCTCGAGCGTGAGCTGGTAGTGCGAGACATGCGCCGGCTGCAGGGCGAGGGCGCGCTCGACGTCGTGCCCGGCCATCGCCAGGTCCTGGCCGGGCAGGGCGTACATCAGGTCGAGGTTGAGGTTTTCCAGGCCCGCGTCCTGGGCCAGCTTCACCGCGGCTTCGGCCTGGGCACTGTCGTGGATGCGGCCGAGGCGGCGCAGCACGGCGTCGTCGAAGCTCTGGATGCCGAAGCTGATCCGGTTCACGCCGGCGGCGCGGTAGTCCCCGAAGCGGCCGTGCTCGGCGGTGCCGGGGTTCGTCTCCAGGGTGATTTCCAGCTCCGGCGCGAAGCGCAGGCGCGCGCTGGCGCCCTGCAGGAAGCGGTCGATGGCGTCGGCCGGGAACAGGCTGGGGGTGCCGCCGCCGAAGAACACGCTGTGCACGGTGCGGCCCCAGGCCAGCGGCAGGTCCTGGTCGAGGTCGGCCAGCAGGGCGTCGACGTAGCCCTCGAACGGCAGCGGCCCGCGCGCCTGGTGCGAGTTGAAGTCGCAGTAGGGGCACTTGCGCACGCACCAGGGCAGGTGGACGTAGAGCGAGAGCGGCGGTGGGGTGAGCATGGAAGCGGAATGCGGGGCCAGCTGGACAACATCGACAGCGTCTGGACGGGCGACGGAGTTCCCGGCATCGTCATCCCGGCGCAAGCCGGGATCCATTTTGACCTTGCCGTCGGCTTTACCTGACACGGAATGAAGCAACATGGATCCCGGCTTGCGCCGGGATGGCGATGTCGGCGCTCAATGTTCCGGGACTGTCGAGATTACCTCGCCGGCCGCCGCCAGCCGCGTCCGCAGCAGCGCCAGCGCCTGGCCGCGGTGGCTGATCCGGTTCTTGACGTCCAGCGGCATCTCCGCCGCCGTCCGCCCGCGCGCGGGGTCGAGGAACACCGGGTCGTAGCCGTGCCCGCCGCCGCCGCGGCGCGCGCGCGCGATCACCCCGTCCCAGCGGCCTTCGACCACGATCGGCTGCGGATCCTCCGCGTGCCGCAGCAGGGCCAGCACGCAGACGAACTGGGCGCCGCGACGTTCATCGGGCACCTCGGCCAGTTCGCGCAGCAGACGGTCGATGTTGCGGTCGGCGTCGCCGTGGTCGCCGGCGTAGCGCGCCGAATACAGGCCGGGGGCGCCGTCGAGGGCGTCGACGCAGATGCCCGAATCGTCGGCCAGCGCCGCCAGGCCGGTGGCGCGGCAGGCGTGGCGGGCCTTGAGGATGGCGTTCTCGATGAAGCTCAGGCCGGTCTCGTCGGCGTCGGCGACGCCGAATTCCGCCTGCGCGCGCACGTCGAAGCCGTCGCCCGCGAGCAGGGCGCGGAACTCCTCGAGCTTGCCGGCGTTGTTCGACGCCAGCACCAGGGGGCGCGCCGTGGACTTCAACGCGACAGCGCCTCGCGCTGCAGTTCGAACAGCCCGGCGATGCCGGCTTCGGCCAGGTCGAGCAGGGCGTCGAGCTCGCCGCGGCGGAAGGCATGGCCCTCGGCGGTGCCCTGAAGCTCGATGAAGCCGCCGCCGTCGTTCATGACGATGTTCATGTCGGTGTCGCAATTGCTGTCCTCGGCGTAGTCGAGGTCAAGCACCGGCACGCCGCGGTACACGCCGACCGACACCGCCGCGACCGCCCCGACCACCGGGTCGCGCGACAGCTCGCGCCGGGCCTTGAGCCTGTCCACGGCATCGACCAGGGCGACATAGGCGCCGGTGATGGCGGCGGTGCGGGTGCCGCCGTCGGCCTGGAGCACGTCGCAGTCGAGGGTGATGGTGCGCTCGCCGAGTGCGCCGCGGTCGATGCAGGCGCGCAGGCTGCGGCCGATCAGGCGCTGGATCTCCAGGGTGCGTCCGCCCTGCTTGCCGCGGGCGGCCTCGCGGTCGGAGCGGGTATGGGTGGAGCGCGGCAGCATGCCGTACTCGGCGGTGACCCAGCCTTCGCCCTTGCCGCGCAGGAAGGCCGGCACCTTGTTCTCGACGCTGGCCGTGCACAGCACGCGGGTGTCCCCGAACGAGACCAGCACCGAGCCTTCGGCATGGCGGGTGAAGCCGCGTTCGATGCGCACCGGGCGCAGCTCGTCGGGCGCGCGGCCGCTGGGGCGGGCAGGGGACATGCGGGAATCCGGAAAAAACAGGGGCGCCAGATTACCATTGGCTTCCTGACCGCCACGGAACGCAGCATGTCCACGCGCAGCATGACCGCCTATGCCTCCGGCGAGCGCAGCACCCGCTGGGGTACGCTCGGCTGCGAACTGCGCGCGGTCAACCACCGCTTCCTCGAGCTGGGCGCGCGGCTGCCGGAAGAACTGCGCGCGCTGGAGCCGGCCCTGCGCGAACGGGTGTCCGCGCGCGTCTCCCGCGGCAAGGTCGACCTGGTGCTGCGCCTGCGTACGGCCGACGGCGCCGCTTCGCTGCAGGTGGACGACGGACTGGTCGAGCGCCTGGCGGAACTGGCGGCGACGCTGCGCCACCGCTTTCCCGAAATGCGCATCGGCTTCGTCGAGCTGCTGCAGTATCCGGGCGTGCTGCAGTCGCAGGCCGCCGATCCGGCGGAGCTGCAGGCCGAGGCGCAGGCGCTGCTCGACACCGTGCTCGCCGATTTCATCGCCGCACGCGAGCGCGAGGGCGGCAAGCTGGTCACCGCGATCCTCGAGCGCGTGGACGGCATCGAGCGCATCGCCGGCGAAGTGCGCGGCCTCGTGCCGCAGATCCGCGAGGGCCAGCGCGCCCGCCTCCAGGCGCGCCTGGCCGACCTGGCCCAGGCGGCCGATCCCGCCCGCGTCGAGCAGGAGCTGGTGCTGTCGCTGCAGAAGCTCGACGTGGACGAGGAACTCGATCGCCTGGCCAGCCACATCGACGAGATCCGCCGCGTGTTCCGGCAGAAGGAGCCGGTCGGCCGCCGCCTCGACTTCCTGCTCCAGGAATTCAACCGCGAAGCCAACACCCTGGGCAGCAAATCGGTCGACGCCCGCACCAGCAACGCCGCGGTCGAGCTCAAGGTGCTGATCGACCAGATCCGCGAGCAGGTGCAGAACATTGAATAGGGGCGGGAATCGGCAATCGGGAATGGGGAATGGCAGAAGCGATGGACTTCCTGTCCCGCGCCGTGCCTCGGCGGTTGGCGTGCTGTTCCGATCCCCCTTTCCCGGTTCCCCCCTCCCGGCCCGTTCCTGCAAAAGCGATAGACTTCCCGCCTCGCGCAGCGCTTCGACGATTGGCGTGCTGTTCCGATTCTCCATTCCCGATTCCCGATTCCCGGCCCCATGATGCGCGGAACCCTGTTCATCGTCGCGGCGCCCTCCGGCGCCGGGAAGTCGAGCATCGTCAACGCCTGCCTGGCGCGGGACCGGAACATCTGCCTGTCGGTCTCGTTCACGTCGCGCGCGCCGCGGCCGGGGGAGCGGGACGGCGAGCACTACCACTTCGTCCCCGCCGACGCGTTCAAGGCGATGGTCCGCGCGGGGGATTTCTTCGAGTACGCCCAGGTGCACGGCGACTGGAAGGGCACCGCCAGGCAGTCGGTCGAGCCGCAGCTTGCCGCCGGCCGCGACGTGCTGCTGGAGATCGACTGGCAGGGCGCGCAGCAGGTGAAGGCGCTGGTGCCCGATGCGGTGAGCGTGTTCATCCTGCCGCCGTCGCGGGCGGCGCTGGAGGAGCGCATGCGCAAGCGCGGGCAGGACAGCGAGGAGACCATCGCCCGGCGCCTGGCCAACGCCCGCGGGGAGATGTCGCACCACGCCGAGTTCGATTTCATCATCGTCAACGAAGTCTTCGCGACCGCGGTCGAGGAGATGTGCGCGATCTTCACCGCCAGCCGTCTGCGCAGGGAGCAGCAGGTCCGGCGCCAGGACGGGCTGATCCGGGCGCTGCTGGCGGAAGGTTGAAGCGGCGTTTGCGTAACTTGTTGATTTCAATGGCGGCGCTTGCGGTTGGCCGATGCGGCCGCTAGAATTCCCGGTCCTATTCCGAACAGATCGACGGCCCAAGGCCGCCGGGAGACGTATGGCCCGCATCACCGTTGAAGATTGCCTGGAAGTCGTCGACAACCGCTTCGAACTGGTCATGATGGCCGCCAAGCGCGCGCGCCAGCTCGCCAACGGCGTCGACCCGCAGATCGACAACAGCGAAGCCCAGGACAAGCCGACCGTGCTGGCGCTGCGCGAGATCGCCGCCCGCGCCATCGACCCCGATTACATCGAGGCCGTCGACAAGGCCGAGCGCGAGCGCAAGGAGCGCGAGGCGCTGGAGTGGGCCGCCGCCGAGGTGGTGGCCGCCGAGGACGACATGAAGGGCGACGATCTGTAGCAGCCGGGATTCCGGAGTCGGGATCGGGGATCCGGAAAGCCGGGTCCCGGGGATCCCCAGCCTTTCCCGCGACTGTGAAGGCCCCGCCCAGGCGGGGCCTTTCCGTTTCCGGGGGCCGCCGGGCGCACGACTGGATCCCGCCCACTCCCCATTCCCGCCGTTTCCCCTTAGGCTCTGGGAATGAACGCGGGTGTTTCCAGCACGGCCGAGCCGCTGTCGCTTCCGGCGACGGACGACGGCTCGCTGCCCGACTATTACCTGGCGCTGGAGGCGGCCGCGGGCTATCTGCCGGTCGAGCAGCGGATGCTGCTGCGGCGGGCCTGGGCGGTGGGGGCGGCGGCGCACGCGGGGCAGATGCGCAAGTCGGGCGAGCCCTACATCACCCATCCGGTGGCGGTCGCCCAGGTGCTGGCCGAGCAGAAGGTCGACGTCGAGACCCTGGTCGCGGCGATCCTGCACGACACCATCGAGGACACGCCGCTGACCCGGGCGCAGCTGGCGGCGGAATTCGGCGAGACCGTGGCGGAGCTGGTCGACGGCGTCACCAAGCTCGACAAGCTGCAGTTCAGCAGCCGCCAGGAGGCGGCGGCCGAAAGCTTCCGCAAGATGATGCTGGCGATGGCGCGCGACCTGCGCGTGATCCTGATCAAGCTCGGCGACCGCCTGCACAACATGCGCACCCTGGGCGCGCAGACCAGCGAGGCGCGTGTGCGCATCGCCCGTGAGACGCTGGACATCTACGCGCCCATCGCCCAGCGCCTGGGCATGAACCTGATCAAGTCAGAGCTGCAGGACCGGGGCTTCCACGCCCTGCATCCGCTGCGGCACATGATCCTGGACAAGCACATCCGCGGCCAGCCGATGGTGCGCCGCGAGGCGATGGCCGGGATCGAGGCCCGGCTGGCGCAGCGGCTGACCGGCGAGGGCCTGCAATACCGGCTGATCAGCCGGGTGAAGTCGCCCTGGAGCATCTACAACAAGATGCGCACCGAGGGCAAAAGCTTCGCCCAGGTGATGGACGTGTTCGGATTCCGGATCGTGGTCGGCTCGGTGCCCGACTGCTATCACGCGCTGGGCGTTGCGCATTCGGTGTTCAAGCCGCTCGACGGACGGTTCCGCGACTTCATCGCGATCCCCAAGGCCAACGGCTACCAGTCGCTGCACACGGTGCTGTTCGGGCCCTACGGTTCGCCGATCGAGGTGCAGATCCGAACCGAGGAGATGGACCTGATCGCCGAACGCGGCATCGCCGCGCACTGGGCCTACAAGCACGGCATGGCGCCCAGCGGCGCGCAGGCGCGCGCGCATTCGTGGATCGCCAACCTGCTCGAATCGCAGCGCGCGACCGGTTCGTCGCTGGAGTTCCTGGAGAACGTCAAGGTCGACCTGTTCCCGGACGAGGTCTACCTGTTCACGCCCAAGGGCGACATCCTGTCGCTGCCGCGCAATTCGACCACGCTCGACTTCGCCTATGCGGTGCACACCGATGTCGGCAACACCGCGGTCGCCTCCCGCGTCGATGGCAGGCTGGTCCCGCTGCGCACCAAGCTCGCCAGTGGACAGCGGGTGGAGATCGTCACCGCAAAGTCCGCGCTGCCCAAACCGCAGTGGCTCGAGTACGTGGTCACCGGCAAGGCGCGCACCGCGATCCGCAGCCAGCTCAAGCAGCTCGAGCACGAGGATGCGGTGACCCTGGGCCACCGCATGATCGACCGCGCGCTGGAGGAGATCGGCACCTCGCTCGACCGGCTGCCGCAGGACCGGCTCGACGCCTATCTCGCCGAACTGCGCTACCCCCGCCTGGAGGAGCTGCTGGCCGACATCGCGCTGGGCAACCGCATGCCCTCGCAGGTCGCGGTGACCCTGGCCCAGGCCGATGCGGTGCCTGCGGTTCCGGGCGCCGGGCCGGCCGTGCACCACGGCGAGCGGATCCTGATCACCGGCCACGAACGCGGCGTGATCAGCTTCGCCAACTGCTGCATGCCCATCCCCGGCGACGAGATCATGGGCTACCACACCGCGGGCAAGGGCATCGTGGTGCACCGGCTGGACTGTCCCAACCTGGCCGAGTACCGCAAGTCGCCCGAGCGCTGGGTGGCGATCGGTTGGGACCGCGAGGTGACCGGGGATTACGGTGTCGCGCTGCGCATCGAAGTGGAGAACCGCCCGGGCGTGCTCGCGCAGGTCGCCGCCGCGATCGCGCAGGCCGATTCCAACATCGAGGGCGTCGAGTACCTGGAGCGCGACAGCAACGTCGCCGCGATCCGATTCTCGATCCAGGTCCGCAACCGCGAACACCTCGCCGATGTGATCCGCAAGACCCGGCGCCTGCACGTGGTGCATGGGGTGCAGCGCCTGTAGCGACGCAGCCCTACAATGGGGGTTTCCGGACACAGGAGCCGCCGCATGCCCCGTACCCCCATCCACAGCGACCAGGCGCCGGCCGCCATCGGGCCCTATTCCCAGGCCACGCGCGCAGGCAACACGGTGTTCTTTTCCGGCCAGATCCCGCTCGACCCGGTCACGGGCGAGGTGGTTGCCGGCGGCATCGAAGCGCAGGCGCGGCAGGCCTTCGACAACCTCAAGGCGGTGGCGGCCGCTGCCGGCGGTACGCTGGACGACATCGCCCGCGTCGGGCTGTACCTGACCGACCTGGCGCAGTTCGCCGCGGTCAACGCGGTGATGGCCGAATACTTCGCGGCGCCGTATCCGGCGCGTTCGACCATCGAGGTGTCGGCGCTGCCACGGGGCGTGCTGTTCGAGGTCGACGCGGTGATGGTGCTGGACTGACCGCGGCGCGGCATGGCGAAGCCCGCGCCCGCGCTGGCGGCTTCCGGTGAGGTGCGACTGACAGCGCTGTCCGGCGTGGGTCCGGCGATCGCGGAGAAGCTCGCCGCGCGCGGCCTGCTGACCCTGCAGGACCTGTGGCTGCACCTGCCGCGCCAGTACGAGGACCGCACCCGGATCACGCCGATCCGGCAGCTGCAGCCGGGCGCGGTGGCACAGGTCGAGGGGCGGGTGGAAGCGGTCGAGCGCGGCTTCCGCTACCGGCCGATGCTGCGCGTGGCGATCGCCGACGATTCGCGCGCGACCCTGGTCCTGCGCTTCTTCCATTTCCGCTCGCAGCAGGTCAACCAGTTCCGCGTCGGCGCGAGGGTGCGCGCCTACGGCACGCCGCGGGCGGGACAGCAGGGCCTGGAGATCGTGCACCCGAGCTACCGCGTCCTGGGCGACGCGGAGGAGGCGGGGCTGGGCGAGGCGCTGGACCCGGTCTATCCCGCCGTGGAGGGGGTCGGCCCGGTCACGCTGCGCCGGCTGGTTGCGCAGGCGCTGGAGCGGCTGCCGGACGAGCAGTCCCTGGAGCTGCTGCCCGCCGCCCTCCACCGGTTCCACGGACTGCCGTCGCTGCGCCAGGCGCTGCTGACCCTGCACCGGCCGCCGCGCGACGCCGACGTCGCCGCGCTGCTGGCCGGCACCCATCCGGCGCAGCGGCGGCTGGCGCTGGAGGAGCTGCTTGCGCACCACCTCAGCCTGCGCCGCCAGCGCATCGCCCTGCAGGCGCACGCTGCGCCTGCATTGACCGACGACGGTGGACGCGTGGACGCGCTGCTGGCCGCGCTGCCGTTCGCGCTCACCGGCGCGCAGCGGCGCGTATTCGACCAGATCCGCGCCGATCTTGCGAAACCCTCGCCGATGCTGCGCCTGGTGCAGGGCGACGTCGGCAGCGGCAAGACCGTGGTTGCGGCGATGGCGGCGCTGCTGGCGATCGGCAACAACCGCCAGGCGGCACTGATGGCGCCGACCGAGCTGCTCGCCGAGCAGCACCTGGCCAACCTGCGCGACTGGCTGGAGCCGCTGGATGTGCGCGTGGCCTGGCTTGCGGGCAAGGTCTCCGGGCGCGCCCGCAGGGCGGTGCTGGCCGATGTCGCCAGCGGCGCCGCGCAGCTGGTGGTGGGTACGCACGCTTTGATGCAGGAGGGCGTGGTGTTCCGCGACCTGGCCCTGGCCATCGTCGACGAGCAGCACCGCTTCGGCGTGCACCAGCGCCTGGCGCTGCGCGACAAGGGCGCGGCCGGCGGCATCATCCCGCACCAGCTGGTGATGACCGCCACCCCGATCCCGCGCACCCTGGCGATGGCCGCCTATGCCGACCTGGACGTGTCGGCGATCGACGAGCTGCCGCCCGGCCGCACCCCGGTGCAGACCGTGGTGCTGGGCGCCGAACGCCGGCCGGAGCTGATCGCGCGCATCCGCGCCGCCTGCGCCGTGGGCCGGCAGGCCTACTGGGTGTGCACGATCATCGACGAGAGCGACGAGGTCGTGGCGCAGGCGGCGCAGACCACCTGGGAGCAGCTGACCGCGGCGCTGCCGGAGCTGCGCATCGGCTTCGTCCACGGCCGCATGAAGGCGGGCGCGAAGCAGTCGACGATGCTCGCCTTCAAGGCCGGCGAGCTCGACCTGCTGGTCGCGACCACGGTGATCGAGGTCGGCGTCGACGTGCCCAACGCCTCGCTGATGATCATCGAGAACGCCGAGCGGCTCGGCCTGTCGCAGCTGCACCAGCTGCGCGGGCGGGTGGGGCGCGGCCGCGAGGCCTCGAGCTGCGTGCTGCTGTACCAGCCACCGCTGTCGCAGATGGCGCGGCAGCGGCTGGAGACGATGCGCTCGACCAGCGACGGTTTCGTCATTGCGGAAAGGGACCTGGAGCTGCGCGGCCCCGGCGAGATCCTGGGGACGCGGCAGACCGGGCTGGCCGACTTCCGCATCGCCGACCTGGCGCGGGATGCCGACCTGCTGCCCGACGTGCACCGGCTGGGCGATGCGCTGCTGCGCGACGCCCCCGGGATCGCCGACCGGCTGGTGGAGCGCTGGATCGGTGGCGCCGTGCGCTTCGCCGGAGCCTAGGCTGCCGGCGCCGCCGCCGGTCCGGGGCTGCGGTGCGGCAGCGTCCGCGCCGGCATCTCCGGGATCGCGCCGCGAATGGCCTAGAATCCGCCGATGCCCGCCAAGATTCCCCTGCTGATCGACACCGACCCTGGCGTCGACGACGCCCTCGCCCTGCTGATGGCGTTCAACGACGCCCGCCACGAGGTCGTCGGCCTGACCGTCACCGCCGGCAACGTCGGCCTTCACCACACCGTGGCCAACGCGCTGAAACTGTGCGAGGTGGCCGGGCGCGATGTGCCGGTGTTCGCAGGCGCCGCCGAACCCCTGCTCCATCCGGCGCCGCACGCGGCCGACGTGCACGGCAGCGACGGCTTCGGCGATGTCGGCTATACCGCCGCCGCGCGCCGGGCCGAGGCCGGACACGCCGCGCTGGCGATCCTGCGCCTGTCGCAGCTGCACGCCGGCCGCCTGGTGCTGGTGGCGCTCGGGCCGCTGACCAATATCGCGCTGGCGCTCAAGCTCGACCCGACCCTGCCCGAACGCGTGGAGCGTTTCGTGGTGATGGGCGGAGCGGTGACCGCGCACGGCAACATCACCGCGGCGGCCGAGTTCAACGTGTTCTTCGATCCCGAAGCCGCGGCGATCGTGTTCGCCGCCTTTCCCCGTGTCGCGCTGTCGGACTGGGAGGCCACGCTGGCCCACGGCCTGGTCCATGCCGACGTCGACCGCTGGCTGGCGGCCGGCTCGCCGCGGGCGCGGTTCTACGACGCGATCTCGCTGCGGACCCGGAAATGGTCGGCCGATGCCCGCGGCGAGCGCTGGTACTGCGCCGATGCCCTGGCCATGGCCTGGGCGCTGGAGCCGGAGGGCGCGGAGGAAGTGGTCGAGCGTCCGCTCGAGGTCGTGCTGGCCGCCGGGCCGGGGCGCGGCGCGACCATCGTCGACTGGAACCGGCAGACCGGCCGCGCCGACGGCGCCGCCATTCTGCGGCGCTACGACCAGGGGCGGTTCGAGGCCCTGGCCGCCGCCGCCCTTGCCGCCGGATGAGCAGGCTTGCGCGGATTTTGCGCAGCCGGCTATAATGCCGCTCTTTCCCCGCGTGAAACGGTGCCCGCCATGAAGGCCGACATCCACCCCGATTACCGCGAAGTCGTGTTCCAGGACGTGACTTCCGATTTCAGGTTCCTGACCCGCTCCACCATGGCCGCCTCCACCAAGGAGACGATCCAGTGGGAGGACGGCAACGAGTATCCGCTGGTCAAGATCGACGTGTCCTCGGCCACGCATCCGTTCTATACCGGCCAGAACAAGATCATCGACACCAGCGGCCGCGTCGACAAGTTCCGCAAGCGCTACGGCAAGTAGGCCTTCCGGCGCTGGAGTCCCCTGCGGCCGCCTTCCGGCGGCCGTTTGCGTTTGTGGCGTCCCGGTGGCCGTCCCCGGGGCGGCAGCCCGGCCGGCTGTGCGATAATTGTTGCGTTGCGGCAGAACCGTTCGCCGCCGACGCCGGGCCCAGGCCCGCACGACCGAACAGTGAGGAGCGCATTCCGTGTCAGAGAAGATCGTGCTGAACGCCGACGGCAAGGCCGTCGAGCTGCCCATCATCAAACCCACGGTCGGCAACGCCACCGTCGACATCTCCCGGTTGCCGAAGGAAACCGGGCTGTTCACCTACGATCCGGGCTTCACCGCCACCGCCAGCTGCAAGTCCGCGATCACCTTCATCGACGGCGACGAGGGCGTGCTGCTGTACCGGGGCTACCCGATCGAACAGTTGGCCGAGCACTCCAGCTTCCTGGAAGTCGCCTACCTGCTGATGCACGGTGAGCTGCCGACGCCGGCGGAGTTCGCCACGTTCGAGAACGACGTGACCCATCACACGATGATGCACGAGTCGCTCAAGAACTTCCTCAACGGCTTCAACTACGACGCCCATCCGATGGCGATGCTTGCCGGCACCGTCGCCTCGCTGTCGGCGTTCTACCACGACAACCTCGACCTGGACGATCCCTGCCAGCGCCGCCGCGCCGCGATCCGCCTGCTGGCGAAGGTGCCGACCCTGGCTGCCGCAGCCTACCGCTATTCGATCGGCTGGCCGGTCCGCTATCCCCGCAACAACCTCGAGTACGTCGACCGCTTCCTGCACATGATGTTCGAGGTGCCCAGCGAGCCGCTGGAGATGAGCCCGGTGGTGGCCAAGGCACTGGACCTGCTGTTCATCCTGCACGCCGACCACGAGCAGAACGCCTCGACCTCGACCGTGCGCCTGGTCGGCTCGACCGGCGCCAATCCCTACGCGTCGGTCGCCGCCGGCATCACCGCGCTGTGGGGCCCGGCACACGGCGGCGCCAACGAGGCGGTGCTGAAGATGCTCGAGGAGATCGGCACGCCGGACAAGGTCGAAAGCGCCGTGGCCAGGGCCAAGGACAAGGAGTCGGGCTTCCGCCTGATGGGCTTCGGCCACCGCGTCTACAAGAACTTCGACCCGCGCGCGAAGATCATCCGCGAGATGACCCACAAGGTGCTGGGCGAGCTCGGCGTGAACGATCCGCTGCTGGAAGTGGCGATGAAGCTGGAGGAAGCCGCGCTCAAGGACGACTACTTCGTGCAGCGCAAGCTGTACCCGAACGTCGACTTCTACAGCGGCATCATCTACAAGGCGCTGAAGATCCCGACCGAGATGTTCACGGTGATGTTCGCCATCGGCCGCACCGCCGGCTGGGTGGCGCACTGGCTGGAGCAGCAGGTCGATCCGGAGAACAAGATCGGCCGCCCGCGCCAGGTCTACACCGGCTACACCGAACGCGACTACGTCCCGGTGGACAAGCGCTGATCGCAAGAGCGCTCTCCGCGCAAGCGGAGGGCGCCAGGCGCCTGCAGGAGCGCCCCCGCCGCTGCAGGGGCAGGCTCCGGGCGCGCGACCCCCGGTGACACGGCGGTTGCGCCGCTTCTACCGCGGCAATCCGGCCACGGTCCCGCCATCGTGCGTTTCTTCGGTCGCAAGCAGCTCGCGCAGCTGCGCTGCCGACGCCCGTTTCATCGGCTTGCCGTCGATCGCCGACAGCGGCGCCTGGCGCAGCACGTGGCCCGGCAGCACGAGCAGATCGAAGGCCAGGCCGTCGGCGGCGAACAGCCACACCGGAAAGTCGTCCTCCCGCGTGCGGTCCAGGCGCACCCGGCGGCTGCCGTTGTCCGCGGGGATGCCCGCGTCCTCCAGGAACCGGGACACCGCATCCGGGTCGTCCGCGTACAGCTGCAGCTGGACCGGCGAATGCGCGTCGGCGGTGCCTTCGAGCACCGGGCCGACCAGGCGCGGCGCGAAGCGGTCGAGGAATTCCATCGCCTCCAGCGCCGCGCGGCGGCGCAGGTCCAGCGCCTGCCGTCCGGCATCGCCGTGGAACAGCCGCTGGTACTCGCGCAGCGCCTGTTCGATCTCGCGGTTGTGCGGCAGCGATGCGTCGTCGTGGATGCCGAGCCGGTCGGCGGCCTTGCGCTTGGCCTGGCGGTAGTCGCGGATCCCGCTCTCGGCCATCAGCCGCGCCGCCTCGTGGGCAAGGCGGTGGCGGCGTTCCCGGGTCCGCGTTCCGGCATGCTGACGGGCCCGGTGCATCGCCATCTCCCGCAGGGGTGTCGTGGTGACTTTAGCGCAAGGACCGTTGCGCGCGAATCAATGCCGGGTCAGAAGATGTCGAACGCCTCTTCCGGCGGCATTTCGTCGAAATCGAAATCCAGTTCGCTTTCCAGGCGCTCCAGATCCTCGACCTTGATGTATTCGATGATCCCGCCTTCGGTGGTGGTCGGCAGCAGCCGGCCGGAGGCGGTCACTGCGACCCGGACCACGCCTTCGGGTGGGTCGTTGGCGGCGATCGGCATGTCCTTCAGCGCCACGCGCATGAAATCGATCCAGATCGGGAGCGCGGCGCGGCCGCCGTATTCGCGGTAGCCCAGGGTGCGGTTGTCGTCGCGCCCCACCCACACCGAGGTCACCAGGCTGCCGCCGAAGCCCGAGAACCAGGCGTCGCGGTGGTCGTTGGTCGAGCCGGTCTTGCCGCCGACGTCCTCGCGGTCGAGCACCCTGGCGGCGGTGCCGGTGCCGCGCCGGACCACGTCGCGCATGATCGAGATCAGCTGGTAGGCCACGCGCTCGTCGATGACCTGCGGCGCGAGCAGGATGTCTTCGGGCGGCTGCTGCGGAGCGGTCCCGGCGGTCTCCGTGGCCGTCTCCGCTGCCGGCGTGGGCGCCCGGCCTCCGGGGCCGAGGTCGAAGCCGTCGATGATATTGGCCTCGGCGTAGGTCCTGCCGGCGCGCTGGCTGCAGCCGCGGCAGGCGACAGCGGGGTTTTCCTTGAAGATCGTCCTGCCGTCGCGGTCGCGCACCTCGTCGATGAACCAGGGCGTGATCCGGAAGCCGCCGTTGGCGAACACGGCGTAGCCGCGGGTAACGTCGAGCGGAGTCAGCGAGGGCGTGCCGAGCGAGATCGACAGGTTCGGCGGCAGTTCCGACTCGGGGAAGCCCATGTTGCTGATGTAGCCGCGCGCGTACTCCACGCCGATCGCGTCGAGCAGGCGCACCGCCACCAGATTGCGCGACAGCACCAGCGCCTCGCGCAGGCGCATCGGGCCCATGAAGCGGCCGTCGGAGTTCTGCGGGCGCCAGTCCTGGCCGCGACGCATGCGGAAGACCACCGGCGCGTCGGGCACGATCGAGGCCGGGTGGAAGCCCTTCTCGAAGGCGGCCGCGAAGATGAAGGGCTTGAAGCTCGAGCCGGGCTGCCGGCGCGACTGGGTGGTGCGGTTGAACTTGCTGCCGGCGAAGCTGAAGCCGCCGATGAGCGCGCGCAAGGCGCCGGTGTCGTGTTCCATGGACACCAGCGTCGCCTGCGCGCGCGGCAGCTGGTCGAGCTGCCAGCGCACCGTCGGCGGCACAGGAGCGGAGCTGTCCCGGCCTGCGGTGGCGGCGGCCGGGGTTTCGATCCGGCGCACCCGCACCAGGTCGCCGCGGTTGACCAGGGCCGAGGGCGCCTTGCCGGTCCAGCGGCTGCTGGCGGCGTCGAGGGTGACCACGCTGGCGTCGGCAAGCACCGCGTCGGCGGTGCCGCCGCCGCTGCGCAGCATGATCGCCGGGAGCAGCCCGCTCTGGGCAGGAATGCCGCGCAGGCGCGCCGCGACCGCGGCCGCGTCTTCCGATGGCGGCAGTTCGAACGTCTGCTCGACCCTGGACCAGCCGTGGCGATGGTCGTAGGTGGCAAGGCCGTCGCGCACGGCCTGGTCGGCGGCCGCCTGCATCGCCGGGTCGAGGGTGGTGGTGACGTGGTAACCCTTGGTGAGCACGTCGCCGCCGTAGCGCGCCTCCATTTCAAGGCGGACCATCTCGGCGACGTACGGCGCATAGACCTCGGTCGGGCGCTCGTGCGGCCTGGCGTGCATCGGCACGGCCTTGGCCGCCGCGGCCTCGGCGGCGCTGATGAAGCCCAGCTCGCGCATGCGCTCGAGCACGTAGACGTCCCGCCGCTCCTTGGCCCGCTCGGGGTTGCTCAGCGGATTGCCGCTGGAGGGGAACTTGGGGATCGCCGCGAGCGAGGCCATCTCGTCCAGGTCGAGCTGGTCCAGGGGCTTGCCGTAATAGAACTCGGCGGCGGCGGCCACCCCGTAGGAGCGATTGCCGAAGAAGACCTTGTTGAGATAGAGCTCGAAGATCTCGTCCTTGCCCAGCTCCCGCTCCATCTTCATCGCCAGCAGCATCTCGGTGAGCTTGCGCGTCGCCGAGACCTCGCGGGTCAGGTAGAACTCGCGCGCCAGCTGCTGGGTGATGGTCGAGCCGCCGGGGACGCCTTCCATCGAGCCGCTCTTGGCGACCAGCCAGATCGCGCGCATCACGCCCTTGTAGTCGACCCCGTGATGCTCGTAGAAGCGGGCGTCCTCGGTGGCCAGGAAGGCCTGCCTGAGCCGCTCGGGCACCTGGTCCATGGTCACCGGGTAGCGGCGCATCTCCCCGAACAGCGCCATCAGCTTGCCGTCGCGGGAGTAGACGTACATCGGTTCCTGCAGCTCGATGTCGCGCAGCTCCTGGACATCGGGGAGCTGGGAGGAAATCGACCGGTAGACCACCACCCCGGCCACCGCTCCGAGCACGGCAAGGCCCAGGAACGCGTACAGCGCCCAGCGCAGCAGTCGGAGGAATCGGCGCATCTTTCGGGGCTCCAGTCCCTGGATGGTCCAGGCGGCGGAGTATAGAGGAGGCCCGGCGCGGCGCCGGCGCGCGCGACCTGGCCGTTCGGACAGGGTCCCGCCGTTCTAGGCGGACGTGGAGGGGCTTTTGGAGGCCTGGCCGGGCGGCCGGGCGAGGAAATCCAGGAGGGTGACGCTGAGCGTCAGATTGCGACGCAAGTGGGTCATCGGCAACATTCCTGAGACTTCGCTGTTGCCATCGCCAGAAAAGTCCGTTATTTAATGCATCGGGGCACGATGCGCACGTAAGCGCCCGTGGCAAAGGGGAAAACCGTGGGGCTGATCACAAAGAGTCAAGCACCGCTCGTCGGCGTCGACATCAGTTCGACCGCCGTCAAGCTGCTGCAGCTGTCGCGTTCGGGCGACCGCTACCGGGTGGAGCACTATGCGGTCGAACCGCTGCCGCCCAATGCCGTGGTCGAGAAGAACATCGTCGAGGTCGAGGCGGTGGGCGAGGCGATCCGGCGGGCGATGACCCGTTCGGGCAGCAAGGCCAGGCACGCCGCGGCGGCCGTCTCCGGAGCCGCGGTGATCACCAAGACGATCCCGATGCCCGCCGACCTGGACGACGACGAGATGGAGTCGCAGGTCGAGCTCGAGGCCGTCAACTACATTCCCTATCCGATCGAGGAAGTGAACCTCGACTTCGAGGTGCTCGGGCCGATGCCGGGCAACGCGGAGATGGTGCAGGTGCTGCTGGCCGCGTCGCGGTCGGAAAACGTCGAGATCCGCGCATCCGCGCTTGAGCTGGGCGGGTTGACCGCGCGCGTGATCGACGTCGAGGCCTTCGCCACCGAGAACGCGTTCAGCCTGATCGAGCGCTCGCTCAACATCCCGCGCGACGGCATCGTCGCGCTCGCCGACATCGGCGCGACCATGACCACGCTCAACATCCTGCGCAACGGCCGCAGCATCTATGCGCGCGAGCAGGTGTTCGGCGGCAAGCAGCTGACCGACGAGGTGATGCGCCGCTACGGCCTGAGCTACGAGGAGGCGGGCCTGGCCAAGCGCCAGGGCGGCCTGCCCGAGAGCTACGAGATCGAGGTGCTCGAGCCGTTCAAGGAGGCGCTGGTGCAGCAGATCAGCCGCCTGCTGCAGTTCTTCTACGCCGGCAGCGAGTTCAACCGCGTCGACCAGATCGTGCTCGCCGGCGGCTGCGCCTCCATTCCGGGCATCGCCGAGATGGTCGAGGAGCAGCTCGGGGTGCAGACCGTGATCGCGAACCCGCTCGCGCAGATGACGCTGGGCTCACGGGTGCAGGCGCATGCGCTTGCACAGGATGCGCCGGCGCTGATGCTCGCCACGGGCCTGGCGCTGAGGAGCTTCGACTGATGACACGGATCAACCTCCTCCCCTGGCGCGAAGAGCGCCGGAAGCAGCGGCAGAAGGAATTCGGCCTGATGCTGGCGCTGGCCGCGCTGGCCGGCCTTGCGCTGTGGTTCCTGGTCAACCTCTACTACAACGCGCAGATCAGCGGCCAGCAGGCGCGCAACAGCTTCCTGCAGCAGCAGATCACCGACGTCGACCGGCAGATCACCGAGATCGAGGAGCTGGACCGGCAGAAGGCCAGGCTGCTGGCGCGCAAGGAAGTCATCGAGCAGCTGCAGGCCAACCGCTCGCAGATGGTGCACCTGTTCGATTCGCTGGTGCGAACCATCCCCGACGGCGTCATCCTGAGCACCATCAAGCAGGAGGGCGAGAAGCTCACGCTCGAGGGCCGTTCGCAGTCGAACTCGCGCATCAGCACCTACATGCGCAATCTCGAGGGCTCGGGCTGGATGACCCGCCCGGACCTGTCGGTGATCGAGGCCAAGGACGGGGTCGCCGGCCTGCCCTACATGTTCAGCCTGTCGGTGCAGCTGGCCAATCCCAATGCGCCCAAGGACCTCGACGGCGACGGCATCCCCGACCCGGTCCCGCCGGTTGGAGACCCCGCCGACCCCGCCGCGGGACCGGAAGCGGCGCCCGCGGGCGAAACGCCGGCCGCGGAATCGGCTGAACCTGCCGCGCCGGCTGCGGAGCCACAGACAGGAGACGCGACATGAGCAAGCGCAGGATGTCGCTCAAGGAGCTGGATTTCAACAACATCGGCTCCTGGCCGCAGGAGTACAAGATCGGCTTCTGCGTGATTGTCGGCCTGCTGATCTTCGGCCTGCTCTGGTACACGCTGACGCGGCCCAAGGGCGGCGAGCTGGAAAGCCTGGAGCGCAGGGAGAGCGAGCTGCGCACGGACTTCGAGACCAAGCAGGGCCGTGCCGCGAACCTCGAGCCGCTCAAGCAGCAGCTTGCGCAGATGGAGCAGCAGCTGCAGCAGATGCTGCGCCAGCTGCCCAGCCGCACCGAGATGCCGGACCTGATCGGCGACATCTCGCAGACCGCGCTCGCCACCGGCATCTACAACGAGCTGTTCCGGCCGGGTCCGGAGACGCCCAAGGAGTTCTACGCGGAGAAGCCGATCGAACTGCGGATGGTCGGCAGCTACCACCAGTTCGGGGCGTTCATCAGCGGCGTCGCGTCGCTGCCGCGGGTGGTGATCATGACCATGCACGACATCTCGCTGCGTCCCCGCGGAAAGACCGATGGTGCCGCCGCGATCGCGCCCAATTCCAACCTGGAGCTGGTCGGCACGGTGAAGACCTATCGCTACCTGGACGATGAGGAGGCCGCGGTGCAGGAAGCGGCCGCGCAGGCGCAGCAGGGCACCGGGGGAGGGCGCTGACATGGCGAGGATGTCGACAGTCGTGCCCAGGCTCATGCTGCTCGCAGCGGCGGCGGTGGCGCTCACCGGCTGCATCCGCGGCGTGGGCAGCTCCCCGAACCTCGAGGAATGGGTCGCCAACGTCAAGGCGCGACCCGCGCCGCCGCTGGATCCGCTGCCGGTGATGCAGCAGTTCGAGACTTTCGAGTACGCCGCGCAGGGCCTGCGCGATCCGTTCAGCACCGCCTTCCGGCGCGATGGCGCCGGCAGCGGGCCGCGTCCGGATTCCAACCGCCGCAAGCAGACCCTCGAGGAGTTCCCGCTCGACAGCCTGGACATGGTGGGCACGCTGCATTCCGGCCCGGCCATGGTCGCGCTGGTGATGGCGCCGGACAAGGTGACCTACCGCGTGCTGCCGGGCTCGTACCTGGGGCAGAACGACGGGCGGGTGACCAGTATCCACGAGGACAGGATCGAACTGGTCGAACTGGTGCCCGACGGTGCCGGCGGCTGGCTTGAGCGGCCGGCCTCGATTGCGCTCGAAGACAATTGATTAGGGGAAGTCAAGATGATCGTTAGCAAAGCGCAAAGCGTGACGCCTGCCCGGGCCGCGTTCTCCGTCAGGGCCGGAACCCTCGGCCTGATCACAGGGCTGGTCTCGGCCATCGGCGGCGTCCACGCCGCCTCGCCCGCGGCGCATCCGGCCGTGCTGCCTGCGCTCATGCAGGCAGCCACCACCGGTGCGACGCAACAGGCTCCGGCGGGGGTGTCGGTCGCGAACATCGACTTCCGTCGCGGAGAAGGCGGCGCCGGAAAGCTGGTCCTGCGCTTCGACGGCGAGGGCGCCGTTCCGGACCTGCGTACCCAGGGTTCCGACGTGGTGGTCAAGGTCGGCAACGCCAGCATCCCGGCATCGCTGCAGCGGGCGCTCAACGTCACCGATTTCGCAACACCGGTGCAGCGCATCGACGCCCGCCAGGGCGGCGACGGCGCCACCGTCGTGCTCAGCGCGCGGGGCGGCTTCGAAACCATGGCCTACCAGACCGGGCGCGACTACATCGTGGAGATCGTCCCGCGCGCGGCCGCTCCCGAGCGCGCGGTCGGCGCGGCCGCCACCAGCGCCGCGGCCGCCCAGGCGGGCGCCACCACCGCGCGTGCCTACAGCGGCCGTCCGGTCACGTTCCACTTCCAGGATGTGCCGGTGCGCACCGTGCTGCAGCTGATCGCCGAGGAGTCCAACCTCAACATCGTCGCCGCCGACACCGTCACCGGCAACATCACCCTGCGCCTGGTGAACGTGCCCTGGGACCAGGCGCTGGACCTGGTACTGCAGGCCAAGGGCCTGGACAAGCGCCGCAGCGGCAACGTGGTCTGGGTGGCGCCGCAGTCGGAGATCGCGGCCTACGAGCAGCAGCGTGAAGACGCGCGCCTGGCGATCGAAGAGCGGGCGCAGATGGTGACCGAATACATTCCGATCAGCTACGGCAACGCCGAGGACATCGCCAAGCTGCTGACGGATGAGAGCAAGAACAGCCAGGGCGGCGGTGCCGGCGGCGCGTCGGGCGCGCAGCACAGCCGCGGCTTCCTGTCCTCGCGCGGCAGTATCAGCTTCGACCGCCGCACCAACACCCTGCTGGTCATCGACATTCCGCAGCGGGTGGGCGAGATCGCGCGTCTGGTCAGGATGCTCGACAAGCCGGTCGACCAGGTGGTGATCGAGGCCAGGATCGTGATCGCGAACGAGACCTTCGCCCGGGACCTCGGCGCGCGCTTCGGCCTGCGCGGTACCGAAAGCCATCGCGTGTACGACGCCGACGGCAACTTCATCGGGCGGGACGTCACCGGCGTCGCTTCCGGCTCGCTGAACAGCAACCGCAACTACATCAACAGTCTGGCCGAAGAGGATCCCAAGGATCGTGGCGTGCACCTGTTCCCGGAGCACCTGCTGTTCAGCAACCCGGTCAGTGCCTCCGGCGCGGGTGCGCTGGCGCTGACAATCCTGGGCAATTCGATCAACTGGGATCTGGAAATCTCCGCGCTGCAGCAGGAAGGCCGCGGCGAGGTGGTGTCCAACCCCCGCATCGTCACCAGCAACCAGAAGGAGGCGGTGATTTCGCAGGGCCGCGAGGTCGGCTATCTCACCGTGACCGGTGGACAGAGCAACAGCGTCCCCACGGTCGAGTTCAAGGACATCCTGCTCGAACTGAAGGTCACCCCGACGATCACTGCCGATGGGCGGGTGTTCCTCAACATGGCCCTGCAGAAGAACGAGCTCGAGGGCTGGGTCAGCGTGGGTGAGGGACTGGGTTCGGTCCCGGAAATCAGCAAGCGCCAGATCACCACGGCGGTGCTGGTCGAGGACGGGCAGACGGTGTCGATCGGCGGCGTCTACGAGTTCCGCGACCGCAGCGACCTGTCCAAGGTCCCGTTCTTCGGCGACCTGCCGCTCCTGGGCAACCTGTTCAAGAACCGCAGCCGGAGCAAGGAAAAGGCCGAGCTGCTGATCTTCGTGACCCCGAAGGTGCTGCGCGTCTCGCAGCGCTGACCGGCAACCGGATTTTCACCGCATGGACGACGGGGCCTTCGGGCCCCGTTTTTCTGGTGTTCACGCGGCATCCCTGATCGGGGCCCGCCGGTCCCGCCTGCCTGTGCGCGGGCAACCGCCACTTCCGGCACTGAACCAAGCCGGCCCGGAAGGGTCAAACTGGTTCCCGCGCACGCCGCGCTGCCCAGGACCCCCAGAGCCGATGGATGCTCCCGCCCACGACATCGCGCGCCTGCACGAGGTGTTCACCGGCCTGCGCCAGGAGCTGGAAACCGAGATCATCGGCCAGGCCGGGCTGATCGAACGGCTGCTGATGGCGCTGCTGGCCGATGGCCACCTGCTGGTCGAGGGCGCGCCCGGGCTGGCCAAGACCAGCGCCGTGCGGGCGCTGGCCGCCCGCGTCGAGGCCGATTTCGCCCGCGTCCAGTTCACCCCGGACCTGCTGCCGGCCGACCTGACCGGCACCGAGATCTGGCGCCCGCAGGAAGGCCGTTTCGAGTTCCAGCCCGGGCCGATCTTCCACTCGCTGCTGCTGGCCGACGAGATCAACCGCGCCCCGGCCAAGGTGCAGTCGGCGCTGCTGGAGGCCATGGGCGAGCGCCAGGTCACGGTCGGCGGCCAGACCTATGCGCTGCCGGCCCTGTTCCTGGTGATGGCCACCCAGAATCCGATCGAGCAGGAGGGCACCTTCCCCCTGCCCGAGGCGCAGCTGGACCGGTTCCTGATGCACCTGCGCGTGGGCTACCCGGACGCCGAGGCGGAAACCGGGATCCTGCAGCTGGCGCGTGCGAAGGCGCGCGCCGGCCTGGAGCCCGAGCGCGTTGCGGCCGCCCGGATCCCGCTGGCGGACGTGTTCGCGGCGCGGGCGGCGGTGCTGGACCTGCACCTGGCGCCGCAGGTCGAGCGCTATCTGGTGGAGCTGGTGCTGGCCTCGCGCGACGCCTCGCGCTACGACCGCGCGCTGGCCGGGCGGATCGCCTGGGGCGCCAGCCCGCGCGGCTCCATCGCGCTGGAGCGCTGCGCGCGGGCGCGCGCCTGGCTGGCGGGCCGCGATTTCGTCACCCCCGACGACGTGCGCACGGTGGCGCCGGACGTGCTGCGCCACCGCCTGCTGCCCGGCTACGAGGCGATTGCCGAGGGCTGGGACGGCGACCGCCTGGTGGCGGAACTGCTGGAACGGGTGCCGCTGCCGTGAGCGCCGGGAATCGGGAGTGGGGAATCGGGAATCGGAAAGGCAGGAATCCGGATCCGTGGTCCCGTTCAGGCGGTGGACGTTCAACTGCTTCGATGCGCTGACGAGTGCGCAGGACCGGTCGCTGCGGGGCTTGGCTTTGACGATTCCCGATTCCCCACTCCCGATTCCCGGCATCGCGCCCGCGCTCGCCGAACTCGTGGCCCTGCGCAGTCTCGCCGCGGGCCGACGCCCGCCGCGGCGCGGCCGCCACGGAATCTCCGGGCAGGCGGCCTCGCCGCTGCGCGGCAGGGGCATGGAGTACGCCGAGTCGCGCGAATACGCCCCCGGCGACGACGCCCGCCACATCGACTGGAGGCTCACCGCGCGCAGCGGCCGGGCGCACACCAAGGTCTACCAGGCCGAGCGCGAGCGGCTGACCCTGGTTGTCGCCGACACCGCAGCCGCGCTCTACTTCGGCACCCGCGTGCGCTACAAATCGGTGCAGGCGGCGCGGGCCGGCGCGATCGCGGCGTGGGCGGCGGTCCGCGACGGCGACCGCATCGCGGCGCTGCGCGGAAGCCTGTCCGAGCCCCCGGTGGCGCCGGCCGCAGGCACGCGCGGCGCGCTGCGCGTGCTCGACGCGCTGGCGCGCTGGTATTCCCGCGTCCCCGATGATGACGCCGGGCTCGCGGTCGCGCTGGACCATGCCCAGCGCCTGCTGCGGCCCGGCTCGCGCGCGGTGGTGCTGGCCGAGGCCGCGAGCATCGCCTCTGTCCCCGATTCGCGCTGGTCGGCGCTGGCGGCGCACGCCGGGCTGCTGGTGCTGCTGCTGGACGATCCGCTGGAGCGCGACCCGCCGCATGCGCTGCTGCCGTTCGCCCGTCAGGGCCAGCGCGTCGAGCTGGACCTGGCGGCGCCATCGCAGCGGCAGCGCTGGCGGAGCGAATTCGGCGCCCGGCAGGAGCGGGCGCTGGCGCTGCTGCGCGCGCGCGGCGTCCATGCCGCGGGCCTGTCGAGCGATGCCCCCGGCGATGCCTGGCTGCCCCTGTTCAGTCCCTCGGGTGGCGCGAGATGAGCGGCCTGGTCCTGCGCGACATCCACGAGCCGGTGGCGCCGCCGTGGTGGCCGCCGGCGCCGGGATGGTGGCTGGTGGTCGCCGTGCTTGCCGGGGTCCTTGCGGTGGTGGTGGCGGTGCGCTGGCGGCGCGCCCGCAGACGCAGGCGTATCGCCCGATGGTTCGACGAGACGGTCGCCGCCGCGGACACGCCGGCGGGGCGGATCGCGGCGATCTCGGAGCTGCTGCGGCGGGCCGCGCGGCGCATCGATCCGGCCGCGGCGGCGCTCGACGGCGAGGACTGGCTGCGGTTCCTCGACGGCGGCCTGCCGCAGCCGGTGTTCGCCCGCGGAGAAGGCGCGCTGCTGCGCGACGGCGCCTTCCGTCCGGAGGTCGATGCCGATGCAGTGGAGGCATTGCGCGTGGTCGCCCGTGCGCGATTCCTCGACTGGATGGGGGCGCGCCCGTGATCCAGGCCGCCTCCGACTGGGTGTCGTCGCTGTTCGCCGGCTTCGCCTGGCCGTGGATGCTGCTGGCGCTGGCCGCGCCGTGGTTCCTGCGCTGGATGCTGCCGCCGCTGCGCCACGCCGGGCCGGCGCTGCGCGTGCCGGCCGCCTGGCGACTGGAGGCGGCAGGCGCGCCCGGCGTCCGCGGGCGGCGACGGATGCCGCTGCTGGCGCTGCTGGCCTGGACCCTGCTGTGCGTGGCCGCGGCCAGGCCGCAGCAGTTCGGCGAGGTGGTGCAGCCGCCGCGCGCCGGACGCGACCTGATGCTGGCGGTGGATCTCTCGGGCAGCATGGCCGAGGAGGACATGCGCCTGGGCGGGCGCACGGTGGACCGGCTGACCGCTGCCAAGGCGGTGATCGGCGACTTCCTCGACCGGCGCGAGGGCGATCGCCTGGGCCTGATCGTGTTCGGCCAGCGCGCCTACGCGCTCACGCCGCTGAGCTTCGACCTGGACAGCCTGCGCGCGCAGCTGCTCGACAGCGTGGTCGGCCTGGCCGGCCGCGAAACCGCGATCGGAGACGCGATCGGCCTGGCTACCAGGCGGCTGCAGGACCAGGAGGCGGGGCAGCGCGTGCTCATCCTGCTCACCGATGGCGTCAACTCCGCGGGCGAGCTCGACCCGCTCAAGGCCGCGGCCATCGCCCGCGACCGCGGCGTGCGCATCCACACCATCGCCTTCGGCGGCGACGGCGAGGAGGCGACGGTGTTCGGCTTCCGCCTGCCGATCGCGCGCGGCGCACCGGAGATGGACGAGGACAGCCTGCGCGAGATCGCGGCGATCACCGGCGGCCGCGCCTTCCGCGCGCGCGATGCCGCGGAGCTGGCCGGGATCTACGCCGAGATCGACCGACTGGAGCCGGTGGCGGCGCCCGGGGAACGCCTGCGGCCGAAGATCGAGCGCTACCACTGGCCGCTGGCCGCCGCCCTGCTGTTCGCGCTGCTGTCGATGCTGGTTCCGGCCGTGGCTGCGCCCCTGCGCAGGCTCCGCTCCGTCGCCGACCCGGAGGCGGCACGGTGATCGCCGCCCTGCTGCCCGAATTCCTGCGCCCGCAGTGGCTCTGGGCGCTGCTGGCGCTGCCGCTGCCGGCCGCGGCGTGGTGGGCGCTGCAGCGGCGCGCGAACGTCTGGCGCAGCGCGGTCGATCCGCACCTGCTGCCGCATCTGGTGGAAGCGGGCGTGCGCGGCAGGCAGTGGCCGGGACTGGTGGCCGCGCTGCTGGCCTGGTCGCTCGCCGTGTGCGCGCTGGCCGGGCCCAGCTGGCGCAGCGGCGGTCAGCCGCTGGTGGAAGGCGGCCAGCCGCTGGTCATCGCACTCGACCTGTCCTCCGAGATGCTCGCCCCGGATCTTCCGCCGTCGCGGCTGGCGCAGGCGCGGGAGATGCTGCGCGGGTGGCTGGCGCGGCACAGCGCGGGCGAAGTGGGGCTGCTGGTGTTCGCCGACGACGCCTTCACCGTGGCGCCGCTGACCTCGGACGCGGCCAATGTCGCCCTGTTCCTCGATGCGCTGTCGCCGGAGGTGATGCCGGTGGACGGTCATCGCCCGGACCGCGCCATCGATCTGGCGGCGGCGCTGCTGCGCCAGGCCGGCCGCACCGGCGGCGCCATCGTGCTGATGACCGGCCGCGGCGGTCCCGCCGCCGAGCGTGCCGCCGCGCGGGCGCTGGCCGAGGGCTACCGCGTGTCCACGATCGGCGTGGGCACCGCGGCCGGGGCCGCGTTCCGCGACCGTTCCGGCGGCATCGGCCAGGCCCGGCTCGATGCCGGCGCACTGCAGGCGATTGCCGGCGCCGGCGGCGGCGGCTACGCGGCGCTGCCGCGGGATCCGGCGGCGATCGATTCGGTCCTCGCGCCGGCCACCTTCGCCTCGGCAGCGCGCGGCGGCGCCGGTGCGGAAGGCCGCGCCGCGCTCGACGAGGGCTACTGGCTGCTGCTGCCGCTGATGCTGCTGGCGGTGTTCGCCTTCCGGCGCGGGGTGGCGCTGGCGTCGCTGCTGGTGTGCCTGCTGCTGCCGTGGCAGGCCCCGGCGCAGGCGCAGGAGGGGGGGCTGTGGCAGCGTCCCGACCAGGCCCGGCACGCGCGCCTGCGCGAGGGCGTCGAGGCCTTCCGCAGCGAGCGCTACGAGGAGGCTGCGCGCGTCTGGAGCGGGCTGCCGGGTGCGGTCGCCGCCTACAACGCGGGCAATGCGCTGGCCAAGGCCGGGCGTCTGCAACAGGCGCTGGCTGCCTACGATGAAGCGCTGCGGATCTCCCCCGGGATGGAGGATGCCATCGCCAACCGCCGCGCCGTCGAAGCCGCGCTCAAGCGCCGCCCGCCCGGCGACGGCGACGGGCAGCGCAAGCCCGGCGACCGGCACGAGCAGGACGGTGAAGGGCAGCCCCGCGACGGCGAGTCGCCGCTGCGGCCCGGAGACGGCGGGCAGGATCAGGAGCGGCCGCCGGAAGATTCCGCTGATCGCGCCGGAGGCGAGCCGCCGCAGGACCGCCAGCGCGACCAGGAGCCGGGCGACGGGCAGGCGCAGCGCGATGCCGACCAGGCGCAGCGCCAGCGCATGGAGCAGGCGCTGCAGCAGCAGCCGGGCCAGGCCCAGGGCGGCAGCCAGGAGGATGTGCAGGCCCCCGAACCCGGCATCGCCGAGCGCGAGCGCAGGCAGGCGGGCGACGCCTGGCTGCAGCGGATCCCGGACGACCCCGGCGCCCTGCTGCGTGCCCGCTTCAAACTCGAACACGAACGGCGCAACGGCAGGGGAGCGCAGCGATGATCCGGCGATGGCTGCAGGGGCTGCTCGGGGCGGCCGCACTGGTCGCGGCGGTGGCGGCGCAGGCCGACACCCGCGCCTGGCTCGACCGCGAACGCATCGAGCTGGGCGAAACCGCCACCCTCAACATCGAGAGCGACCGGCCCGGTGCCGACGCGCCCGACTTCAGCGCGCTGTCGCGCGATTTCGAGCTCAGCGGCCACAGCAGCCGGCGCAGCGCCGAGCTGGTCAACGGCCGGCGGCAGTCGCGGGTGCTGTTCGCCGTCGCCCTGCGCCCCAAGCGGGACGGCCTGCTGCCCATACCCGCGCTGCAGGTGGCCGGCGAATCCACCCGGCCGCTGACCCTGACCGTGCTGCCGGCGACCGTGACCCGGGCCAGGGCCGGGCAGCCGGCCTTCATCGAGGCCGAGGTCGACACCCGGTCGCCCTACGTGCAGCAGCCGGTGGCCTACGTGCTGCGCCTGTACTACGCCACGCCGCTGGTGTCGGGCCAGCTTGACCAGGCGCAGCCCGAGGGCGCGGCCCTGACCCGCATCGGCAACGACCTGCAGTACACCCGCGACGTTGGCGGGCGCCGCTACAGCGTGGTCGAACGGCGCTTCCGGCTCATTCCCGAACGCAGCGGCACCCTGGCCATCCCCGGCGCCCGCTTCCAGGGACGCGGGGTTGGCGGCATGCTCGACGAATTCTTCGGCGACGGCCGGCGCGAGCTGCGCGCGAGCGGGCCGCCGACCTTCCTGCAGGTGCAGCCGATGCCCGATGCCGCGCCGCAGCCGTGGCTGCCGGTGCGCGCGCTGGCGCTGCGCTGGGTGTCGACGCCGCAGGCGCTGCGCGCTGGCGAGGCGGCGAGCGTGACCGTGGAAATGACCGCCGACGGCGCCATCGCGGCGCAGCTGCCGGAGCTGGAGCTGGGCCCGCTGCAGGACGCCCAGGTATTCGCCGATCCGCCGCAGCTGGACGAGACCATGGAGGACGGGCGGATGCGGGTGCGCGTCACCCGCCGCTTTTCGGTGGTGCCGGCGCGGGCCGGGGTGCTGGTGATTCCCGGTCCCCGGCAGGACTGGTGGGATGCGCGCGCCGGCGTCGCGCGCACGGCCTCGCTGCCGGATCTGCGGCTGGACGTGGAAGCGGGGGCGCCGGATGCCGGGGTGGAGGAAGCCAGCGCGCCGGCGCCGCGCCAGGCGGGCGAAGCCGGGCCGGGCAGGTGGCCGTGGATCGCGGCCGCGTTCGCACTGCTGTGGCTGCTCACCCTGGCCTGGGCGTTGGCATCGCGCCGGCACCGTCCCCCCTCCCGCGAGCCGGGGGCAGGTATCGGCGCCGGCTCCGGGGAACACACGCGGCACGCGCCCAGGCCGACGCTCAATACCCTGATGCGCACGCTCGATACCGGGGACCTGGGCGAGGTTGCCGCGGTGCTGTGCGACATGGCCGAGCCGCCAGCGCCGGACCTGGACGCGGTCTCCGCGCGGCTGGAGGATCCGGCGCAGCGCGCGGCGATCGCGCAGCTGCAGCGCGCGCGCTGGGGCGGGGATTCGCCGGGTGCGGCGGCGGCTGCGCGTGCCGCGCTGCGCGAGGCATTCCGCAGCGGAGCGCACTGGCGGAGCGGATCCGCGGCGGCCACGCCGCTGCTGCCGCCGCTGTATCCGCCTTAGCGCGGCGCCTTCCGTGGTTTCGTATCACGCATGCAACTCCTGGCCGTCCACGCATCGCCATCCCCGCGAACGGCGGGATCCATTCTGCGTTTCCGCCATGGCCTCCTGAGCAGAATCAACAACAGAATGGATTCCGGCTTCCGCCGGAATGACGGCCAGGGGATACAGCCGGGCCGGCAGCAAAAGTCGGCATCAGGAACAAACTTGCACTAAGCTGCCCGCACGCAGAACGGAGTTTGTCTGGATGACCGATCCTGGGGTGGGGAAGCGGGCGCCGATGCCATTGCACTGGAAGATCGGCATCGGGTTCTTCGTTGGCCTGGGGCTGGGCCTGATCGTCCACTACGGGGTGGGTGGGGACGCGGGATGGGTGCAGGCGCTGACCCGCTACGCCACCCAGCCGTTCTCGCAGCTCTTCCTGAGCCTGATCTTCATGCTGATCGTGCCGCTGCTGTTCTCGGCGCTGGTGGTCGGCGTGTCGGAGATGGGCGACGTGACTTCGCTGGGCCGCATCGGCTGGCGCACCCTGGGCTACACCATCGCGTTGTCCGGGATCGCTGTGCTGCTGGGCCTGGTGCTGGTGAACCTGTTCAAGCCCGGGACCGGCGTCGATCCGGCGCTGGCGCAGCAGCTTCTGGCCGAGGGTGCCGAGCGCACCAGGGCGATCGTGCGCGACAGCCAGACCAGCGCCACCGGGCTGGAGATGCTGCTGTCGATCGTGCCGCAGAACGTGCTGGGTGCGGCCTCCAACAATGCCAACATCATCGCGCTGATGTTCTTCGCGCTGATGTTCGGCGTGGGCCTGGTGCTGACCCGCTCGCCGCAGACCGAGGTGCTCAAGCGCGGCATCGAGGGCCTGTTCGAGGTGTCGATGACCCTGATCGGGCTGGTGATCCGGCTGGCGCCCTACGCGGTGTTCTGCTTCATGTTCAACCTGGCGGTGCTGTTCGGCTGGGACCTGCTGGTCCGCCTGGGCGCCTACGTGCTGGTGGTCGTGGCGGCGCTGGCGATCCACATGCTGGTGGTCTACTCGGCGGCGCTGCGCTTCATCGGCGGGACGTCGCCGCTGGCGTTCTTCCGCGGCGTGCAGGAAGCGATGCTGATGGCGTTCTCCACCGCCTCCAGCAACGCCACCCTGCCGACCGCCCTGAAGGTGGCCGAGGTGGACCTGAAGCTGCCCAGGAAGGTCTCGCGCTTCGTGCTGACCATCGGCGCCACCGCCAACCAGAACGGCACCGCGCTGTTCGAGGGCGTGACGGTGATCTTCCTGGCCCAGTTCTTCGGCGTCGACCTGACCATCGGCCAGCAGATCATGGTGATGCTGGTGTGCATCCTGGGCGGCATCGGCACCGCCGGGGTGCCGTCGGGTTCGCTGCCGGTGATCGCGCTGATCTGCGCGATGGTCGGGGTGCCGCCCGAGGGCATCGGCCTGGTGCTGGGCGTCAACCACTTCCTCGACATGTGCCGCACCACGATCAACGTGACCGGCGACCTGGCGATCGCGGCGCTGGTGTCGAAGGGCGAGATCGACGGCCCGGAGCAGCCCGCTCCCGACGCCACCGCCGGCTGAGGCGGCCGTCCGCGACAAGGCGGCCGCCGGGTGGGACAATAACGGTTTCGTGCCCGTCTCAGGGCCGAGCCTCCACCCACTTCCGCAGACGCCATGACGACGCCCAGCCGCCGCGACCTCGCCAACGCCATCCGTTTCCTCGCCATCGACGCGGTGCAGGCCGCCAATTCCGGCCACCCGGGCATGCCGATGGGCATGGCCGACATCGCCGAGGTGCTGTGGAACGACTTCCACCGCCACAACCCCGGCAACCCGCAGTGGTTCGACCGCGACCGCTTCGTGCTCTCCAACGGCCACGGCTCGATGCTGCAGTACGCGCTGCTGCACCTGGCGGGGTACGACCTGCCGCTGGACGAGCTGAGGAACTTCCGCCAGTTCGACTCGAAGACGCCGGGCCATCCGGAGAACTTCATGACCCCGGGCGTGGAGACCACGACCGGGCCGCTGGGGCAGGGCCTGGCCAACGCGGTCGGCTTCGCGCTGGCCGAAAAGCTGCTGGCGCAGCGCTTCAACCGTCCCGGTTTCGACATCGTCGACCACCGCACCTGGGTGTTCATGGGCGATGGCTGCCTGATGGAGGGCATCTCGCACGAGGCCGCGTCGCTGGCCGGCACCTGGGGCCTGGGCAAGCTGGTCGCGTTCTGGGACGACAACCGCATCTCGATCGACGGCGACACCGCTGGCTGGTTCACCGACGACACCCCGGCCCGCTTCGAGGCCTACGGCTGGCGCGTGATCCGCGGCGTCGATGGCCATGACGCGGATGCGATCCGCGCCGCGATCGAGGCCGCCCGCGCGCACGACGGCCGGCCGACCCTGGTCTGCTGCCGCACCACGATCGGCTACGGCTCGCCCAACCGCGCCGGCAAGGAGTCCTCGCACGGCGCGCCGCTGGGCAAGGACGAGATCGCGCTGACCCGCGAGGCGCTGGGCTGGCCGCATGCCGCCTTCGAGGTGCCGGAGGACATCCGTTCGGCCTGGGACGCGCGCCAGACCGGTGCGCAGCGGGAAGCGGAGTGGCAGGCGCGGTTCGATGCCTACGCCGCTGCGCATCCGGAGGCCGCCGCCGAACTGCTGCGTCGCTCGCACGGCGAGCTGCCGGCCGGCTTTGCGGCGGCCGCCGATGCCTTCATCGCGAAGCTGCAGCAGGACGGGCCGGCCATCGCCTCGCGCAAGGCCTCGCAGAACGCGATCGAGGCCTTCGCGCCGCTGCTGCCGGAGCTGGTCGGCGGCTCGGCGGACCTGGCCGGATCCAACCTCACCCTGTGGAGCGGCAGCAGGTCCGTGGCCGGGGACGATCCGGATGCCAACTACATCTACTACGGCGTGCGCGAGTTCGCGATGACCGCGATCTCCAACGCGCTGGCCCTGCACGGCGGCTTCATTCCCTACGACGCGACCTTCCTGGTGTTCAGCGACTACGCGCGCAACGCCGTGCGCATGAGCGCGCTGATGCACGCGCACGCGATCCACGTCTACACCCACGATTCGATCGGCCTGGGAGAGGACGGCCCGACCCACCAGCCGGTCGAGCACCTGGCCTCGCTGCGCCACATTCCGGGCAACGACGTCTGGCGCCCCTGCGACGCGGTGGAATCGGCGGTGGCCTGGCGCGCGGCGATCGAGCGCCGGGATGGGCCGAGCTGCCTGGTGTTCTCGCGCCAGACCCTGGCGCACCAGCCGCGCAGCCACGCGCAGCTGCGCGACATCGCGCGCGGCGGCTACGTGCTGAAGGATTCGGCGGGCGTGCCGGAGGTCATCCTGATCGCAACCGGGTCGGAGGTCGATCTGGCGATGAAGGCGGCCGAACGGCTCGGCAGCGGCGTGCGCGTGGTGTCGATGCCGTCGAGCAACGTGTTCGACCGCCAGGATGCCGCCTGGCGCGAATCGGTCCTGCCCGCCGGCGTCCGCCGCCGCGTCGCCATCGAGGCCGGCGTGAGCGACTTCTGGCGCAAGTACGTGGGTCTGGATGGTGCGGTGGTGGGCATCGACAGCTTCGGCGCCAGCGCCCCGGCCGACAGGCTGTTCGAGCACTTCGGCTTCACCGTCGAGGCGGTGGTGGCGGCGGCGAAGGCGCCGTAGCGCCGCTGCCGTTTCAGCCCCTTCTCCCGCGTGCGGGGGAAGTCCCCGCGCAGCCGGGGACGGGGGGCAATGCCGGGGCCACGCACCCCCGCCCCGGCCCTCTCTCCCGCTTTGCGGGGGAGGGGCAAAGGCGCGCGTCAGGCGTCGGGCCGGTCGTGCCTGCTGCCGCCCCGGCAGCGCGGCGACTCCGGCGCCGAACCGGTGGCCGCCCATTCCTCCGGCGTGCAGGTGTGCAGCGCCAGCGCGTGGATCTCGCCCATCAGGCCGCCGAGCGTGCGGTAGACCAGCTGGTGCCGCTGCAGCAGGCGCCGGTCCGCGAATGCGTCGCTGGCGACGACCGCCTTGTAGTGCGTTTCCAGTCCGCGGCTGTGCATGTGGCTTTCGTCCAGCACTTCCAGGTGCGTGGGCGAAAGCGCCTGCAGCGCGTCGCGGATGCGGTCGAGTTTTGTGGCCATACCGGCATTATCGCGCGAAACGCGGCGGGTGTCGGTGCGTGGCTCCGGATGCCTTGACAATATAGTCAGGTATCCTAATCATATCGGCATGGCAGTGTCGTCCTTCCAGCGCCAGCAGGCGGCCACCGGGCTGGAGCAGCTCGCGTCGCTGGTGCGCGCGCAGGCGTGGCGCGGGGACGGGGGTGCTCCGCTGTCGCCGACGCAGGCGGCGGTGCTGCGGATGCTGCCGCGCTCGGGTCCCGGCCTGCGCGCGCGCGACGTTGCCGGCCGGCTGGGCGTGTCCGCGGCCAGCCTGAGCGACACGCTGAAGGTGCTGGAGGCACGCGGCTGGATCGAGCGCCGCCCCGATCCCGCCGATGGCCGCGCGCTGATCCTGCGCCCGACCCGTGCCGGCTGGCGGCTGGCGGAGAAGCTGCAGGATCCGCTGCGCGGCATCGGTTCGCTGCTCGACGGCCTGGATGCGCCGGATCTGGGCGCGCTGTTGCGCATCACCCAGCTGCTGGTGCGCGAAGCGCAGGACCGGGGACTGGCGACGGGGCTGCGCACCTGCCTGGGCTGCCGGCATTTCCGTGCGTACGCCACGGGCAGGCCGGACAAGCCGCATTTCTGCGCCTTCGTCGAACGGCCGTTCGGCGACGCCGAGCTGCGCACCGACTGCGCCGAACACGAACCCGCAGGAGAACCCGAACTCGCCGAAAGCGCCGCGCGCTTCCGGCAGGCGATTCCGCGCTGAGCGGAAAAGTGGGCGGCGCCCGGCTGTCACCGGACGCCGCCCGGTACCCCCGACCAACCCTGAAGAGCAAGCAGGAGGAGTTCCGATTATGAGCCAGAAAGCCGTGTTCTATCACGCCGGTTGCCCGGTCTGCGTCGACGCCGAGCAGCAGATCGCGCATGCCCTCGACCCGGCACGTTACGACGTTGAAGTCGTCCACCTGGGCGAGCAGCCCGCGCGCCTGTCCGAGGCCGAGGGGGCCGGCGTGAAGTCCGTTCCGGCGCTGGTCATCGGCGGCCAGCCGCTGCACATCAACTTCGGCGCGGCGCTGTCGGACCTGCGCTGAGGTTCGACCCGTCGCGCCTGTTCCACCCCGGGGCCGTCCGCCGTGGCGGCCCCGGTTCCCGAACCCCAGGAGTCTCCGATGCCCCAGCCCCCGATCCCCGCGCCAGCCTGGCAGGTGTCGCAGTGGTTCAACACCGCCCGGCCGCCGAGCCTGGAATCGCTGCGCGGAAAGGTGGTCGTGCTCGAAGCCTTCCAGATGCTGTGCCCGGGCTGCGTCAGCCACGGACTGCCGCAGGCCTCGCGCGTGCACGCGACCTTTCCCGCCGAACAGGTCGCGGTGGTGGGGCTGCACACCGTGTTCGAGCACCATGCCGCGATGACCCCGGTCGCGCTGGAAGCCTTCCTGCACGAATACCGGATCGGTTTTCCGGTCGGCGTGGACCAGCCCGGTCCCGAGGGCGACCGGCTGCCGCGGACGATGCGCGCCTACGCCATGCGCGGCACGCCCAGCCTGGTGCTGATCGACGCACAGGGCAACATCCGCGGGCACCATTTCGGCCAGGTCGAGGACCTGGCGCTCGGCGCGACGATCGCCTCGCTCGTGCACGAGGCCCGGAGCGTCGCCGCCGGCTGAGCGGCGCGCCTGCGTCGCGCGCGCCGGTTCAGTCGAGCCGGTGCACCGCTTCGGCCAGACGCCGCACTTCCTCGGGATGGTGGCTGACGTAGAGCATCGGCAGCCGCACTTCGTCGCGCACCCGCTGCAGCCACGGGATCAGCTCCTCGCGCCGGTCCTGGTCGAGCGCCGACAGCGGTTCGTCGAACAGCAGGATCGCCGGCTGCGACAGCAGCGCCCGGCCGATGGCGACGCGCTGCGCTTCGCCGCCGGACAGATTGGCGGTGCGCCGCTGCAGCAGGGCGTCGATGCCGAGCAGGGCGACCACCGCGTCCAGATCGAATCGCGTGCCGCTGCCGTCGCCCGCATGCCGGCCGTAGAGCAGGTTGCCGCGCACGTCCAGGTGCGGGAACAGGCGCGCGTCCTGGAACACGTAGCCGACGCGGCGCCGGTGCGCCGGCAGGTCGATGCCGCGCGCGCTGTCGAACAGCACCCGGCCATCGATCGCGATGCGTCCGGCCTGCGGCCGGACCAGCCCGGCGATGGCGTTGAGCACCGTGGTCTTGCCGGCGCCGGAGGCTCCGGTGAGGGCGATGACGCGCGCGCTGTCCTCGATCCGCACGTGGCGCTGGAAGCGGCCGCGGCGCAGATGGATGTCCAGGCTCAGCATCGCGCGTCTCCCGCCCGCACCCGCGCGCTCACGGCCCGTCCTCCCGCTCACGGCGCCCGTGCTGCCGCCGCACCAGCCACTCCGACGCCAGCAGCGCCAGCAGCGAGATCGCCATCGCCACCAGCGCCAGCCGCCAGATCCCGGTTTCGCCGCCGGGCACCTGCATCAGCCCGTAGATCGCCGACGAGATCGTCTGCGTTTCGCCGGGAATGTTGGAAACGAAGGTGATCGTCGCGCCGAACTCGCCCAGCGCCTTGGCGAACGCCAGCACCGCGCCGGCGACGATGCCCGGCCAGGCCAGCGGCAGGGTCACGGTGGCGAACACCCGCCAGGGGCCGGCGCCCAGCGTGGCCGCGGCCTGCTCGAGCCGGCGGTCGACCGATTCGATCGACAGCCGGATCGCGCGCACCATCAGCGGAAACCCCATGATCGCGCTGGCCAGCGCCGCCCCGGTCCAGCGGAAGGCGAAGCGGATGCCGAGATGCTCGGCCAGGAAGGCGCCGATCGCGCCCTGGCTGCCGAACAGCACCAGCAGCACGTAGCCCACCACCACCGGCGGCAGCACCAGCGGCAGATGCACCAGCGCATCGAGCAGCGACTTGCCGAAGAAGCGCCGGCGCGCGAGCAGCCAGCCGACAGCGATGCCTGGCGGCAGGCTGGCCAGCGAGGCCACCAGCGCCACCTTCAGGCTGAGCGCGATGGCCGTGCTTTCCTCGGGCGAGAACAAGAGGCGGCGACCTTCAGCGCAGGCTGAAGCCGTGCTGCTCGAAGATGCCGTCGGCCTGCTCCGACTGCAGCCATCCAGCGAATCCGGAGGCCGCCGGATGGCTGCTGCCGGCCAGCCGTGCCACCGGATAGACGATGGCCGGGTGGGAATCCTCCGGAAACACCGCCAGCACCTTCACCTGCGGCTCGGCGCGCGCGTCGCTGCCGTAGACCACGCCCAGCGGCGCCTCGCCGCGCGCGACCAGCAGCAGCGCCGCGCGCACGTTCTCCGATTCCGCGGTGCGGGCCGCAAGTCCGTCCCACATCCCCAGCGATTCGAACGACGCCTTGGCATACTTGCCTGCGGGCACGCTCGCGGTCAGCGCCAGCGCGATGCGGCCGTCGTCACCGAGCAGGGGCAGCAGGTCGGTGCCGGCCTCCAGCGCGGGCAGGGCCGCGTCGCTGCCTGCCGGAGCGACCAGCACCAGGGTGTTCCCGAGCAGGTCGGTGCGGCTGGCCGGGTCGATCAGACCGCGCTCCTGCAGCCAGTCCATCCACTCGCTGTCGGCCGAAACGAACACGTCGGCCGGCGCGCCTTCGGCGATCTGGCGCGCGAGCGCCGAGCTGCCCGCGTAGGAGATCCGCACCGCCTGTCCGGTGTCGCTGCGGTAGGCCTGTGCGGCGGCGTCCATCGCCTCCTTGAGGCTGGCGGCGGCGAACACGGTCAGCGCCGGTGCGTCGGCGGCCGGGGCTGCCTCGTCGGCAGGGAGGCTGCGCGGCCCGCATGCGGCCAGGCAGGCGGCAAGCACCAGCGCCGCCCACGCTGTCCGGACAGCGGCGACCGGATGCGGCGCGGCGCGGCGGCTGCGCAGGACGTGGCGCAAGGCGTGGATGGTCATCATCGCGATGGTCACCGGGTGTCGAACGGGATTGTCGGGCAGCGCCGCGGTCCTGCGTCGGGTCGGCAGGCCGGCGCGGATGCGGATGTGCGCCGCCGCTGGAATCATGGTGACATGACCGGCGCCCGGAACGTCAAATCGGCGACAGCGCCGGGTCCGGGGAACCCGCGCGGCGAGCCGGCAGCCGCCCAGCCGCGGATCAGCGACCCGCCGCGCGCCTGGCCGGAGGGTCCGGCTCGGGCAGGATCCGGCGCTTCGGCGCCGCCTCCGCCGGCGGGAACCTGCGCCGCCACGCGAAGAAGGCGAACAGGCAGGCGCCGATCGCCAGCACGATCCACAGCCAGGCCGAGCGCAGCAGCCCCGGCAGGCCGCCGCTGTCCGGCGGATCCAGGTGGCTCTTCGCGGCGGCCAGCACCTCGTTCTGCATCGCCAGCAGCTGGCGCTGTTCCTCGTAGTTGCGCTCCAGTTCGGCGACCTTGCGCTGCAGGTGCTCGATCTCCTGCTCGCGCGCGGCCAGCAGTTCCTCCTGCAGCGCCGGGCTGGCGGGCAGCTGCGATGCGCTGGCGGGGTCGGAGGCGTCCGCGGCGGCGACCGGTACGATCTTCATATGGGCCGGCGCGACCGCCGGCTGCGAGCGCGCCGGCGGCGAGGCCTGCGCCGCCAGATCGGCCTGCAGCTGTGCCAGCGCCTCGGCCACCGCCTGGCGGCTGGCCTCGTCGCCCCCGCTGCGCCAGGCGCGGTCCTGGAGCACCACCAGCGCCCGCGCGCGCTCGGGATCGAGCGCCGCCAGCGCCTCGGACGACGGCATGCGCAGTTCCGCTCCCAGCTTCAGCCGGTTGACGTCGCCACCCACGATCGCATGCGGGTTCTCCAGCATGAGCGCGACCAGCATGCTTTCCAGCGCCACGCCCTCCGGTGCGGCGTCGCGCGCGAGGCCGCGCAGGTTGTCGCCGGAGCGGACCACGATGGTCCCTGCGGCAGGCGCGGGCAGTGCGGCGGGTGCGGCGGCTGCCGGCGGTGAGCGGGCAGCCGACGTGGCGATGGCCGGGGCAGGGGGTGGCGCGGCGGCGCGCACCGGCGCCGGGGCGCTGCCGCGCGGCACCACCGCGATCGCCGGCGCTTCCTCCGCGGCTGGCGGCGGCCGCCGGGCGCTGGCGACAACCGGGATCGGGGGCGGCGCGACGGCGGCAGGTGCATCCTCGGTCGCATCGGCTGCGTCCTCCGTTGCCGCGGTCGATGCCGGAGCCGCATCTGCGGGCGGATCGACGCGGGCGGGGTCGACCGGCTGTTGCGTCGCTCCCGCAGTGGCGTTCGCACTCGCGGCATCGACCGTCGCCGCCGCTGCGGCCGCAACCGCCGCATCGTTCGATATGGCCGCAGGCACCGTCGGGGTGCCGTCGGTCAGGGCCACGGAGAACTCGCGCACCAGGCTGGTTCCGTCCGCATCCACCTGCACCAGGAAGGTCAGGAAATCCTCGCTGACCGGCTGCGGGCTGGTGACCCGCAGCAGCGCGCCGCGCGCGTCGCGGCGAACGTCGAAGCGCAGCTGGGCGACGGTGCCGGCCGGGCGCGGCAATCCGATGCGCGCGAACACCACCGGATCGGGGAGGCGCGCGGAGATCGCGCCGGAATCGGCCGGCAGGTCGCGCAGGCGGATCTCGGCCAGGAACGGCTCGCCCAGGCGCGAGCGCACCACGATGGGTTCGAGCTCCACGGCCGCAGCGGGGAGCGGCGGCGCCAGCGCCGCCAGCAGCACCAGCACGGCGGCCAGCCGCCAGCACAGGGACGCCGGCACGCCTGGCCACGGGCGCCGGGATGACGGCATCTCGACGATTGTCCTTGCGTGCGGCATGACGCTACTGCCGCACCGCGCCGAACGTGCCCGCGCCCGCCGCCGCGGTGACGCCGCCAGCGGCCGGGGCCGGGCTGCTGCCCAGCTGCAGCGGCGTGACCTCGACCTTGTCCAGCAGCCGCCTGGTGAAGTAGCCGTCCTTGTAGTACCGGATCTTCCTGCACAGCACCGGGTAGGCCAGGCCCTCGTAGATGATGATCTGCTTCTCCGGGCCCATCGCCTTGAGCTCCTGCGGCAGCATCAGCGCGCGCTTCTCCAGCACCTCGTTGTCGGAGACATTGCTCATGCCGCCGTGCGAGCGCGTGCGCGAACGGCGCTTGATCGTGCGGTAGCCGAGCATCTCGGAGTAGTCGTTGGCGTCCTGCTGCTCGCGCGGGGCATAGATGATCTGCAGCGCGTGGTTGGTGATGATGGTGCGCGAAAGCTCCTTGCCGTAGACCGCGTCGAGCTGCGCCATCGACTGGATGATCGGCAGCAGGCGCAGGTTGTAGCCGGCCATGTAGGCCACCGCCTTGGAGATGATGTCGACCTTGCCGATCGCGGTGAACTCGTCCATCAGCAGCAGGCACTGGTGCTTGAGCGACTTGTCGTTCTGCGGCAGCACCTTGGTGTTGACGTTGATCAGCTGGCTGAAGAACAGGTTCACGATCAGGCGGCTTTCGGCCAGCTTGTTGGGCTGGATGCCGACGTAGATGGTCATGCGCTTGCGGCGCACGTCGTCGAGGTTGAAATCGTCGGCGCTGGTGGCCGCGTCCAGCACCGGATTGAGCCAGGGGTTGAGCGGCTCGCGGAACGAGCCGATGATCGAGGCGAAGGTCACGTCCGCCTGCGACAGCAGCCCGGAGAACGCGGTGCGGGCGTAATCGCTCAGGTGCGGCTGCGCGACCAGCTTCTGCAGGTACGGCTTGAGCTCGCTGCCGTCGCCGGACGATACCCGCAGCACGGCGCCGAGCGTGGGCCGCTGCAGCGTCTCCGGCGGCGTGCCCTGGCGCAGCTGGTCGTCATGGGTCTCGAACAGGTACAGCGCGAACGCCAGGAAGGCATTGCGCGCCTGGCTGATCCAGAACTTGTCCTTGTCGTCGCCGTCGGGATAGAGCATCGCGGCGATCGCCTGCAGGTCCGAGATCCGGAACGCGGGATCGGTGGACACGTAGGTGAGCGGATTCCAGCGATGGGTGCGGCGGTCCTCGGCGAAGGGATTGAACAGGTAGATCTCGTGCCCGATCGAGCTGCGCCAGCCCGAGGTCAGGTCGAAGTTCTCCTGCTTGATGTCCAGCACCACCGCCGACTCGCGGTAGTCGAGCAGGTTCGGGATGACCACGCCCACGCCCTTGCCCGAGCGCGTGGGCGCGGCCAGGATCACGAACTGCTGGCCGGACAGCCGCAGCAGCTTGCCGTTCATCTGCCCGACGACGATGCCGTTGTCCTTGTTCTGCAGGAAGCCCTTGTTGGCCAGGTCGACCAGCCCGGCGAAGCGCGCGCGGCCGTGGATGTCGCGATGGCTGCGCAGCTTGAACAGCGCCACCAGGCACGACAGCCAGACCAGCAGCATCAGCACGCCGGCGATGGTGCCGGCGGCGATCAGCCGCCCCGAGTACTGCGCGACCTGGGGGTGGTCAAGGTGCTTGATGTAGCTGTAATAGGTGGTGAAGCCGACCTGGCCACCATCGAGCCCGAGCAGGACCAGCGCCAGATAGCCCGCGAGGTAGATCGCGGCCAGCAGCAGCAGTACGGACAGGACGATCGCGGTGATTGCGCGGTAGTTGGTCACGGTCTTTCCCGGTCGGAATGTGTTCCTGGTGGACGCGATCCCCGAAGCCCTGCGGCCGGGTGCGGTGGCCCCGGTGGACGGGGACGGCTACTGCCCGGCGGCGTCGCCGGTGCCCGATGGCCCGGTGTCCACGAAGATGTAGTCGTCGTTCCTCGACCACCGCGGCTGGCCAGCCTCGAGCTTCACGCAGGGCCGGCCGTCGCAGGAGGTCAGGTTGACGTGCTGCAGCGCCTCCATCACTTCGGCCTCCAGACTCGCGCGTTCGGCGCGCTGGAGGTTGTGCCGGGCCATGTATGCGGTGCCGCCGACGATCGCCACTGCCGCCAGCGCGAACGCGATGATCGACTGCCAGCCGAGCATGCGCATGCGCAGCCCGGCCGACGACTGCTCGGCCAGGAGCTGCTGCGCCATGGACTTGAGCCGTTCGCTGGCGTCCTGCAGCGACTGCGTGGCCGGAGGCAACTCCTGCGCGAGCGCGTCGCGCACCGCGCCACGTGCGCTCTGTGAAAGCTCGGTCTGTCCCGCGGCGACCACCTGCTTCACCGCATCGGCCGACTGGCGCAGTTCGCGCGAGGTGGCCTGCTGGTCGGCGATGGATTTTTCGCACTGCTGCGACAGATGCGCCGCAAGCAGCGCGGCGTTGGCGACGAAATCCTCGATCTCTGATCGATTCATGGCGTACCTTCGTCCGGGGCCCCCTTCGGCCGTCGATCATCTTGCCAGAGCAGGCGGCGCTCGTGGGGATGCGCACCTGCATGCGTTCCACGGCGGAGTCCTGCGCATGCACGACCGCTCGCCGACGGCGGGGCGGCCCGGCCATCATCACGCGATTGGATATTTCATGCCGCATTGCGACCCGTGCGGCCCATGGATCGCCGATGTCCCCGGCATGTTGCAGGCCACCCGGCCCGGGCGCAGCCTGCCACATTGTGTGACAAAAATCACATTTTTCCGGCCATGCAGGGGGCCAAAACCGGTCGTGAGCCTTTTCAGCGCCCTTCCACGCCTGAAGAAGGGTCCGGGTGGCCGTGCCGGCTGGTCCGAAACAGGGGGGGATTGCATGCGTACCATCATCGGGAGCCGCTCGAGGCCCGGGCTGGCCGCGCTGTTCTCCGCGGGAGAAACGCGGACGCTCGAGTCAATTGCGCACAGCGGGATGAACGTCGCGGCGCAGCCGGGCACGGGCAGTTCCACGCCGGGTGACCGGGGTGAATACCGAAGGGGCTATTGCTCCCGATGGCATCTGCCGCCAATATTGGGCCGTCGCGGGGAGTGCGACAGATCCTGCAGTGCAGATTCCACGCTGTCTCCTTCGCGGAGCGCGCGCGCGGCCGCGTCCTCATCAGCAACCTGTGATGGTGGATTCATGACAAGCAAGTCGATGGGCAAGAAGGCTCTCCTGGTTTCGCTGCCGCTGGCGCTGGCGCTGTCCGCATGCGCCACGCCCGAAGCCGCCGATCTGCGCGGCAAGTGGCGGCCGGTCAGCCAGTTCGCGGAAGCGCCGCAGGCCATTCCGCTGCACCAGTCCTACCTGTACCAGGCCTCGCCGGTGGACAACACCCTCAAGGCGCTGCTCAGCCGCTGGGCGCGGGATTCCAAGGTGGGCCTGTCCTATCTGCATCCCAACGACTACACCCTGCACGCGCCGGTGGCGCAGATCCGCACCTACAGCCTGAAGCAGGCGGTCGATGCGCTGTCCGCGGCGTACGCCTCGCAGGGTGTGAGCGTGACCCTGGACGGCTCGCAGATCGTCGTGCGCCGGGCAGGCGGCTCGACCGCAATGGCAACCGGCGCCGAAGGCTCCGGGGGCCGCGAATAACCACCAGACAGTCTGGAGCAGGTAGACAGGATGTTAGGGAAACGCAGGACATCCTCGCCGGAGATCGACAGGGCGGTCGCGCAAGGCGTCAGCTTCGAGCTGACCCTGGCCGAACGCGCACGCCGCAGCGAGAAGCGGGCCTGGCTGGTCGCCTGGTGCGCGGTGGTGATGTCGCTCATCCTGGCCGCCGGCTACTTCCTGTTCCTTCCGCTCAAGGAACGCGTTCCCTATCTGGTGATGGCCGATCCGTACACCGGAACGGCGACCGTGGCCAGGCTGGTCGGCAACTTCAACGAGCGCGACGTCACCACCGAGGAAGCGATCAACAAGAGCAACGTCGCCCAGTTCATCCTCGCGCGCGAGTCCTACGATTCCGGGCTGGTCGGCCAGCGCAACTGGCAGACCACGCTGTCGATGGCCGGCCCCGCGGTCGCGCCCGCCTACCAGGCGCTGCACGCGCCGAGCAATCCCGAGCGTCCGTTCAAGATCTACGGCCCCACGCGCGCGATCCACGTGCGGATCAACAGCATCGTGCTGACCAATCCGGGGCAGGGCATCCGGCCGACGGTGGCCACGGTCAGGTTCCAGCGCAGCCTCTACGACAAGGCGCGCGGTCGCTCCGATCCGCTCGACGCCAAGATCGCCACGCTCGAATTCACCTACAACCCCGACCTGAAGCTCAACGACGAGGCGCGCATGCTCAACCCGCTCGGGTTCCGCGTGACCAACTACCGGGTCGACAACGATTTCGCATCGCCGGCGGCGCCGGTTCCCGAGTTCCCTCTGCCGCAGGCGCCGCAGCCGGCACCGGTGCCCGGGCAGCCTCCGGGTGCCGATGGCTTCCCGCCTGGTGCCGGGCAGGGAGGCCCGGGCGATCCGAACGCCGCCGATTTTGCGCCTGATGTGGCGCAGCCTGCGGAACAGGCGAATCCCGATTGACGGAGTAGACCCCAAGATGAGTCGCCACAAGACAACGATGCTGCGTATCGGCCTGGCCTGCATGCTGGTGGCCTTCCTGTTCCCGGCCACCGCGCGCGTGATCGAGGAATACGAATACCGCCCGGACCAGATCTACCAGGTCCGTACCGGTCTGGGGATCACCACCCAGATCGAGCTGAGTCCGCATGAGGAGATCCTCGACTACAGCACCGGCTTCAGCGGCGGCTGGGATCTGAGCCGCAGGGAGAACGTGTTCTACCTGCGGCCCAAGAACGTCGACGTGGACACCAACCTGATGATCCGCACCGCCACCAACTCCTACATCTTCGAGCTGAAGGTGGTTGCGACCGACTGGCGCGCGCTGGAGCAGGCCAGGGCCGCGGGCGTCCAGTACAAGATCAGGTTCGTCTATCCCGGCGACACCACCTTCTCCGCCGCTGGCCGCGGCAATGCGCCGGTGGAGCCGGTGCCGGAGCTGAGCACGGCGGTGCTGGCCGGCCGCGACTACTACTACAACTACGAGTACACCCATCACAAGCGCCATCCCACCTGGCTGGTGCCGGCCACCGTGTACGACGATCGCCAGTTCACCTACATCAAGCTCGGCGACCGCAAGCGGTTCCCCAGCGGCAACTTCCCCGCCGTGTTCGCGCGGCACAGCGAGGATGGCGAGGAGTTCGTTGTCAACTCCACAGTGGAAGACGACACGATCGTCGTCCACGGCACTTACCCGTACCTGGTCGTTCGCCACGGAAACAACGTGATCGGCCTGCGCAGGAGCCCGGAACCGTGAACCAGACGCCGACCAACGACGATCGCGAGGAGCCCGGCTTCGCCCGCGCTTCGCAGCCCAATCCCTACGAGGCCAGGCGTCCTTCCGACGGCGATCCGGACCTCGACCGCGACGCGCCGTTCCTGAAGTCGGAGGATGTCCAGCGCCTGAACCGCAAGGCCCTGGTGTTCCTCGGCGGCATCGTCCTGCTGCTGCTGCTGATCGCGCTGTGGATCTTCAGCGGCGGACTGTCGCGCAACGAGGAACGGGTCGTGAGGCCCGAGCGCGCAGAACAGGTGATCATCCCTGCAGCACCGAGGGACATCCCGGAACTTCCGCCGGAGCCGGTGGTGATGGAGCCGGCACTGCCGCCGCTGCCGGTCGTGCCGGAAGATTCCGTCGCCGGTGGGCCGGGCGTGGCCGGTGTCCCACGCGGTCGTGGCGAGATGTCGCTGCTGGAGCGCCGCATGCAGGACGCTGCGGGCGGCGGTGGAAGCCAGGCTGGCCCGGGCGCGGACCAGTTTTCGCAGCAGATGCCTCCAGGCACCGGCCCGCAGGCGCCGCCCGACGGCATGACCAGCGTCCGCCCGCTGTACAACCCCGACACCCTGCTGCTGCGCGGGACCTACATCCGCTGCGTGCTCGAATCGCGGGTGATCACCGACGTGCCCGGCTACACCTCGTGCATCGTCACCGAGCCGGTGTACTCGGTGAACGGCAAGCGGCTGCTGCTGCCGCGTGGCTCGAAGGTCTTCGGGGCGTACGCCTCCGACGCCATCATCGGGCAGCGCGCCGCGATCGTCTGGGACCGCATCACCACGCCGGGCGGACTGGACGTGAACATGCGCAGCCCCGGCACCGACATGCTCGGCTCGGCCGGCAATCCCGGGCACTACACCGCGCACTGGGGCCAGCGGATCAGTTCGGCGCTGCTGATCAGCATGCTCAGCGACGCCTTCAAGTACGCCGGCGCCAAGCACGGGCCGCAGGAGACGTCGATCGCCAACGGCGTGGTGGTGCAGAGCCCGTACGAGAGCAACACCGCCAGGACCATGGAGCGGCTCGCCAACATGGCCGTCGAGCGCAACATGAGCCGGCCGCCGACGGTGACGATCAACCAGGGCACCCTGATGAACGTTTACGTGGCCCGCGATGTGGATTTCTCGGCGGTGATGCGCTGACCGGGATGCGACGATGAAGATGGATGCCCAAGACGAGACACTCGCCAACGTCTCCAACGAGTTCCTGGACTACCAGTACCAGGTGCTCGGTATCCGCGAGCATCTGGATTCGAGCGACGTGACCGAGATCTGCATCAACCGCCCCGGGGAGGTCTACCTGGAGACGGTGTCGGAGGGCTGGAAGCGGGTCGAGGTGCCGTCGCTGACCTACGAGCGCGCCGGCCAGTTCTGCACCTCGGTCGTCAATGAAAGCAACACCGGGCAGCGGATCACCAACGCCGACCCGATGGTGTCGCTGACCTTCCCCACCGGCCAGCGCGCGCAGTTCGTGATTCCGCCGGCCTGCGACCCGGGCAAGGTGTCGATCACCATCCGCCTGCCGGCCAAGTTCAGCAAGTCCCTGGAGCAGTACGAGGAGGACGGCTTCTTCCAGGAGATCCTGGAGCAGAAGCAGGCGTTGAGCGACCACGACCGGGAGCTGCTGGAGCTCAAGCGCGAGCGCAACTTCGCGGAGTTCTTCCGCAAGGCCGTGCAGTACCACAAGAACATCGTGGTGTCCGGCGCCACCGGCAGCGGCAAGACCACCTTCATGAAATCGCTGGTCAACCACATCCCCGACCAGGAACGCCTGATCACCATCGAGGATGCCCGCGAGCTGTTCATCCGCCAGCCCAACGTGGTCCACCTGCTGTACTCGAAGGGAGGCCAGAGCGCGAGCAACATCACCGCCAAGAGCTGCATGGAAGCCTGCCTGCGCATGAAGCCCGACAGGATCATCCTCGCCGAGCTGCGCGGAGACGAGTCGTTCTACTTCATCCGCAACTGCGCGTCCGGGCATCCGGGCTCGATCACCAGCTGCCATTCGGGCAGCACCCGCCAGACCTGGGACCAGCTCGCGCTGATGGTGAAGGCATCCTCCGAGGGCGCCGGCCTGGAATTCGAGGTGATCAAGCGGCTGCTGAAGATGACCATCGACATCGTCGTCCACATCAAGGCCCATGCGGGCAGGCGCTACATCACCGGCATCGAGTTCGATCCGGAGCAGGCGCTGGCAGGCTGAGGAGGGGAGAAGGCAGATGACCCTGACGCGCATCCATTCCGCGACCGCACCGTCGCCACTGGCGACGGCGACGATCCTGGCAGTTGCCCGCGGCAACCCCGTGGCGCGGCCGTGCTCCGGGAAGGAGGGCTAGGCGATGCTGCCGGGGCTGGAAATGATGGCGTGCACCGACCTGGCTGTTCCGGTCCAGGTGATGCAGCACGTCGTGCGCGTGGAATCCTCGTTCAATCCCTACGCGATCGGGGTTGTCGGCGGGCGCCTGGCGCGCCAGCCGAGGAACCTCCCCGAGGCGCTGTCGACCGCGCGCATGCTCGAACGGGAGGGCTACAACTTCTCGCTCGGCCTGGCGCAGGTCAACCGGTACAACCTGACCCGGTACGGGCTGGGCAGCTACGAACGCGCCTTCGATATCTGCCCGAACCTGCAGGCCGGATCGCGCATCCTCGCCGAGTGCTATTCGCGCTCGGGCAATGACTGGGGCAAGGCGCTGAGCTGCTACTACTCGGGCAACTTCGTCACCGGGTTCCGGCACGGCTACGTGCAGAAGGTGCTGGCGTCCTGGCAGGGCAGCGGGTCGACGGCTTCCGCCATCCCGGTGATCGGGCGCGGCAGCCCCGCGTCCGCGGCCGCCGCGCAGGCGCCGGGACAGCCTTCATCGATCGTGATGCGACGGGTGCAGGAGGCTGCCGCGACGACAGCGGTCCCGCCCCCTGCACCGCCGCCGATGGTGCAGGCGACGGTGGCGGCAGCGCCGGCCCTGCCGGCATCGACGCATGTGTCGTTCCAGGCGTCGCCGTCGGCGCCCGTGCAACCGGCGGCTCCCGCCGCCGCGATCGACGCGCCGGTGCTCGTGCAGTCGATGTCGGCGTCGTTGTCGCCGTCGGTCCCGGCGCGCGGTGCCGATGCCCGCGGAGTTGCACAGCCCCGTGCGGCGGCGACATCCCGCAGGGACGATGCCTTCGTGTTCTAGTCAGTCTTCCCGCAACAGGCGCCGCCAGCGGCGTCAGCCTCACCGCCGTACCCCAACCACCGTCCTCCGCAAAACTCTGGAGCAAACCATGAACAACACCGAAAACACACAGCTGTCCAAGCAGGTCTTCCGGGGCGGCGCGATGACCATGGCACTGGTGGCGCTGGTCGCCATGCCCGAGCTTGTATTCGCGCAGAGCGGGAGCGATGCCGCAGGCCGCGTCGAGAGTTTCTTCGACAACATCTACTCCCTGCTCAACATCGCCTCGATCGCGATCGTCACCATCGCGGTGATCTTTGCCGGCTACCAGATCGCGTTCAACCACAAGCGCATCGGCGATGTCGCCCCGGTGCTGATCGGCGGCTTCCTGATCGGCGCGGCCGCGCAGATCGCCAAGATGCTCCTGCCCGACGAGTTGAGCAGCAGCACCATGGTGATGGTCCAGTTGCTGCAGTATGCGTAAGGACGTGCTCTTCCGGGGGTGCACGCGGCCGGCCATGTTCATGGGCGTGCCGTACGTGCCCTTCGCCATCGGCGCGGGCTCCTGCCTGTTGATGACGTTCTACTTCAACATGTGGTTCCTGATGCTGATGCCGCTGGTGATCATGGTGATGCGCCAGATGGCCCGGCGCGACGAGATGATCTTCCGCCTGCTCGGGCTGCGCTGGCAGTTCCGGACGAGGACCAGGAACATCCGCCGCAACGACGGCATGTGGGTGTTCTCCGCCAACGACCACCGCAACCCGCTGCAGGACGATCCGATCAGGCGCTGACGAATGCAATCCCGGGACACGCCAATCTCCGAGTTCGTGCCGTTTTCCGCGCACGTTTCGCCGCACGTGGTGAAAACCACGGGCGGGGATTTCCTCATGACCTGGCGGCTCGACGGGCTGCCGTTCGTGGGGCGCGAGGAGTGGGAGCTGGAGCATCGGCACAACACCTTCAACCGCATGCTCCAGACCCTGCGCGCCCCGGACTTCGTCAACGTGGCGTTCTGGGTGCACGACGTGCGCCGCCGCGGCACGGTGGAGGCCCAGGCCTCGTTCGACCAGGCCTTCAACCAGCAGCTGTCGGACGACTATTTCGGCTCGCTTTCCACGCAGAAGCTGATGGTCAACCAGCTGTACCTGACCATGATCTACCGCCCGGTCGTGGTCGGGAAGAAGTTCGTGGAGAGGTCCACCGACATCGCCCGCCTGCAGGCCGAGCAGGACCAGGCGATCGCCACGCTGATGGAACTGGCCGGGAACCTGGAGGCGGTGATCAAGGACTACGCTCCCGTGCGCCTGGGCATCTACCAGGCCGACAACGGCGTGGTGTTCTCCGAGACGCTGGAGTTCTTCGGCTACCTGCTCAACCGCATCACCGAGCCGGTGCCGGTGCTGCGCGCCCCGGTCTACGACTACCTGCCGGTCAGCAGGCACATGTTTTCGGCCAAGACCGGCGACTTCGTGGTCAGCGCGCCGGGAGGCAAGAACCAGTTCGGCGCGATCCTGAACATCAAGGAGTTCACCGACGGCACCTGGCCGGGGATCCTCAACGGCCTGAAGTACCTGGACTTCGAGTACGTGATCACGCATTCGTTCAGTCCCACCGGGCGCCAGGACGCACTCAAGGTGCTCGAGCGCACCAAGGGCATGATGATCTCGTCCGGGGACAAGGCGGTCAGCCAGATCGCCGAGCTCGACCACGCCATGGACCAGGTCGCGTCCGGCAACTTCGTGCTGGGCGAGTACCACTTCATCATGTCGCTGTACGCCGAAGACCAGCAGAAGCTGTCGCAGAACATCGCCACCGCCCGCGCCGAGCTGTCCAACGCCGGCTTCGTGTCGACCAAGGAGGACCTGGCGGTCAGCTCCTCGTTCTACTCGCAGCTGCCGGGCAACTGGAAGTACCGGACGCGGCTGGCCAACGTCAGTTCGCTGAACTTCCTCGGGCTGTCGCCGCTGCACAACTTCGCCACCGGCAAGCGCGACAACAACCCCTGGGGCGAAAGCGTGACCGTGCTCCAGACCACCAATGGCCAGCCGTACTACTTCAACTTCCACGCCACGCATCCGGCGGAGAATTCGCTGGGCGAGAAGGCGATCGCCAACACCATGGTGATCGGCAAGTCCGGCACCGGCAAGACGGCGCTGATCAACTTCCTGCTCAGCCAGGTGCAGAAGTTCGATCCGGTGCCGACGATCTTCTTCTTCGACAAGGACCGCGGCGCGGAGATCTTCGTGCGCGCATGCGGCGGCAACTATCTGGCGCTGGAGAACGGGCAGCCGACCGGCTTCAATCCGTTCCAGTGCGAGTTCAACGACGCCAACGTGCAGTTCCTGGCGGGCCTGATCAAGGTGCTGGCCGGCAAGAGCGCCTATTCGGCCCGCGAGGACGACGACATCTTCCGCGCGGTCGAGAACATCCTAGACATGCCGGTGCACCTGCGGTCGATGACCAACTTCCAGAAGAGCCTGCCCAACATGGGCGACGACGGCCTGTTCGCGCGCCTGCGCAAATGGACCGCCGGGAACGCGCTGGGCTGGGTGTTCGACAACCCGGTGGACACCATCGACCTGGGCCGTGCCAGCATCATCGGCTTCGACTACACCGAGGTGATCGACAACGCGGAAGTCCGTGTGCCGGTGATCAACTACCTGCTGCACCGGCTCGAGGAGCTGATCGACGGGCGGCCGCTGATCTACGTGATGGACGAGTTCTGGAAGATCCTCGACGGCGGTGGCGCGCTGAAGGAGTTCGCCAAGAACAAGCAGAAGACCATCCGCAAGCAGAACGGCCTGGGCATCTTCGCCACCCAGAGCCCGGAGGACGCGCTGGCCAGCGACATCTCCGCGGCGCTGATCGAACAGACCGCGACGCTGATCCTGCTGCCCAACCCCAATGCCGCCCGCGAGGACTACGTTGACGGCCTGAAGCTGACCCAGGCCGAGTTCGACGTCATCAAGAGCCTGGACGAGCGCTCGCGCTGCTTCCTGGTCAAGCAGGGCCACGCCTCGACCGTCTGCCAGCTCAACCTGCGCGGCATGGACGACGCGCTGGCGGTGATCTCGGCCAGCACCGACAACATCGAGATCATGCATCGCATCGTCGACGAGGCCGCCGCAGCGGCCGGCATCGACAAGGCGGACCTGCTGCCGGAGCAGTGGCTGCCCGCCTTCTACGAGAACCGCAAGGGCTCCGGCCGCGCTTCTTCCCGCCCCGGCGCCGCGGGCGCCGCACGCAGGACCGGCACCGGCTGACGCCGGCCACCACCACCACAGACGCAACCTGCAGTACAGACAGAGGTGAACCATGAAATCCTCGGCTTATTCCTCCCGCAAGCGCCTCGGCTTCAGCGAAGGCTTCCGCAACACCTTCGGTTTCGCGCCGCGCGTGCCGCAGCCCAACCGCAAGCTCGGCGTGGCAGTGGCCGTTCTCGCTGTCCTGGGCGCCACCGGCGTGGCGGCAGCGGCCTGGCAGGTCAATGACCAGCGGACGCAGCAGGAGATCGGCAAGGTGCAGGACCTGCTCGGCAGCGGCAGCACGGTGATCGAGGAGCTGGAGGAGATCAACGAGCGCCTGGCGATGGACGGCTACTCGGGCGATCCCGCGCCGGACATGGTCGAAGAGCCCAGCGGCGACGAGAAGCTGGACAAGGAAAAGCCGACCAGCATCGATGTCGCGATCGACAAGCTGTGCCCCGAGGGAGCCAACAACATGCTCGGGCAGCAGCAGCAGATGCTGTGCCGGGAGATGGTGCACACCGAGCTGGCCCAGTACCGTTTCTCGATGCGCATGTTCGAGCGCGCCAAGGAGAACTACGACCGCCTCAAGGACATCCAGGAGCGCCGCGATGCCCTGGAGGAGGATGACTACGCCAACCTGCAGTACAACACCAATGAACTGCTGGCGCTGACCGCGCTGATGGACAACGATCGCGATCGCTACCGCACCTACATGAGTGCCTACGAAGCGCGCGTGGCGCACATCGAGAACGCACGCGCCTCGCTCACCCGCAACGCGCTCAAGGGCACCGGCGGCCTGCCGTCGCTGTGACCACGGACTGATCGAAGGAACAGGGGAGCCTTGCCATGCCTGACTTGAGCGGATTCGCGCAATGGGCGTTCTTCACGCTGATTTTCGAGTTCGTCAATGGCGAGATCGAAGCCTTCCAGACCGGGTTGCTCGACCGCGGGACGCAATGGGTCAGCGGCATGGCGTTCGTCCTGTGCACGTTCTGGGTGCTGATGCAGGGTTTCATGATCGTCACCGGGCGCAGCCGTGAATCGCTGATGGGCCTGGTGGTGGGCTCGCTGCGGGCGTTCCTCGTGGTGTCGGCGGCGACAGCCATGGCCTTTGCAGGCACCGACATCACGCGCTTCCTGACCGATGATCTGCCCGAGGAGATCCACATGGTGGTCACGGGCAACGACGATCCGGTAGAGGAATCCATCGATGAGAACCTCAGGACGATGGGTCTGATTTTCGCGCTGGTGGACGCGCTCCCTGTCGGTGGAGGAAAGAACAACTCGGCCCCCAGCAACGACAGGGATCAGAAGGATGTACGCATGCTGACCGGAATCGGCATTGCCGGGCCGTCGGTGATCGGGGGCGCGATGCTGCTGCTCTACAAGATCGCACTGGTGCTGTTCGTGGGCTTCGGCCCGATCTTCATCCTGTGCCTGCTGTTCGATCAGACCAAGGAACTGTTCAAACGCTGGCTGCTGTACGGAATCGGGACCATGTTCGCGATGGCGGTACTGGCGTTCATGGTCTCGGTGGCGACCAAGCTGGTGGCGATCGCCTCGGCCATGCTGCTGGCGACGTACATGACGATCGGCAACCTCGGCGTGGATGCGGGCGGACTGAACGCGGCGGCGATGCAGCAGGGGGGTATCGGCCTGCTGATGTCGGTGCTCATGGTGATGTCCCCGCCGATGGCGGCGATGTTCTTCAACGGAACCCTGGGACAGTTCGTGGCCAACTCGAGCTTCGGCAACGTGGGCCGCAACAGCACTGGCCAGGTGTCCGATTTCAAACAGGATATGTACCGACCCCCGCGGACCGGAGGGGCTCAAGTGACGCCGCCTGCTTCCGCGCCCGGAGCACCATATGGTGGTTCTTATCAGGGGACGACGCGTTGAGTGCGGGCGAGGTCTGCGGCACAGATCCGGGGTCGATGAAGAGCCAGGCGGAGACTTGAATCGTGAGGGGACCGGTATTGCTTGCGCCGCGTTTTTCCTTGCATTCCGGAGGGGCACGACAAGGATGTAGTGGCACAAACTGCCGGATCCTGTGCCAAGGCTGCAGGTTTCCCGTGTTTGCCCGCCAGGGGAGCATGAGGCAGCTGTCATTTCGGGCGCAGCGGTAAGTCCCGGAAAACCAGCAGCGGGGATTTTTCGCTGCGTTTTGAAAGGCAAGCGAAAGTTCCCGGATTTTGCAGCTGATGATTACAGGTCCCACGGCATGTTCTTCCTGCGATCCAGGCATCCCCTCCAATCGGCCCTCGCCATCATGCTGGGTGCAACGATGATGGCCCTGACCGCCTGCACCCAGCCGATGAGCCAGCCCAAGCCCGAGTACCGGCAGAACCCGAGTCCGCAGCAGGCCTACCGCCTGACGGTGACGATCCGGGACGCACCGGGGCCGTTCGCGAAGGTGATCGGATTCACCCAGTACGACGTGGTGAACCGCGAGTGCCTGCCGCCGCCGAAGGACAATCCCGGGGGATACACGTCTCCGGTGCCCACGCGGTCACCGCAGTTCGCGCTGGAGCAGGTGTCGGAAAGCGAGTACACCGGCATCGTGTATACGGACGGGATGATCGACGAGGACTATCATGGCCGTGGCGTGTGCCGGTGGCGACTGCAGAATGTCCAGGTGCAGCTGAAGGCGACGGAGGCCGGCAGCGACACCCTGTTCATGGCCGACCTGTATGGCGAAGAGCTGCTGACGGGGCAGCCGAAGACGATCCATTACTGGAAAGGAAGTTATCCGGGCGACCCGACCTCGTCCATTGTGGATTTCCCGGATTCGGGTCAGACAGACCGCTCCAGGATGTCCTCGAGTCTTTCGGATGATGATGTGTTCCAAATCACCCTGTCTGCACGGCAGGAGGCACCATGAACCTGGCCTCCCAGCAATATGCCGATCTTGCCGACCACAGCTACGATCGTGACGGGAACATGGCGGAGCTGGCCAGGGCCAAGGAGGTCGTCGAGATCAATGGCTCGCGTTACAAGGTGCTGGAGTTCTTTGACAATCCTAAATCGGGCTACCAGGGCACGATCTACCAGCACGTGGAAAGCGGTGCAGTCGTGGTGGCGCATCGCGGAACCGAGTTCGACCGGGAGGCGTTGAAGGATGGATTGATCGCCGACGGCGGCATGGTCTTCAATCGGGCCAACAGCCAGACCGATGATGCAGTTGCGCTCACGCGACAGGCGATGGAGCACGCAGGCAGTTCGCGGAACGTGATGACATATGGTCGACCGTCAGAAGTCACCGTCACCGGCCACTCCCTGGGCGGAACCCTGGCGCAGATCACCGCCCACCATTTCGACCTGCGTGGTGAGACGTTCAATCCCTATGGTGCGGTGAGTCTCGACCGGCGCATCCCCGAGGGTGGGGAGCGCGTGGTCAACCACGTGATGGCGGTGGACGCGGTCAGCGCAGCCAGTCCGCACTATGGGCAGGTGCGTCCGTACGCGACACCCGAAGAGGTGGCCACGCTCCGGCGGGCCGGGTACCACGACAGCATCGTGATCGATGTCCTGCGCCCGAACCTGCCGGTGAGCGCGTCGGTGATGTCCGGTGGCTCGCACAGCATGCACAATTTCCTGCCCGTGGACGGAAACGGGCGGCCGGACGTGTCGGTGCTGGCGGACCCGGCCGCGCAGCGGCGCGCCGGGGAACACCAGCGGATGATCTTGCAGTACCGCCAGGATGTGGAGTCCATCCGCAGTGGCGTCACGACGGCTTCCCGCGGTCCCGCGGGGCTGGCGGCGGATGCCGTTGACTGGCTGAAGGGTCCGCTCGAGGCGGGGGAGCCTGCAGCGCGGGAGGCGCGCGAGCGGGCCGGGCGCGAGGCGCAGCAGCCCCGCGCCCGCCCCGCGGAGCCGTCTTCGCCGCACACGCTGCTGGACGACATCAGACGGGACACCGACAGGAGCGTTCACCGCATGCTGTACGGCGAAGATCCCGTGCAGCCTCCTCTCGGCCGCCACGCGGCCGCGGCGCCGGAACCGGAAGCCGGTCTGCGTGGACCGGCTGCGGGGGCGGATTCGAAGTCCGATGCCGTTGCCCGGTTGCTGGAGGCGGCCAGGTCGGGCGATCCGGATGCGGTACGGGGCGCCACCCGGTCGCTCGCGACGCACTGGTCCTGGCAGGAGCAGATGGCAAGGCATGCGCCCTCCCATGAGGGCGGGGTGCTGCCGCTGGCCAGCGAGCAGGCAGGGCTTCAGGAGGCAGCGCGCTGATGGACATGCCCATGAGCGTTCGGCGTCCGGCTCCTGCGCAGGTGCGCAGTGGGCGCAGCGGCTTCACGGATGTTGAATGGAGCCGGACCAATACTGCGGTCACGATCGACTGCGCCGGTTGGAACAGTCCCGCTTCCGCGGGACGCGGCGGGCAGGGACGGGGAGTAGGCGAAGATGGATGATTCGAAGCTGGTTTCGAAGCGGCAGGGTCCTTGGGTAGCGGCGCTATCGATCCTGCTGTGTCTTTTCACGGCCGCGTGCAGCGAGTCCATGAACGAGACGGAAGGTGCAGAGGCGCAGGCCGATCAGCCTGCCCGGCAGTCGCTGGTCGAGCCGGCGCCGGCGCCGGTGGATGCCGGGGCGGCGGCGGGGATCGAAACGCAGTTGCGCAAGGGCATGGCCTACGGTTCCTTCCGCGGGCTGGTGCTCGGCGCGGGCTGGGAGCCGGTGGTCCATCCCGGATGCAGGGCCAACGTGGTCGGCGCGGATGCCGAGGCGTTCTGCGCCGCCAATCCCGGTCTTGTGAACTGCCGGATCTGCGACGAGCTGCCCGAACTGCAGTCGTGCAGCAACGATGCCCGCTGCCTGGTGCGGTTCCGCCACGGCGACGGTCGCGAGCTGGAGGCACGGGCCTACGGGGAAGTGGAGTACTGGAGCGAGACCGGGGATGACGCCGGCCTGCAGGTCACCGACTGGGAGTTCATGCAGCCGGCGCAGCAGTGAACGTTTTGCCTCCTCCGGCCGCCCGCTTGCGTGGGCAGCCGCGGGAGAGCCGGCGGCTTCCGCCGGCACCCCGGCGCAATGACGCGCCGGTTGCGGACAGGTTGGCAAGGGCCTGTCCGTGGAGCGCAGTACCGGGTTTCCGGCCTGCCGTGTCCGATGGACGACTTAGGGACGAGACGCATCGGGTCACCCATCCGTCCACCTTGACACGAAATGGAGTTTCACCATGAGCAATCCGATCTACGACCTGATGTACCGCGGGGAATCCGGCGCCGCCGGATACAACGCCTACAACCGTGGCACCTATACCGATGCCAGCGGCCGGGAACGCATCCGTCCCGGCGACCCGCCGATGGATTTTTCCGCGTTCACGCTCGGCGAAATCCAGGACCTGCAGGACCTGCCCCGCCGCGATCCGGACCGCGTGTTCGCGATCGGCAAGTACCAGATCATCCCCTCGACCATGGATGCGGCGGTGGCGCGGCTGGGGCTCGACCGCAGCGAGCCGTTCACGCCCGAACTGCAGGACCGCATCTTCACCGACTACCTGCTCAAGGAAAAGCAGCCGGCGGTGCGCGACTACATCATGGGCGTGGAAGGCGTGACCCTCGCGCAGGCGCAGCACGGGCTCGCCAGGGAATGGGCCAGCTTCGGCGACCCCTACAGCGAAGGCCGCAGCTATTACGGCGGCGCCAACCGTGCCCACATCAGCCTGGAGCAGAGTGCCGATGCGCTGGGGCAGATGCGTGCCGGCTACGCGGCGGCCATCGCCGAAGGCATGTCGCCGGACGACGCATGGCGCGCCGCGACCGCGGTCGATCCGGCCCAGCACACGCAATCGGCCGCGCCGCGCGGTGCGCCCGCCGATGCGATGGCCGACGGCCTGCTGCGCCGCGACGAGAAGGGCGAGGCGATCCGCACGCTGCAGGGCAATCTCGGGGCCCTGGGCTTTCTCGGCCTCGACGGCAGGCCGCTGGCGCAGGACGGCGACTTCGGAGCCAACACCGAACATGCGGTGCGGGCTTTCCAGCAGGCCCAGGGCCTGACTGTCGACGGCATTGCCGGCCCGCGGACGCTGGAAGCGATCGAGCGGCAGCTGCCGCGCGAACAGGACACGCAGATCGATGCAGCGGCCCAGGGCGGCCTGCTGCGCCGCGACGGGAAGGGCGAGGCGATCCGAACGCTGCAGGGCAATCTCGGGGCCCTGGGCTTTCCCGGCCTCGACGGCAGGCCGCTGGCGCAGGACGGCGACTTCGGAGCCAACACCGAACACGCGGTGCGGGCGTTCCAGCAGGCCCAGGGCCTGACTGTCGACGGCATTGCCGGCCCGCGGACGCTGGAGGCGATCGAACGGCAGCTGCCGCGCGCGCAGGAGGCGGACATCGGCGCTGGCATCCGCGGGGCCCTGGGCGGTCTGCTGGACGCGGCCAGGACCGGTGCCGACGCCGTCCGCGAAGCGGCCGAGCGCATCCGCGAGTCTTCGCCGCTGGGCGAGCGCTGGCGGCAGCAGATGGATGAGGCGACGCGCCAGGCCTCCGCGCCTGTCGTGGGGCAGGAGCAGTGCAGGAGCGACGGCGAGGGACGCTGATCGCAGGTGTTTTCCCGATCCGCTGCATCCATCGAGGCTGCAGCGGGCCGGGGAAGATGGGGCCGGAGTACCGCCGGCGCAGGTGGTCGGGAAGACGCCTGTGGCGAGCGGGTTCCGGGTGATGGCGGGGCCGCCGGGGGAATCCGGTGGCGGTCCTGTCGAGTCTGTGGAACCGCGGCGGTGATGCCGCGGTATTCACCGGGAGAATCCGTGATGAGGCATCGAATCAAGTTCGGTCTGTTGCTCGTCAGCCTGCTGGCTTTCGACCTGGGCGCGCAGTCGTCCGGGTATTACGAACAGCTGCAGTATCGCGCCAACGATCCCTTCCTGTTCTGCACCCAGGGGCAGGACCTGCGGATCAATCCGGAGCCATGCTGGAAGCCGCTGCCGCCCTATACCGGCAACTACATGATGATGCCGTACTGCAATCCGCCGAACCCGGAAGGCAAGCCGTGGACCGCGGATGACACGCGCTCGCTGCAGCAGTACCTGAGCGCCTGTCCGCACGCCGAGCAGTCCGGCAGCTGGCAGGGCGAGGGACAGCCGGACAAGACGCCGTTCGTGCACTGACGGCAGGGCCGGCGACGGCGGCTTTGCCCGAGGTGGCCAGCGTTCCCTGATCGACGCCATGCCTGGCGTGGCGTCGTCACGCCCGCGCCGCGGTGGTGCCCGCGGATTGTGGTGCCACGCCCGCACCGGACGGACATCGGCATGCGCCAGGCATGCCGGGTCCGCAAGGGAACCTCTGAACAACTACCGTCATCCCCGCGAAGGCGGGAATGACGATCAAAAGCGAATTGTTCAGAGGTTCCCAGGGCGGTTCAGCCCAGAGTCCTGTCGAGCAGCCGCGCCAGATTGTCCCCGGCCTGCCGGATCGCCTCCTCGGCGATGGGGCGATGGCGTTCGATGTAGTCCTCGCCGATGCGCGCGGATGCCGGATACACGCCGGGGCGGGTGACGATCCTGCAGGCCCGCTCGGCCCAGCGCTCCGGCGACAGCGAGGCGTCCGCCGCCTGCGATCGGCGCGGGCGTTCGCCGCGCAGGCGCAGGTAGTACGCGTCCTCGCTGTGGGCGTTGAGCAGGGTGCTGTCCCACAGCGCGTGCAGGTTGCTGCCGCGGCCGCGGTAGTTGACCTGGACGGTGTTTCCGCCGCGGTCGCGCGCGTAGCCGGCATGCATGGGCTGGTGCACGTCGCCGACCAGGTGGACGACGAACTTCAGCGCCTGCAGGCGTTCGCGGTCGCTGCGCGTGCGGTCGGCCAGGATCGCCGACTGCGCGCGGATCGCTTCGACGATGCAGTCGCCGCCGGGGCAGGCGCGCGCGGCGTCGTAGCGGCAGTCGTGTTCGCCGATGTTGACGAAGTGCCACCTGGCCGAGCGGCGGCCGAGGTCGGGGTCGTTCTGGCGCAGCTCGTCGGCCCAGTTGGCGATGTCGGCCAGCGACTCCTGGCGTTCGACCGCCAGCAGGCGCAGGACTTCGCTGCGGGCATCGGGCGACAGTCGGGCTTCGGCCAGCCGCGCCACGAGGCGATGGCCCTTGGGGCCCCAGGCCTGGGCGGGCGAGGGCGCGAGCGTGGCCGCGATCGCGAGCAGTGCGGTGACGACGAGGGGGCGGATCATGCCGGCCACTGTAACCGACATGATCCGCGATGCCGCGTCAGCGCGGCTGCCCGGTCAGAAGCGGGTCACCCAGGCGACGCCGTAGACCAGCGGGTCGATCTCGGCCTTGCCGACGGTGATGCCGTTGACCGAGACGTCGCTGCTGATGTCCGCCCAGCGCGCGTCGACGCGCAGCGCGCTGCGCCTGCTGACGGCGAAATCGATGCCCACGTGCGCCGCCAGGCCCCAGGAATCGTCGAGCTTCAGGTCGGTGCCGGCGAGCGCGCCGGTGGTGTCCTCGCTGAAGAAGGTGGTGTAGTTGATGCCGGCGCCGACGAACGGGGTTGCCTTGCTCGCGTTGGCGAAGTGGTACTGCAGCGACACCACCGGCGGCAGGTGCCTGGTGCTGCCGACCTTGCCCACGCCGCGGATGTCGATGTCGTGCTGGAACGGCAGCGCGGCCAGCACCTCGATGCCGAGGTTGTCGCGGATGAAGTATTCGAACGTGATCGTCGGGCGCGCGCTGCTGCCGATTTCGGTCGGCGGCAGCGGGCCGAGGCCGAGCGCGGTGGCGTCGAGGCTGCCGTTGTCGGACTTGGGATCGACGTTGTGCACGCCGACGCCCAGGGTCCAGTCGCCGGCCGAACGGGCAGCGGCGGGAAGCGACAGGCCGAGTGCCGCCGCGAGCAGCAGCAGGCGGGGGAGGGTGGAATTCATGGTGTTCTCCTTCGTGGGGAGCATATTTTCCGGCGGCCCCGGCCGACCCGCCTTGATCCTGATCATTGCGGGGGCGGGACGCTGGATTCCGGGCCAAAACCGGCCGCGGCTGCTAAAATGAACGCTTTACCCACACATATTCCGGGAGCGGCAGGACATGGCAATCAAGGTAGGCATCAACGGCTTCGGTCGCATCGGCCGCAACGTGCTGCGTTCGGCGGTGCTGAACTTCGCCGACGACATCGAGATCGTGGGCATCAACGACCTGCTCGATCCCGACTACCTGGCCTACATGCTGCAGTACGACTCGGTGCACGGCCGCTTCAAGGGCACGCTGGCGGTCGAGGGCGACACCCTGGTGGTCAACGGCAAGCGCATCCGCCTGACCCGGGAGCGCGATCCGGCCAACCTGAAGTGGGACGAGGTCGGCGCCGACGTGGTGATCGAATCCACCGGTCTGTTCCTCACCAAGGAGACCGCGCAGAAGCACATCGACGCCGGTGCGAAGAAGGTGATCATGTCGGCGCCGTCCAAGGACGACACGCCGATGTTCGTGTACGGCGTGAACCACGGCACCTATGCCGGCCAGGCGATCGTTTCCAACGCCTCCTGCACCACCAACTGCCTGGCGCCGCTGGCCAAGGTGGTCAACGACAAGTGGGGCATCAAGCGCGGCCTGATGACCACCGTGCACGCCGCAACCGCCACCCAGAAGACCGTGGACGGCCCGAGCAGCAAGGACTGGCGCGGCGGTCGCGGCATCCTCGAGAACATCATCCCCTCCAGCACCGGCGCGGCCAAGGCGGTCGGCGTGGTGATCCCCGAGCTCAACAAAAAGCTCACCGGCATGGCCTTCCGCGTGCCGACCTCCAACGTGTCGGTGGTCGACCTGACCGTGGAGCTGGACAACCCGGCCAGCTACGACGAGATCAAGGCCGAGATGAAGGCGCAGAGCGAAGGCGCGCTCAAGGGCATCCTCGGCTACACCGAGGACAAGGTGGTGGCGACCGATTTCGTCGGCGAAACCTGCACCTCGGTGTTCGACGCCGAAGCCGGCATCGCGCTCGATTCCACCTTCGTCAAGCTGGTGAGCTGGTACGACAACGAATGGGGCTATTCCAACAAGTGCCTGGAAATGGTCCGCGTGGTCGCGGCGAAGTGATCCGCCGGTAGCGCCTGCCGATACCTGGAGCCCCGCCCCGGCGGGGCTTCTTGTTTTCGGGCGGCTGGCGTTTATCGTGGCCGCTGGCGCGCGCGGACGCGGGAGCGGTTGCGATGGAAACCATGTTGGCCCTGCTGGTCCTGGTGCTGCTGGCGGTGCCGGTGCTGCTGGTCGTCGCGCTGGTCTGGGTGGTGGGGCTGAGGCGCCGGGTCGTTGAACTCGAGAACGCGGTTGCGGACCTGGACGCGCGCGCTGCGCGTGCCGAAGAGTCCGGCTGGCGGCAGGGGCGTGCGGAGGAACCCTCGCCGCAGCCGCCCGCGGAACCCGCGGTCCCGGAGGCGGTGGTTCCTGCGACCCGACCGCTGCAGGCGACCGCTGTGGACACCGTCGATCCCACGCCGCCGCCCGCGTCGGTGGTGATCCCGCCGCCGCTTCCGCCGAGGCCGCCGCCGGTCGCCGCCGTGGCCGGTCCGCGGATCGCGTCCCGGCGGCGGGCCGCGCCCGCGGCACCGGGAGCCGTGGAGGCGATGGCGCGCACGGTGAAGCGCTGGTTCACCGTCGGCAACGTGCCGGTCAAGGTCGGCATGCTGGTGCTGCTGGCGGGGGTGGCCGCCCTGCTCAAGTACGCCAGCGACCAGGGCTGGCTGCAGCTGCCGATCGAGCTGCGGCTGGCGGCGGTCGCGCTGGCGGCGCTGGCCGGCCTGGTGTTCGGCTGGAGGCAGCGCAGGGCCAGGCCGGCGTTCGCGCTGGCGCTGCAGGGCGGGACGATCGGCGTGCTGCTGCTGGTGGTGTTCGCGGCGTTCAAGCTCTATGGCCTGATCCCGGCCGCGGCGGCGTTCGGGTTGAGCGTCGTGCTGGTCGCGGGCCTCGGTGTGCTGGCGGTGCTGCAGGATTCGCGCACGCTGGCGGTGCTGGGCGTGCTGGCGGGCTTCCTCGCGCCGATCTGGCTGTCGACCGGCGCAGGCAGCCACGTCGCGCTGTTCTCGTACTACGCGGTGCTGAACGCGGCGGTGTTCGGCATCGCCTGGTTCAAATCGTGGCGGGTGCTCAACCTGCTGGGGTTCGCCTTCACCTGGGGCATCGGCACCCTGTGGGGCGTGCTGCTGTACTCGCCGGACAAGCTGGCCAGCACGCAGCCGTTCCTGGTGCTGTTCTTCGTGTTCTACCTGCTGATCCCGGTGCTGTTCGCGCGCAGGCGTCCGCCGGGCCGGCGCGACCTGGTCGACGGCTGCCTGCTGTTCGGCACGCCGCTGGTCGCGTTCTCGCTGCAGGCCGGGCTGCTCGCGGGCGCGCGCATGCCGCTGGCGTTCTGCGCGCTCGCCGTGGCGGCGGTGTATGCGCTGCTTGCGGGGGTGCTGCGCCGTCGCGAAGGGTACGCGATCCTTGTCCAGGCGTACGCGGTGCTGGCCGTGGGCTTTGCCACCCTGGCGGTGCCGCTGGCGCTGTCGGCGAACGCCACCGCCAGCGTGTTCGCGCTCGAGGGCGCGGCGCTGGCGTGGCTGGGGCTGAAGCAGCGCAGGACGCTGCCGCAGCTGGCCGGCGCCGGGCTGCAGCTGGCGGCCGCGCTGGCATTTTCCGCGGGTGGGGGCGGCCGGGGTGTGGTGCTGCTGGCGCGGGAGGGGGCGACGGCGGTGGCCAACCCCGCCTTCATGGGCGCCCTGCTGATCGCCGTGGCCGGCCTCGCCGTCGCCTGGTGCTACCACCGCGCCCGCGCCTGGACGATCGCGCTGCCGTACTACCTGTGGGGTGTGCTGTGGTGGAGCTTCACCGGGCTGCGCGAGATCGTCGAATTCGCGCCGCGCGACCTGCGCGCCGATCTGGTCCTGGTGTTCCTGGCGCTGAGCGGCTGGCTGGCCGCCGAGGCCCACCGCCTGTGGCCGGCGCGCGCGCTGTCGGCGACCGTCCTGGCAGCGCTGCTGCTGGCGATCCCGGCCGGGCTGCTGCAGCACGTGACCCACGGACACCCCTTCGCGGGCACCGGCCTGCCGGCGTGGATCGCGTTTGCCGCGTTCGGCGTGCGCGCCCTGCTGTGCCTGCGTGCGGCCGTTGGACGCATCGCCGGCTGGGCGCAGTTCGCCTGGTGGCTGGTCTGGGCGTGGGCGCTGACCCTGTTCGGCGCCTGGCTGCCGGAGCGGTTCGATCTGGGCAGCGGCTGGCTGCTGGCCGCGATCGTCCTGCCCTGGGCCGGACTGGCGCTGGCCTCGGTCCGGGGCTGGCGCTGGCTGCGCCGCCCGCTGGGCGAGGCCTTCGACGGATACCGCACGGCTTTCCAGCTGACGGTGTTCGGCCTGCTGGGGCTGTGGTGGTGGCCGACCCAGCTGGCGGCCGGTGGTGCCTCGCCGCTGCCGTGGGTCCCGCTGCTCAATCCGCTGGAGCTGCTGCAGGCGGCGGTGCTGCTGCTGGCCGCGCGCTGGCTGTGGTCGGTGCAGGCGCCGGCGGCGCTGGCCGGGAGCCGGACCCTGCCGCTGTGGCTGGCGGGGTTCGTGATGGTCACTGTGGTGACGCTGCGCGCGGTGCACCACTGGGGCGGCGTGGCGTGGGGCGGCGCGCTGTGGGATTCGAGCCTGGCCCAGACCAGCCTGACCGTGGTCTGGAGCCTGCTGGGCGTGGTCGGCTGGATCGTGGGGTCGCGGCGCGGCCATCGCGGACTGTGGCTTGCGGGCGCGGTGCTGATGGCGGTGGTGCTGGCCAAGCTGGTGTTCGTCGATCGCCAGCACCTGGGCAACCTGCTTGGCATCGGCTCGTTCCTGGCCTATGGCCTGCTGTGCACCGTGGTGGGCTGGTTTGCGCCGGCGCCGCCGAAGGACGAGATCGATCCGGCCGCGGAGGTTGACGCATGAAGGCTCTGAAGCTCCTGGTCCTGCTGCCGTGCATCGCGCTGGCGGCGGCCAGCGACGATTACGCGACGCAGTGGCCGCTGACGACGGCAGATGATGGCGGCGCCCACCGCATCGTGCTCGATGCCGGCGTGTACCGCGCGGCACGCGATGCCTCGCTCCGGGACGTGGACGTGCTCGACGCGTCGGGTACGCCGGTGCCCGCGTCGCTGTTCGCGCCGCAGACCGACGGCGACACGCGCCGGATCGCGCTGCCGTGGTTTCCGCTGCCCGTGGAGGCGTCGGCGGCGGGTGAGGGCGTGATCCTGGACGTCGAACGCAATGCCGACGGCAGCCTGCGCCGCGTGGGCACCCGCGTGTCCGGAGCGGCTTCGCTGCCGGCGCGGGCGTCGTGGCTGGTGGATGCCAGCGCCGCGCCGGGCCGCATCGTCGCGCTGGAGCTGTCCTGGGAGCCCGGCGAAGGCGGGCTGGACGCGCGCTACCGCATCGACGCCAGCGACGACCTGCGCAACTGGCGGCCGCTGCAGGTGGACGCACCCCTGGTCGACCTGGCCCGCGGCGGTGAGCGCCTGCAGCAGCGCCGGATCGCGCTGGACACGCACGCGGCCTACCTGCGCCTGACCCCCAGCGGCGGACGCGGCTCGCCGACGCTCACCGCGGTGCATGCGCAGGTGGAGGCCGGAGGCGCGCCGGACCGGCACTGGCAGGAGCTGGCGGGGAGCCGGGCCGACGGCGGCAAGGCGGAGTTCGTGTACCTGCTCGACGGGCGCTTTCCGGTGGAAGCGGCCGACGTCCTGCTGCCGGGACACAGCGCCGGCGAATGGACCCTTTACAGCCGCGATGACGACAGCGCGTCCTGGCGCCTGCGCGCCGGGCCGTGGGTGTCCTGGCGGGTGGGTGCGGATGGCGCCGAACAGTCGGCGCCGCAGGCGCTGGCGCAGCGGGTGCGCGATCGGCAGTGGAAGCTGGTGGCTGCCGCGGAGGCAGGGCAAGTGCCGACGCTGCGCCTGGGCTGGCGGCCGGAGTCGCTGGTCTTCGTCGCGCAGGGCGAGCCGCCGTACCGGCTGGTCGCGGGCAGTGCGCGCGCAGCCCGTGCCGCCGCGCCGGTGCCGCAGCTGCTCGACGCGATCGGCCGGCAGCGCGGAGACGGCTGGCAGCCCTTGCCGGCGGTGGCGGGCGAGCCGCGGACCCTGGCCGGCGAAGCGGCCCTGCAGCCGGCGCCGCCGGAGCGCGACTGGCGCGCGTGGCTGCTGTGGGGGCTGCTGCTGGCGGGTGCGGCGCTGGTCGCCGGCTTCGCGGCTAGCCTGCTGCGCCAGTCCGCCAGCGGCAGCTGAGCCCCCGGGCGCGGGCCGGTACACTTGGCGGTTGCGCGAGCCGATGCGGCGACCGCTGCCGGATGTGGCAGCTGCCGGAGCAACGGCAGGCGCACCGGACCTGCCGTGTTGGCCCGACTTTCTCCCCCCCATTGCTGTGAGTGACCCGATGCCCATCCTCCGCATGACCGATCTCGACCTTGCCGGCAAGCGCGTGCTGATCCGGCAGGATCTCAATGTCCCCGTCGACGAGGAGGGCCGGATCACGTCCGAACAGCGCATCCTCGCCTCGATCCCGACGCTCAGGCTGGCGCTGGAGCAGGGTGCGGCGGTGATGGTCACCTCCCACCTGGGCCGCCCCAGGGAGGGCGAGTGGAGCGCGGAGGACTCGCTCGGGCCGGTGGCCGAACGCCTTTCGGCGCTGATGCGGATCGAAGTGCCGCTGGTGCGCGACTGGGTCGATGGCGTCGAGGTGGCGCCGGGCAGGATCGTGCTGCTCGAGAACTGCCGCATGAACCCGGGCGAGGGCAGGGACGACGAGGCACTGTCGAAGCAGTACGCGGCGCTGTGCGACGTGTTCGTGATGGACGCCTTCGGCACCGCGCACCGCGCGCAGGCGTCGACCCACGGCGTGATCCGCCATGCGAAACAGGCGGCGGGCGGCCCGCTGCTGATGGCCGAGCTCGATGCGCTGTCCAAGGCCCTGGACAACCCCGCGCGTCCGCTGCTGGCCATCGTCGGCGGCAGCAAGGTCTCGACCAAGCTCGAGCTGCTGTCGAGCCTGGTGGACAGGGTCGACCAGCTGATCGTCGGCGGCGGCATCGCCAACACCTTCATCGCCGCGCAGGGCCACGGCGTGGGCAAGTCGCTGCACGAGCCGGACCTGGTCGACACCGCCAGGGAAATCATGGCCAAGGCGCGCGCGCGCGGCGGCGAGATTCCGGTTCCGGTCGACGTGGTCGTGGCCAGGCAGTTCCTGCCCGATGCCGAGGCCACGGTGAAGCCGGTCGACCAGGTGGGCGCTGACGATCTGATCCTCGATATCGGCCCGGAAACCGCCGCGCGCTACGCGGCGCTGGCGGCGGCGGCCGGCACGGTGGTCTGGAACGGCCCGGTGGGCGTGTTCGAATTCGACGCCTTCGGCAAGGGCACCGAAACCCTGGCGCGCGCGATCGCGGCGTCGAAGGCGTTCTCCATTGCCGGGGGCGGCGACACCCTGGCGGCGGTGGACCGGTACGGCATCGCCCGCGACCTGTCGTACATCTCCACCGGCGGCGGCGCGTTCCTCGAATTCCTGGAAGGCAAGACCCTGCCTGCGGTGGCGGCGCTGCAGGCGCGCGGCTGAGCGGAAGCGGGCGCGGGCGCAAGCGACGCATGGGCGTCGTGCCCCTGGGCTAGGATAGGCGCCGCACCGCTGCCCGGCGCTGCCCGCCAACCCGTCGAGTCCCGTCATGTCCGAGCACCGCCGTCGCACCCGCATCCTTGCCACGCTCGGGCCGGCCACCGACGCGCCGGGCGTACTCGAAGCGATCCTGCGCGCGGGCGTGGACGTGGTGCGGCTGAACTTCTCGCACGGCGATCCGTCCTCGCAGGCGGCCCGTGCCGATTCGGTGCGCGAAGCGGCGCGCCGCGTGGGCAAGGAGATCGGGATCCTGGCCGACCTGCCCGGCCCGAAGATCCGCGTGGAGACCTTCGCCGAGGGCCGCGTCTCGCTGCGTGCCGGGGAGCGCTTCGACCTGGTGGCAAGCGCCCATGCGCCGGCCGGGACGCAGCACGAGGTGGGCGTGAGCTATCTCGGCCTGCCGCAGGATCTGGCGCCGGGCGACGTGCTGCTGCTCGATGACGGCCTGGTGCAGCTGCGGGTCGAGCGGATCGAGGGCGAGCGCATCGTCAACACCGTGCTCAACGACAGCGTGCTGTCCAACCGCAAGGGGCTGAACAAGCTCGGCGGGGGGCTGTCGCTGGGCGCCCTCACCGAGCGCGACCGCGAGCTGATCGCGGTCGCCGCCGGCATCGGCGTGGACTTCATCGCCGTGTCGTTCTGCCGCAACGCGGCCGACATGAACGAGGCCCGGGCGATCGCGCAGTCGCACGGCAGCGATGCCGCGGTGGTGTCGAAGATCGAGCGCGCCGAGGCGATCGAGAACCTGGCCGAAATCATCGACGCCAGCGACGTGGTGATGGTCGCGCGCGGCGACCTGGGCGTGGAGATCGGCGACGCCGAGCTGCCGGGCCTGCAGAAGAAGATCATCCGCGAGTCGCTGGCGCGCAACAAGGTGGTGATCACCGCCACCCAGATGCTGCAGTCGATGGTCGACAGCCCGATGCCCACCCGCGCCGAGGTGCTCGACGTGGCCAACTCGGTGATCGACGGCACCGACGCGGTGATGCTCTCGGCCGAGACCGCGGCCGGCCGCTTCCCGCTGCGTGCGGTCGAGGCGATGGTGCGCGTGTGCATCGGCGCCGAGCGCCAGTTCGCCCACGACACCGATTTCGAGAAGGCCCAGCGCGGCCTGGAGCGGGCCGACCAGGCGATCGCGATGGCCACCATGTTCCTCAGCGAACACATCGGCGTGGCCGCGATCGTGGCGATGACCGAAACCGGCGGCACCGCCCGCTACCTGTCCCGCTTCCGCGCCGGCCCGCCGATCTACGCCTTCACCCACTCCGAAGGCGCCCGCCACCGCATGGCGATGATGCGCGACGTGTTCCCGATGGACTACGACAGCCGCGGCCAGACCCCGCGCGAGGCCGCGCGCGGCAGCATCGCCAGGCTGGTGGAAGCGGGCCTGCTGGCGCCGGGCGACCGCGTGGTGTTCACCAGCGGCGAGCACATGGAAACCAAGGGCGCCACCAATACCCTGCGCCTGCTGCAGGTGGGCGAGGACGGCAAGGCCGAGGGACTGGGGGAGCTGTAGGCGCGCTTCCGTGCTTGCGGGGGCGGCCAGGCGCGATTGCCGGGATTGCCGCAGCCGGCCTCTGCGGGAGACGTGGCTTCCTGTGCGCCCAGTGATGCGCGATCGCTACGGCCTGCACCTGCGCGAAGGCAGCGCATATGCAGATGCGTCGTCGGCAAAATGTGAATAGTCAATGATTGATTAGGATTGTCAGGGTAGGCCGGATATCCGGCCTGCCATGATAATCAAGTTTAATAATATACTGCGGTTGAATTTTTCAATTGTGTAATAAATTATTGATCATGTCACTCAAGAAAATGACTACCTATAGTAGGTTATTGGCTACCGTCATTGCGCTTTGCTTGTTGGCGTCCTGCAACGCTGGATCGATGAATGAAAAATGCGATGAAATATGGAATGAAATAAATAGTAGTTCTTATGCAGGGATAAGAGCGAACTACTTTTTTTTCGCTGGGCGCCAGAAGAATATGGAGGCAGGTGGGTTTTGGATGTGAAGAAGAGCGGAGTTAGTCCCGCCTATCTTCTGGTAAAAAAAATCAATATCGATATAGATGGTGTCGAGCCCGGAAAAATCATAGAGACCACCGATCGGAATCAGATATTCGAGTCGACCCACTTCAGTGAGCGCACTCCATTTGAACTATCGTCAAATTCCTCGTTTTCTATTGTTGGCGATGAGGTCATTCCGTGGGCCATGAAGGAAAGATTGGTCGTGGATTTTCCGGTTCAAGGCGGGGGGCATATCATGCAAGCGGATGGCGTGAAAGACGATGATTACATGATAAGCGCTTCCCACAGCAAAGAGGGTGGGCTGTTCCATGCGGTGGATATTGTGGCCGACATGGGAGAACGGGTGGTGGCTGCGGGGCCGGGAGTGGTTGTTTCTGTGCAGGATGGTTATCCGGATGCGGGGTGCGACGATTCGAGATTCGGGATGTATGACAACAGAGTTATTGTTCTTCATGAAGATGGTTTGGAGGCAACTTACGGCCATCTCATGAAGGGCTCCGTTTCCGTCTCTCCCGGGGGTCGCGTGGAGGCAGGTGAGATGATAGGTAAGGTTGGAAACTCCGGAGCGTCTTTTGTTCCCCATCTGCATTTTCAAGTTGGGGGGATGAACAGTCATGGCTACATGACTTTCCCACTGAAGTTCCGATGCGGTGGAAAGAAAAAAATTCCTGAGGTTGGACATGTTTTATGTGACCTGATGAGCCCCGACCCTCAGCCGCCAGTCGCAGGATCTGCGTCTCCCCCGGTGCAGGATGGGGATCGGATGGGAGAGTTCAAGTCGGTCGAGCCGACGAAAATTATGTGTACGGGAAGCAGAATTGCACAAACCTCATGCTAGTACCTCCACTTCTTAGTACCGAGCTATCGAAGCTCTCAATTTCTAAGCCGTGGTCACCCTATGCTTATCTTCTGGGCGAGGCGAATCCACAGCTTGGCTGCTCTACTTGTCTATATTTCGATGGAATTTCATCAGAAATCCGTCTGACACATACGCTTGACCTTGTAGAGAGCTGGTTTGGGAGATTCGACTTCAAGCCCAAGGTGCTCCTGGTAGGAGGGGACAAGCAGATTCTTTCGGCGCGCTATTCGATGAGAACACTACGGCAATCCGTTTCGGACGACAGAGTTTGTCGAGCAATCGAGACGGTCGAATTCTTTCCGAAGGGCCGCGCCACCGTTAATGACACTTGGCGTCCAGCTATTTATTTCGTGCGCTCGCTTCGCGAGCCAACATCTGCATTCTTCTGCGTCAATGCGACGCTAAGTGAGCAAGCTGCACTGGACTTGTTACGAGAGGGGGACCAAGTATTCCGGGGTTGTGCGACCTACGGCTTCTTGTTCCCCGCCTGGTTTTCTCCGCTAGGATACTATTGGGGAATCTCTGTGGAGCCTTCCTACCGCGCTTTGGGGGAATGGGGCGGGCGAGAATCCAGACGGATTTCGCATTGGCGAGACAACGCCCAGATAGGAATTCAGCAAAGTAGTGGGAGACGCTTCCATCGAGTTTGCGATGGCTACGTGAGGGATGTTTATCCTCTGATGTTGCTTAGTGACTGCCATTTAGCACGGCATGCGGGCGACGGCGCCCTGGCCGACGTACTCCCTTCACTTGGTCATGTCTCTGCCGAACGTGAAAAGGTCCTGTGGCGCGTACGCAACGACAGCCTTGCTCGCGCACAGCAGTTATTGGATGCCAACGACATTACGTTGTCGGGTCGACGGCTAGAGTAGCCATCTTCAAGCCGTACATTTCGGCAACGGGCGGTGGGTGGGAGCGCCAAGCCTCTGCGGGACGCATGGAGCCTCAACGTGGCCGGGCTATAATCCCGCTCCTTCTCCCGTGATTCCCGGTCCCCCATGAGCATCGAGCACCTCGCCGACACCGCGCTGGCCATGGTCGCCGCGGGCAAGGGCATCATCGCGATCGACGAATCGACCGCGACGATCGCCCGCCGCTTCGAGGCGGTGGGGCTGGCCAACAGCGGGGAGAACCGGCGCGCGTATCGCGAGATGCTGCTGACCACGCCCGGGCTCGGCGAGTACATCAGCGGCGCCATCCTCTACGACGAGACCATCCGCCAGTCGACCCGTGCCGGGGTGCCGTTCACCCGGGTGATGGCCGAGGCCGGGATCATCCCCGGGATCAAGGTCGACAAGGGGCCGCAGCCGCTGGCCGGGTTTCCCGGTGAAGTGGTGACCGAGGGCCTGGACGGGCTGCGCGCGCGGCTGGAGGAGTACTACAAGCTCGGCGCGCGCTTCGCCAAGTGGCGGGCGGTGATCCGCATCGGCGAGGACATTCCGACCGGGACCTGCATCGAGGCCAACAGCCACGCCCTGGCGCGCTTTGCCGCGCTGTGCCAGGAGCAGGGGCTGGTGCCGGTGGTGGAGCCGGAGGTGCTGATGGACGGCGACCACGACATCGGGACCAGCTACGAGGTGCACGAGGTGGTGCTGCGTTCGCTGTTCGACGCGCTGTTCGGCAGCAACGTCGCGCTTGACGGGGTCATCCTGAAGGCGTCGATGGTGCTGCCGGGCAAGGACAGCGGCGAGCGCGCCAGCGTGGAGGAGGTGGCCGAGGCCACGCTGACCTGCCTGAAGACCGCGGTGCCGGCGATCCTGCCGGGGATCGTGTTCCTCTCGGGCGGCCAGAGCGACGAGGACGCGACCGCGCATCTGGACGCGATGAACCGCCTGGGTCCGCATCCCTGGCCGCTGTCGTTCTCCTACGGCCGTGCGATGCAGTCGGCGGCGCTGCAGCTGTGGTCGGAGGATCCGGCCGGGAATGTCGCCAAGGCGCAGCAGACCGTCCACGCCCGCGCCCGCGACAACGGGCTGGCGGCGCAGGGCCGGTGGAGCCGGGCGGCCTGAGCGCGGACCGCCGCCGGCGCGGCGGTGTCCATCCGATGGCGGCGGGTAACGCCTGACCGGGGCCGCGGTTGACAGCGGTCGGGGCCATCTGAAGACACGGGCCGTTGCCGGGTGGACCGCTAGAATGGGCAGCTTGCCGCCGGAGTCCGGATGACGATGCCCCCACGCCCCTTGCGGAGCCTGCCTGCCCTGGCGGTCCTGTCGGCCTGCCTGCTGCTAGCGGGCTGCGGAAGCGATGGCGAAGCCGCGGGCCGCGGACAGGCGCCGGCGACGGTGGTGACCACGGCGACCGTTTCGGTGCAGCCGTGGAACGACACCATTGCCGCCAACGGCACGGCGGTGGCGCGCGAATCGGTCACGGTGACGGCCAAGGTCAGCGAGACCGTGGAGCGCGTGCACTTCGACAGTGGCGACGAGGTCGCGGCCGGCGCGGTGCTGGTGACGCTCTCGGGCAAGCAGCAGCAGGCCGCGCTGCAGGCGGCCGAGGCCGCTGCCAGGGAGGCCGCGCAGCAGTACCGCCGCGGAACCGAACTGGTGCAGCAGCAGCTCATCGCCCGCTCCCTGCTCGACACCCAGCGCGCCACCCGCGATGCCGCGGTGGCCCAGGTGGCGCGGATGCGCGCGGACATCGGCGACCGCACCATCCGCGCGCCGTTCGCGGGCGTGCTCGGCATCCGCCAGGTCAGCCCCGGCGCCCTGGTGCAGCCGGGGACGGTGGTGGCGACGCTCGACGACATCTCGCGCGTCCACGTCGATTTCCCGGTGCCGGAGGTGCGGCTGTCGCATCTGGCGGAGGGCCAGGAACTGTCCGGCACCAGCGCCGCCTGGCCGGGACAGACCTTCCGCGGAACGGTGTCGAGCATCGAGGCCCGGATCGATCCGACCACCCGCGCCGTCACCGTGCGCGGCGACTTCCCCAACCCCGATCGCCGGCTGCGTCCGGGCATGCTGGTGCAGGTGACCTTGTCGCTGCCGCAGCGCGAGGCGCTGGTGCTGCCGGAGATCGCGGTGGTCCAGGTGGGGCGCGAAACCTTCGTCTGGCGCGTGCGCGAGGACGGGACGGTGGAGCGGGCGATGATCGTGACGGGCGAGCGTCGCGCCGGCCAGGTCGAGGTGCTCGACGGCATCGCCGCCGGGGACCGGATCGTCGTCGACGGCACCGGCAAGCTGCGGCCGGGCATGGCGGTCACCGATGGCGCCGCCACGCCCGCGAACGGGGCGGAAGCCGCGAACTGAGGAGGCGGCCGCGATGAAGCTCTCCGACATCTCGATCCGCAGGCCCGTCTTCGCGGTGGTGATGAGCCTGCTGCTGGTGGTGCTCGGGCTGATGTCGTTCATGCGCCTGACCGTGCGCGAGCTGCCCAATATCGATCCGCCGATCGTCTCGGTGCAGGTGAACTATCCGGGCGCGTCTGCGGCGGTGGTCGAGACCCGCATCACCCAGATCCTCGAGGACACCCTGGCCGGCATCGAGGGCATCCGCACCATCCAGTCGCAGAGCCGCAACGGCCGCGCCGACGTCACCATCGAGTTCAACCTCACGCGCGACATCGAGGCCGCGGCCAACGACGTGCGCGATGCGATCAGCCGGGTCATGGACCGCATGCCGATTGAGGCCGATCCGCCCGAGATCGCCAAGGTCGAGGCCGACGCCGACGCCATCCTCTGGCTGAACATGCGCTCGAGCACGATGGACACGCTCGAGCTGAGCGATTTCGCCGACCGCTACATCGTTGACCGGCTGTCGTCGATCGACGGCGTGGCGCGGGTGCAGCTCAGCGGCAGCCAGCGCTATTCGATGCGGATCTGGCTCGACCGCGATGCGATGGCCGCGCGCGGCATCACCGCGGCCGACGTGGAAGGCGCGCTGCGCAGCGAGAACGTCGAGCTGCCTGCCGGGCGGATCGAGTCGGAGACGCGCGACTTCACCCTGCGCGTGGAGCGCGGCTACCGCACGCCGGAGCAGTTCGCGCAGATCCCGCTGCGCAAGGGCGCCGATGGCTACGTGGTGCGCATGGGCGACGTGGCCGAGGTCGAGATCGGCCCGCGTGAACGGCGCTCGTACGCGCGCAGCAACTCCATTCCCAACGTCGGCCTCGGCATCGTGCGTACCTCGACCGCGAATGCGCTGGACGTGGCGCGCGCGGCGCGGGCCGAGGCCGGGCGGATCCAGCAGAGCCTGCCCGAGGGCACCGAGATCTTCGTCGCCGCCGACAACACCCAGTTCATCGAGGCGGCGATCGAGCGCGTGTACTGGACGCTGGGCGAAGCGATGCTGCTGGTGTTCCTGGTGATCTGGCTGTTCCTGGGCAGCCTGCGCGCGGCGCTGATCCCGGCGGTGACGGTGCCGGTATGCCTGGTGGCGTCCTTCATCGCGCTGTACGCCTTCGGCTATTCGATCAACCTGCTCACCCTGCTGGCGCTGGTGCTGTGCATCGGCCTGGTGGTGGACGATGCGATCATCGTGCTGGAGAACGCGCAGCGCCGCGTCGACCTGGGCGAGCCGCCGCTGGTCGCGGCGCGCCGCGGCACCGCGCAGGTGGCGTTCGCGGTGATCGCGACGACCGCGGTGCTGGTGGCGGTGTTCCTGCCGATCGGCTTCATGGAGGGCAACAGCGGCCGGCTGTTCCGCGAGCTGTCGATCGCGCTGGCCTCGGCAGTGGCGCTGTCGGCCTTCGTCGCGCTCACGCTGACGCCGATGATGTGCTCGAAGCTGCTGCGGCCGCATGGCCGCGCCACCGGATTCAACGCCTGGATCAACCGCGGACTGAACCGCCTCGGCGCGGGCTACGGCCACAACGTCGGGCGGCTGGTCGCGCAGCCGGGTGCGCGCCTGGTGCTGCTGCTGGCGCTGGCGATGGCTGCGTGCCTGGTGGCGACGCTGCTGCTGTTCTGGCGGGTGCCGAGCGAACTGTCGCCGTCCGAGGACCGCGGCCGCTTCTTCGTGGCCGTCGATGCGGCCGAGGGCGCGGGCTTCGATTACACGGTGGCGCAGATGCAGCAGGTCGAGCGGGTCTTTGCCGGATACGTCGAGGGCGAGGGGCCGATCGAGCGCGCCAACTCGCGCGTACCTCGCGGCTGGGGCGGCAGCGAGGAGATGCACACGGGCAACGTGATCGTGTTCCTCAAGGACTGGCGCACGCGCGACGCCAGCACGGCGGAGGTCGTGGAGCAGCTGCGCGCCGACTTCGCCGCGCTGCCCAGCGTCCAGGTGCGCGCCAACGTGCCCGGCGGCCTGCTCGGCGGCCGCGGGCAGCGCTACCAGCTGGTGCTTGGCGGCCCCGACTACGGGGAGCTTGCGCAGTGGCGCGACCGCATGCTCGTGCGGATGGCGGAGAACCCCGGCATCCAGGACCCGGATTCGGACTACAAGGAAACCCGCCCGCAGATGCGCGTGGAGATCGACCGTGCCCGCGCCGCGGATCTCGGCGTGTCGGTGCAGGAGATCGGGCGCACGCTGGAAACGATGATGGGCTCGCGCCAGGTGACGACCTACATCGACAACGGCGAGGAATACGACGTGATGCTCCAGGCCGGGCGCGAGAACCGCATGTCCCCCGCCGACCTGGCCAATACCTACGTGCGTGGCCGCGATGGCGCGCTGATCCCGCTGTCCAACCTGGTCACCCTGGGCGAGATCGCCGAGCCGGGCAGCTTCAACCGCTTCAACCGGCTGCGCGCGATCACCATTTCCGCCGGCCTGGCGCCCGGCTACACCATGGGCGAGGCGCTGGAATGGACCTATCGCGTGGCCGGCGAGGAACTGCCCGACTACGCCCAGGTGGACTGGAAGGGCGAGTCGCGCGAGTACCAGGAGGCCGGCGGCGCGATCGTGCTGACCTTCACCCTGGCGCTGCTGATCGTCTATCTGGTGCTGGCTGCGCAGTTCGAGAGCTTCATCCACCCGCTGGTGATCATGCTGACGGTGCCGCTGGCGGTGCTTGGCGCCCTGATCGGCCTGTGGATTACCGGCGGCACGCTCAACCTGTTCAGCCAGATCGGCATCGTGATGCTGGTGGGGCTGGCGGCCAAGAACGGCATCCTGATCGTCGAATTCGCCAACCAGCTGCGCGACGAGGGCCGCAGCGTGCGCGAGGCCATCGCCGAGGCGTCGGCGGTGCGCCTGCGTCCGATCCTGATGACCGCGGCGGCGACGATCATGGGTGCGGTACCGCTGGTGGTGGCCGGCGGGCCGGGTTCGGCCAGCCGCGCCACGATCGGCGTGGTGATCATTTCCGGCGTGGCGTTCGCGACGCTGCTGACGCTGTTCGTGGTGCCCGCGTTCTATGCGCTGCTGGCGCCATACACGCACTCGCCCGAAGCGCTGGCGAAGAAGCTGGAGCAGATGGAGGCCGAAACCGCCCCCGTGAGCGGCCACGCCTGAAGCGCAAAAGCAGAAAATGGTGTCAGGAACAATTTCGCTTGCTGCGGGATTCGCAAGTGGACCAATTGTCCCTGACACCATTTGTGCAATCACGCGTCGGCACGGGTGCGGGAAAACGGGGGGCAGGGCGCAGTCTCCGCCACCGGGTTGGCGCTTCGGGGGAATCGGGAGGAAATTGCACTCTGACCCCGGTTTTCCGCTATCGTGCCGCCTTCCGTGCGCTCGCCGTCCCGGTCGGAGCGTCCAGACCGACCAAGGGGAGGGGCCTGTGGAAGACGTGCTTGGCTGGATCAACGGCATCATCTGGAGCAAGGCGCTGATCGCGCTGTGCCTGGGCGCCGGACTGTGGTTTTCGTTCCGCACCCGCTTCATGCAGGTGCGCGGCTTCGTCGAGATGACGCGGCTGACCTTCAGCGGGCAGAAGTCCGAGGCCGGAGTGTCCTCGTTCCAGGCGCTGGCGCTGTCGATGTCCGGGCGCATCGGCATCGGCAACATCGCCGGCGTCGCCACCGCGATCGCCTTCGGCGGGCCGGGTGCGATCTTCTGGATGTGGGTGATGGGTTTCCTCGGCGCGTCGACCTCGTTCGTCGAGTGCTGCCTGGCGCAGATCTACAAGGAGAAGGACAACGAGGGCCGCTACCGCGGCGGCCCGGCGTACTACATCGAGAAGGGCCTGGGCCTGAAGTGGTACGCGCTGGCGTTCGCGCTGGCGACGATCGCCGCGGCCGGCGTGCTGATGCCCGGCGTGCAGGCCAACGCCATCGCCGACGGCATCGCCAACGCCTGCCAGGGCGGCGCGCTGTGCGGCAGCCTCGACGGCCAGGTGATGGGCCTGCCGGCACGCGACGCGCTGAAGCTGGGCATCGGCATCGTGGTCGCGCTGCTGCTGGCGGCGATCATCTTCGGTGGCATCAAGCGCATCGCCGCCTTCGCCGAGTTCGTGGTGCCGTTCATGGCGATCGGCTACATCCTGACCGCGATCCTGGTCATGGTCATCAACTACGACTACGTGCCGGAGATGTTCCGCATCATCTTCGGCAGCGCCTTCGGCCTGGACGCGGGCTTCGGCGCGATGCTGGGCCTGGCGGTGGAGTGGGGCGTGCGCCGCGGCGTCTATGCCAACGAGGCCGGGCAGGGCACCGGCCCGCACGCCGCGGCCGCGGCCGAGGTCTCGCATCCGGCCAAGCAGGGCTACGTGCAGGCCTGGGCGATCTATTTCGACACCATGCTGATCTGCACCTCGACCGCCTTCCTGGTGCTGGCGACGGGCATGTACAACGTCCAGATGCCCGACGGGACCATGGTGCAGGAAGCGCTGCCTGGCATCGAGGCCGGTGCGGGCTTCGTCCAGCACGGCATCAACACTGTCCTGCCCGGCTGGGGCGCGGGCTTCGTGGCGACGGCGCTGTTCTTCTTCGCCTTCACCACGATCATGGCCTACTACTACATGGCCGAGACCAACCTGACCTACCTCAACGGCCACAGGACCCGGCCGATGGCGACGCTGCTGCTGCGCCTGGCGATCACCGGCATGGTGATCTTCGGCGCCTTCCACAACGCCGGCACGGCGTGGGCGCTGGGCGACATGGGCGTGGGCCTGATGGCGTGGCTGAACATCATCGCGATCCTGCTGCTGCAGAAGCCGGCGCTGGCCGCGCTGCGCGACTACGAGCGGCAGAAGAAGCAGGGGCTGGAGCCGGTGTTCGATCCGGACGCGCTGGGCATCCGCAACGCCGGCTTCTGGCGCAAGCGCTCCTGATGGCGGAGCGGCGCCCGCCGTCGCCGATGCCAGGCCGCGACGCGCCCTGGGCGGGGCGGCCGCGGACCGCGCCGGCGCCCGGGCGCGACGAGCGTGCGCCTGCGCCTGGCCGCGGCGGCGAACTGCGTCTGTACGGGCTCAATGCGGTGCAGGCGGTGTTCGAACGTCGGCCGCAGGCGATCCGCAAGCTGTACCTGTCGCAGGATCGCATCGGGCAGCTGCAGCCGCTGCTGAAGTGGTGCGTGGCCAACCGCATCGGCTATCGCGTGGTCGACGAGGTCGACGAACTGCGCAAGCTGGCGGCGAGCAGCCATCACGAGGGCGTGGTTGCCGACGTGCTGCGCGAACCGCCGCAGGCGCCGTCCGACTGGCTGCGCGCGCTGCCGGACGGCCGGTGCTGCGCGCTGTGGCTGGACGGCGTGGGCAATCCGCACAACCTGGGCGCGATCCTGCGCGCCTCGGCGCATTTCGGCGTGTCGGCGCTGCTGCTGCCGGCGGAGTCGTCGCTTGCGCTGTCGGGCGCGGCGGCGCGCGTGGCCGAAGGCGGCGCGGAGGCGGTGCCGCTGGTGCGGCTGGGCAGCGGGGACGAGGCGATCGCGCAACTGCGCGGCGCCGGCTTCATCCTGGCAGCGACCGTCGTGCGCGGCGGCGACGACCTGTTCAAGACGCAGCTGCCGCAGCGCCTGGTCTACGTGATCGGCGCCGAGGGCGAGGGCATGGGCGACGCGCTGGCCGCAGCCTGCGACCTGCGCCTGTCGATCCCCGGCAGCGGCGCGGTGGAGAGTCTGAACGTGGCCGCCGCGACCGCCGTGCTGCTGGCGCAGTGGGCGCAGCGCGGGGCCTAGGAGACGATCCGCGCAGCTGTCGTCGTCCGCGCGGATGCGGGAACCGCCCTGCAGCGGACGAAGGTCCGGTCATCCATGGACGTCGGGTGGTTGAAACCGGCGTCCGTGGGTTTTCCGCGTCCGGCCCGGGCCTTCGAGGGCAGGCGCTGCACGGGAACGACGGAGACCGCCGGTCATCCGTCGGTTTCCCGGGGCACGCCAGGGGAAAGCCGGGTCGCCAGGCGCGACCGGGATTGTCAGCCGGTCCTTCCGGCAGGGCCCGCCTGCCGATCGCCAGGCGGGGCGCTTGTGCGTCCTCAGGGCGCGGTCGCCGGAGCGCTGCCGAAGTCGCCTTCGGCCTGGGCGGCGAGATAGGCGAACACGGCGTAGACCGCCACGTTCTGCGCGATGTCGGCCGGATCGATCTTGTCCAGGGTGTCGTCGGCGTTGTGGTGCAGGTCGAAGTAGTCGCTGCCGTCCTGCCCCAGCCACGCCCAGGCGACCCCGGCGCGCGCCATCGGGATGATGTCCGGCCCCGGGCCGCCCTTGCCCGGCATGTGCTCCACGCCCAGCGGCGCCAGCGCCGAGGCGATCTGCGCGATCGCACCCTGCGCATGCTCCGGCGCGCCGGAGCTGAAGCCGTAGATGCGGCCGGCGCCGAAATCGCTCTCGGCGGCGATCACGTGCCGGCCGATCTCGGCCGCATGGTGTTCGGCGTACTGGCGCGCGCCGATCAGGCCCTGCTCTTCGTTGGCGAAGGCGATGACCCGGATCGTGCGCGCCGGACGCTGCGGCAGCCTGCCGATCAGGTGCCCGGCGGCCATGGTGATGCCCACGCCGGAGGCGTCGTCGATCGCCCCGGTGCCCAGGTCCCAGGAGTCGAGATGGCTGGCGATGACCACCACCTCGTCGCCGCGCGTGCTGCCGGTGATCTCGCCGATCACGTTCTGCGAGGTGTATTCGCCGTCCCAGCCGCAGTCCAGCGCCAGCCGCACGCGCACCGGGCCGCGGCGCAGCAGGCGGCCGAGCTGGTCGGCGTCGGGCAGCGACAGGGCGGCCGCCGGAATCGGCGCGAGGCCATCGTCGAAGCGGGTGATGCCGGTGTTGGCGACGCGGTGCGGGCTGGTTCCGGCCGAGCGCATCAGGAAGCCGATCGCGCCCTTGCGGATCGCCTCCGAGGGGCCGCGCCCGCGCACCGCGCTGGTCCGGCCGTAGCCGCTGCCGTCGCGGCTGCGCGCGGTCGTCATGTCGACGAAGGCGATCCGGCCGGCGAGCGATCCCTCCGGCGCCGCGCGCAGCGCGTCGAGGCTGTCGAAGCGCACGATCTCCGCCTCCACCGTGCCGCCGGGGCTGCCGCCAAGCGCGGTGACCACCAGCGGCTGTGCATGGCGGCCGAGCACCTGCGCACTTTCGCTGCGGCGCTCCCATTTCGGGAACGTCACCGGCTCGGTCCACACGCGGTCATAGCCCAGTTCGGCGAACCTCGCCTTGGCCCACTCCACCGCGCGCGCATCGGCCTCGCTGCCGGGCAGCCGCGGACCGACGTCGGTGGTCAGCGATTCGACCAGCGACCAGCCGGTGCCGTCGGCCAGCGCCTGCGTGCGCAGCTGTGCCGCGACCTCGAGCGCTGGGGCGGGGATCCGGGTGTTGCCGGACGCGGAAGCCGGCGTGGACAGGGCAAGCATGGTGGCGATGAGCGGCAGGATGGCACGCATCGGCGCGTCTCCGGAAACGCGGAAGCCGCAGGCGGCGGCGCCCGCGGCTTCGCAGGGTGGAAGGACGGGGCGGCTACTTCTTCAGCGAGTCGCGGATCTCGCGCAGCAGCAGCACTTCCTCTGTCGGCTCGGCCGGTTCGGCGGGCGCTTCCTCGGGCTTCCTGTGGATGCGGTTGATGGCCTTGATCACAAGGAAGATCGCGAAGGCGACGATGATGAACTGGAGGATGGCGTTGATGAACTCGCCGACGCCCAGGGTCAATGCCGGAACCTCGACGCCCGCGGCGTCCACCGAGGCTTCGCGCAGGACGACCGCCCAGGTCGAGAAGTCGACGCCGCCGGTCAGCAGGCCGACGAAGGGCATGATCAGATTGTCGACCAGCGACGACACGATCTTGCCGAAGGCGCCGCCGATGACCACGCCCACGGCCAGGTCGATGACGTTGCCGCGCATCGCGAATTCCTTGAATTCACTGATCATTCCCATCTGCATGTCCTTTCAGGTCGGAGTGGATTCGGTGCGGGGCGCGCGGCGGCGGCCCGCGCGCGCCACTATGCCGCCGGCGCGGCGATGTCGCAACGCAGCTCGACCAGGTCGTCCAGCCGCGCCACGCAGGCGTCGCCCGGCCGCAGCGCGGCCACGCCCGCGGGCGTGCCCATGAACACCAGGTCGCCGGCGCGCAGGGCGTAGAGTGCCGACAGTTCCTGCAGGATCTCCGGCACGTCCCAGATCAGCGCGTCGAGCGTGGACTGCTGGCGACGCTCGCCGTTGACGTCGAGCGACAGCAGGCGCGGCGCCAGCGTGCCGACGTCCGCGGCCGGCAGCAGGGCGCTGACCGGGGCGGAGTGGTCGAAGGCCTTGGCGGTATCCCAGGGCAGTCCTCCGGCCTTGGCGGCGGCCTGCAGATCGCGGCGGGTCAGGTCCAGCCCGATGCCATAGCCGAACACCAGCGCCTGCGCCGCTCCGGTGGACAGCGGCCCCGCGGGCGCATCGCGGCCCAGGGCCACCACCAGTTCCACCTCGTGGTGGAGGTCGGCGGTGGCGGGGGGGTAGGGGACGCTGCCGCCGGTGACGATGGCGTCGGCCGGCTTCAGGAAGAACACGGGCGTGCCGCGCTCGGCGCGCGACGCCGGGGCCCTGGCGCCCATTTCGCGCGCGTGGTCGGCGAAGTTGCGGCCGACGCAGTAGATCCGGCGCACGGGAAACGTGCCGCCGCCGCGTATCGGGATGCGCGGCACCGCCGGCGCCGGGAACAGGTCGCCCATGGGACAGGCGTCAGCGCAGCAGGGGCTGGCCGGCCCTGGGAACCACCCGGTATTCGCCCTCGACCACCCGGGCATCGACGGGGGCCGGTGCACGGCGACGGCCGAGCAGCCCGAAGACCAGCATCGCGCCACCGACCAGCAGCGCGACCACCAGCAGCACGGCCAGGACCACCACCCCGGCCAGGCCGAGGGCGATGCGCAGCAGCGGGTGCCGCGGCTTGCGCGGCGCGAACGCGGCGCGCAGGCCGGACACGCCGAAGCGGGAGTGGAGACTGCGGTAGAAGACGGATGCCATGGCGATCGCAACTAGAATGTGATGCTGAAGATGGGGACGAGTATCGGACCCGGCAAGGATCGAGTTGTGACAAATCCGTTAAATCCCGGGCCCGGATCGGGCTTCCTGGTCGAACTGGCGGCGATCGCCGACGGCGGCTTCGCCGAGGTCGAGGCGGACGTGGACGGGCAGGCCGAATCGCTGATCCTGTACCGCGACGGCGACGCCGTGCGCGCCTGGCTCAACGTCTGCCCGCACGCCGGCCGCCGCCTGGACTGGTCGCCGGGCCAGTTCCTCAAGTCGAAGGACGGCCTGCTGGTCTGCGCCGTGCACGGGGCGAGCTTCGCGCTGGGCGACGGGACCTGCGTGGCCGGGCCGTGCCGCGGCGATGCGCTGCGGGCGGTGGCGGTCGAGGTCCGCGGCGAGGGCGTCTACCTCGCCGGCTGAGCGGCTTCAGAACAGCAGGTTCACCATCAGCACCACGATCGCGGTGTAGATCAGCGACAGCGGCACGCCGATCTTCCACAGCTCGCGCGGGCGGTAGCCGCCGGGGCCGGCGATCATCGACATCACCGGGTTGGACTGGGTGACGAAGTTGTTCGAGGCCGACAGCGCGACGATCAGCGCGAACGCGGTCGGATCGCCGTCGGCCGCCAGCGCCAGGTTGATCGCCAGCGGTACCACGACGATTGTGGCGCCGACGTGGCTGATCACGATCGAGAAGGCGGCGGTGAGCAGGGCCACGGCGAACTCGATCAGCCACACCGGCAGGCCCGTGGGCAGGCGTTCGATGGTGTGCCCGGCGATCCAGGCCGCGGTGCCGCTGCTGTCCATCGCCCAGCCCAGCGGGATCAGGCAGGCCATCAGGAACACGGTCTTCCAGCTGATGGCGCTGTAGGCCTCGTCGATCTTGAGCACGCCGAACACCAGCATCCCCGCGACCCCGGTCATCAGCGCCACCGCGGTCGGCAGCCGCGCCGACAGGGCGATGAGCATGGTCACGGCGAAGATCGCCATCGCGATCTTGAACTTGTGCGGGCGCTGCTCGCCCTTGGGGTAGTCGGTGACGACCACGAAATCGCGGCTGGCTGCGGTCTGCGCCAGGTCGGTCCAGATGCTGTGCAGCACCAGCATGTCGCCCGCGCGCAGCGGCGTGTTGCGCACGTCCTCGCGGATCACGGTCTTGTCGCGGTTGATCGCGAGCAGGCTCAGGCCGTGGTGGCGGCGCAGCTGCAGTTCGCTGGCGGTCTTGCCGATGAACTTCGAGGTCGGCGGCACCACCGCCTCGGAGATGCCGGCGCGGCTGGGGTTGAACAGGTCGGCGAAGTGGCGCAGCCGCGAGTTCAGGCGCAGGAAATGGTTCTGGGCGAAATCGGCGACCTGCTGGCGCGGGCCCATCGCGCCGATCGCGCTGCCGACCCAGATCCGGGTATCGGCCGGCGGCGCCAGCCGCGATTCGTTGCCGGTCTGCAGCGCCAGCAGCAGGGGCGCATCGTGCAGCGCCTCGGCCTCGCCGAAGCTCATGCCGACCAGCGGGCTGTCGGCGGTCACGATCAGCTCGTGGACCTCGCCGTCGATGCCGTAGGTGCGCGAGAAGTAGCTCTCGGTGCGGGCCGGGGTGACGTTGCTGTCGCCGTCGCCGCGCAGCAGCCTGCTGCCGCGGAAATGGAAGTAGGCCAGCCCCGCGGCCAGCAGGACCAGGCCGATGGGCATGGGCGCGAACATGTTCAGCGGCTCGAGCGTGGCCGCACCGGAAGGCAGGTTGGCGTTGGCCGCGGTGAGCAGGTCGTTGAGCAGGATCAGCGGCGAGTTGCCGACCATGGTCAGGGTTCCGCCCAGGACGATGGCGACTGCCACCGGCAGCAGCATCCGCGCCAGCGGGATGCCGGTGCGCGATGCCAGCCGCGACACCACCGGCATGTACAGCGCCATCACCGACGGGTTCTGCATCACCGAGGAGTTGATGCCGGCCACCGCCGAGGTGAGCAGCAGCAGCCGGTCCTCCATCCCGCGCGCGCGCCGCAGCAGCCAGCCGGCGAGGCGGTTGAGCGCTCCGGTGCGGTCCAGCCCCATGCCCAGGATCATGGTGGCGATCACGCTCATCACCGCGTTCGACGAGAAGCCGTTGAACACGTCCTCGGGCTGCACCAGCCCGGTCAGTCCCAGGATCACCAGCACCACCAGCGCCACCAGGTCCGCCCGCACCCGCTGGAACACGAACAGGATCATCGTCAGGGCGACCAGCCCCAGGACGATCTTCATGTCGGTGGTGAGGGCCAGCTGGGCGTGCATTACGGCCGGGATTCGGGATTCGGGATTCGGGATTCGGGGAGCGAGCCCGACGCTTCACGGGGGCAGGGCGACGATCGGCGATCCAGCCGGAGGCCCGTCCGAATCCCGGATCCCGAATCGCTAATCCCGGTCATACACCAGGTCCCAGACGCCGTGCCCCAGGCGCTGGCCGCGGGTTTCGAAATGGGTCTGCGGGCGCCAGTCCGGGCGCGGCACGTGGCCGCGCGCGCCTGCGCGGTTGCGCAATCCCTTCGTTGCCTCGAGCACGTCCCACATGTGTTCGGCATAGTCCCGCCAATCGGTGGCGAGGTGCAAGCGTCCGCCGGCGGCGAGTTTGCGCACCAGCAGGTCGGCGAAGGCCGGCTGCACCAGGCGACGCTTGTGGTGGCGCTTCTTGTGCCAGGGGTCAGGGAAGTAGATGCGGACTTCATCCAGACCGCCGTCGGCGATCTCGTTGTGCAGCACCTCGACCGCGTCGTGGTGGTAGAGGCGGACGTTGCCGATGCCGTCGGCGGCCAGCGCGTTGAGCAGGCGGCCGACGCCGGGGGCGTGGACCTCGATGCCGATGTGGTCGCGGCCCGGGTCGCGGGCCGCGGCCCAGCGCAGCGCCTCGCCGTTGCCGAAGCCGATCTCGAGCACGCGCGGCGCGCTGCGGCCGAAGGCGGCGTCGAAATCGCGCGGCGTGCCGGCGTAGTCGAGGCCGTAGCGTGGCCAGAGTTCGTCGAACGCCCGCTGCTGGGCCCCGGTGAAGCGGCCCTGGCGCAGCACGAAACTGCGGATCTCGCGGCGCCCTTCGCTGGCGGTGAACGGCTTGGGAGGCGCCTTGGCTCCGGGGCTGGAGAACGGATCGGTCATGCGTCCACTGCCGGCAGTGTTCCTGCCCTCGATGGCGCGCCAAAGACGACTCCGGATTGTCCTGCCCGGACGTCCATGGCCGGGCGTTCACCGGAGCGCGCGGCAGTGACGCGCGGGCAGCCCCGGTTCACCCGACCAGGCCGTCGACCGGCGACGAGGCGCTGGCGTAGCGTTTGCGCGGGATGCGGCCGGCGAGGAAGGCGTCGCGCCCGGCCTCGACCGCCAGCTTCATCGCCCGCGCCATGCGCACCGGGTCCTTCGCCCCGGCGATGGCGGTGTTCATCAGCACGCCGTCGCAGCCCAGCTCCATCGCGATCGCCGCGTCGGAGGCGGTGCCGACGCCGGCGTCGACGATGATCGGCACCTTCGCGTTCTCGACGATCTCGATCAGGTTGTAGCGGTTCTGGATGCCCAGGCCCGAGCCGATCGGCGCCGCCAGCGGCATCACCGCGACGCAGCCGATCTCCTCCAGGCGCTTGCACAGGATCGGATCGTCGCTGGTGTAGACCATCACCTCGAAGCCGTCGGCGACCAGCTGTTCGGCGGCCTTGAGCGTCTGCACGACGTCGGGATAGAGCGTCTTCCGGTCGCCCAGCACCTCGAGCTTGGTCAGGTTGTGGCCGTCGAGCAGCTCGCGCGCGAGACGGCAGGTGCGCACCGCCTCCTCGGCGGTGTAGCAGCCGGCGGTGTTGGGCAGGATGGTGTAGCGCTCGGGCGGCAGCACGTCGAGCAGGTTGGGCTCGCCCGGGTTCTGGCCGATGTTGGTGCGACGGATGGCGACGGTGACGATCTCCGCGCCCGCGGCTTCGGTGGCGCGGCGGGTTTCGTCGAGGTCCCTGAACTTTCCGGTGCCGGTGAGCAGGCGCGAGGCGTACGGCCTGCCGGCGATGACGAGCGCGTCATCGGGTGTGGTGGGCGTGGTCATTGCGGGATTATCGCGCAAACCCGGGGGTCTTCGCCCGGGGTGGGCGGCGGGCATTGGCTTCGGCAGCGGGAAAAGGGCCGGACTCCGACGGCCGGGAAGGTCCACGGGGCATCATCTGCCCGGCGCGGCGCGGCGCGGCGCGGCGTGGTGTGGTGTGGCGTGGTGTGGTGTGGCGTGATGCGGCCGCGACGGAGATGAGGCGGCCGTCCATGGCGGGGCGGTGTGGTCTTCGGGTCGTCCTGCCCGCACATCCATGTGCGGGCGTTCGCCGGAGCTGCGGGGCGGTGCTTCGCAACGATCTGGCTGTGATTGGAGGTCGGGCGGCCGTCCATGGCGAGGCGGTGTGGCCTCCGGGTCGTCCTGCCCGCACATCCATGTGCGGGCGTTCGCCGGAGCTGCGGGGCGGTGCTTCGCAACGATCTGGCTGCGATTGAAGGTCGGGCGGCCGTCCATGGCGGGGCGGTGTGGCCTTCGGGTCGTCCTGCCCGCACATCCATGTGCGGGCGTTCGCCGGAGCTGCGGGGCGGTGCTTCGCAACGATCTGGCTGCGATTGAAGGTCGGGCGGCCGTCCATGGCGGGGCGGTGTGGTCTTCGGGTCGTCCGGCCCGCACATCCATGTGCGGGCGTTCGCCGGAGCTGCGAGGCAGTGCCTCGCAAAGCGCGCTTCGGCTCACCCCCCTCCAAGTGCGTGGACGATTTCCACGCGGTCGCCGGGCTGCAGGCGGTGGTCGGGATGGCGGCTGCGCGGGACGATGTCGCCGTTGACTTCGACCGCGGTGCGGCGCCCGGCCAGGCCCTGGGCGGCAAGCAGGGCGGCGATGGTGCTGTCTTCGGCGACCTCCAGCCGGTCGCCATTGAGGGTGATGTCCATGCCTGGATTGTCGCCCGTGCGGGGCGTGCTTGCACCTTTCCGCGAGGGTGGCATGTCGCAGTGCGGCGTGAGTGCCCGCCGGAATTTGATGACACTTCACACCATCCGGCCCCGTATTGATGGCCGTGCCAGCCCGCATCGCCAGGAGCCCTTACATGTCCGACCGCAAGTCTTTCCGTATCCCCGCCGTGGGCGTGCTCGCCGCCGCGCTGGCGCTGGCCGCCGCGCCGGCGATGGCCCAGAAGGCGCCGTTCTCGAAAACCGTGTTCTTCGGCGACAGCCTGACCGATGCCGGTCACTTCCGCCCGCTGCTGGTGCAGCAGGCCGGACCCTCGGCGGCGATCCTCGGGCGCTTCACCACCAACCCCGGCCTGGTCTGGAGCGAATGGCTGGCCGACTACTACGGCACCGATGCTTCGCCGGCCTGGGGCGCCACCGGTGCCGCACCCAGCGCCGACGACGGCAGCAACTACGCGGTGGGCGGGGCGCGCGTCGGACAGGACGCCGTCGGCGCGCTGGGCTACACGCCGTCGCTGGCCACCCAGGTGAACCGCTACCTGTCGGGGAACAGCGGGCGCGCCGATCCCGATGCGCTCTATACCGTCTGGGGAGGTGCCAACGATCTGTTCGCGGTCGCGGCCAATCCGGCGCAGGCCCAGCAGATCATCGGCGCCGCGGTGGGCGCGCAGGTCGGCATCATCGGTTCGCTGCAGGGGGCCGGCGCGCGCTACGTGCTGGTGCCCAACCTGCCGGACATCGGCATCACCCCCAGTTTCCGCGCGCAGGGCGCGGCCGCCGCGGCGCAGGGCACGGCCCTGTCCACCGCCTACAACAACGCGCTGTACGGCGGGCTGGCGCAGGCCGGCCTGCGGGTGATTCCGGTGGACACCTTCTCGTTCCTGCGCGAAGTGGTGGCCAGCCCCGCCCAGTACGGCTTCGGCAACGTCACCGGCACCGCCTGCCAGCCGCAGATCACGGCGCAGTCGCTGACCTGCCATCCGGGCACCTACGTCTCGACCGGCGCCGACCAGGGCTATCTGTTCGCCGACGGCGTGCACCCGGCCAGCGCCGCGCACGTGATCATCGCCGACCTCGCGGTGGGCATGATCGAGGGGCCGCGGCAGATCGCGGTGCTGCCGCACTCGGCGGCGGGCACGGGCCGCGCCCGCGCCGAGCGCGTCGGCGCCGCGCTCTCGTTACGGCCTGATCGCGAGGGCGGGCGCTGGTGGACCGACCTGCGCGGCGACTTCCAGCGCTACGGCCACGGCGACGACTACGACGGGGTCGGCCCGGCGCTGACCGCGGGGGTCGACTGGACCCGCGGCGGCGCGGTGTTCGGCGGCTTCGTCGGCTACGGCCGCCAGGGCAACGACTGGGGCCTGCGCCGCGGCAACTGGGACCAGACCGAGGTGACCGTGGGCGCGGTCGCGGCCTGGCACGGCGACGGCGGGCTGTGGGTGAACGGGCAGCTGAGCTACAGCCGGCTCGATTTCGACATCGAGCGCCAGGTGGCGCTCGGGCCGGCGCTGCGCGTCCATCGCGGCTCGGCCGACGGCAGCAACCTGACCGCCGCGGTCAACGCCGGCTGGAACTTCGGCGACGGCGACCTGCAGCACGGGCCGGTGCTGTCGCTGGTGTCGCAGCGCATCGACGTCGATGGCTTCGCCGAAAGCGATCCGGCGCTGTCGACCTCGCTGGCCTACCCCGACCAGTCCTACGACTCGCTGGTCGCCAGCGTCGGCTGGCAGGTGAGCTACCAGATCGACCCGCGCCTGCGGCCGTACCTGCGCGCCACGTTCGACCGCGAGTTCGAGGATCCGGAGGAGGAAGCCTTCGCGCAGGCGCAGTCGCTGTCGGCGACCCTGCCCTATGCGGTGCCGGGCCTGCAGCGCGACGACCGCTACGGCACCCTGACCTTCGGCGCGCAGACCCGGCTGTTCGGCCTCGACGCCAACCTCGGCACCAGCCTGGGCATCGGCCAGAAGGGCGGCAAGCACGCGACCGTGTTCGCAACGCTCGGCGCGGGATTCTGAACCGGCCACGCGCGCGATGCGGCGCTGCCGGCCGCGCGCGTTGCCAAGCCGCGGCGGCCGGGCATAGACTGGTTGCCGACGCGGGTGTAGTTCAATGGTAGAACTTCAGCTTCCCAAGCTGATAGCGTGGGTTCGATTCCCATCACCCGCTCCAGAATCAGGCGGCGGCATCATCCAGCGATGATGCCGCCGTTTTTTCGCTCACGAAGCCGTGGTGCCATGAAGCTTGCGATCCTGTCCCGCAACAGCAAGCTGTATTCGACCCGCCGGCTGGTCGAGGCGGCGCGTTCGCTGGGCCATACCGTGCGCATCCTCGACCCGCTGCGCTGCTACATGCGCATCGACAGCGACGGCTTCGCGATGCGCTACAAGGGCAAGGCGATCGACGGCTATGACGCGGTAATCCCGCGGATCGGCACTTCGGTGATGCGCTATGCCAGCGCGGTGCTGCGCCAGTTCGAGCTGATGGGCAGCTATACCCCCAATCCCTCCGAAGCGATCGCGCGGGCGCGCGACAAGCTGCGCTGCCAGCAGCTGCTTGCGGCGCGCGGAATCGGCCTGCCGGTCACGGTGTTCGGCGACAACCCCGACGACACCGAGGACCTGCTGGCGATGCTCGGGCCGCCGCCGCACGTGATCAAGCTCAACGAGGGCACCCAGGGTGCCGGGGTGATGCTGACCGAGAAGCCGTCGGCGTCGCGGGGCGTGGTGGAGGCGCTGCGCGGGCTGTACGCCAGTTTCCTGGTGCAGGAATTCATCGCCGAGGCCGAGGGCCGCGACCTGCGCTGCTTCGTGGTCGGCGACCGGGTGCTGGCCTCGATGCAGCGGCAGGCGCCGCCGGGCGACTTCCGCTCCAACCTGCACCGCGGCGGCAGCGCGGTCCCGGTGCAGGCCACCGCGCAGGAGGAGGCGGTGGCGGTGCAGACGGCCCGGGTGCTGGGGCTGGGCGTGGCCGGCGTGGACCTGATCCGCTCCGCGCGCGGCCCGCTGGTGCTGGAGGTCAACGCCTCCCCGGGCCTGGAAGGGATCGAGGAGGCCACCGGGGTGGACATCGCCGGCGGCATCATCCGCCATGTCGCGGCCGGGGCCGCGGCGCGTCCGGGCGCCGCCGCGCGGAGCCCGCGCGCGGGGCGGATCAACAGGAAATTCACGTGATTTAACATGGCTTTAATCGCCTCCGGACTATCGTGACCCGGCCGAAAATCCGAGCTCCCTCCGCGACATCCCACGCTGGATCCGGCTGGCGGATTGACGGTAATCGGGGCAGTACTTGAAGACCCGGGCGGCTTCGTTCGGGTCTTTTTTTGCCGTTGACGCCGGCGCGAGGACCGGTTGTGACAGAATCGGCCGATATCCCGTCCGGTCCCCGCCGCCGCGCCATCGCGGCCGCTCGGCCGGATGGCGACAACTCCTACGGGTTCCCGAATGCGCATCCTCGTGATCGAAGACAACCAGGACATCGCGGCCAACCTCGGCGACTATCTCGAGGACCGCGGCCACACGGTCGATTTTGCCGCAGACGGCGTCACCGGCCTGCATCTGGCGGTGGTCAATGATTTCGACGCCATCGTCCTCGACCTCAACCTGCCGGGCATGGACGGGCTGGAGGTGGCGCGCAAGCTGCGCAACGAGGCGCGCAAGCAGACGCCGATCCTGATGCTCACCGCGCGCGACAGCCTGGAGAACAAGCTCGCCGGCTTCGACTCGGGCGCGGACGACTACCTGATCAAGCCCTTCGCGCTGCAGGAGGTCGAGGTGCGGCTGACCGCGCTGTCGCGGCGCGGCAAGGGCGTGCAGACCCGGGTGCTGGAAGTGGCCGACCTGGAGTACAACCTCGACACCCTGGAGGTGCGCCGCCAGGGCAAGCTGGCGCAGCTCAACCCGACCGCGCTGAAGATCCTGCAGGCGCTGATGGAGGCATCGCCGGCGGTGGTGACCCGGCAGGAACTGGAAACCCGGGTCTGGGGCGAGGAACTGCCGGATTCGGATTCGCTGCGCGTGCACATCCACGGCCTGCGCGCGGTGATCGACAAGCCCTTCGACACGCCGCTGATCCAGACCCGCCACGGCATCGGCTACCGCATCGCCGCGCCAGATGGCGGAAGCTGACCCGAAGCCCTCCGCGCGCGCGCGCAGCCGGAATCGCCGCTATCGCAGGCGGCTGCGCAGCCGCATCATCGTCTCGTTCGTGCTGCTCGGGCTCGGGCTCACCGCGCTGTTCGCCTTCCTGACCCAGCAGGCGCGCAACCGCGTCGAGAACGCGCTGGTCGAAGACGTGATGAACCGCAACATCGACGAGTTCGCGCGCCGCTACTACAACGACCCGACCCGCAACCCGGACCTGCCGGTGCAGCAGATGTTCGCGCGCGTGGTGAAGAAGGACAGGTTCCAGTCGCTGCGGGCCGAAGAGCCGGACTGGTACGAGCTCCCCGACGGCATCCACAACCTCGGCGGCATCGACGAGGACGGCGCGCAGTTCTCCTACAAGCTCGCCGTGCGCAAGACGGCGGACGAGTGGTTCTTCCTCGCCTACGACATGACCCAGACGGTGCGCGGCGAGGAGCAGTTCCGGCGCGCGGTGTACGGATCGGTGGCGCTGTTCACCCTGCTGTCGCTGCTGGTGGGCTGGTGGTCGGCCTCCCGGGTGATGAGCCCGGTGTCGGAGCTGGCGCGGCGGCTGTCGCGCTCGGGCGACAGCACCTGGCCCGAACCGCTGGCGCCGCATTTCCCCGACGACGAGGTCGGCGAGCTGGCCAAGGCGCTCGACGACTACGCCACGCGCCTGACCGAGGTGGTGCAGCGCGACCGCGAGTTCAACGCCGACGTCAGCCACGAGCTGCGCACGCCGCTGGCGGTGATCCGCGGTGCGGCCGAACTGCTGCTGTCGCGGCCCGAACTGGACGAGAAGAGCCGGACCCGGCTGCTGCGCATCCAGCGCGCCGAGCAGCAGTGCACCGACCTGATCAGCGCGCTGCTGCTGCTCTCGCGCAACGAGCGCGGCCGCGGCGCCACCGACGTGGCCAGGGTCGCCGAGCAGCTGCTGGACGCGCACCGCAGCCAGGTGGGCAGCAAGTCGCTGACGCTGCGCCTGGAGGGAGGGCCGGGCACGGTGGTGGTGGACGCGCCGGAGGCGGCGGTAACGGTCGCGCTGGGCAACCTGATCGGCAACGCGGTCAAGTACACACGGCAGGGCGAGGTCGTGGTGCGCCTGCGCGATGCGTCGGTGGAGGTGATCGACTCGGGTCCGGGATTGACCGCGGAGGATGCGGCCAAGCTGTTCGAGCGGGGCTATCGCGGCAGCCACGCCGAGCACACCCAGGGCGGCGGCATCGGCCTGTCGATCGTGCGCCGGCTGTGCGCGCTGTACGGCTGGGATGTGCGCGTGGTCCCGGGCGATCTGCAGGGCGTGGTGGCGACGCTGTCGTTCCAGCCAGCCGCCGGGGAGTCCTGAGCCGCTCGCGGACCGCGCGGGACTGCGCCGGGCGCTCCGCTCGCCCCAACCCTTGAAAGGGACCGGAGTCGGGGGTACGGGAATGCGGGAATGCGGGCCGGAAGCGCTGCCCTGCTCCTCCCCCGCGGAGCGGGGGAGGCCGGGTGGGGGCAAGTGGCAGTCCTGGTGCGACGGATGGCGCCTGCGGTCGACCGGCCCCGCTTCCCGGGAATGAACCGGACCGCCGGCGGAACTACGCCGGCTCCAGCCAGCCGTAGCGGTCGGCGGTCTTGCCGTTGAACAGGCCGAAGAACAGCTCCTGGATCCGGCGCGTGAGCGGGCCCGCCTTGCCGCTGCCCACCTGGCGGCCGTCGACCGAGCGGATCGGGGTGATCTCGGCGGCGGTGCCACACATGAACAGCTCGTCGCACAGGTACAGGTATTCGCGCGGGAGGTCGCGTTCGACCACCTCGATGCCCGCGTCGCGGGCCAGGGTGATGATCGAGTTGCGGGTGATGCCGTTGAGCAGCGCCGCGCTCACCGGCGTGGTGTGCAGTGCGCCGTCGAACACCAGGAACAGGTTCTCGCCCGCGCCCTCGCTGAGCAGGCCGGTGGAGGCCAGGGCGATGCCTTCGCCGAAGCCGAGCCTGCGCGCCTCGCGCGCGACCAGGGTGCCCGAGAGATAGTTGCCGCCGGCCTTCGCGCCGGCCGGGATCGTATTGGGGGCGAAGCGCTGCCAGCTCGACACGCAGGCGTCGATGCCGTTGTCCAGGGCTTCGGCGCCGAGGTACTGGCCCATCTTCCAGGTGGCGACGGCGACGTCGACCGGCGTTTCCGCCGACAGGCCGAAGCCGCCCAGGCCCCGGTAGGCCACGGGACGCAGGTAGTCGGTACTGCCGTCGTTGGCGCGGATCACCTCGCGGCAGGCGGCGTTGATGTCCTCGAGCGACCAGGGGATGTCGATCTCGTGGATCTTCGCCGACTGGAACAGGCGCCGGTTGTGGTCGTTGAGGCGGAAGATCGCCGGGCCGGCGGCGGTGGCGTAGCAGCGGATGCCCTCGAACACCGACGAGCCGTAGTGCAGCGCGTGCGACATGACGTGGGTGGTAGCTTCCGCCCAGGGTTTGATCCGGCCGTTGTGCCAGATCCACTGCGGGTACTGCATGGTCCTGCCCTGCCGTTGGAAAGCCCCATTCTGCAGCAATTCCCGCGCCTACAGGCTCAGCCACCAGCAGTCCATGTGCCGGCGCAGGCCGAACACGGTGCGCGACGGCGTGGCGCTGTTGGACAGGGTCTGCTCGACCTGCAGGGCATGGGGGGCAGCCGGTCGCGGAGGCGCGTGGGCCGGGACTTCCCCGAACGCTGGCGGGGGTTCCGCGGACGCGGGCGCCGCGGCGCTCGCGCCCGCGCGCCAGGGCGAGCGCCGGCGCATCAGCTCGGAGGCGCTGGGCGGACCTTCGGGGTCGCTTGTGCCCGGTGCGGACGGCGCCGGCGCCGCGGCGGCCGCAGGTGCGGGATCGGGTTCGCGGAACAGGGGCCGGAGATGGACCAGCGGGCGCCGGGCGATGGCGTCGAGCCGGTCCATGATCGCGTAGCCGGCACGGTTGCCGATGCCGGGCCAGTGATACAGCGATGCGAGTGCGTTGGCGTCGCCCTGGTCGATGGCGGCGGTCAGCCGGAACATCAGGTCCTGCACGCTGCGGCTGCAGCCGCCGCCGTGGGGCGACAGCGTGCGGCTGGAGCCGGGGGCGGCCGTCGCGCGCCACAGCCCCTCTTCGCCGCCGACCTCGCGGCAGGCGCGGTCGGTGTAGACCGTCCGGCCGCCGTCGGTGACGCAGCGCCGGATCTCCTGCGCGGAGACCGGCTGCGGGGACACCGCCGCGGACAGCAGTACCAGGACGGCGAGGACGCGCGGCGGCAGGGACATCGCTGCAGCCTAGCGCCGGCGTCGGCGGGAATGAAGCCTGCGCGCGCTGCCGTCGGCGCGGGGTTCAGCCAAGCCGCGACAGCACGGCCTGGGTCGGCCTGGCCAGGTTCAGGGTGTAGAAGTGCAGCGCCGGCGCGCCGCCCTCGAGCAGCCGCCGGCACAGCCGCGCGACCACGTCGGCGCCGAACTCGCGGACGGCGTCGACGTCGTCGCCGTAGGCCTGCATCCGCCGCGAGATCCAGCGCGGGATCTCCGCGCCGCACTGTTCGGAGAAGCGGCGCAGCTGGGCGAAGTTCGAGATCGGCATGATCCCGGGCACGATCGGCACCTCCACGCCGATCCGGCGGGCGTCGTCGACGAAGCGGAAGTAGGCGTCGGCGTTGTAGAAGTACTGGGTGATCGCGGCGCTGGCGCCGGCGTCGATCTTGGCCTTGAAATGGCGCAGGTCCACCAGCGCGTCCTCGGCCTGCGGATGGGTCTCGGGATAGGCGCCGACATCGATGCGGAAATGGTCGCCGTGCTGCTCGCGGATGAAGGCGATCAGCTCGCTGGCGTAGCGCAGGTCGCCGGGATGGCCCATGCCCGAGGGAAGGTCGCCGCGCAGGGCGACGATGCGGGTGCAGCCCAGCGCCCGGTACAGCTTGAGCAGCTCGCGGATCTCCTCGCGGGTGCCGCCGACGCAGGACAGGTGCGGCGCGGCGTTGAAGCCGTGGTGCTGGCGCAGGTGGCGCACGGTCTCGGAGGTGTAACTGATCGTCGAACCGCCGGCGCCGAAGGTGCACGAGACGTATTCGGGAGCGTGCCGCTTGAGCCGCTCCGCGGTGCGGTCGAGCTGGGCGCGCTGTTCGTCGGTCTTGGGCGGGTAGAACTCGAAGCTGAGGACGGTCATCGCGGGCTGGTGGCTGGAGACGGGCGCATTGTATCTCTTTATCGCGATGGATGAGGGGAGTTTTCCGCTGCCCCGGGGCTGGTCTCCCTGCGGTGCCCTATTCGATCGCGGTTGTGCTGATGCGCCCGTGCAGCTCGTTGATCATCTTCAGCGCGGCCGAGCCGTAGTAGCGGTGGTAGTCGGCGACCATCTCGCCCTCAATGATCACCGGGTCGGTGGCGACGAGCGTCCGGGCGTCCTCGATCGAGTCGACGTCGAGGATGAAGATGCCGCGGCGTCCGTCGACGCCGTCGAGCGGGCCGGCCAGCACCAGCGCGCCCTCGCCGGCCAGCCGGCCCATGTTGGCGAAATGCCCGCGGAACATCGCGTCGCGTTCCGGGCCGGGCGGCAAAGGCGTCGGGCCGGTGCGCAGGATGACCAGGACATAGGCGTGCATGCCGTACTGGTCGGCGCCGAGTCTTTCGGCCAGGGCGGCGTCGTAGCCGTCGACGGTTTTCGGCGCCTCCGCCTCCGGCTGGCCCGCATGGGCGCCGGCCGTGGACAGCGCGACGGCGAGGAACAGCGGGATGGCCCTGCGCATGGTTTTGCTCCGGTCTGTGGATGCGGGTGTCGATTGTGTTCCAGTGCGGGGCGTCGTGCACCGGGGGTGCGGCAGCGGCTACCCTGTGGCGCCCATCCGGTGCCGCCGCATGCGTATCGTCCTCACGCCCTTCGCCCGCGCCCGCCTGTTCCCGCGCGAGGCGCGCGGCAACACCATCCGCGACTGCACGCCCGAGGCCTTCGAGCAGCGCCTGAACGACGAAGCGCCGCTCAAGGTGCTCGAAGGCTACGCCCCGTTCTGCCGCCTGCACGTGCACCGCAACTGGACCGGCACCCGCTGCCTGACCGTGCCCGTGACCGACGACAACCGCCACCTGCTGCGCTCGGCCTACGAGGCGCGCACGAAGGCGGAACTGCCGGTGCTGGTGCGCTGGTTCGAGGGCGTGGAGCCGCCGGTGGCGGAGTATTTCGTGGTGATCCTCTACAGCGCCGGGCAGCTGGCGAAGGAGGGTGCGCCGATCGATGGCGACTGGGGCATCGTCGGCTGCCTGTACACGGCGACGCCGGAGGAGATCCCGATGGCGCCGATCACGATGATGCGCAATGCGCTGGGCGTGGAGGAGGGCGGCTCGGGGGTGGCGCTGGACCGCGAGGCCTACCGGCGCAGCGTGGAGTTCTGGGAGGCCAATGCCAACTGGCGGCCCTAGCGTGCTGTCCCGCAGGTTTCCTGTGCTCGTCATCCCCGTACAGACGGGAAGCGCTCTGCAACGGACGCATGTCCGGTCATCCAGGGACTTTGATTTCAACGGGTTAACGTCCATGGATGACCAGGGCTCCGTGCCGTCGGGAAGCGCGGAGCGCCTGCGCGGGGCTGACGAGCCGGCCAGAGGTTCCCTGGGGGAGCCGGGTGGCCGCAGCCCCCGGCTTGACGCCGGCGCTTGACCTTCCCACGATGGCAGGCCCCAGGCTTCCCGCATCCATCGCTCCCCGGGAAGACGACATGACTGCCGCGAATGCCAGCCCGCGCGCCGCCGAGGCGACGATCAGCCTGCCCGTCGAGGGCATGACCTGCGCCAGCTGCGTCGGCCGGGTCGAGGCTGCGCTGGCCAGGGTCGAGGGCGTGGATGCGGTGTCGGTGAACCTGGCCACCGAACGTGCCGACATCCGCGCGTCGGGGCCGGTCGACCGCATGGCCCTGGTGCAGGCGGTGGAGAAGGCCGGCTATGACGTGCCCGCCGCGGGCGTCGAGCTGGCGATCGAGGGCATGACCTGCGCGTCCTGCGTGGCCCGCGTCGAGAAGGCGCTCAAGGCTGTCCCCGGCGTGGCCGAGGCCAGCGTGAACCTTGCCACCGAGCGTGCCAGCGTGCGCGGTGTGGCCGCGGTGGACGATCTGCTGGCGGCGATCGATCGCGTCGGCTACGCCGCCCGCCCGCTGCAGAACGCCGCCCAGGCGGACGAAGCTGCCGTGCGCAGGGACGCCGAGCAGGCGCGCCTGAAGCGGGACCTGATCCTGGCCGCGGCGCTGGCCCTGCCGGTGTTCGTGCTGGAGATGGGCTCGCACCTGGTGCCGGGCATGCACGAATGTGTGGCCGCGACCATCGGCATCCGCAACAGCTGGTACCTGCAGTTCGTGCTGACCGGGCTGGTGCTGGCGATCCCGGGCCGGCGCTTCTACCGGCAGGGCATCCCGGCGCTGCTGCGGCTGGCGCCGGACATGAACTCGCTGGTCGCGGTCGGCACCGCCGCCGCGTTCGGCTATTCGGTGGTCGCCACCTTCGCCCCGGGACTGCTGCCCGAGGGCACGGTGAACGTGTACTACGAGGCGGCCGCGGTGATCGTGGCCCTGATCCTGCTCGGGCGCTGGCTGGAGGCGCGCGCCAAGGGCCGCACCTCCGACGCCATCCGCCGCCTGGTCGGCCTGCAGGCCAAGGTCGCGCACGTGCGCCGCGGCGACGGCTTCGTGGACATTGCCATCGACGAGGTGGTCGCCGGCGACGTGGTCGCGGTGCGCCCGGGCGAGCGCGTCCCCGTGGACGGCGAGGTGGTCGAAGGCGGCAGCTATGTCGATGAATCGATGATCACCGGCGAACCGGTGCCGGTGGAGAAGACCGTCGGCAGCGGCGTCGTCGGCGGCACCGTCAACCAGACCGGCGCCTTCACCCTGCGCGCCACCGCGGTGGGCGCGCAGACCATGCTGGCGCAGATCATCCGCCTGGTCGAACAGGCGCAGGGTTCGAAGCTGCCGATCCAGGCCGTGGTCGACAGGGTCACGCTGTGGTTCGTGCCCGCGGTGATGCTGGCGGCGCTGCTGACCTTCGCGGTGTGGCTGGCCTGGGGCCCGCCGCCGGCGCTGACCTACGCGCTGGTGAACGCCGTGGCCGTGCTCATCATCGCCTGCCCCTGCGCCATGGGCCTGGCCACGCCGACCTCGATCATGGTCGGTACCGGCCGCGGCGCCGAGTTGGGCGTGCTGTTCCGCAAGGGCGAGGCGCTGCAGCTGCTCAGGGATGCGCGGGTGGTGGCGGTGGACAAGACCGGCACGCTGACTGAAGGCCATCCGGTGCTGACCGATCTCGGGATCGCCGAAGGCTTCGAGCGCCGCGACGTGCTGGCGGCGGTGGCGGCGGTGGAGTCGCGCTCGGAGCATCCCATCGCCCGCGCGATCGTGACTGCCGCGGAAGAGAAGGGCATCGCCCTGCCGGCGCCGGCGGATTTCGAATCGGTCACCGGCATGGGCGTGCGCGCCGACGTGGGTGGCGTGCGCGTGGAAGTGGGCGCCGACCGCCACATGCGCGCGCTGGGTCTGGATGTCGCCGTATTCGCGGACACCGCCGCGCGCCTGGGCGGCGAGGGCAAGTCGCCGCTGTATGCGGCCATCGACGGCCGGCTGGCCGCGATCATCGCCGTGGCCGATCCGATCAAGCCGACCACGCCCGGCGCCATCGCGGCCCTGCACGACCTGGGGCTGAAGGTGGCGATGATCACCGGCGACAACGCGCGCACCGCGCAGGCGATCGCCGCGCAGCTGGGCATCGACGAGGTGGTGGCCGAGGTCCTGCCCGCGGGCAAGGTGGAGGCGGTGCGCCGGCTGAAGGCCGCGCATGGCCGGGTCGCCTTCGTCGGCGACGGCATCAACGATGCGCCGGCGCTGGCCGAGGCCGACGTCGGCCTGGCGATCGGCACCGGCACCGACGTGGCGATGGAGTCGGCCGATGTGGTCCTGGTCTCGGGCAGCCTGACGGGCGTGCCCAACGCGATCGCGCTGTCGCGGGCGACCATCGGCAACATCCGCCAGAACCTGTTCTGGGCCTTCGCCTACAACACCGCGCTCATCCCGGTGGCGGCGGGGGTGCTGTATCCGGCTTGGGGCATCCTGCTGTCGCCGGTGTTCGCCGCCGGCGCGATGGCCCTGTCGAGCGTGTTCGTGCTCGGCAACGCGCTGCGCCTGCGCCGCTTCCAGCCGCCGATGGCGGCCGGGGCGGACGCGCAGCGGAGCGCCGTCGCATGAACATCGGCGAAGCTTCCGCCGCCTCGGGCGTGTCGGCCAAGATGATCCGCTACTACGAGCGGATCGGCCTGATCCCGCCGGCCGACCGCAGCGACGCCGGCTACCGCATCTACGGCCATGCCGATGTCCACCGCCTGCAGTTCATCCGCCGCGCCCGCGACCTGGGCTTCGCGGTGGCGGAGATCGCCGACCTGCTCGACCTGTGGAACGATACTTCGCGCCGCAGCGCCGACGTCAAGCGGCTGGCGCAGGCGCACATCGCCGAGCTCGACCGCCGCATCGACAGCATGCGCCAGGTGGCGGACACGCTGCGGACCCTGGTCAGGAGCTGCGCCGGCAACGACCGGCCCGACTGCCCGATCCTGGAGGAGCTGCAGCAGCCCGATGGCGATCGGCCTGCCCCGGCCAGGCGTGGCGGTGCGCTGCGCCGGGGTTCATGCGGGAACGCCCGGTAGGAGCGCCCCCCTCGTGCCCCGGGACGAGGTCACGGGAGACTCCCGCGCGGGGCACTATTCGCCGCGCGGCGGGAACCCGGCCTCGCGCAGGGCCGCGACGACCTGCTCCCGGGAGGCCGAGGTCCGGATGTCGACGGAGCGGTTCGGTGGATCGGCATGCACGCGGGCGTCAGCATCGAGCGCCTGGATGGCGCGGGTCACGCTGCGCGCGCAGCCGCCGCAGGTCATGTCGTCGAGGTGGAACTGCATGGCAACCTCACTGGGGTGCGGAGGCGGCCAGTGTGCGCCTTGCCAGCGTGGCAAGGTCAAGTGGACGCTGCCCTGGCGGAAAAGGCTCCGCCGGACACGGAAGCGGGCGCCGTGAGCGCCCGCTCCGTCATGCCGCAGTCGCTTTTCCGCCGATCAGTAGCGGTAGTGCTCGGGCTTGAACGGCCCTTCCACCGGCACGCCGATATAGGCCGCCTGCTCGGGCGTCAGCCTGGTCAGCTTCACGCCGATCTTCTCGAGGTGCAGGCGCGCGACCTCCTCGTCGAGCAGCTTGGGCAGGATGTAGACCTTGTTGGCGTACTCGTCCTTCTTCGCCCACAGGTCGATCTGCGCCAGCGTCTGGTTGGAGAACGAGTTCGACATCACGAAGCTCGGGTGGCCGGTGGCGCAGCCCAGGTTCACCAGGCGGCCCTCGGCGAGCAGGAACATCGCGTTGCCGTTGGGCAGGATGTACTTGTCCACCTGCGGCTTGATGTTGACGATCTCGACGCCGGCCACGGCCTTGAGTGCATCGACCTGGATCTCGTTGTCGAAGTGGCCGATGTTGCAGACGATGGCCTGGTCCTTCATCGCGGTCATGTGCTCGACGCGGATGATGTCCTTGTTGCCGGTGGTGGTGACGTAGATGTCGGCCTCGCCGAGGGTGTCCTCGACGGTGGCGACCTCGTAGCCCTCCATCGCCGCCTGCAGGGCGCAGATCGGGTCGATCTCGGTGACGATGACGCGGGCGCCGTAGGCGCGCAGCGAGGCGGCGCAGCCCTTGCCGACGTCGCCGTAGCCGCAGACCACGGCGACCTTGCCGGCCAGCATCACGTCGAGCGCGCGCTTGAGGCCGTCGGCCAGCGACTCGCGGCAGCCGTAGAGGTTGTCGAACTTCGACTTGGTGACCGAATCGTTGACGTTGATCGCCGGCACCAGCAGCTTGCCGTCCTGGGCCAGCTGGTAGAGGCGGTGCACGCCGGTGGTGGTCTCCTCGGAGACGCCCTTCCAGTCGGCGACGACCTTCGTCCAGTAGCCCGGGCGCTCCTTCGCCACGCGCTTGAGCAGGTTCTTGATCACCTGCTCCTCGTGGCTGCCCGAGGGGCTGTTCACGAAGCTTTCGTCGCCCTGCTCGAGCTCGTAGCCCTTGTGGATCAGCAGGGTCACGTCGCCGCCGTCGTCGACCACCAGCTGCGGGCCGAGGAAGCCGCCCTTGCCGTCGGGAAAGCTGAGCGCGTCGAGCGTGCAGTCCCAGTATTCCTCCAGCGTCTCGCCCTTCCAGGCGAACACCGGGGTGCCGGTGGCGGCGATGGCCGCGGCGGCGTGGTCCTGGGTCGAGAAGATGTTGCAGGACGCCCAGCGCACGTCGGCGCCGATGTCCTTCAGGGTCTCGATCAGCACCGCGGTCTGGATCGTCATGTGCAGCGAGCCGGTCACGCGCACGCCCTTGAGCGGCGCTTCGGCGGCGTGCTTGCGGCGGATGGACATCAGGCCGGGCATCTCGTGCTCGGCAATGTCGATTTCCTTGCGGCCCCAGTCGGCCAGCGAGATGTCGGCGACCTTGTAGTCACCGTCCTGCGAAAAGGTCTTGACCTGTGCGTTCATGCGGAAGCTCCGGTTTCTGCTCCCTGTCCCGCTCGCGGGAGAGGGTGGGTGAGGGGAACCGGGCGCCGTTGCGGTGATCGTTGCCGAGCCTGGTGGTGCGGGCTTCGTCGAAGCCGGCCCATCGCAGCGCCCCTCGGCAGCCGGGTATCTTACCGTCCGCAGGCTGCGCGCGGATGAATCGCCCGCTGCAGGCGGCCGGTCCCGCGGAGGGGACGGACCATGACCGTCGGCACGGTCCAGGGCGGGCGCGGCGGGCTAGTCTCGGCGTTTTGCCCCGGGGAGCCCGCCATGGCCCGAGCCGCCGTCCGATCCATCCTTGTTCCGGCGATCCTCGCCGGTCTGTGCCTTGTCGCCGGCCCGGCGCTGGCGCGGGAGCCGGCGGCCGCCGTTTCCGATGCCGGCTACCGCCTGCCCGCGCCCGAGCTGCGGGCCATCGTCGATGCCCCGCAGGCGCCGCGGCTGTCGCTGTCGCCGCGCGGGGACCTGCTCGCCTACATGCAGGTGCCTTCGCTGCCGGGAATCGAGGTGGTCGCCCAGCCGGAGCTGAAGCTGGCCGGCCTGCGCATCCATCCGCGCACGCATTCCGGGAGCGCCTTCAGCTTCATCGACGATCTCTGGCTGCAGTCGGTGGAGGACGGCCGCGAGCGGCGCATCGAGGGTCTTCCAGACCCGCTGGCGCTTTCGACCCTGCAGTGGTCTCCCGACCAGCGCCATATCGCCTTCACCCACGTGGATTCCCGCGCCGGCCGGGTCGAGCTGTGGCTGGTCGACGTGGCCGGCGCCCGCGCGCGCCGGGCGACGGACCGGCCGCTGGGCAGCGTGCTCGGCAGCGGCTTCGACTGGCTGCCCGACAGCAGCGGCATGATCGCGCTGCTGCGGCCCGCGGGACAGGGCGCGCCGCCGTCCGGCGACGGCATTCCGACCGGTCCGAACATCCAGGAGACCGAGGGCAGCGGCCAGGTGCAGAGCCTGCGCACCTTCCAGGACCTGCTGAAGAACCCGCAGGACGAGGCGCTGTTCGCCTACTACCTGACCAGCCAGCTGGCCCGCGTCGACCTGGACGGGACGGTGCGCGAGATCGGCGCCCCGGAGCTGTACGTCGGCGCCTCGGTCTCGCCGGACGGCCGCCACCTGCTGCGCCAGCGCCTGGAGCGCCCGTTCTCCTACCAGGTGCCGCATTCGCGCTTCCCGCGGCGCATCGACGTCACCGACCTCGACGGCCGCCTGCTGCACACCGTGGCCACCCTGCCGCTGGTCGAGGGCCTGCCGACCGGCAACGACGCCGTCGCCACCGGCGTGCGCCGCATTTCCTGGCGCGCCGACGCGCCGGGGACCCTGGTCTGGGCCGAGGCCCAGGACGGCGGCGATCCCGCGCGCGAGGCCGAGGTGCGCGACCGCGTGTTCGCGCATGCCGCGCCGTTCAGCGGCAAGCCGCAGGTGCTGGCCGACCTGTCGATGCGCTTCGGTGCCATCCAGTGGGGCCACGGCCGGCTGGCGCTGCTGACCGAGTTCTGGTGGAAGAGCCGGCAGCTGCGCGAGTGGCGGCTGTTCCCGGATTCGGGGGATGCGCCGGTGCTGTTGCGCGAAGGTTCCTACGAGGACCGCTACGCCGACCCGGGCTCTCCGGTGACGCAGGCCGACGGGCGCGGCTTCGCCCGGCTGCTGACCACGGGCGACGGCGAGACGATCTACCGCATCGGCGCGGGCGCCTCGCCCGAGGGCGACCGGCCCTTCCTCGACCGCCAGGACCTGGCCGGCGGCGGCAGCGAGCGCCTGTTCCGTTCGCAGGCGCCGTGGTACGAGTCACCGTTCGCGGTGCTCGATGCCGGGGCCACGCGCATCCTCACGATGCGCGAGTCGCCGACCGAACCGGCCAATGTGCTGCTGCGCAGCCCGGGCAGCAGCACGGCACCGGTCGCGCTGACCGCGTTCCCGCACCCGACCCCGGAACTGCGCGGGGTGGGCAAGGAGAAGATCCGCTATCGCCGCGACGACGGTGTCGAGCTCACCGCCGACCTCTACCTGCCGTCCGGCTACGACGCGAAGCGCGACGGCCCGCTGCCGATGCTGATGTGGGCCTACCCGCGCGAGTTCAAATCCGCCGATGCCGCCAGCCAGGTCACCGGCTCCCCGTACCGCTTCAACCGGATCAGCTACTGGGGACCGCTGGCGTTCCTCGCCCGCGGCTACGCGGTGCTCGACGGCCCGACCATGCCGATCGTGGGCGAGGGCGACGCCGAACCCAACGACACCTACGTGAAGCAGCTGGTGGCGAGTGCGCAGGCGGCGGTGGACGAGGTCGTGCGCCGCGGCGTGGCCGACCGCGAGCGCATCGCCGTCGGCGGGCATTCCTATGGCGCCTTCATGACCGCCAACCTGCTCGCGCACTCGGACCTGTTCCGCGCCGGCATCGCGCGCAGCGGCGCCTACAACCGCTCGCTGACGCCGTTCGGCTTCCAGGCCGAGGAGCGCAACTACTGGCAGGCCACCGACACCTACCACGCCATGTCGCCCTTCGACCACGCCGACGGCATCAACGAGCCGATCCTGCTGATCCACGGCGAGGAGGACAACAACTCGGGCACCTTCCCGATGCAGAGCGAGCGCATGTTCGCCGCGGTCAAGGGCCTGGGCGGCACCGCGCGCCTGGTGATGCTGCCGCGCGAGTCGCACGGCTACCGCGCGCGCGAGTCGATCCTGCACATGCTGGCCGAGACAGACGCCTGGCTCGAGCGCCACGTGCGCAGCCGGCCGGCGCAGGAGGCGGGACGCTGAGGGGCGGGTCTGCGTCTGGAACGGAGGGGAGGTGCTGGGGCCGTCCCGGTCAGCCTTCCAGCTCCGACCAGCGGAGGTAGGCTTCGTCCAGCGCCTGCTGCAGCGCTGCCATCGCCGTGTTGGCGCGCTGCAGTTCGTCGGGGGGCTGGCGGAAGAAGGCCGGGTCGTTCATCGCTTCGGTGCCCGCGGCGATCTCGGTCTCGAGCTGTTCGATGCGTGCGGGCAGCTGCTCCAGTTCGCGCGCTTCCCGATAGCTGAGCTTGCGCTTGCCCGGTGCGGCCGCGGGCGGCGGCGGGGCCGCGGCTGCCGGTGGCGCGGCTGCCCCCGCGGACTTCGCCGCCGCGGGCGCTTGCGCCTGCGCCGGCCGCTGCCGCAGCCAGTCGGAATAGCCGCCGACGTATTCGCCCAGCCGCCCCTCGCCCTCGAGCACCAGGGTGCTGGTGACCACGTTGTCGAGGAAGTCGCGGTCGTGGCTGACCAGCAGCAGGGTGCCGCTGTACTCGCCCAGCAGTTCCTCCAGCAGCTCCAGGGTCTCGATGTCGAGGTCGTTGGTCGGCTCGTCCATCACCAGCAGGTTCGAGGGCTGCGCGAACAGCCGCGCCAGCAGCAGGCGGTTGCGCTCGCCGCCGGACAGGCGCGTGATCGGGGCACGTGCGCGCTCGGGCGTGAACAGGAAGTCCTGCAGGTAGCCGATGACGTGCTTGCGCGCGCCGTTGATCTCGACGTACTCGCGCCCCTCGGCCACGTTCTCCAGCGCGGTCAGGCCGTCGTCGAGCTGGCTGCGGTGCTGGTCGAAATAGGCCACCTGCAGCCCGGTGCCGAGCGCGACGCTGCCGGCGTCGGGCTGCAGTTCGCCGAGCAGGATCCTGAGCAGGGTCGACTTGCCCGAGCCGTTCGGGCCGATGATGCCGACGCGATCGCCGCGCATGATCGTGGTCGACACGTCATCGAGCAGCACGCGGCCGCCGTAGGCCTGCGACACGTGCGCAGCCTCGATCACCTTGCGCCCGGACGACTGCGCCTGCGCCGCGGCCATGCGCACGTTGCCGCCCGGCTCGCGCCGCTGCGCGCGCTCGGCGCGCATCGCCTTGAGCGCGCGCACCCGGCCTTCGTTGCGGGTGCGCCGCGCCTTGATGCCCTGGCGGATCCACACCTCTTCCTGCGCCAGCAGCCTGTCGAAGCGCGCGTTCTCCTGCGCCTCGGCGTGCAGGCGCTCCTCGCGCCGGCGCAGGTAGTTGTCGTAGTCGCCGGGCCAGCTGGTGACCCGGCCGCGGTCGATCTCGACGATGCGCGTGGCCAGCGCGCGCAGGAAGCCGCGGTCGTGGGTAACGAACAGCAGGCTGCCGTCGAAGGATCTGAGGAAGCCCTCCAGCCAGGCGATCGCCTCGATGTCGAGGTGGTTGGTCGGTTCGTCCAGCAGCAGGACGTCGGGCTTGCGCGCCAGCGCCTGCGCCAGCAGCACGCGGCGCTTCATGCCGCCCGAGAGCGCGGCGAAATCGGCCTCGCCCGGCAGCTCGAGCTGGTCGATCACCTGCCCGATGCGGCGGTCCAGGTCCCAGGCGTGGCGCGCCTCGATCTCCGCCTGGGCCTTGCCCAGCGCGTCCATGTCGCCGGCCTCGAGCGCGTGGTGGTAGCGCGCCAGCAGCGCGCCCAGTTCGCCCAGACCCTGCGCGACCATGTCGAACACCGTGCCGCCGGCGTCCTGCGGCACCTCCTGCGCCATCCGCGCCACCACCGCGCCCGAGCGCAGCCGCACCTCGCCATCGTCGGGCGTGAGCTCGCCCGCAATCAGCCGCATCAGCGTGGACTTGCCGGCGCCGTTGCGGCCGACGATGCACACCCGCTCGCCGGGTTCGATCGACAGGTCGACGTTTTCAAGCAGGAGCGGGCCGCCGACGCTGAAGTCGACGCGCTGGAGCTGGAGCAGGGACATGGCCTTATTCTATCGGCTCGGCCGCCGCCGCCCGCCTGCGCCACTGCTGCGGGGTCATGCCGCACCAGCGGGCGAAGGCGCGATAGAACGGACTCGGTTCGGAATAGCCCAGGCCCAGGGCGATGTCCTTGAACGGCCGGTCGCTCGCGGCGACCTGCTGCAGGGCAAGCTCGCGGCGCGCGCGGTCGAGCAGTCCGGTATAGCTGGCCTGGCACGCCTGCAGGCGGCGGGCGAGGGTGCGCGGCTGCAGGCCCAGCGCGGCGGCCGCCTGCCCGCGGGTCGGGAGCGGCGGGCCGATGTGCCTCCGGAGCCAGGCCAGCAGCGCCTCGTCGATCCGGCTGCCGCGCGCCTGCTGGCGCAGCCGGTCCATGGCCAGCGACTCGTACAGCCGCGCCAGGCTCGGATTGGCCTGCGGGACCTGGCGGTCCAGCACCGCGTTGTCGATCAGCAGGCCGCTGAAGGCGGCGTCGAACTCGATCCCGCAGCCGAAGGTTTCGCGGTAGGCCTGCAGCGGACCCTGCGGCGGATGGCCGAAGCGCGCGCGCCGCGGCTGCAGCGGGCGGCGCGTGATCCAGCGCGCCGCGCCGGCAACCGCGGCCAGCACCGCTTCGACCTGCTGCGGGCTGAAGGCCAGGTCGCCCTGCTGCGGGTGGTAGATCATCCAGCTGGCCTCGCCGACCGCGAGCAGCTGCAGGCGCACGCCGTCGGACACCAGGCTCTGGTACTTCTGCAGGGCCGCGATGGCTTCGCGCAGGCTGCCGGCCGACTGCACCACCGGGCCGAGCACATCCAGGCTCGCCGGCCCGACGCGGGCGCCGGCCTTGAGGCCGAAGCCGGGGTCCCGGGTCAGGCGGGTGGCGGCGCGCCACAGGCGGGTGACATCGTCGATCGGCCAGCGCTCGGCGGCGAGCGCGGCGACGTCGATCCCGGCGACGGCCATGAGGCTGTCTTCGGGGACGCCCTGCCGGGCCGCTTCGGCGAATACGGTCTGCACCCAGCTGAGCGAAACGCTGGTCTCCGAGGTCACTGCTGTCCTCCCGGGTCACTCCTTTGCCCATCGTACGTCCTACTCTCCTTCCGGTGAGCCGGGTGGGGAGGACCATGGCGCAGGGAGCGGAGACCGACGTGGTGGTGGCCGGTGGCGGCCTGGCGGGCATCGTTACCGCGCTCGAGTGCCTGCGCGCCGGCCTGCGCGTGACCCTCGTCGACCGTGACACCCCCGGGCGCCTGGGCGGGCTGGCGCTGTGGGCCTTCGGCGGCATGGCCCTGGTGGACACGCCGCTGCAGCGCAGGATGAAGATCGCCGATTCGCCGCAGCGCGCCCTGCGCGACTGGCTCGGCTTCGGCGAACTGGACGAGGCCGACGCCTGGCCGCGGCGCTGGGCGGAGCACTACGTGGAGCATTCCCGCGCCAGGGTGTACGACTGGCTGCGCGGACACGGCATCGGTTTCCTGCCGGCGGTGAACTGGGTCGAGCGCGGACTGCGCGGCGAGGGCAACAGCGTGCCGCGCTACCACATCGTGTGGGGCAGCTCGCGCGAGCTCACCCGCAGGATGATCGCGGCCATGCGCGAGGCCGACAGCGGCGGGCGGCTGACGCTGCTGCACGGGCAGCGGGTGGTCGCGATCGAACGCGGCGATGGCCGGGTGTCGGGGGTGGAGATCGAGGGCGAGGCCGGCGGCGGACGCCGCCGCATCGGCGCGCCGGTGGTGGTGCTGGCCATGGGCGGCATCAACGGCTCGCTGGAACAGGCGATCGCGCACTGGCCGGCAGATCGGCCGCGGCCGGAGGAAATGCTCAACGGCGCGCACCCCTTCGCCGACGGCGCGCTGCACCGGCTCGTGGCCGAAGACTTCGATGGCCTGCTGACGCATGTGGGCGAGATGTGGAACTACGCCGCCGGCATCCCGCACCCGCAGCCGCACTTTCCCGGCCACGGACTGTCGCTGATTCCCTGCAAGTCGGCGCTGTGGCTGGACCATCGCGGCCGCCGCATCGGCCCGGAGCCGCTGGTCACCGGCTTTGATACCCACGACCTGTGCCAGCGGGTGGCCGCGCTCGACGGCGCCTGGACCTGGCAACTGCTCAACCGCCGCATCGCGCTGCGCGAGTTCGCCATTTCCGGGGCCGAGCACAACCCGCGCATCCGCGACCGGCAGTTCCTGCGCTTCATGCTGGAGACGCTGTTGGGCAACCGCCGCCTGTTCGCGCAGATGCGGCGCGAGAGTCCGCACTTCCTGGTCGACGGCAGCCTGGCCGGGCTGGCGGCGAAGATGAACGCGCTGGCCGGTACCGGGGACATCGATGCGGCCGTGCTGCAGGCCACCGTGGACCGCTTCGATGCGAACTTCGACCGCGGCCGGGTCGTGGCCGACGACGCCCAGATCCGTCGCATCGAGCAGGCCCGGCAGTGGCGGCCCGATCGCCTGCGCACCTGCCGCCCGGCGCCGCTGCAGCAGGCCGGCGCAGGCCCCTGGGTCGCCATCCAGACCCGGCTGATCACCCGCAAGAGCCTCGGCGGCCTGCAGACCGATCTGCACAGCCGGGTCTTGCGCGCGGACGGCGGTCCGATCGACGGCCTGTACTGCGTGGGCGAAGCGGCCGGCTTCGGCGGCGGCGGCGCCTGCGGCAAACGCTCGCTCGAAGGCACCTTCCTGCCCGGCTGCATCCTCACCGCGCAGGCCGCCGCCGCGTCGATCGCAGGGAGAAGCTGATGCTCCGGCGCCTGCCCGCCACCGCTCACGATTACCACGGCCTGGCGCGGTCGCGGCTGCCGCGCTTCCTGTCCGACTACGTCGACGGCGGCGCCGGAGACGAAGGCACGCTGCGCGCCAACGACGCCGCCTGGGCGCGGCTGCGGCTGCGCCAGCGCGTCATGCTGGACGTGGACGGCGTCGACACCGCCACCGTGCTCGCCGGCGAAGCCTGCGCGATGCCGCTGGCGCTGGCCCCGGTGGGCCTGGCCGGGATGATGGCGCGCCGCGGCGAGGCGCTGGCCGCGCGCGCGGCGGCGCAGGCGGGCGTGCCCTTCACCCTGTCCACGGTGGGCATCTGCCCGCTGGCGGAAGTGCAGCGCGATGCCGGCCCCCCGGTGTGGTTCCAGCTGTACATGCTGCGCGACCGCGGCATCGTCGAGGCGCTGCTGCAGCGGGCCTGGGACGCGGGCTGCCGCACCCTGGTGTTCACCGTCGACCTGCCGCAGCCGGGCATGCGCCATCGCGATATCCGCAACGGCCTGGGCGCGGGAACCGCCCGCGCGCGCTGGCTGAAGGCCGCGGACCTGCTGTGCCATCCCCGGTGGCTGTGGGACGTGGGCATGCGCGGCAAGCCGCACGTCTTCGGCAGCCTGACCACGCAGGTGCCCGGCGTCGGCGACCTGGACGGGTTCAAGGCCTGGGTCGACAGCCAGTTCGACCCCTCGGTGACCTGGCGCGACATCGACTGGCTGCGCGCGCACTGGCCCGGCACCCTGCTGCTCAAGGGCGTGCTCGAGGTCGGGGATGCGCGGGCGGCGGTGGCGACCGGCGCGCAGGGCATCGTGGTGTCCAACCACGGCGGCCGCCAGCTCGATGGCGTGGCGGCCACCGCCGACAAGCTGCCGGCCATCGTGCAGGCGGTTGGCGCGCAGACCGAGGTGCTGGTCGACGGCGGCATCCGCAGCGGCACCGACGTGCTGCGCGCGCTGGCCCTGGGCGCGGCCGGCGTGCTCGTTGGCCGGCCCTGGGTCTGGGCGCTGGCCGGCGCCGGCGAGCGCGGCCTGGTCGAGCTGCTGGCGCGCTGGCGGCAGGAGCTGCGCCTGGCCATGGCCCTGGCGGGCGTGCGCCGCGTCGCCGAGATCCATCCCGGCGTGCTCGACGCCGTTTCCGCTGCCGATGACGAGGAGGCAAGGTGATGAATGGAGCGCAGTCGCTGATCAGGACCCTGGCCGACGCCGGCGTGGAGGTGTGCTTCAGCAACCCCGGCACGTCGGAGATGCATTTCGTCGCCGCGCTGGACCAGGAGCCGCGGATGCGCGCGGTGCTGGCGTTGTTCGAAGGCGTGGCCACGGGCGCGGCCGACGGCTATGCGCGCATGGCGGGCAGGCCGGCCGCCACCCTGCTGCACCTGGGCTGCGGCCTCGGCAACGGCCTGGCCAACCTGCATAACGCGCGCAAGGGGCGGGTGCCGGTGGTGAACATCGTCGGCGACCACGCCACCCATCACGTGAAGTACGACGCGCAGCTGCAGTCGGACATCGAGACCGCCGCGCGCAACGTGTCCACCTGGGTGCGCACCTCCGCCGCCACGGAGGCGCTGGGCGCGGATGCGGCCGAGGCGGTGGCGGCCGCGCTGGGTCCGCCCGGGCAGGTGGCGACGCTGATCCTGCCGGCCGACGTGTCCTGGAGCGAGGGTGGCGTGCCCGCCGCGCCGCTGCCGCAGGCCGCGCTGCCGGTCGCCGACGACGCCACCATCGAGACCATCGCCGCCGCGATCGGCTCCGGCGGCAAGGCCGCGCTCCTGCTCGGCGCGCGCGCGCTGCGCGAACCGGCGCTGCTCGAGGCCTCGCGCATCGCCGCCCACGCCGGCGTGCAGCTGTTCGCGGAGGTGTTCCCGACCCGGATCGAGCGCGGCGCCGGCCTGCCGCACGTCGAGCGCCTGGCCTATCTGGCCGAGCTGGCGTCAGTGCAGCTGCAGGGCCTTGAACACCTGGTGCTGGTGGACGCCAGGTCGCCGGTATCGTTCTTCGCCTATCCGGGCAAGGCCAGCGACCTGGTGCCGGAAGGCTGCACGGTGCACGCGCTGGCCACGCCCGTGCAGGACGCGCCCGGCGGGCTGCAGAAGCTGGCTGCGCGGCTGGGCGCGGCCGCGGCGGAGCCGCTGCTGCAGGCGCCGGTCCGCCCCGCGCGGCCGAGGGGGAAGCTGACCGCGGAGAAGGTGTGCAAGGCGGTGGGCCACCTGCTGCCCGAGCGCGCGATCATCGTTGACGAGGCGCAGACCTCGGGGGTGATGCTGCCGCACTTCACCCGCGGCGCGCCGCGCCATGACGTGCTCACCTTGACCGGCGGCGCCATCGGCCAGGGCCTGCCGAACGCGGTCGGTGCGGCGATCGCCTGCCCGGACCGGCCGGTGCTGGCCCTGGTCGGGGACGGTTCGGCGATGTACACGATCCAGGCGCTGTGGACGATGGCGCGCGAGAAGCTCGACGTCACCGCCATCATCCTCAACAACCGCTCCTACGCGATCCTCAACGTGGAGCTGCAGCGCGTGGGCGCGGGCGGCGTCAGCGCCGGCGAGAAGGCGCACGCGCAGCTCGATCTGGGCAACCCCGGGCTGGACTTCGTGCGGATGGGCGCGGGCATGGGCGTGCACTCGGTGCGCGCCACCACCGCCGAGGACTTCACCGACGCGCTCGCCTACGCCCTGGGAGCGCCCGGCCCGCACCTGATCGAGGCGGTGGTGCCGAGCGCGTTTTCCGGGCTGAAGCTGCGCCTGCTGCCGCACGTGCTCGGCTCGCTGTCGCGCCTGCCGCAGCCGCTGGCGCGCGCGATCAAGCGCAAGGTGTCGCCTTGATGTTTCCCGGCGCCGGAAACGGAACGGGCCGCTTTCGCGGCCCGTTCCCGGTGGTGCGGTGATGCGCGGCAGTTACAGCTTGGCGGCCTTGCGCAGTTCCTCGGCGCGGTCGGTCTTCTCCCAGGAGAAGGCGGTCGCGGTGTGCTTCCTGCCGGCGGCGTCGGTATAGGTGATTTCCTCGGGCTTGCGGCCGAAGTGGCCGTAGCTGGCGGTGCGCTGGTAGATCGGGTGCACCAGGTCGAGCATCCTGATGACGCCGTAGGGGCGCAGGTCGAAGTGCTTGCGGATCAGCTTCTCGATCACGTCGTCGGACACCTTGCCGGTGCCGAAGGTGGTGACCGAGATCGAGGTCGGCTCGGCGACGCCGATGGCGTAGCTGAGCTGCACCTCGCAGCGGTCGGCAAGACCCGCGGCCACGACGTTCTTGGCGACGTAGCGCGCGGCATACGCGGCCGAGCGGTCGACCTTCGACGGGTCCTTGCCCGAGAACGCGCCACCGCCGTGGCGGGCCCAGCCGCCGTAGGTGTCGACGATGATCTTGCGGCCGGTCAGGCCGCAGTCGCCGACGGGGCCGCCGATCTCGAACTTGCCGGTCGGGTTGATGTGGAACCTGGTGCCCTTGTGCAGCCACTTGGCCGGCAGCACCGGCTTGAGGATCTCCTCGCGCACCGCTTCCACCAGGTCCTTCTGCTTCACGCCCGGCGCGTGCTGGGTCGAGAGCACCACGGCGTCGATGGCCACGGCCTCGCCGTTGTCGTAGCGCAGGGTGACCTGGCTCTTGGCGTCCGGGCGCAGCCACGGCAGCGGCGACTTCTTCTTCTTGCGCACCCTGGCCTGCTGCTCCACCAGTCGGTGGGACAGGTGGATCGCGGCCGGCATGTAGCTGGAGGTCTCGTTGGTGGCGTAGCCGAACATCAGGCCCTGGTCGCCGGCGCCCATTTCCTCGGGCTTCTTGCGGTCCACGCCCTGGGCGATGTGCGGCGACTGCTTGCCGATCAGGTTGAGCACGCCGCAGGTGGCGCCGTCGAAGCCGACGTCGCTGGAGTCGTAGCCGATGTCCAGGATCACCTTGCGGGTCAGCGCCTCCAGGTCGATCCACGCGCTGGTGGTGATCTCGCCGGCGACGATCGCCACGCCCGTCTTCACCATGGTCTCGCAGGCCACGCGCGCGCCCTTGTCCTGGGTCAGGATGGCGTCGAGGACGGCGTCGGAAATCTGGTCGGCGATCTTGTCCGGATGGCCTTCGGAGACCGATTCGGAGGTGAAGAGATAGCTGGACATTGACAGATATCCTTGTATTCGGATGGAAAGATGGGCGCGCATGATACACGCGGGTCCGCCCCGGCGCACGCTACGCGCCGCCCCGGCATCGATCCCGGCCGGGACGATTGTGCGCCCGTTCACCCGACGGCGGTACCGGCCTCCGCCGGCCGGGCCCGTCACCGCACTGTCGCCTGCCGGCAATACCGGTGTCGCCGGGCTGCTCCACGCTGCTCCGGTACCGGTGGGTGGTGGGGCAATGCAGCGGATCGAGGAACGCCTGACGCAACGGTTCCCGCACTGGTTCCGCGGCCGCCGCGCGGCGCTCGCCCGCCCCCTGCTGCGGACCGTCAGCCGCTGGTCGCGGCTCGACCGGATCGAATCCTTTGTTGCCGGGCACGGCCACCTGCAGGGCTTCGCCTTCGTGTCGCGGGCGCTGGAGTACCTGGGCGTGCGCTACGCGGTCGACGACGCGGCCCTGGCGCGGATCCCGGCGCGCGGGCGGCTGCTGATCGTCGCCAACCATCCGTCCGGGGCGCTGGACGCGCTGGCGCTGCTCGACTGCGTGGGGCGCGTGCGCAGCGACGTGCGGATCCTGGGCAACGATTTCCTCTCCGGGATCGGTCCGCTCGCGCACCTGCTGCTGCCGGTGCGCATCCTCGGCGGCCGCCCGGCGGCCGAAAGCGTGCGCGCGGTCGAGCAGGCGCTGGACGCGGACCAGTGCGTGATCCTGTTCCCGGCCGGCGAGGTCTCGCGCCTGTCGCTGGGCGGGATCCGCGACAGCCAGTGGCGCCGCGGCTTCGTGCGCTTCGCCCGCCGCACCTCGGCGCCGGTGCTGCCGGTGCGCGTGCTGGCGCGCAACTCGGCGCTGTTCTACGGCGCATCGGCGCTGTTCAAGCCGGCGGGAACGGCGCTGCTGGCGCGCGAGATGTTCGCGCGCAGGCGGCGGCCGCTGCAGCTGCGGATCGGCGAGCCGCTGCAGCTGGCGCCGGACGGCGATGCCCAGGCGCAGATGCGCGAGGTCAGGCGCGTCCTCTACGCCCTCGGGCGCGGCGGGCACCGGGCGGCGGTCGAGCCGCTGGCGCCGGCGATGGATCCGGCGCGGGTGGCGGCCGGGATCGCCGAGGCCGAACCGCTCGGGCGCACGCCGGACGGCAAGCAGATCCGGCTGGCGCATTGCGCGCCGGATTCGCCCCTGCTGCTGGAAATCGGGCGCCTGCGCGAGCTGACCTTCCGCAGGGTGGGCGAAGGCACCGGCCGCAGCCGCGACCTGGACGCCTTTGATCCGCACTACGGCCACGTGGTGGTCTGGGACGATGCCGCCGCGCGCATCGCCGGTGCCTACCGCATCGCCCGGGGCGCACAGGTGCTGGCGCGACGCGGCCTGGCCGGGCTCTACACCGCCTCGCTGTTCCGCTACTCGGACGAGGCCATCCCGCGCATCGCCCAGGGTCTGGAGCTGGGCCGCAGCTTCGTGGTGCCCGACTACTGGGGAAGCCGCAGTCTCGACTACCTGTGGCAGGGGATCGGCGCCTACCTGCTGCGCCATCCGGGCGTGCGCTACCTGTTCGGCGCGGTGTCGATCAGCGCGGCGCTGCCGCCCCCGGCCCGCGACCAGCTGGTGGCCTACTACCGGCACTACTACGCCTGCGCCCGGGGCCTGGCCGAATCGAACCGGCCGTTCGAGTACTTCGCGGCGCCGCCGTGCTTCGACGGCATGGACGCGGACACCGCGTTCGAGGTGCTCAAGGCGAACCTGGCCTCGCTCGGCGCTTCGGTGCCCATGCTCTACCGCCAGTACACGGCGCTGTGCGAGCCGGGCGGCGCGCGCTTCCTCGCCTTCGGCGTCGATCCGGACTTCAGCGACGCCATCGACGGCCTGATCGAGGTCGACCTGCACCGCATCCAGCCGCGCAAGCGGGACCGCTACCTTCGGCCACAGGGGGAGACAGCATGAAATCACCGACGATCGTGCGGCAGCACCGGCGCGCGGTATTCATCTCCGACGTGCACCTTGGCTCGCGGCACTGCCATGCCGCGGAGCTGGCGGCGTTCCTGGCGACCCTGCGCTGCGAGCGGCTCTACCTGGTGGGCGACATCGTCGACCTGTGGTGGATGGCCCGGCGCCGCGCGAGCTGGCACCAGGCGCACAGCGCGGTGGTCGAGGCGCTGCACGCGCTGCGCCGCGCCGGCACCGAGATCATCTACATCCCCGGCAACCACGATCGCCCGGTGCGCAGCATCTGCGGGCTGGTGCTGCCGGCGGTGCAGGTGCGCCGGCGCGCGATCCACACCACCGCCGACGGCCGCAGGATGCTGGTGGTGCACGGCGACGACTACGACGGCATCACCCACTTCGGCGGGCTGCAGGAGAAGTTCGGCGACTGGCTGTACTACCGCATCCTCACCGGCAACCGCCTGTTCAACCTGGTGCGCCAGCGGTTCGGACTGCGCTACTGGTCGCTGTCGGAATTCCTCAAGCGGCAGAGCACCGCGGCCGAGCGCTACATCGGGCGGTTTGTGCAGGCGGGGCTGGACGATGCCCGCCAGCGCGGGCTCGACGGCATCATCTGCGGCCACATCCACCGCGCCGCCCTGGTCGAACGCGAGGGCCTGGTCTACGCCAACGACGGCGACTGGGTGGAAAGCCTGACCGCGCTGGTAGAGGAGCCAGACGGCACGCTGCGGCTGCTGTCGCATCGCGGGGAAACGATCGCCGAGGTGCCGCCGAGGCTGACGCCGGAGCACGACGGGGAACTGCTCCGCGCCGCCTGAGCGCGCGGGGGAAGATGCCGCAGGCGCTGCCGGTCGTCCTGGCTGCGGCGGACGCCGCGCTGCTGCAGGGCCGGCGGCGCCTGCCGCATCGGCCGCGGCGCCGCGGCCTCAGGGCGTGGCCGACGCGATTGCGCCGCCGTCGGCGAACTCCGCGGTCGCGGCCAGGATGACCGGCCCGCTGGCGAAGTGTCCGGACGCTTCGAACGAGATCGCCGAGACATCGCGCTGCGGGTGCGGATTGGCCAGCCTGGGCGCGTAGAGGGTCTGGACATAGCCGTTGGCATGGACGATGCGCCAGCCGATGCGCGCCGAACCGCGGTCGCCGGGATCGTCGTCGAGGAATTCTACGTCGCGCTGGTGGATGACCGGAATGCGTTCGCGGCTGCCGTCGGCGTAGTGCAGCACCAGCCAGGCGTAGGGCACCCGGTCGGTCCCCGGCAGCGGGCAGCAGCCCCCCATCAGCAGGTGCAGAGCGTCGAAGCGCGGCCGCGGCGGCGGCACCGGCCGCGAGGTGCCGGGCAGCCCGAGCGCCGCCCCGGGGGCGTCCTGCATGGTCAGCGAGATCATGCCGGCGATGTCGAAGTCGATGCCCAGCATCCGCTGCAGGCCGATCGGCACCGGAGCCAGCGCACCTTCATAGAGCCGGTCGGTGTCGACCGGTTCGTTGTAGGCGGCGCGCAGGTCGACGGTCGCCAGTCCGGGGCCGAGCCGGTCGATGGACGGCGGCGGTGGCGCCGGCGCCGTTGCCGGCGGCGATGCGGCGGCAACGGGCGCACCCGGATCGCCGGCGCGCAGTTCGGCGCGATGCTGCGCCGGAAGCGCGGTGGCGATCGGGGCCGCATCCGGATCCGCGTACGCGCCGATGTGGTCGGCGTGGCGCTGGATCTGCGCTACGCTGCGTGTGTCCGGCGCCAGCGACCACCAGACCCAGCGGCCGTGCCGCGAGCGCGCGAGCAGGGCGTTGCCGTCGCGCGCGAAGCCCAGCTGCGCCACGCTGTCGCCGGGAGGCAGGTGGTCGATGAGTACCGCGCTGGCCCATTCGCCGCCGAGCCGGTCGGCCAGGAGCATGCCTTCGGATGACGCGCTGGCCAGCCAGCGGCCGTCGGCGCTCGTGGCCTGGGTGAATCCGGTCATGCCGCCGGCCTGCGGCAGTGGACGCGAGCCGTCCGCGCTGTGGACCCACTGGCCGATGTCGTTGCTCTGCTTCCAGACGGTGAAGTGGTAGTCGCTGCCGTCGGGCCACAGCCGCGAAAAACGACCGCGGGGCAGGCTTCGCGACAGCAGCACGCGACCGCTCGCGATGTCCACCTCGATCAGCTGCGGGGTCGTCGGCTCGGTGCCGGACACGAGCAGGGTGGCGCGGGTTCCGCTGCTCGAGATCGCGGCATCGAACACCGGCGTCTCGCCCTCCAGGTCCGAGAGCAGCCGTGCCGATGCGTTCTGGGTGCTGCGCGCGGCCGCGATGTCCGGGCCGAAGCGCAGCGCCGCACCCCGGGGCGCCAGGGTGTCGGTGTCGCGCACCTGGCTTTCGCCGTATCGCCAGTGGATCAGCTGGCGGCCGTCGGCGCTGAAGCGCAGGCCGGCGACCGGCCCGGGCAGGGGCACGTCGCTGGCGAGCGCGGCCCCGGTGTGCAGGTCGTAGGTGGAGGCGAGTTCGTGGTATCCGCCGTCGTGGTAGCCGCCGATGCTGGCCAGCAATCGCCTCGCGTCCGGGCTGAACGCCACGCGCAGGGGCGAGCCGGCCATCACGATCGGCGCGAAGCGCGGCGTGCCCGTGCGCCAGTCGAACGCGCGCAGCTCGCGTCCGCTGACCGTGACCACGGTGTCGCCGTCGGGAGCGAGCGTCGCCAGCGACACCGGTTGCCGGTGCTGCAGCGCCGGCCCGGCGTTGCGTTCGTCGCCGACATCGAGGACGCGGACCGCGCCGGCATCGGCCACCGCCACGTGGCGGCCGTCGAAATACAGCTCGTCCACGGCCTGCGCCGAGGCCTGCGCCTGCAGCGGGCGGCCGTCGCGCCAGCGCCACAGCCGCAGTTCGCCGTTGCGGCTGATGCTGGCGGCGAGGTTGGCGGCAGGCGCGCAGGCGGCGGCGTTGCGCGGCAGCGCCCGGCCGAAGCCGAACTGCGTCACCGGCGTGCGCGCGGCCGCGATCCGCACGCCCAGGTCGATGTCGTCGGGCCCGGGCAACTGCCAGAGCAGCGCGTCGTCGGCTGCGAAGGCGAAAACGGTGCCCGCCGCGGCATCGCCCTGCAGCCTGCCCGGATGGATGACGCGCGCGGAAGGAAGCGGACCGCCGCGGCCGCTGGCGACGTCCCACAGGAACACGCGGCCGCCGGCGCCGGCCAGCAGCCAGCGGCCGTCGTCGCTGAAGGCCAGCGCGCCGATGGGATCGGACGGCAGCGGGCGCAGCTCGCGCATCGCCGGGCGCGCGCTGTCGAGCAGCCGCACCGTGCCGTCCGCATGGCCGAGCGCGAGCAGGTCGCCGCCGGGCTGCGCCGCCCAGTGGTACGGTCCGGCGACGGCTTCGAACTGGTGCTCGAAGCGCGGCTCGAGGGTGCGGGTGTCGAGCAGCGCGATCCGGTGCTGCATGCTGAAGGCGATGAAGCGGCCGCCGTCGCCGATCAGCCAGCTCCCGGCCAGACCCGCCATCCGCGGCGGCGACAGCGCCCGCCAGCCGTCGACGCGGAAGAACACGGTGTCCCCGCGCTGGTTGCGGAGCAGGGCGTGGCTGCCGTCGGCGGCGTAGCTGGCGTCGACGAAATCCGGGAACACTTCCGCCGGCGGCGCCACCACCGCGCCGCTGCCGGCGTCGAGCAGGACGTTGTTGCGGCCGTGGGGGATCAGGAAGGTCGGCGGCTCCAGGGTCGCGGTGACCAGGTATCGCCCGTCGGCGCTGAAGCGCAGCCGCGAGACCGGCAGGCGCACGGCGCGAAAATGCGTGTGCTCCGCGGTCGCGGCCTGCCACAGCAGCCGGCCGTCGTCGACCGCGTACATCCGCACCTGCTCATCGAGGTCGACCACGGCGACGCGCCGGCCGTCGGCGTCCAGATCGATCGCGCGGCCGACGCTGCCGGTGGCGATGGCGTCGATCAGCCGCGCGCCGCTGCGCTCGAGCGTGCCCAGGCGCAGCCGTTCGAGCGCGATGCCGGCAGCGTCGCCGTGTGCCTCGCGCTCGCGCAGGTTGTCCAGCAGCAGCGGCAGCGCCTCGATGCTGCGGCCTTCGGACACCAGCCGCCATGCGGCGTCGCCACGCGTGCGCCAGGTCTGTTCGCGCGATGCCGCGGCGCTGTCTTCGGCGCGCTCGCGCTGGATCAGCGCGAGGCCAAGTCCGGCCACCAGCGCCAGCACGCCCAGGCCGATCGCGCCTGCAAGCCTGGGTTCGCGCCGCGCCCAGCGGTACATCCGCTGCGCCGGACTGAGCGGCCGCACGCTGACCGCGCGGCCCTCGAGGAATCGGCCCAGATCGTCCGCCAGCGCGCCGGCGCTCGGGTAGCGGTTGCCGGGCTCCTTGGCCAGGCACCTGAGGCAGATCGCCTCGAGGTCGCGCGGCAGGTCGGGGCGGTAGCGACGTGGATTGCGCAGGCGCCCGCCCAGCACCAGCGACAGGGTCTCCTCGGGCGAGGACGCTTCGAACGGCGGCTGCCCGGTGATCAGTTCGTACAGGATCGCGCCCAGCCCGTAGATGTCGGTGGCCACGCTGAGCTTGTGCCGGCGCAGTTCGATCTGCTCGGGCGCCATGTAGCTTGGCGTGCCGGACACCTCGGTGGCGTCGGTGGCCCGGGTGCTGTCGATGCGCCTGGCCAGCCCGAAATCGGCGACCCGCGGTTCGCCATCCTGGTCGATCAGCACGTTGCCCGGCTTGAGATCCAGGTGCAGCACGCCCAGCCGGTGCGCGTAGTGCAGCGCCTCGGCGATCGTGCGCACCAGCCGCGCCGCCTGCCGCGGCGGCAGCGCTCCGCTCCGCGACAGGTATTGCGCCAGGTTGTCGCCGTGCACCAGGGTCATGGAGAAGTAGTTGAGCTCGTCGCGGCTTCCGATCTCGTGGATGGCGACGATATTCGGGTGCTGCAGGCGCGCGGCCGACTGCGCTTCGCGCCGGAAGCGCTCGATGAAGTCGGCGGAAGCCCAGGGCCCGGCCGAGAGCAGCTTCACCGCCACCTCGCGGTCCAGGCTCTTCTGCCGGGCCCTGTAGACCACGCCCATGCCGCCGGCGCCCAGCTGTTCGAGCAGCTCGTAGTCGCCGAAGTTGCGCTGCTCGGGATCCGACAGGTCCAGCTCCAGCGCTTCCATCGACAGGAAGGCGAGATGGCGGGAGGTGGCCGAGGCCGCCGGCGGCGCTGCGCTGGCGTGTCCGAACGCCAGCGCGGCCAGGCCGGCCAGGCCGTCGCCGGGCGGGGTGCCGGGTTCGGCCTTCATTGCAGGATCGCCAGCAGCTCGGAGCGTTCCCGCGCCATGGCCTCGGCCCCGGTCACGGTGTGCGCCAGCTCCTGCTCCACCAGCTCCTGGAAGCGCTGGCGCAGCCGCTTCAGCGCGATCGCCAGCACCAGCGGCCGCGTCGCCAGTTCGCGCGCGAGCGGCTCGAGCGTGCCTGCCTCCGGCTGCGTGCCGAGCAGCGGCGCCAGCGCCTCGAACATCGCTTCACGGCCGGCGTGCGCGGCCTCCATGCGCAGCCGGCGGTGCGCGCCCGCGATCAGCGCCAGCGCGTAGCTGCGCTGGAACGCCTGCTGCGGCGACATCGCCTCTGTTTCATCGCGGTGGCGGCGCTCGAGTTCGGCGACATCCGGCCGCATGGAGATCTCCGCATCCGCCGGCGCCGCATCCCGGCGCCAGTCGGTGGACAGGAACCGGTGCAGCGAATCGAGCAGGTATTCCCGGAACGTCGGCCATTCGCGGGCGCCCGAGAGCGGGGCGCGCGCATGCAGCAGGTCCTCGAAGAATGCAGCGGTGATGTCGTCGGCCACTGCGGGCGGGTGGCTGCAGCGGCGCAGATAGGTGTAGACCGGGTACCAGTACTGCAGGCACAGCTCGAGCAGCGAGGAACGTGCGCGGGCCGGGTCGGCGCCGCCCGCCCGGCCCACGAGGGTCCAGCGCGTGGCCGCAAACCGTGGCGTGCCTGGCAGTGGCGTTCCCGCGTGTTGCACCGTTGCCCTCCGATGGAAGCGCGGTCGGCGTGGAGGTCAAGCGGTCGCGCCGGACCGCTCCCGGCCTGCCAGCGCCTTGCGCAGCATGCCCATCTCGATTTCAAGCGTGGCGTCGTCGTCCACGGTGTCCTGCAGTTCGCGGCGGACCATGTCGCGCAGCCGGTTGCGCAGCCGGTGGATGGCGACAGCCAGCGTGTTGCGGCGCATCTCCAGCTGTTCGGCCAGCACCGCGTACTCGCTCTGGTCGGGGGGTTCGAGCAGGAACGGGCTGACTTTCTCGAACAGCGTGGCCTTGCCCGCGCCGACCGCCTCCGCGCGCAGGCGCTCGACCGCGCGGGAGATCACGGTGAGTGCATAGTCGCGCTCGAACACCGACTCCGGGGATGCCGGACTGTCGTCACCGGGATCGGGCTCCAGCTCCGGCTCCAGCGGCACGATCAGGCGGTCGCCGCCGCGCTTGAGCGCGTGTTCGCGCTCGCGCTCGTTGGCCAGGAAGTGCTTGAGCGCGGTCAGCAGGAAGGTGCGGAAGCGGCCGCGGGCCGGGTCCGCCACCGCATGGGTCCGCCGCAGCAGCAGCTGTTCGAAGAACGCCTGGGCCAGGTCGTCGGCGTCGCTGGGCGCGTGGCCCCGTGCGCGCAGGTAGGCCACGACGGGTGAGCGATAGGTGCGGCAGAGCGCTTCCAGCGCGGCGCGACCGCTTTCCGTCTGCGGCCGGGTCCCGATCACCAGACTCCAGCGCGTGGTCCGGAACATGCGGTGTGGCTCCCCGGCGTAACGTGTGGTTGAACGTATCGGGTGCGTCGGAACGGACACGGCGGAGCGGATGGGCGAGGAAGCCGCCGGCGTGCGCAGGAGAGAGACTGCGCGCGCCGGCGGAAATCGGTCGCCCGCTCCGCGTGTGCCTGATCGCACCGGCGGACGGCGGTCGCATCGGTCCCGCGATGCCCGGCGACCGGGCCTGCGGGAACGGTGTGGTGCCGCGGTGCGATCACGGCGTCGGCGCAGCGGCCATGGTGCGCCAGGTCGTGCCGGTGCCGTCCTGCCGGTACAGCGGGATCGGCCGACCGGCCATCAGGTCCTGGTAGCGCTCCTCGCCCAGGGCCGAGCGGAACTGCTGCTGGGTCCGGTTGAAGCTGACGCGGTACTCGGCGTGGCCGCTGTGTGCGCCCAGCACCATGCGCACCTGGCGCTGCTCCAGCCCGGTCTCCTTCGCCAGCTGGCGGACGGTGATGTAGCCGGCCGAGCCGGGGGCGCTGACCACAACCGGGATCTCGGGCTGTTCGGCGGCGTGTGCGGACAGGGACAGGGTGGCGCTGGTGAGCAGGGCCAGCAGGATCGGTCGGGTGTTCATGGAGGGTCTCCTGGGAAGGGGCGCTGCGGCGGCGATTGCCGTGCAACCCCTGATTCAGGATTTCCGCCGCGCGATTACAGGCCGGTCGCGACCGGTAGCATCGCGGCATGGATTCGCTTACCCAGATTCTCCTCGGCGCTGCCGTCTCGGCCGCCGTCGCGCCACCGGAGCACCGCCGCGCCGCGCTGCTGGCGGGCGCGGCGCTGGGCACGCTGCCCGACCTGGATTCGCTGCCGATCGCGCTGCTGACCGACGATCCGGTGGCGCTGATGACCCTGCACCGCGGCGCCAGCCATTCGCTGTTCGTGCTGCCGCTGCTGGGGTGGGCGATCTGGGCGCTGTTCCGGCGCGCGGGCGGGCGGGTGGCAGCGGCGCCAGGACGCTGGTTGCTGGCGATCCAGCTCGCCCTGCTGACCCATCCGCTGCTCGACGCCTTCACTGTCTACGGCACGCAACTGCTGTGGCCGCTGCCGCTGCCGCCGGTGATGTGGTCGAGCCTGTTCATCATCGATCCGCTGTATACCGTCTGGCTGCTGGCCGGCTGCGCGCTGGTGGCGGGCCTGGTGCTCAGCACGGCGTACCTGGGCTGGTCGCTGGCGGCCAAGGCGATGGTCGAACGCGAGGCCGGACGCGCGCTGGCCGCCATCGGGCTGGCCGATGCGCCGCGCTTCTCCGTGCCGATGCCGTTCAACACCCTGCTGTGGCGGGTGGTGGCGATGACGCCGGAGGGTTTGGTCGAGGGCGAGCGCTCGCTGGTGGCTGACGCGGGGCCGATGCGCTTCCGGCACCACCGGTCCGATGTCGCGGCCTATCGCGATGTCTCCGGATTTCCCGCGGTGCAGCGGCTGGCGTGGTTCAGCCGCGGCTTCCTCAAGGCCGGCGTGCGCGACGGCCAGCTGGTCCTGAGCGATCTGCGCATGGGCGCCGAGCCGGACTACAGCTTCAACTTCGCGGTCGCCGAGTGCCGCGACGGGGCGTGGGCGGAGATCGCGCCGCGGCAGCTGTCATGGCCATGGCAGGCGCGCCGGCGCCTGGCTGCGATGTGGCACAGGATCTGGATCGAACCGGACGCCCGGCCGGCGGCCGGCGGGGCGTCCGTCCGCGGGCCTGCGGACGTGGGCCGGGGCGGCGGGACGCGGCCTGCGCGGCGCTGCTGACAGCCGTACCGGCTCCGGTCGATGCGCCGCGCCCGGGAACGCCCGCCGGTGACGGCGCCGGCATCCCGGACGCGTGAGGCAAGTGCTATCGCCGTGTATCGACGGTCGCGATCCTGGTCGGGGCCTGGGTCCGGCGCATCACGATGGTTTCGCCCTCGGTGAGGCGCGTGAAGTTGTCGCGGCCGATGGCTTCGATCAGCCGGCGCTCGACGCGGTCGAAATACTGCGGGAACCGATGGTGGTGCGCGGTGCGTCCGTTGAGCACCATGCGCACCTGGCTCTCGCTCAGGCCCGAGAGCCGGGCGAGTTCGCGGGCGCTGCTGCGGTCGGCGGCGGCGGCAGGGGCGATGGACAGGACCAGGGCGATGACGAGGGCGTGGCGGGTGTTCATGGCGGTCTCCGGATGGGAACCGGGGGATCCGGTTCCGGCGGCCGGAGGCATCAGCGGCGGCTCCGGCAACAGGAGATACCGCGAACGCGCGTGGCGATGACAGCGCGGCCTCAGGCCGCCGTTGCAAGTTCGGGCCGCACGCCCGCCGCCAGGGCATCGAAGTAGTCCCGGGTCAGGCGCAGCTGGTCCTCGGCGGACCCGGCGCGGTTGACCACGCTGCGGAAGGCGGCGTTCTCGGGCCGGTCCTTCGCGTACCAGCCCAGGTGCTTGCGGGCGATGCGCACGCCGGACGCTTCGCCGTAGAACGCGTGCAGCGCCTGCAGGTGCGCGAGCAGGATGTCGCGCACCTCGTCCGGCGAGGGCTCCGGCAGCGTTTCGCCGGTGGCCAGGAAATGGGCGATCTGGCCGAAGATCCACGGCCGGCCCTGGGCGGCGCGGCCGACCATCACCGCGTCGGCACCGGTCTGGCGCAGCACCGCGAGCGCCTTGCGCGGCGAATCGATGTCGCCGTTGGCGATCACCGGGATCGACAGCCGCGCCTTGATCGCGGCGATGGTGTCGTATTCGGCCGTGCCGGCGTAGTGCTGGTCGCGGGTGCGCCCGTGCACCGCCAGCGCGGCGATGCCGCTGCATTCCGCGATCCGCGCGATGGCCGGCGCGTTGCGGCGGCCGGCGGCCCAGCCGGTGCGGATCTTGAGCGTCACCGGCACGTCCACCGCGGCCACCACCGCCTCGAGGATGCGGCCGACCAGCGCCTCGTCCTGCATCAGCGCCGAGCCGGCCCAGGCGCTGCACACCTTCTTCGCGGGGCAGCCCATGTTGATGTCGATGATCCGCGCGCCCAGGCCGGCGTTGTGGCGCGCGGCCTCGGCCATCGCCGCCGGATCGGTGCCGGCGATCTGCACGCTCACCGGGTCGGGCTCGCCGACGTGGTCCATGCGAGTGCGCGACTTGGCCGTGTTCCAGAAGCGCGGATCGCTGGTGGTCATCTCCGACACCGCCAGCCCCGCGCCCAGCCGCTTGCACAGCAGGCGGAACGGCTTGTCGGTGACGCCCGCCATGGGGGCGAGGATCACCTTCGGTTCGATCGCGTGCGGGCCGATGCGCATGCCGCCGATTCTACCGGCCGCGAGCGGCGAAGACCCGGAAAACCGGGCCTTCGGCGGGTCCTGCTCTGGTCCCGCGCTCAGGCGGTGAGGTCGACCAGCTGGGCGTCCGGGGCGTTCTTCCTGACCGACTCGATGCCGTTGTCGCGCGCGGCGGTGCCCGAGTACATCTCGCTGTGGCCGATGGTCTGGCCGTTGCTGGCCTTGAGGTTGAAGTAGGGGCTGCCGTCCTTCGCGGTGAGGCGCTCGAAGTTGGCGTCGTCCTGGGCGTGCCTGCGCACCGACTCGACGCCGTTGAGCGCCGAGGCCTTGGCCTTGTAGCCCTCGCTGGTCAGGATGACCTGGCCGTTGGCGGCCTTGAGGTTGAACTGGAACTCGCCGTTCTTGCGGGTGCTGATCTCGAACTTGCCTGCCATGCCTGCTCCTGGGTTGATGCGCCGGGGCGCCTGCGGGTGGCGCGCGGAGGCCGCGCGCGAAGCTCAATGATGCCCGAATCGGGCTTCGATCTCATGTCGGGCGGGCATGGCCGAGGCCGCGCCCTCGCGCTCGGTGGACAGCGCCGCATAGCGGCTGGCGAAACGCAGGTGCTGTGCGAACGCCGCCCCGGGCGTGTGCGCGAGCGAGGCTGCGAGCGCGCCGTTGAAGGCGTCGCCGGCGCCGGTGGTGTCGACGGTTTCCGCGATCTCGGCGGGCACGCGGTAGTGCTCGTGCCCGTCGCCGCGGGTCTTGTCCTCGCGGTGGGAGACGAAGGCGCCGGCCGTGCCCAGGGTGATCACCACCGTGCCCCGCGGCAGCAGGGTGCGGCACAGGCGGTGCAGGCGCGCGTCGTCGAGCCCGGCCACGGCATCGGCCTCCAGCCGCTCCTGGGTGTGCCGCGCCAGCAGCGCGCTGAACTCGGTCTCGTTGGGGGTGAGGATGTCGGCCACCGCGAGCATCTCGCGCGAGGTGTCGGCGTTGGTGGGGGCCGGGTTGAGGAGCGTCCTCAGGCCGGCGGCGCGGGCCAGGCGCAGCGCCTCGTAGATGCTGTCGGGCGGCGACTCGAGCTGCGCCAGCAGCACGCCGGCGGCGGCGATGGCGTCGTTCTGCGCGGCGATGAAGTCCGGCGACAGCACGCCGTTGGCGCCGGGACCGATGACGATGCTGTTGCTGCCGTCGTCGGCCACGAAGATCCCCGCGGTGCCGGTGGGCGCTTCCGCGACTTCCGCGCGCAGGTCGATGCCGTCGGCCGCGGCGAGGGCACGCGCCAGCCTGCCGCCCGGATCGTCGCCCAGCGCGCAGACGAAGGTGGTGCCGGCACCGGCGCGCGCGCAGGCGGTGGCCTGGTTGAAGCCCTTGCCGCCGGGCCCGGTGCGGTAGCGCCCGATCAGGGTCTCGCCATGGTGCGGAAGCTCGCCGCAGTCCCAGACATGGTCGACGTTGAACGAGCCGACGACGACGACGCGCATGCTGGCCCCGGTGGACATGATCGCCGGCCGCTCAGGCGCCGAGATTGGTGAGGACGCCGGCGATGGTGGCGGTCATCAGGGTGGCGACCGTCCCGCCCAGCACCGCGCGCAGGCCGAAGCGCGCCAGGTCCTGGCGGCGGTCGGGCGCGAGCCCGCCGATGCCGCCGATCTGGATCGCGATGGAGCTGAAGTTGGCGAAGCCGCAGAGCGCGTAGGTGGCGATCAGCCGGCCCTGGTCGCTCAGCGCCACGCCCTCGACGCGGCCGTTGACGATGTCCGCCAGCTGCAGGTAGGCCACGAACTCGTTGATCACCACCTTCTGCCCGATCAGCGACCCGACCACCCCCGCGTCCTGCCACGGCACTCCGATCAGCCAGGCGATCGGCGCCAGCACGAAGCCGAACACCGCCTCCAGGGTGAGCTGGAACGGGGCGCCGGACACGCCCGCCACCAGTGCGTTGATGCTCCATCCCGGGCTGAGCAGGTAGAACGTCGCGATCGCGGCGACGGCGGCGGTCGCGAAGCCGGCCCTGCGCCCCGGGGCGAACCGCTGCCAGCCGGCCGCCTCCGCGCCGGCGCGCCTGCGCAGCGCGAAGGCGACGGCGGCCGCGGCCAGCACCGCCGCGGCCAGCGCCAGCACCATCCGCCGGACCGGCGGGATGCCGGCCGAATCGAAGGCGCCGAGCCAGCCGAGCATGCCGTTGATCATCGCGATCAGGGCGATGAAGGCCAGCAGCATCGCGCCGATGTTGAGCGCCAGCTTCAGGCCGTCACCGGCGCCGGCGGCGGCGGCGTCGATGATGTTGCTGGAGGTCTTTTCCACCTCCATCCTGACCGTGCCCCGGGTCAGCGGCTCGCCGGTCTCGGGAATCAGGATCTTGGCGATCACCAGGGTCGCCGGCGCGGCCATGATCGAGGCCGCGAGCAGGTGCTTGGCGTAGAACTGCTGCTGCGCCAGGTCGCCCGCGCCGAGCATGCCCACGTAGGCGGCGAGCACGCCGCCTGCGATGTGCGCCATGCCGCCGATCATCATCGTGATCAGCTCCGACTCGGTCATCTTCGAGATGTACGGCCGTACCGTCAGCGGCGCCTCGGTCTGGCCGATGAACACGCTGGCGCAGACGCTGGTGGTCTCGGCGCCGGACACGCGCATCACCTTGGTGATCGCCCAGGCCATGCCGCGCACCACCGCCTGCATCACGCCCAGGTGGTAGAGCACGGCCATCAGCGAGGCGAAGAAGATGATCGTCGGCAGCACCTGGAAGGCGAAGATGAAGCCGTAGGTGTCGACGTTCATCAGGCTGCCGAAGATGAACTCCGAGCCGGCGTTGACGTAGGCGAGGATCCTGACGAAGCCGTGGCCGAGAGCGTCGAACACGTCGCGGCCGCCGGGGACCAGCAGCACCAGCGCGGCGAAGCCGATCTGCAGCGCGATGCCGATGCCCACCAGGGTCCAGTCGACCCTGCTCCTGTTGTTCGAGAACAGCCAGGTGATCCCGATCAGCACCGCCAGTCCGAACAGGCCGAAGCCGATCCGCAACACCTCATCCATCCTGTCCCCGCCCCTGTCAGGAGTCACGAGCGCGCAGCCTATGGCACTGCCGCGCCCACGGCAACCGCGGCGCGCGCCGGCGGGCGTTCCCTCAGTCGTCCAGGGCCACGATCCGGTTCCGTCCCAGCCGCTTGGCCTCCTGCAGCCGACGGTCGGCGCTGCCGAGCAGGCTCGAAGCGTCGCTGCCGTCCTGCGGGAACGAGGCCAGGCCGGCGCTGAAGCTGATGCTGATCTGCTCGTTGCCGCGGTCGGCGCGGAACGGGCAGCGGGCGAGGCTGCGGCGGGCGCGGTCGAGCCGCTCCCAGGCGCTGCCGATCGGGCAGCGCAGCACCAGCACGAATTCCTGGCCGCCGATCCGCGCCAGGTGCTCGTCCTCGTCCAGGGTCTCGTCCAGGTGGGCGGCGACGTGGCGCAGCGCCTGGTCGCCGGCGCTGTGGCCGATGTCGTCGTTGATCCGCTTGAACTGGTCCAGGTCCACCAGCGCCAGGGTCAGCGAGGTGCCGTCGGCGCGCGAGGATTCGAACAGCCGCGGCAGGCGCAGCAGCAGCCAGGCGCGGTTGGGCCGCCCGGTGAGCCCGTCGCGGCCGGACAGTTCGATCAGCCGCTGCATCCGGTACACCACCGCGCAGGTCAGCAGGGTGGTGATCAGCAGCAGCACCAGGCGCTCGACCTGCGCGGCCGTCGACGCCTGGCCGTATCCGATCGACATCAGCGGCTCCTCGGCGCGCAGGACCACGAAGGCGACCACCAGCGCGTACTGTGCGATTGCCAGACCACCAACGAACAGGGTCAGGCGGCCGTCGTTGCGCAGCGCGGTGACGAAGATGGCCACCGCGTAGAAACACCACACGACCACGCTGTTGAGCGCGGCCACCGGCTCGGCGGTGACCAGCAGCAACAGCACGCCGGTGGTGGCGCTCACGTCCCAGGTGCCGGTGGCGTAGGGCAGCCAGCGGTGGCGACGGTGGTTGCGCGCCAGCGCCAGCCATACCTGGGCCATGATGTTGACGAAGACCGCCGCCGCCAGCCCGACGATGACCTCGACCGTGCCGGCGCCGCCCATGCCGGCGATCAGCGGCAGCGACAGGATCAGCACCGAGAGCATCGCGCGCAGCTTCGCCACCAGAAGCTCGCCGCCGGCCCCGTGTTCGAGCATCACCTCGTCCGGCCGCGCGAGCAGCTTGGCGATCACGCCCTTGCCGGGCAGCGGTTGCGACATCGGCATCCTTCCAGTCCTGTCTGCCGCCGAGGATAGCCTGTGCCGCGCATGCGGCTGCGACGCAGCCGGCCCGCCTCTTCTACACTGGGTCTCCGCATTCTCCGGAGCAGTCACCATGCGATACCGGCGCCTGGGCGCTTCAGGCCTGCAGCTCTCCGAGCTGTCGTTCGGGGCCTGGGCCACGTTTGGCACCCGCATCGGACGCGGCCAGGCGCGGGAGCTGATCGCCGCCGCCTGGGACCACGGCATCAATTTCTTCGACAACGCCGAGAGCTACGCCAACGGCGAGGCCGAGCGGGTGATGGGCGACGTGATCGCCGACCTGCGGCTGCCGCGTGACGGCTACTGCGTGTCGAGCAAGGTCTTCTTCGGCGCGGTGGACGAGCCGCGGCCGACCCAGAAGGGACTGTCGCGCAAGCACGTGCACGACGCCTGCCACGCCGCGCTCGCGCGGCTGCGGGTGGACTATCTCGATCTGTTCTTCTGCCACCGTCCCGACCCGGACACCCCCGTCGCCGAAACCGTGCACGCCATGGATGCCCTGGTCAGGCAGGGCAAGGTGCTCTACTGGGGCACTTCGGAATGGCCGGCGGCCGCCATCCGGGAGGCGGTGCGCGTCGCCCACGCGCACGGACTGCAGCCGCCGACGGCGGAGCAGCCGCAGTACAACCTGCTGCATCGCCAGCGGGTGGAACTGGAGTACGCGCCGCTCTACGGCGAAACCGGGATGGGTACCACGGTGTTCTCGCCGCTGGCATCGGGCCTGCTCAGCGGCAAGTACGGCGACGGAATTCCCGCCGACAGCCGGCTCGGGCAGGCCGGCAACGACTGGCTGCGGCCGATCGTGGTGGGCGATCCGCAGGCGCGCAGGCTGGAGCGGGCGCGCGCCTTCGCCGCGGTGGCCGCCGGACTCGGGGTCGCGCCGGCGCCGCTGGCGATCGCGTGGTGCCTGGGCAATCCGCATGTGTCCACGGTGCTGCTGGGGGCGACGCGGCTGGAGCAGCTGACCGAGAACCTGCAGGCGGTGGAGCTGGCGCGGCGGTTCGACGACTCGGTGTGGCGGCAGCTGGAGGCGGTGACCGAAGAATAAGGGGGACGCCGGGCCCGGGCGGCGCTTGACAACTGAATGAGACTGATTAGCATTAGCATTCATTCCCATTCACCGGAAATGCCCCCATGCCCGTCCTGCTGCCGCGCTCCAACGTCCTCACGCTTCCGCGCCAGAGCGACCCGGCCCCCGCGCCGGCGGACACGCCCGCCGCGTCGGTGGAAATCGACAGCCTGCGCCTGCTGCAGGGCCAGCGCGAGCTGCGCATCCGCCACGGCAACGAGGTCTACCGCCTGCGCCACACGCGCAACGACAAGCTGATCCTCACCAAGTAGCGTCCGCCCGCACGCGGCGCCAATGCCGCCGCGCCGCCATCCTCCTTCCCCGGCCCGCAAGCCCTCGGCAGTGCCCTGCCGGACGCCAGCCCCGCCTCGGATCGTCAACGAACGACACGAGACCCGACATGCGTCCCAGCCCGCTTGCCGCAGCGATCCTGATCCTGCTCTCCCCGCCCGTGTTCGCGGATGCGCCCGCTGGAGGCGACCCCTCGGCCGCGGCCACCGACTTCGCCCCCGTGGTGGTGACCGCCACCCGCACTGAGCGCGGGATCGCCGACGTGCCCAACACCGTGGACGTGGTGACCCGCGAGCGCATGGACGAACTGCTGGTGCGCGACCTGCGCGACCTGTTCCGCTACGAGCCCGGCATCACCGTCAGCGAAAGTTTCGGCCGCTTCGGCATCGGCGACATCCGCATCCGCGGCCTCGGCGGCAACCGCGTGCGCATCCAGACCGACGGCATCGTGGTCTCGGATGCGTTCGCCATCGGCAGCTTTTCCAACGCCAACCGCAATTTCGTCGACCTCGACACGCTCAAGCGTGCCGAGGTGGTGCGCGGCCCCACCAGTTCGCTCTACGGCTCCGACGCGCTGGGCGGCACCGTCTCGTTCATCACCAGGGATCCTTCGGATTATCTGGAGGCGGGCAGGGATGCCCATTTCGGCCTCAGGGCCGGCTTCGAAAGCGACTGGGACGGCCTGCACGCCGGCGCCATCGCGGCGCTCGGCGGCGAGCGCTGGTCGGGCATGGTCGCGGTCGGCCACCGCCAGGGACAGGAGACGGAGAACATGGGCCTCGTCGGCGGCACCGGCGCCGCGCGCACGCTGCCCAATCCCCAGGATCGCGATGGCCGCAGCCTGCTCGCCAAGCTGGTGTTCGCGCCTTCGCGGCACCAGCGCTTCCGGCTGACGGTCGAAGGCAACGAGGACAGCGCCGACACCGACATGCTGACTTCCTACGGTTTCCAGTCGCTCACCCGCGCCACCAATACCCGGGTTGCCGCGCACGACCACCAGACCCGGGCGCGGGTGTCGTTCTCGCACGAGGTCGACGGGATCGATGGTTTTGCCGACGCCATCGACTGGCAGGTCTACCGCCAGGACAGCGAGACCACGCAGGACACGGTGGAGGAGCGCAGCGTGCCCGCATCGGCGTTTTCCCCCGCGCTGCGCGACCGGCGCGACCGCAGCTTCAACTTCGACCAGCGTCTGTACGGCCTGCAGGTGAACTTCCGCCGCTCGCTCGGCCAGGCCGTGGTGCACGACCTGGCCTGGGGCGTGGACCTGTCGCGCACCCGGACCAGGCAGAAGCGCGACGGCCTGCGCACCATCCTCGATACCGGCGCGACCAGCAAGGTGATGACGCCCGACACCTTCCCGGTGCGCGATTTCCCGCTCACCCGCACCACGAACGCGGCGCTCTACCTGCAGGACGAGATCTCCCTCGCCGGCGGCAGCGTCCGCCTCGTCCCCGGCCTGCGGGTGGACCACTACGAGCTCGAGCCGACGCTCGATGCCATCTTCGCCGGGGACAACCCGGGCGTGGAGGTGGTGGGGCTGACCGAAACCAGTATCGCGCCCAAGCTGGGCATGGTCTGGCATTTCGCCGAAGGCTGGTCGCTGTTCGGCGGCTACGCGCGCGGCTTCCGCTCGCCGCCCCATGCCGACGTCAACATCGGCTTCACCAACGTGATGTTCGGCTACACCGCCATCCCCAACCCCGACCTGCGGCCCGAGACCAGCAACGGCTTCGAGCTGGGCCTGCGTTATTCCTCCGGCGCGGTGTACGCCGGCGTGTCGGCCTACCACAACCGCTACAGCGACTTCATCGAATCGCTGGGCTTCGTCGGCTTCAGTCCGGAAGGGCTGATGATCTACCAGTCGCGCAACGTCGCCGACGCCCGGATCGAGGGCGTGGAGTTCAAGGGCGGAGTCGACCTGGGCGCGCTGTCGGAGGGGATGGCGGGCTGGTCGCTTCGCGCGGCCGCGGCCTGGTCGCGGGGCGACGACCGCACCGCCGGCGAGCCGCTGGAGTCGGTGGATCCGCTGACCGCGACGCTGGGCCTGGCCTGGAGCGGCGAGGGCTGGGGAGCCGAGCTTGCCGGCCGCTTTGCCGGCCGCCGCGATCGCCTGCCGCCGGCGCCGGCGGGCGCCGCGTATTTCCAGTCCCCCGGTTACGCCGTGCTCGACCTGTATGCGCACTGGAGCTTCGCGCCGGGCGCGAAGATCAACATCGGCGTGTCCAACCTGGCCGACAGGAAATACTGGCCTGCCGGCAGCGTGCCGCTGGTCGCCGGCACCAGCGCCACGATCGACCGCTACACGGCGGCGGGCCGCAATGTCGCTGCCAGCATCTCCCTGGCCTGGTAGCGCCATGAGCCCGCCCGTCGCCGCCATCGCCCGTCCGCATCCCGCAGCCCCGGTCCTGCCCACGCCCGGACAGCTGGCCAGCCTGGGCACGGTGCTGTGCCTGTTCCGCGGGCAGGCCGGCGGTGAGCTCTCGGGCTGGGCGCAATCGGTGCGCGCATCCGCCAGCGCCGTGCTCGACAGCGACGGCCTGTGCGAATGCCTGTCCTTCCAGGACGCGACCGGCGACGACTGCTGGAAGCTGTTTCTGCTTCCCGACAGCAACTTCCTGGCCTGGGAACGGCTGGCCGCCGCGCTGCCCTGTGGCGACGGCAACGACGCCCCGCGCCTGGGGGTCGCCGCGAGGCTGCTGCAGCGCCTGGCCGTGCGTACGCGCGGCCAATGGCAGGCCAGCGTGCTGCAGCTGCACGCGCTGGCGAACGCGCGCCGTCGCGATGCCGGTCAGGTGCTGGCCGCGAGCCTGGCCGCGATCTCGCCGCTGGGTGCCGCCGAAGCCAGGCGCATCGCGCGCCGGCAGGGCGCCGCCGACGACGGCCTGCGGGACGAATGCTGCTGCGAGCGCGCGGCGCGGCATGCGCCGCAAGCGGAATGCAATGAGCGCGATCCGGTGGTGAGGATCGCATCGAGTCTGGAACCATGGGAGCACACATGAAGATCCGAATCCCGCTTGCGCTGCTGCTGGCGCTGGCCGCCACCGCTGCGGCCAGTGCTGCCGAACCCGCCGCCGTCAAGGCCGACCCCGATGCCGACCGCAGGGCGATCCTGGCGATGCAGGGCGAGTACCTGGTCGACTTCAGCTTCGACGAGACCGTGCTGCTGGCGCCGGACTACGAGCGCGCTTCGGCCCAGCGCAGCGGCGGCGACGAGGTCGTGATCGTGGTCGAGGACAGCCCGACGAAGATCGTGCTGCAGCATCTGCTGGTGGATGCGAAAAGCGGCCACGTCACCAAGCACTGGCGCCAGGACTGGATGTACCAGGCGCCGAGCCGCTGGGAGTTCACCACCGACCAGACCTGGCGCATGCGCGACATCCCCGCGGAAAAGACCGCCGGCGCCTGGACGCAGTGCGTCTACGAGGTCAGCGACGCGCCGCGCTACTGCGGCACCGGGCGCTGGAACCACCGCTACGGCGTCGCCACCTGGACCTCCGACCGCACCTGGCGTCCGCTGCCGCGGCGCGAGCACACCCGCCGCGACGACTACAACGCGATGAACGTGGAGAACCGCCACACCATCGTCCCCGGCGGCTGGACCCACGAGCAGGACAACACCAAGGCCGTACGCCGCGCCGACGGCAGCACCGGGAAGACCATCGCGCGCGAGTTCGGTTTCAATGATTACCAGAAGGACACCGACGTCGACTTCACCCCCGCCTACGACTACTGGAACGCGACCGCCGGCTACTGGGCGCAGGTGCGCGCACGCTGGGATGCGGCGCTGTCCAATCCGGCTGGCCTGCACCTGAAGACGAAGGTCGACGGCATGGCGCTGATCATGCCGCTGTTCACCCAGGCGGCGAGGGTGCAGGAGGGCGGGACCGTGACCGCTGCCGAGATCGACCGGGTGTTCGCCGAGTGGGTCGAGCCGGCCGGGCCGCAGTGAGCTGCGGCAATGGCGCTGCGCGCCGGTCCAATCCATCATATCCATGACCCTCCAGGAGCAGTGAACATGAAATCCCCCCTCATCCTCACCGGCACGCTGATGGCCGCGACCCTGATGGCCGCCTGCCAGGCGGACCAGCCGCAGGCAACGGCCGACGCGCCCGCGGAAGCGGCGCAGGCGGCTGCCCCGGCGACCGACGCACCGCCGGCAACGCAGGCGCAGGACGCCATGACCGACTATCTCGCGCGCGCTTCCGCGCTGCGCGACGCACTGCAGGGTGGCGGCGACATCCCGGCCCTGCGCCAGGACGCGACCGCGCTGATGGACCTGGGCGCGGGCATGGTGCCGGCCTTCGTCGAGGAGCATCCGCACTGCCGCGAGTACCTGGACGTGGCGCTGCAGGTGCGCACGGCGTGGCCGACGCTGGACCTGGAAACGATCGAACACGACTACCACCACGACGGCATCCTGCCGCAGATCGAGAACTCCGGCGTGTGCTACCACATGAAGGACCTGATCACCCATCCGGCGACGGTGCTGGTGGTGCTCAAGGACGAACAGCCCGACTGGGACAAGGCGCGCGCCGAAGTCGAGGAGATCATCGCCCACGCCGGCGTGGTCGAACGCGGCCCGGAAGGGGAGTAACCGCTCCCGGGAATTCAGGCGACGGCGTGTCCGGCGGGCGGTGCCGGTGGAGCCGGCGGCGCATCGGGCGCGGCGGGTGGCGCGGCAGGGGCGGCGGGTGCCGGCCTTGCCGGCCGCGCCGGCGCCGCGGGCGGTGCCGGGGGCGCCGGCGGCCAGACCATGAGCCGCGGCACGCCCACCCTGGCGCGGACCGTCTTGCGGTCGCGCAGGTATTCCAGTTGCGCAGCCTCGCCCTCGCGCTTCCCGCGCAGGGCGTCCATCACTTCGCGCGGCGTCTTCACCACGTTTCCGTCCACGCGGCGGATGACGTCGCCCGCGCGCAGGCCTTCCACCTCGCCGGTGGACAGCACCAGAACGCCCGAGTCCGCGCCGAAGTAGCGGCCCAGATCCGCATCCACCGTAGCCAGGTTGAGCCCGTTCCAGCGCAGCGCCGAGACCAGGTGCGGAATCTGTCCCTCCAGGCCGCGCAGCTCCTGCCCCGACATCCGCACGGCGTTGTCCATCACCCTGGCGATCTCGACCTTGATCTCCGGTGCGATGCCGGCGAGTTTCTCCACCTCGATGGAGTCGGCGTTGAGGCGGAAGCCGCCGTCGGGCAGCGTTTCGATGAAGACATTGCCGTCGGGCCGGATCAGTGCGCCATCGGCGCCGTTGAACACCGCGACCCGGTGGTCGTGCCGCGGCAGCACATCGACGCTCGCGCGGCGGCCACCGCGCAGATAGCCGAGCGTCACGGGCTTCCCGGTCTCCAGCCCCGACAGCAGCTTGCGCGCGTTCTCCACGCGCAGCGCGCCGCTGCTGCCGAGGATCTCCTGCCCGTTCACCGCGATCAGCCGGTCGCCCGATCGCAGCCCGGCCCTGGCCGAGGGGCCGTCGGGGGTCACGCCGCCGATACGGACGCCGGGCTGCTCGTCCGGCGCCAGCACCACGCCGATGACCGGGCGGCTGCGCAGCAGCGCCAGGCGCTCCTGCAGCTCGGCCGCGCGCAGCCGCGCGCCTTCGGCCTGGCCGCGCGCCGCTTCGGCCTGTGCGGCCGCCATCTTCGCGTAGCGCTCGGCGGCGCGGCCGAGTTCGGCGCGGGCTGCGGCCAGCTCCTCGGCGCTGGCGGGATCGCTGCCCGCGGCCAGGACGGCAGCGGGAACCAGCAGGGACAGCAGGGCGGCGGCAAGGGCGGACATTCCGAGCGACTTCATGGTGTGGTCTCGCGTGTGGGGACGGATGGGGGACGGGTCAGTCGATGCGCGCCAGCGCGCTCCGGTACTGCAGGCCCTGCGCGGCGCGCCAGCGGCGGCTGCTCTCGAATCCGGCGAGCGTGCGCAGGCCCTCGACCCGCTCCTGCCACAGGCCCAGCCGCTGTTCGCGCGACAGGTCCGGCTGCATCAGGGCCGCGTCGATGGCGGCCAGGCGCAGTTCGAGTTCGCCGGCCAGCAGGGCCGCGGTGCCGCTGGCCATGCGGTCGTCGCGCGCGGCGACCAGCAGGGTTTCCAGCTGCGCCGATTCGGCGTAGAGCGCGTCGAACGGGTCGCGCGTGGCTTCGGCCTCGGATTCATGCACAACAGCCACGGGTTCGCCGGATTCGAACCACTGCAGTCGCCAGGGCAGGGCGATGGCAAGCAGCAGCACTGCGGCGGCCGCGAGCCACAGCGGCGCGCGCGAACGGGCGTGCCGCCGGGCGTCGAGCCTGCGCGCGATGGCGTCCCAGCCGCCGGGCGGCGGGGTCTCCGGCGGCAGTGCGGCGAAGGCCCGGGGCCAGTCGTCGGGAGCAGGCTGGCGGTGGTCGCGGGTGTCAGGCATGGGCCGACTCCTGGGTCGTGTGCTGATCGGGTTCGAGCAGGGCACGCAGCCGGCGGGTGCCGCGCGCGAGCTGGGATTTGGAGAAGCTGGCGGTGCGCTGCATCGCGGTGGCGATTTCCTGGTGGGTGTAGCCCTCGGCGTGGTACAGCCACAGCACGCTGCGGGTCGCGCCCGGCAACGCCGCGAGCGCCCGCTGCAGCAGTGCCGCGTCGGCCGCGGCCGACGGAGGCGGCAGCAGGTGGTCGGGCAGCTCGTGCCCGTCGTCGATGGCGATCTCCTCGGCGTGGCGTCGGCCGCGGCGCAGCTTCATCAGCGCCTCGTTGACCGCGATCTGCCGCAGCCAGCCCCAGAACGGGCTGTCGCCGCGGAAATCGCCGATCCGGTCGATCACCTTCAACATCGTCTCCTGCAGCACGTCGGCGGCCTCGTCGCGGTCGCCGCAGATCCGCAGCGCCAGCGTGAACACCGGCCGCTCGAACCGGCGGTAGATCTGCTCCAGCGCCGCGCGATCGCCCCTGCGCGCCCGCGCCAGCAGGCTTCCCGGGACTTCGATGGCGAAGCTCGTCGGCGGGCGGGGTTCGGCGGCCATTCCCCATTCTGGATGCGCCGCGGGGACAAAGCGTCGCAGCCGGTCACATCACCCCCCGCCGGGGAGTCCTTCCCTATACTCGATTCCAGCCCGACCCCCAAGGAGCTTCCCGTGCCCGGATCCGTATTCCTCACCCTGGTGGTGCTGGTCGCCGGCATCATCATCCTGTTCAAGACCGTGCGCATGGTCCCGCAGGGCTATGAATGGACGGTCGAACGCTTCGGCAAGTACACCCACACCATGACCCCGGGGCTGCACTTCCTGGTGCCGGTGGTCTACGGCGTGGGCCGCAAGGTCAACATGATGGAACAGGTGCTGGACGTGCCCAGCCAGGACGTGATCACCAAGGACAACGCGGTGGTCAAGGTCGACGGCGTGGTTTTCTTCCAGGTGCTCGACGCGGCCAAGGCCGCCTACGAGGTCGCCAACCTCGAGGTGGCGATGATCGCCCTGGTGCAGACCAACATCCGCACCGTGATCGGCTCGATGGACCTGGACGAGTCGCTGAGCCAGCGCGAGACGATCAACGCCAAGCTGCTGGACGTGGTCGACCATGCCACCAACCCGTGGGGCGTGAAGGTCACCCGCATCGAGATCCGCGACATCCAGCCGCCGCGCGACCTGGTCGACGCGATGGCGCGGCAGATGAAGGCCGAGCGCGAGAAGCGCGCCAACATCCTCGAGGCCGAGGGCTTCCGCCAGGCGGCGATCCTCAAGGCCGAGGGCGAGAAGCAGTCGACCATCCTCGACGCCGAGGGCGAGAAGGAAGCCGCGTTCCGGGCCGCGGAGGCGCGCGAACGCCTGGCGGAGGCCGAAGCGCGGGCGACCGAGCTGGTGTCGGATGCGATCGCCCAGGGCGATGTGCAGGCGATCAACTACTTCGTCGCGCAGAAGTACGTCGAAGCGTTCAAGGAACTGGCCACTGCGCCCAACCAGAAGTTCGTGCTGATGCCGATGGAGTCGAGCGGCATCATCGGCTCGATCGCCGGCATCGCCGAGCTTTCCCGGGAGGCCCTGGGCAAGCAGGCCGGTGCGTCGGAGCGGCAGCGCACCCCGCCGCCGCTGCGCACGGGAGGCTGAGCCATGGAGCTGCGCTGGGACGTGGTCGCATGGGCCGCGGTCGCGCTGCTGCTGTTCGCCGCCGAGGCGATGGCGCCGGGCGCGTTCATGCTGTGGATGGGGTTCGCGGCGGTGGCGGTGTTCCTCGGCGTGCTGCTCGTGCCGGGGATCCCGCTGCTGGCTCAGGTCGCCGCGTTCGTGGTGCTGAGCTTCGTCTCCATCCAGATCTACCGCAAATGGGTGCGCGGCCGCGGCCGCGAGCGCCAGAGCGACCGGCCGACGCTGAACCAGCGCGCGCTGCACCACGTCGGCAGGACGGTGGCGCTGGAGCGGGCGATCGTGGCCGGGCGCGGACGGGTGAGGATCGGTGATGCGTTCTGGGACGTGTCCGGCCCCGAGCTGCCGGCCGGTGCGGCGGTGAAGGTGGTCGGCGCGGAGGGCATGACCCTGCAGGTCGAGCCGGCGGAGTAGCCGCGCGCCCGCGGTTGCGGCCGCGGCGGTCGCGGGCGAGCAAATCCGGCGTGGGAGCGGGATAATGCAAGGCTCTCAACCCGGAAGTCCGCCATGTCCAGCAAGACCGTCCTCAACGACAGCCATCGCGCCCTCGGCGCCAGGATGGTCGACTTCGGCGGCTGGAACATGCCGATCAACTACGGCTCGCAGATCGAGGAGCACCACCAGGTGCGCCGCGACGCCGGCATGTTCGACGTCAGCCACATGACCATCGTCGACCTCGACGGGCCGGGCAGCCGCGACTTCCTGCGCAGGCTGCTGGCCAACGCCATCGACAAGCTGCAGAAGCCGGGCAAGGCGCTGTACAGCTGCATGCTCAACGAACGCGGCGGCGTCATCGACGACCTCATCGTCTACTTCCTGGGCGGCGACGCCTTCCGCCTGGTGGTCAACGCCTCCACCCGCGACAAGGACCTGGCGTGGATTGGCGCGCAGGCCGCGTCCTTCGATGTCACGGTCAGGGAGCGTCCCGAGTTGGCGATCATTGCGGTGCAGGGTCCCTCGGCGCGCGAGCGCGTGCTGGGCGTGCTGGAAGGCGAGGCTGCGGCGGCCGTCGGCAAGCTCGCCAGGTTCAGCGCCATCGACGTGGCCGGCACCGGCTTCGGCGACCTGTTCGTCGCGCGCACCGGCTACACCGGTGAGGACGGCTTCGAGATCGTGCTGTCGCAGGAGCACGCGGTGGCACTGTGGGATGCCCTGCTCGCCGCGGGAGTGAAGCCGGCCGGACTCGGCGCGCGCGACACCCTGCGCCTGGAGGCCGGCATGAACCTCTACGGGCAGGACATGGACGAGGCCGTCACGCCGCTGGAGTCGGGCCTGGCCTGGACGGTGTCGTTCGACGAGGGCCGCGACTTCATCGGCCGCGAAGCGCTCGAGCAGCAGAAGCGCGCCGGCGTGCCGCGGCAGATCATCGGCCTGGTCATGGACGACAAGGGCGTGCTGCGCTACGGCCAGAAGGTAACCACCCCGCACGGCGACGGCGAGATCCTCTCGGGCACCTTCTCGCCCACCCTGGGCAAGGCCATCGCGTTCGCGCGGGTGCCTGCCGGCGGGCTCGCGCCCGGAGCCGAAGGGGTGAGCGTGGACATCCGCGGCCGGGCGGTGCCCATGCGGGTGGTGAGGTATCCGTTCGTCCGCGATGGCAAGGCCGTCGAGCAGGCTTGATCCGCCCCCGCCCGGCTTCGCTACACTAGCCGTCCCTGTCCCGATCCACCTGATTCCGGAGCCCCCGATGAGCGAGATTCCAGGCGATCTGAAGTTCATGAAATCCCACGAGTGGGCGCGCGTCGAAGGCGACGGCAAGGTCACCGTGGGCATCTCCGACCATGCCCAGGGCCTGCTTGGCGACCTGGTCTACGTCGAACTGCCGGCGGAGGGCGATCCGGTCGAGGCCGGCACCGCATGCGCGGTGGTCGAGTCGGTCAAGGCCGCGTCCGACGTCTACTCGCCGGTGTCGGGAACGGTCACCGCGGTGAACTCGGCCCTGGCCGAGAAGCCCGAGACGATCAACGAGGACGCCTTCGGCGAAGGCTGGCTGTTCGTCGTGCAGGTCAGCGATCCGGAACAGTTGAACGAACTGCTCGATCCGGACGACTACGCCGAGCTGCTCGAAGAAGACCACTGAGGTATTCCGATCGCGCGGGCGGTCGCCGACCGCCCGCGCGACGATGCGCCGCAAGGCATCCGCGACGCCGGTCGCGTCCGGCGAGCAGGTCAACGCCGTCGGAAAGTTTGCGCAGTTTCCCCGGATCGAGCGTCGCGGCATGCTCGAAACCGAACGCGCGATGAAAAATTTCTCACGCCCTTCCGACGCTGGTCCGTCCGCGCCGGAGATGATCGGAAGCTGTTCGCCGACCTGCCCTGTGCGCATGCGCCGCATGCACGGCGTTTGATGAAACAGCTGGATTTCCGCGCTTTCGTGCATGGTGTCGCACATCGCGTGCGTCGTGTCCGCGAGCGTGGCGTGCAATCCCGCGACAGTCGGTCGCAGCCTCCGCGTGTCTGCAGGCGTCGCAAGGCGGGAGGAATTTTCTTTCGGGGTGTTGACAGTTGAAATAACCGTGATTAGGTTTCGCCGAACAGACATGGTCACGGAAGAGAGTGAGTCAAGCCCCGACGAAAACGCGCAGCGATAAAAAGCAGTCCGCCCCGGATCTCTACAAGGTGGATGCAGGCGCCGTCTCCGCCGTGAAAACACAGAAGTCCTTTTCGCAACGCCCGCGCTTCTCCATGACGCGGGCGTTGTGCCGTTTACAGGAGGTGGTGCTTCCCGGCACCGGCTCCTGCAGGAATCCGTACCGGCGCGTTGCGCGCTGGAGGGTGCACGCGGGTCCGATACCCGCGCGGGTTTGAGTGCTGGGCAGTAGTACAGGCAAGTCAACAAGACGAGGAGAGCCATCCCATGGCCGCGAAGAAAGCTGCAAAGAAGGTTGCCAAGAAGGCAGCCAAGAAACCTGCGAAGAAGTCAGCCAGGAAAACCGTGAAGAAGGCTGCCAAGAAGGTCGCCAAGAAGGTCGCCAAGGCCAAGAAGGCGGTGAAGAAGGCGGTGAAGAAGGCGACCAGGAAGGTAGCCAAGAAGAAGGTCGCGAAGAAGGCGACCAGGAAGGTGGCCAAGAAGAAGGTCGCCAAGAAGGCAGCCAAGAAGAAGGTCGCGAAGAAGGCGACCAAGAAGACCGCGAAGAAGGCCGCGAAGAAGGCCGCCAAGAAGACCGCCAAGAAGCCGGCCAAGAAGGCTGCGAAGAAGGCTGCGAAGAAGGCCACCAAGAAGCCGGCCAAGAAGGCCGCGAAGAAGGTCGCCAAGAAGCCGGCCAAGAAGGCTGCAAAAAAACGGGCTAGGAAAACCGCCAAGAAGGTTCCGGCCGTAGCGATCCCCGCAACGCCGGCGCCACTGATCTGATCCAACCCGATCGGTCGTCATCAAGCTCCTTCCCCGCGTGCCCAGGCGGGGAGGAGTTTTTTTTGCGCCGTTTCTGCCGTTTCTTGCCGGGACGGCCCCCACCCCGACCCTCCCCCGCGCCGCGGGGGAGGGAGTCAGGAACGACGTCGCGGCTTTTCCCACCGCGCTGGGGCGCAAGGGGCGTCGCGGCTTTTGCCCCCTCCACCATGTCCCCGGTCTTTACACGCGGGGGAGGGCCGGGGTGGGGGGGAGTCAACCCCGGGCTGGAAAACGCGGAATCGTCGCCCGTGCCGATTCCGGCACGCCTGCCCGGCCCGGATCGATCCGTCAGGACCCCGGCATGCGGTCCGCGCCGCGCGATTCAGCGCTGGGTCGCGCGCGAGGTGCTGGCCCGGTTGCCGTCGTTGTACTGCGGCTGCAGCCCCTGCGCGTACAGCGTTTCGAACTCGGGGCTGATGTCGAGCCAGTGCTGCGAGCGCAGGCCGATGGCGCGATCGAGGATCGTCGGCAGCAGGCCAGAGGGCAGGGCGCTTTCGCTGTTCCACAGGATCACCACGCCCAGGTCGCGCTCGGGGAGGATCGCCATCACGCCGCGGTAGCCCTGCACCGCGCCGCCGTGGAAGACCATGCGCTGCCCCGAATAATCGTAGACGCGCCAGCCCAGTCCGTAGCCCGCGGCGCTGAGCCGCTCGCGCCGCCAGCTGGTGCTGCGCAGTTCGCCCGGCGTGCCGACGATCGGCGCCTGCAGCGTCGCCAGCAGCGGCGCCGGCAGCACGTCGGGACGGTGGCCGCCGTGCGCGAGCAGCCATTGCGCCATGTCGCTGATGCTGGCGTTGACGCCGGCCGCGGGCGCCAGCCGGTAATAGGTCGGCTTGGGGATCAGCGAACGCCAGCCCGCGCCCGCGCGCACGTGGGGCCGGGCCCAGCGCGCGCTCGCGGTGATGCCTTCCAGCCCCAGGCTCGCGTCGTGCATCCCCAGCGGCCTGAAGATCCTGTTCGACACCGCCTCGCCATAGCGCTGCCCGCTGGCGGCGTGCACCACGTCGCCGACCAGGCTGAAGGCCACGTTCTGGTAGTTGTAGCAGTCGCCCGGGGTGCAGGTCATCGGCGCCGCCGAAAGCTTCTGCACCAGGCTCCGGTAATCGGCGTTGCGTTCGATGTCGCGGTCGTAGGTGTGGCTCTTCAGCCCGACCCGGTGGCTGAGCACGTCGGCAACGGTGAGCATGCGCGCGGCTTCCGGATCGGCCAGCTGCAGGTCGGGCATGTAGTCGGTGACCCGGCTGTCCCAGCGGATCGCGCCTTCGCCCACGAGCATGCCGGTGAGCGTGCCGGCGAAGGACTTGGACAGCGAGGCGACGCGGAAGACCGTATGCGCGTCGATGGGCTCGGCGCTGGCCACGTCGGTGATGCCGTAGCCGCGCGCGCTGAGGACCTTGCCGTCGTGGACGATGGCCATCGCCAGGCCCGGCACGCGCTGGTTGGCGACCAGCTCCTGCGCCATCGCCTCGAACAGCCGCGGATCGAAACCCTCGGCCAGCGGCAGGCGCCGCACGGTCGCCGCCAGCGGCAGCGGCTTGTCGTCGAACCGGGCGAGTGCCGCATGGCTGGCCGCTGCGGTCACATTCCCGCCCGCGTCCACGTCAGGGGCCTGTGCAAACGGAGTGTGGGTGGCACCGGCGAGGGCGGCTGCCAGCAGCCCGGTCAGCCATCGACGGCTGGTCGGAATCTGCGGGCGGCGATCGGAGTTCGCTTTCATCGGGCAGGCCCCCTGCGTATGCTCTCGCTGCAGGCGACCATGGTAGCGCCTGCTCCCGGATTTGCATAAACAAGGGGAACTTGGATGACTAGCGGCTTGATTCTACTGGTAATCCTGCTCGGGGTCGTCGTGCTCCTGGGCGGCTGGGCAGTGGGCACCTACAACGGCCTGGTCACCGCCCGCAACGCGTTCAGGAACGCCTTCGCGCAGATCGACGTGCAGCTCCAGCGCCGGTTCGACCTCATCCCCAACCTGGTCGAGACCGTGAAGGCCTACATGAGCCACGAGCGCGAGACGCTCGAAGCGGTGACCGCCGCGCGCGCCGCGGCGCAGTCGGGACTGGCGGCGGCCAAGGCCAACCCGGGCGACCCGCAGGCGATGGCCACGCTCGCCGCCGCGCAGGGCCAGCTCAACGGCGTGCTCGGGCGGCTGATGATGGTGGCCGAGGCCTATCCGGACCTGAAGGCCAACCAGAACATGATGCAGCTCACCGAAGAGCTGACCAGCACCGAGAACAAGGTCGCCTTCGCGCGCCAGGCCTACAACGACTCGGTGATGGCCTACAACAACAGGCGCGAGGTCTTCCCCTCCAGCCTGGTCGCCGGAATCTTCAACTTCGCCTCCGCCGCGCTGCTGGACATCCCGGCCGACCGCGCCGAGGTGCGGGAGGCGCCGAAGGTGAGGTTCTGAAAGGCCGGGAATCGGGAATGGGGAATCGGGAATCGGCAGAGCGGATCCGGACCGCCTTGTCCCCAGTCCTGCGATTCCGCGTGGCGCGGGCTTCGCCGTCGCCATGCTGCGGCTCTTCCCGATTCCCGATTCGCCATTCCCGATTCCCGTCACGATGACCTTCTTCGAACGCCAGGCCCGGGCGCGCCGCAACACGACGCGGCTGATCGTGCTGTTCGCGCTGGCGGTGGCCGGGATCGTGGTCGCGGTGGACCTGGGGGTGCTGCTGGTGTTCGGCGCGGACCCGCGGCTGCTGGCGCTGGCGACAATGGGGACGCTGGCGGTCATCGGCGTCGGCTCGATGTACCGGGTGTCCTCGCTCAGCTCCGGCGGCGATTCGGTGGCGATCCAGATGGGCGGCATGTGGGTGCCCGAGGACACGCGCGACTTCCACCTGCGCCGGCTGCGCAACGTGGTCGAGGAGATGTCGATCGCTTCGGGCGTGCCGGTGCCGCGGCTGTACGTGCTCGAGCAGGAGGGCGGGATCAACGCCTTCGCCGCCGGCTACTCGCCGTCCGATGCGGTGATCGCGGTGACCCGCGGCGCGCTGGAGAAGCTCAACCGCGACGAGCTGCAGGGCGTGATCGCGCACGAGTACAGCCACATCCTCAACGGCGACATGCGCCTGAACATCCGCCTGGTCGGGGTGCTGTTCGGCATCCTCATGCTCGGCCTGATCGGGCGCAAGATCCTGCAGCACGGCGGCAGCGTGCGCGGGCGCGGCGCGCTGCCGGTGCTGGTCGGGGCGCTGGTCGCCCTGCTGGTGGGATACGTCGGGCTGTTCTTCGGGCGGATGATCAAGGCCGGCGTCAGCCGCAGCCGCGAGGTGCTGGCCGATGCCTCGGCGGTGCAGTTCACCCGGCAGGCGTCCGGCCTGGCGGGTGCGCTGAAGAAGATCGCCGGGGTGCAGGAAGGCTCGCGCCTGGACGCGCGCGCCGAAGCCGAGGAAGTCGCGCACATGCTGTTCGGCGACGGCACCGGGCTGAGCGGGCTGTTCGCCACCCATCCGCCGCTGCTGGCCCGCATCCGCGCGCTGGAGCCCTCGTTCAAGGCCGAAACGCTGGAGCGCATGCGCGCGCAGTGGCAGCTCACCCCGCCCGATGGACGCCAGGAAGACCTGCGCCTGGGGCTGGTGGATCACCGCGTGCCGCCGCTGCCGCAGGCCGGCAGCCGCCTCGACCTGACGCCACCGATGGTCGCCGGCCAGGTTGCGCAGCCGCGCGACGACGACTGGCTGCGCGCCGACGCCATCGTCGAGGCGATCTCCGGCCAGCTGCATGATGTCGCGGTGTCGCGGCAGACGGCGCTGCCGCTGCTGCTGGGCCTGCTGTTCGATGCCGATCCGCAGCTGCGTGCGAAGCAGCGCATCGAGATCTCCTCGCGCCTGGGCGGAGACTGCGCCGACGAAGCCCAGCGGCTGCGCGATGCCTGCCTGGTGTCGCTGCACCCGATGCTGCGCCTGCCGCTGGCATCGATGGCGTACCCGGTGCTGCGGCTGCGCCCGCGTCCCGAGCTGGCCGCGATCATCGACACGGTGCACGCCATGGCCCACGCCGACGGCCAGGTGTCGCTGTTCGAATACTGCCTCGGCCGCCTGCTAGAGGTGCACCTGCGCGAATCGCTGGATCCGGCGCGCTATGCGCGCTTCGGGCGGCGCAAGCCGGGCAACGTCAAGCGCGAGTTCTCGACCCTGCTCGCGGTAGTCGCCCAGGCCGGGCACGAGGATCACGACGAGGCCCGCCGCGCCTACCTGGCCGGCATGCAGCGGGTGCTGCCGCGCGACCACGTGCCCTATGCGCCGCCGCCGGCCGGCGTGCTTGCGCTCGACGACGTCTGGGGAGCGCTCGACGCGCTCGACCCGCTGGCCAAGGAAGTGATGGTGGAATCGATCGTCGCCGCCGTCGGCCACGACGGCCGCGTCTCGGTGGCCGAGGCCGAGCTGCTGCGCACCATCTGCGGCGTGCTGCACTGCCCGCTGCCGCCGATGCTCGAGAAGGCCTAGAAGCCGGTTCTTCTCCGGGTGCGGGGAATGATGTCCAGTTCAGCTACCCGGCCCCCGGGAGGACGCGACTCACTGCGGCGTCCGGTTCGCCGCTCCGCCAGGCTGGTGTGGAGTGCGTCCGCGGATCATGTCCGCCGCGCGTTCGGCGATCATGATCGTCGGCGCGTTGGTGTTGCCGCCGATGAGGCTGGGCATCACCGAGGCGTCGACCACGCGCAGGCCGTCGACGCCGCGCACGCGCAGCTGCGGGTCGACCACCGAAGCGTCGTCGCTGCCCATGCGGCAGCTGCCGACGGGGTGGTAGACGCTTTCGGCCTTGGCGCGGATGAATGCGGCCAGGCCGGCGTCGTCCAGGTCGTCGCGCGCCGGGAAGATCGGTGCGCCGCGGTAGGGATCGAACGCGGGCTGGCGCAGGATCTCGCGCGAGACCTTGGCGCATTCGATCATCATTTTCAGGTCGAAGCCTTCCTCGTCCGACAGGTAGTTCGCCTCGATCCGCGCCTTGTCGCTGGCGCGGTTGCCGGCCAGGGTGATCCGGCCGCGGCTGCGCGGGCGCAGGAAGCAGGCGTGCAGGGTATAGCCGTCGCCGGGCAGGCGGTGGCGGCCGTGGTTGTCGAGCATCGCCGGCACGAAGTGGAACTGGATGTCGGCGCGTTCGTCCGGCGCCAGCGCCGAGCGTACGAAGCCGCCGGCCTCGGCGATGTTGCTGCTGCCCGGGCCGGTGCGGCCGCGCAGGTAGTAGCGCCAGGCGACGGCAAGGTCGCTCATGCGGTCGTAGGTCACGCGCCGGGTCGAATGCCACAGCGTGCAGATGTCGAGGTGGTCCTGGAGGTTGGCGCCGACCCCGGGCGCGTCGTGCAGCACCGCGATGCCGTGCCGGCGCAGTTCGTCCGCCGGGCCGATGCCCGAGAGCATCAGCAGCTGCGGCGAGTTGATCGCGCCGCCGCACAGCAGCACCTCGCGCGCGGCGACCTGGTGGAAGGCGCCTGCCGCGGTGGCGTAGACCACGCCGCTGGCGCGGCCGTGCTCGAAGGTGATGCGGTTGGCCTGGGCGCCGGTGATCACGGTCAGGTTGGGACGCGCCAGTGCCGGGTGCAGGTAGGCGACCGCGGCCGAGCAGCGCGCACCGTCGCGCTGGGTGACCTGGTAGAGCCCGACGCCGGTCTGCCGCGGGCCGTTGAAATCGTCGTTGCGCGGGTAGCCGGCCTGCTGCGCGGCCTCGATGAACACCTGCGAGAGCGGGTTGACGTGGCGCAGGTCCGAAACCGAAAGCGGGCCGTCGGCGCCGTGCAGCGCGTCGGCGCCGCGCGTGTTGCCTTCGCTGCGGCGGAACCAGGGCAGCACGCTGTGCCAGTCCCAGCCGACGGCGCCCAGCGCCGCCCAGTCGTCGTAGTCGCGCGGCAGGCCGCGGACATAGCACATGGCGTTGATCGAGCTCGAGCCGCCCAGCACCCGGCCGCGCGGCCACCACAGCTGGCGTCCCTCCAGATTGGGTTCGGGCGCGGTGTCGTAGTCCCAGTTCACGCCCTTGCGGTTGACCAGCTTGGCCAGTCCGGCGGGCATGTGGATGAAGGGGTGGCGGTCGCGCGGGCCGGCCTCCAGCAGCAGCACGCGCACGTCCGGGTCCTCGCTCAGCCGGCCGGCGAGCACGCAGCCGGCCGAACCGGCGCCGATGACGATGTAATCGAAGGCGGGGGCGGCGGTCGCGGGATTGCGGGACATGCCGGCACGGTAGGCGCGCGGGCTAGAGCATATGCTCTGCGAGGTGGCGCCGGCCCTCGGGTTCGGATTATTGTTGCCCCCGCCTTCGGCACCGGACGGGAATCCCCACCTCCAGACCCATGAGCAACCACGCCGATCCCGGGGCGCTGTCCGCGCGCACCGCCCGTTTCCGTGCCGCGCTTGCCGAATCGCCGCCGCTGCTGTGGTCGTTCCTGTACTTCTTCTGCCTGCTCAGCGGCTATTACGTGCTGCGGCCGGTGCGCGAGGCGATGGCGGCATCGAGCGACGTGCAGGCGGTGTTCCCGCCGGCGCTGATCGCCTGGTTCGGCGACCGCGGGGTGGCGCTGGGCGAGTTCACCCTGCAGTTCATCTTCACCGCCGTGTTCCTGATCATGCTGCTGCTGCAGCCGGTCTACGGCTGGCTGGTCAGCCGCTTCGCGCGGCGCGTGTTCCTGCCGGTGATCTACGGCTTCTTCATCGCCACCCTGCTGCTGTTCTACGCGATGTTCGACAGCGGGGTGGCCGGGCGCGGGCTGGCCTTCATCCTCTGGCTGACCGTGTTCAACCTGTTCGCGGTGGCGGTGTTCTGGAGCTTCATGGCCGACGTCTACAGCAACGTCGAGGCGAGGAAGTACTACGGCTACATCGGCGCGGCCGGCACCATCGGCGCGTTCCTGGGGCCGATCCTGACGCGCACCCTGGTCGAGCGCGTGGGCATTCCCAACATGATGCTGGTCTCGGCGGTGCTGCTGACCCTGTGCGTGGTCTGCATCCTGCGCCTGCGCCGCTACGCGGTGGCGCGCGAGGCCGCGCGCGGCCAGGCCAGCGGCGAGAAGCCGATGGGCGGGCAGGTGCTGGCGGGCCTGAAGCTGGTGGCCAGGGAGCCGCTGCTGCGCTGGCTGGCGCTGATGGTGGTGCTGGGCGTGGGCATCGGCACCCTGCTGTACAACGAGCAGAACCGGATCGCGCGCACCGCCTTCGCCACCGCCGAGGAGCGCGCCGCGTTCTTCTCCACGCTCGACCTGGCGGTGAACTCGCTGACCCTGGTGGTGCAGCTGCTGATCACCCGTTCGCTGATGTCGCGCTTCGGCATCGCGCCGGCGCTGCTGATCCCGGCGGTGGCGATCATCCTCGGCTTCTCGATCCTGGCGGCTTCTCCGCTGCCGATCATCGTCGCCATCGTGCAGGTGTTCACCCGCGCCAGCGAGTTCTCGCTGGCCAAGCCGGCGCGCGAGACGATCTACACCCGGGTCGGGCGCGAATGGCGCTACAAGGCCGGCGCCGCGATCGACACCGTGATCTACCGTGGCGGCGACCTCACCTTCGTCTGGGTGCACAAGTTCCTGGCCGCGTTCGGCTCCAGCGTGGTGTTCGGCGCCGGCCTGCTGATCGCGATGGGCATGACCTTCAGCGCCTGGCGCCTGCTGCGCGAGGAGGCGAAGCTGCCGTCGGAGCGCGCGCCGCGGCGCGAAGATGCGGCCATCGACGAGGCCAGGCCGGCGACGGGCGCAGGCTGAGCGCGGCGGCCGGCATCACCCCCGCAGCAGGGGCGCTGCAAACAGGGCCGCGCCCAGCACGAACAGCGCGGTCAGCACGTGCACCAGCGGATGGTTGACCCGCAGCCAGACGAACTGGGCCACGCTGCGGATGATCCAGAACGCCGACATGCCCGCCAGCACGGCGCGGCCGAGCGGCGTGGTCGCGAGTTCTCCCGGATACAGCAGGCACAGCAGCCCGGCCGCGGTGAACACCCAGACCAGCTGCAGGTTGGCGATCTGCACGATGGCGCGGTTGGCAAACGTGGTGTTCGCCAGCGAGCGCGGCCAGCCGAACAGCTTCTAGAAGCCGAGGTGGAACAGCGCGAAGCCGAGGCTGTGCAGGGCGCAGAGCAGGAGCAGCGTGTCGGTATCCATGTCCGTGTCCCCGTCCCCCAGGGCGCGTCCCCGCCTTGCCCTTCCCCCGCTTGCGGGGGAAGTCCCCGCGCAGCGGGGGATGGGGGCCGCTCGCCGGGCCGTGCCGTCAGGCCGCTTCGCGCGGCTGCCGCTTGTGCTGCGGCAGATCGTAGTAGCCGGCCGAGCGCAGCTCGTGCGGATCGAAGTCGTCGACGGTGATCACGTCCAGCGTCAGCGCGCGCAATTCCTCCAGCTGCCGGCGCTCGTCGGCGGTGATCCAGCCCTCGCGCACGCCTTCGTCGAGCTGGCTGGCGAAATCGAGCGCCTCGATGTCGCTGGCCTTGAGCGCCTTGAGGAACTTGCGCTCCACCGGCTCGGCGGCGATCGCCCTGGCCAGGTAGCTGTCGATGCGGCCGCCCATGTTGTTTTCGCAGGGCGTCAGGAACACCCCTTCGCCGAGCCGGTCGCGGGCTTCGTTGGGCGCCATCAGCGACATCGCCACGCGGTGGCTCAGGCGGTCGCCCGGCGGCACGGCGCGTCGGCCGAACGGGAACACCACCGGCCACAGCAGCCAGCCCAGCGGCTTGATCGGGAAGTTGCGCAGCGCCTGCGACAGCGCCAGCTCGATCTGGTGGGCGCTGTTGTGGAAGGCCCAGGCCAGCAGCTGGCGGTCGGACTCGGGCGCCCCGGCGTCGTGGTGGCGCTTGAGCACCGCGGCCATCAGGTACAGGTGGCTGAGCACGTCGCCCAGGCGCCCCGACAGCGATTCCTTGAACTTGAGTTTGCCGCCCAGCGCGCCCAGCGAGACGTCGGTGAGCAGGGCGAGGTTGGCGGCGTAGCGGTCGAGCTTGCGGAAGTAGCGGCGGGTGTTGGCGTCGCCCGGCGCGGTGGCGAAGCGCGCGCCGGTGATGCCGAACCAGAACGAGCGCGTGGCGTTGGAGATCGCGCCGCCGATGTGGCTGTACAGTGCGTCGTCGAGCGCCTCCAGCCCGGCCTTCGGGTCCGGATCCTGCGCCGCCTTCATTTCCTTCATGATCCACGGATGGCAGAGGATCGAACCCTGCCCGAAGATCAGCAGGCTGCGGGTCATGATGTTGGCGCCCTCGACCGTGATCGCGATCGGCGAAGCCTGCCAGGCGCGGCCGCCGATGTTGCGCGGGCCGAGGATGATGCCCTTGCCGCCGACGATGTCCATGAAGTCGGTGGCGACTTCGCGGCCCATCGAAGTGCAGTGGTACTTGGCGATCGCCGACGGCACCGACGGCACGTCGCCGCGGTCGACCGCGGCCGCCGTCGCCTGCGACAGCGCGCTGATCGCGTAGGCCTTGCCACCGATCCGCGCCAGCGCCTCCTCGACGCCCTCGAAGCGGCCGATCGACAGCCCGAACTGCTTGCGGATGCGCGCGTACGCGCCGCCGACCACGGCCGCGAACCTGGCGCCGCCGCTGGCGGTGGAGGGCAGGGTGATCGAGCGCCCGATCGCCAGGCACTCGTTGAGCATGTTCCAGCCCAGACCGGCCTTGTCGACGCCGCCGACCAGGTAGTGCAGCGGCAGGAACACCTCGCGGCCGCGCACCGGGCCGTTCTGGAACGGCGAGTTGAGCGGGAAGTGGCGGCGGCCGACCTCGACGCCCTCGGTCTCGCGCGGCAGCAGCGCCAGGGTGATGCCGATGTCGCGGGTGTCGCCGACCAGGCCGTCCGGGTCGTACATGCGGAAGGCCAGGCCGATCAGGGTCGCCACCGGCGCCAGGGTGATGTAGCGCTTGTCGAAGGTCAGCTTCACGCCCAGCACCTGGGCGCCGTTCCACTCGCCCTTGCAGACGATGCCGAAGTCGGGGATCGAGGTGGCGTCGGAGCCGGCGAAGGGGCCGGTCAGGCCGAAACAGGGCACGTCCTGCCCGGAGGCAAGGCGCGGCAGGTAGTAGTCCTTCTGCTCCTGCGTGCCGTAGTGCATCAGCAGTTCGCCGGGGCCGAGCGAGTTGGGCACGCCCACGGTGGAGCTGACCACGCTCGACACCGAAGCCAGCTTCTGGATCACCTTGTGGTGCGCCAGCGCGCTGAAGCCCAGGCCGCCGTACTCCTTCGGGATGATCATGCCGAAGAAGCGGTTGCGCTTGATGAAGTCCCACATCTGCGGCGGCAGGTCGGCGTGGATGTGGTTGATCTCCCACTCGTTGGTCATCCGGCACAGTTCCTCGACCGGACCATCGAGGAAGGCCTGCTCCTCGGCGGTGAGCTCGGGCTTCGGGTAGGCCAGCAGCGTGTTCCAGTCCGGGTCGCCGGTGAACAGCTCGCCCTCGAAGCCAACCGAGCCGGTCTCCAGCGCGATGCGCTCGGTCTGCGACAGCGGCGGCAGCGCCTTGCGGAAGAACCGCAGCATCGGTGCGGTCAGCAGCGGCTTGCGGATGAACGGCAGCAGCAGGGGCAGCGCGATCGCGGCGAGGATGGCGGCGGCGACGAGGGTTGCGGTCCGGTTGGCGCCGAGGAACCAGCAGGCGACCAGAAGGGTGGCGACGATTGCGGTCCAGGACGCCAGGCGCAGGCGGTGGTAGGCGGCGAACGCCCCGGCCAGCAGGAACGCGATGAAGGGAAGGGCGACGCTCATCCGGTGCCTCCGAAGTGATGGTGGCCGCGTGTGCCGGAGAATGCCGGCCGGACCGTACGGATGAGTATGGAACTGCCCCCGCGGGTTGTCAACGGCCCCGCGGATGGGCGACGATACGCTTCCCTTCGCCGGCGTATGGGCGGAATCTCCATGGCATCACCCCCCCCCAGACAGCAGGCTGGCGCCCCGGCAAGCGGCGGCACATCCGGCAAACCCGCACGCACCGGCCGCCTGAGCGCGGAGGACTGGGCGCAGGCCGCGCTCGACATGATCGCCGAGCAGGGCGTGGCGGCGGTCGCGGTGGAGCCGCTGGCGCGCCGGCTCGGCGTCACCAAGGGCAGCTTCTACTGGCATTTCCCCTCGCGCGAGGCGCTGCTGCAGGCGGCGCTGGAGCGCTGGGAAAGCGTGGAGCAGGAAGCGGTGTTCGGCACCCTCGAGCGCGTGCCCGACGCGCGCGCGCGGCTGCGCTCGCTGTTCCAGATGGTCGCCCACGAATACCAGTCGCACGTGATCTACAGCGCCCTGCTCAAGGCCCTCGACCACCCGGCGGTGCAGCCGGTGATCGACCGCGTGTCCAAGCGCCGCCTGGACTATCTGGCCGCGTCGTTCCGGCAGACCGGCCTGGGGCGCGAGGACGCGCTGCACCGTGCGCGCCTGACCTACGCCGCCTACGTCGGCTTCCTGCAGCTCAACCTGCAGCTGCACCAGGCGCGGATGCCGCAGGAGGAGTTCGAAGCCTACGTCGAGCACCTGGCCAGGACCCTGGTGCCGGCCTGAGCAAATGGAGCAAATGGTGCCGGGGACAATTCCCGGTTGATGAAATGGTGCCGGGGCCGGTTTTCGTCGACCGGAAATTGTCCCCGGCACCATTTCACCGGCACCATTTCACAGCGGGAGGATCTTGACGCCATGAGCGTGTCGGTGGATCTGGTCAACGCCCTCAAGCGCAGCCTGCGTGCGCAGGGGCTGACCTACCGCGAGCTGGCGCAGCGCATCGGCCTGAGCGAAGCGGCGGTCAAGCGCATGTTCTCGCGGCGGGCGATGAGCCTGCTGCGGCTCGAACAGATCTGCGAGGTGCTGGGCGTCGGCCTGGCCGAACTCGGCGCGGAGGCCGGGCGCGGCCAGGCGCCGATGGCCCAGCTCGATGCGCGCCAGGAACAGGCCCTGGTCGACGATCCCGCGCTGATGCTGGCGATGTTCCTGGGCATCAACCGCTGGCGCCAGGAGGACGTGATGCGGCATTTCGCGTTCACCCTGCCGCAGTGGACCGGACTGCTGGCCAGGCTCGACCGGCTGGGGATGATCGAGCTGCTGCCGGGCAACCGGGTGCGGCCGCTGACCGCGCGCAATTTCCGCTGGCTGACCGACGGGCCGATGGAGCGGCATTTCCGCAACGCGCTGCTGGGCGATTATTTCGCCGACCCGTTCGACGGCGAGCAGGATCGCCTGCTCCTGCTCAGCGGTAGCCTCAGCCCCGAGGGTGTGGGCCAGATGAAGGCGCGGCTGGACGAGGTCGCCCGCGAGTTCGACGGGCTGCTCGCGCGCGATGCCGCGCTGCCGTCGGAGGAGCGCGTCGGCGTGAGCCTGGTGCTGGCGCAGAAGCCGTGGCTGCTGAAGGTGTTCGCACCGTATCGCCGCGCAAATCATTGATGTGCCGTGTGACGTCCGCGGTGGCGCCGTGCGGGATGCGAGGTCGCTTTTTCTGGAAGCGGTTACATCGCCGGCAGTTCCGCGCCTGCGCGCAATTTTCCCGGCCAAGCACATAGACTTGCGCCATTGCTTTGCTTTGCCGGCGCTTCGCCGGATTTCTTCCTGGAGGACATCGATGAATGCAATTCCGCGACCGCAGGCGTCGCCCGCGGCTCGCAGTCGGTTGGCTGCGCTCAACGAATGGGTTGCCGAAGTCGCCGCGCTGACGCAGCCGCAGGCGATCCACTGGTGCGACGGCGGCGATGCCGAATACCGCGCGCTGGTGAAACAGATGCTGGCCGACGGCACCCTGCTCGAGCTCAACCAGGACATGCACCCGGGCTGCTACCTGCACCGTTCGCATCCGGACGACGTGGCGCGGGTGGAGCACCTGACCTTCGTCTGCACGCGCGAGCGCGACGATGCCGGCCCCAACAACCACTGGATGCCGCCGGCCGAAGCGCATGCCAAGGTCGACGCGCTGTTCGATGGCTGCATGCGCGGGCGCACGCTCTACGTGGTGCCCTACTGCATGGGCCCGATCGATTCGCCGCTGGCGCGCTGCGGGGTGGAGATCACCGATTCGCCCTACGTCGTGGCCAACATGAGGCTGATGACGCGGATGGGCGCGGCGGCGCTGGCGCGCATCGAGCGCGAGGGCGCGGAAGGAAAGCCCTTCGTGCGCGGCCTGCATTCGACCGGCGAGCTGGATCCGGACCGCCGCTTCATCATGCACTTCCCCGAGGAGCTGTCGATCAAGTCCTACGGCTCCGGCTACGGCGGCAACGCCCTGCTGGGCAAGAAGTGCCACGCCCTGCGCATCGCCTCCTGGCAGGCGCGGCAGGAGGGCTGGCTGGCCGAGCACATGCTGATCCTCGGCATCGAAACCCCGAAGGGCGACACCCACTATGTCGCCGCCGCCTTCCCCAGCGCCTGCGGCAAGACCAACCTGGCCATGCTGATTCCGCCCGAGGGCCATCGCGCGCAGGGCTGGAAGATCTGGACGGTGGGCGACGACATCGCCTGGCTGCACCCGGGCGAGGACGGCCGGCTGTGGGCGATCAACCCCGAGGCCGGCTATTTCGGCGTGGCCCCGGGCACGTCGGCAAAGACCAACCCCAATGCGCTGGCCACGATCCAGCGCGACACCATTTTCACCAACGTCGCGGTCACCGCCGACAACCAGCCGTGGTGGGAAGGGCTCGACGACCGCGTGCCGGCGTACGACTGGCAGGGCCGCCCCTACGATCCGGCCAACGGCCCGGCGGCGCATCCGAACTCGCGCTTCACCGTCAGCGCGAAGCAGTGCCCGAGCTGGTCGCCGCGCGCGGAGGACGCGCAGGGCGTGCCGATCTCGGCGATCCTGTTCGGCGGCCGCCGCTCGACCCTGCTGCCGCTGGTGCTGGAGGCGCGCGACTGGACCCACGCCGTGCGCGTGGGCGCCTCGATGGGGTCGGAGACCACCGCCGCGGCGACCGGCAAGGTCGGCGTGATGCGGCGCGACCCGATGGCGATGAAGCCCTTCTGCGGCTATCACTTCGGCGACTATTTCGCGCACTGGCTGTCGTTCGACAGGCCGGGGGTGCGGCTGCCGCGGGTGTTCCATGTCAACTGGTTCCGCAAGGGCGCCGACGGCCGCTTCCTGTGGCCGGGATTCGGCGAGAACATGCGCGTGCTGGAGTGGATCGTCGGCCGCGTGGAAGGCGCGCTCGAGGCGCGCGAGAGCGCCGTGGGCCTGCTTCCGCTTGAAGGCGCGATCGTCTCCCCGCAGTGCACGGCCGAGGCGCTGGCTGAGGTCACCGGCTTCGATGAGGCCGCCTGGCCGGACGAGCAGGCCGAGATCGCCGGGCACATGGAGGCGTACCGCGACCGCCTGCCCACGCAACTGCTCTGATGCCGAAATGGTGCCGGGGACAATTTCCGTCGGCTGGAAAAATGTCCCCGGCACCATTTCCGCGAGGTCGATAGAATGGAGCCACGCCGCTCCGGCGGGTACGGAACAGGCCCGTGAACGCACAGCTGTCGTCGATGGTGAATGCCGCCGGGGCCGCCGCCGCCGCCGGCCGCTGGCAGGAGGCGGAGCGGCTCTGGGGCCAGGTGCATGCGCTGGATCCGGACAACGTCCAGGCGCTTTTCAGCCTGGGCGTCCACGCCTTCCAGCGCGGCGACGCGCAGGCGGCGCTGGAGCTGCTGCAGCAGGCGCGGGCGCGGGCGCCGCGCGACCCCATGCTGCCGCTGACGATCGGCCGGATCCACCGCGAGGCAGGCCGCCCCGAGCAGGAGTGGGGCGCACTCATCGCGGCGCTGGAGATCGATCCGTTCTTCCTTCCCGCGCTGCTGGGCAAGGCCGAATTCCTCGAGCGCCAGGGCAAGCCCAGGGCGGCGGCCGCGGCATTCGGCAACGCACTGAAGGTGGCGCCGGCCGAGCCGGACTGGCCCAGGGCGCTTGAGCGTCGACTCGCGCACGCGCGTGAGGTGGTCGAGCGCGACACCATGGAGCTGGTCGAATACCTCGGCCACCGGGTGGCCGCCAGGCGTGCCTCGGTGGACCAGGCGCGGGCGGCGCGCTGGGACGAGGCCGTCTCGATCCTTGCCGGGCGCACGCGGCCCTATCACTCGCAGTGCAACCAGCTGCACGTGCCGCGGCTGCCGGCGCTCACCTTCTACGACGACACGCTGTTCCCGTGGATGCAGGAGATCGAATCCCGCACCGGGGTGATCAAGACCGAGCTGCAGGAGATGCTCGCCCGGCGCGGCGAGGAGTTCGTGCCCTACATCCAGTACCGGCCGGGCGACCCGGTCAACCAGTGGGACAAGCTCAACCATTCGCGCAACTGGAGCGGTTTCCACCTCTACGCGCACGGCGAGCCGGTGGCCGCGCACCTGGCCGAATGCCCGCGCACGGCCGAGGCGCTGGCGCGGGTGGACGCGGTGGAGATCGCGGGACTGTGCCCGAACGCGATGTTCTCCGCGCTCGCCCCCGGCGCGCATATCCCGCCGCACACCGGCGAGACCAATGCGCGCCTGGTCGCGCACCTGCCGCTGGTGGTGCCCGAGGGATGCAGCTTCCGCGTCGGCTACGACACCAGGTCGTGGCGTGAAGGCAAGTGCTGGGTGTTCGACGACACCCTCGAGCACGAGGCCCGCAACGACAGCAGCCAGCTGCGCGTGATCCTGATGTTCGACGTGTGGAATCCGCTGCTTGCGCTGGAAGAACGCGAGATGGTGACTGCGCTTGCAGAAGCGGTCGGGGACTACCGCACCGGCAAGGACGGCTGAGCGCGACGCGCGCCGGCGGCGACGGCGCGTGCGGCAGGAAGTAAGCTCCGATCCGGATGGACAAGGGCGACGCTGCCCGGGGAGAGTGGAATGGGAACGACGAGACGCCTGCCGGGGGCCTGCTGGCTGATGCCGGCGCTGCTGCTTCCGGGGACGATCGCCGCCGCCGGGGGGACGCATCCCTGCGCGACGGTCGCTGAGCCGGTGAAACGCCTGGCCTGCTACGACGAGGCCTTCCCGCCGCCGCCGGAGGTCCACGAAGCGGCGGTGCGCCGGGCGCGCGAGGATTTCGGCCGCGATGAAGCGCCGGTGACTCTGGCCAATCCCGGCCAGGACGCCAGCGATATCGATCCGCGGCACATCGGTAGCCGGATCAGCCGGGTCGACCACGACAACGGCCAGCGCCGGATCACCCTCGAGAACGGTCAGGTCTGGCGGCAGACCGAGGCGACCACGGCCGGGCACATGAGCGTCGGCGACGAGGTGGTGGTGCGCAAGGGAGTGATGGGCAGCTATCTGCTGGTGACCCAGGCTGGCGTGGGGCTGCGCGTGCGCCGTATCCGCTGACGGCGGTCGCATGCAGGCCCGCAACCAGCCACTGACCGCCGTCCAGGCGGAGAGATTCCGCTCGGCGCTGGCGCGACTGCGTTCCGGGAAGATCGGCGATGCCGTTGCGATCGCGCGGGCGCTGGTGCGGGAGGCGCCCGATGCGGCGGACGCACAGCAGCTGCTGGGCATGGCGCTGGCCGACGCCGGCGATCGGGCCGGCGGGGAGACGGCGTTCCGGCAGGCGCTGGCGCTGTCTCCGGGCAGTCCCGCCGTTGCGCTGAACTTTGCCGCCTGGCTGCGCCGCAGCGGCCGGCCAGCCGACGCCCTGGCGGTGCTCGATCCCTGTCCCGACACAGCGCCGATCCTGGTCCAGCAAGGGCTGGCGGCGGCGCAGCTGGGGGATCATCGTCGCGCGCGCGACGCGTTCCAGCGCGCCCTGGAGCGTGAGCCCGAGTCGGTGTCGGCCCTGCATGGCCTCGGCAACGTCCTGCGGGGGCTGGGTGAGCATGATGCCGCGGCGGCCTGCTTCCGCAGAGTGACCGTGCTGGTGCCGGGTAACGCGGCCGGGTGGTTCGGTCTCGGTGCCGCGCAGCGGATGCAGGGGCGCATCGAGGAAGCACTGTCCAGTCTGCAGCGCGCGCGGGTGCTGGGCATGGATTCGCCGGAACTGCACAACGCCATCAACGGCACCCTTTACGATGCGGGGCGGCCTCGGGAGGCGCTGTCCGGCGCGCGGGCGCTGCTGAGCCGTTTCCCGGGCCATCTCGAAGGGCATCGCACGCTCGCTGGCCTGCTCTGGGAAGCCGGTACCAGCCTGGCTCCGGGCGAGGATCCACTGCAGGTGTTCCGCGACGCCGTGCGCAGCCGCGCCGATGACCGGCCGCTGCGGCTCGCTCTGGTGCGCATGCTGCTGTCGGCGCGCATGGCTGCCGAGGCGCTGGACTGGCTGCAGCCGCTGCTGCGGCAGGGGCAGGCCGATCCGCTGCGCGACTGGCACGCGGCCGAGTGCCTGTCGGCGCTGGGCCTGCACGCGCAGGCCGACGCACGCTTCGAGGCCGCGCAGCGACATCTGGGCGACGATCCGGCCCTGCTCGGCGCCCGCGCCCGCCATGCCTTCCGCGCGGGCCAGCCGGACCTGGCCGAGGCCTGCGCCACCCGCGCGGTCGCCGTCGATGCGCACAATCCGGACGGCTGGAGCCTGCTCGGACTGGCTTGGCGGCTGTCCGGCGACCCGCGGGAGGACTGGCTGTTCGGCTACGAGCGCCTGGTCGGGTATGTCGAAGTCGCGCCGCCGCCGGGCCATGGGGAGGTGGCATCGTTCCTGTCCGCGCTCGCGGCGACGCTCGATGCGATGCACCTGGCGGGGCGCGAGCCGGTCAACCAGAGCGTGCGCGGAGGTTCACAGACCCCGGGGCGCCTGTTCGGCAGGAACGATCCGGTGCTCGAGGCGACCCGTGCGACGCTGCAGGTGGCGGTCGAACGGTGGCTGGCAGGCCTGCCGCGCGATGACGCGCATCCGTTCCTGTCGCGCAACCGCGGGCGAATGCGGATCGTCGGCTCGTGGTCGGTGCGGCTTCGGTCCTCGGGCCGGCACGCCAACCATATCCATACCGAAGGCTGGACCAGCTCGGCCTTCTACGTGGCGCTGCCCGGCTCGATGCGCCGCGACGAGGGCGAGCCGCATGCGGGATGGCTGCAGTTCGGGCAGCCGCTGGAGGACCTCGGCCTGGATCTCCCACCGCGCAGGCTGCTGCGGCCGCAGCCGGGACACCTGGCGCTGTTCCCTTCCTACATGTGGCACGGCACCGTGCCGTTCGAAGACGAGGAGCCGCGCCTGACGGTGGCGTTCGATATGCAGCCGCGGTGATGCCGGGCCGTCGGTCCCTTGCAGGGGTGCGCCTGGCGCGACCGCCATTCTTCATCCGCCTGCGTAACCATCCGCGGAGCACTGCGCTCGGCAGTCGCGCCCGGTGGCGCACTACAGTGCGGTTTCGGCGAGCAACCCAGCGGCGGTGAGGCGGTCCACCAGCGGACCCATCCGTCGGCGATGGCGGGCGGCACTGCCTACGGATCGGCTGTGCACCGGTTCGCGCACCTGGGCGGCGCTAGCGGTAGCGAAGATCGCGGCGTCGGTGGGAGCCTCGAGCACGTCCGCCGTCCACTCCAGCCCGCACCAGCCGTAGATGCGGCGCATCTGCGCCTCGGTGTCGGTGACCAGTTCCTCGTAATGCACGTCGAGGATGCGACCCGGCATCACCTCATGCCAGTGGGCCATCATGCGGCGGTAGCCGATGTAATAGTCGGCCAGCTCTTCCAGGTCGTAGGAGAAGCTGTAGGAGTTGAAGAACAGCGTCTTGAACACCGCGTAGCAGCTGTCAAGCGGGTCGCGCACCAGGTGGATGATCCGTGCCCCGGGCAGCGCCCTGGCGATCATGCCGCAGTAGAGGTAGTTCACCGGCATCTTGTCGATGAACAGTGCGCTGCCGCCCGCAGCCTGGCGTGCTCCATCCATGTACTGGGCACCCAGCGCGGCGAAATCGACGCCCAGTGATGCCTGCGCCTGGCTCTGCGCGAGGCTCACCAGCGGCTGGGTCGCCGCGGCGAGCAGATTGCCGAAGTCCAGCAGCTCGCCGGCGGAGCGGACCCTGCCCGACTGTACCAGCGATCGCTCCACCAGGGTGGTGCCGCTGCGCGGCATGCCGACGATGAAGATCGCACCCTCGCCGTCGTGACCGGAGACGGGCGTCGCCATGGTCTCGCGGGTATAGGCGTCACGGATGGCCTGCATCGAGGCCAGCTCGGCCGACAGGCTGTAGTTGGCGAGTGTCCCGCGCCGCCGTGCGGCGCCCCTGGCCAGCGCGTCGAACGATGCGTCGTGCCGGCCGAGGTCTTCGTTTTCCTTGGCCAGCGCGTAGAGCGCGGCGGCCTCGTCGTCCGGATTTCGGAATCCGGCGGCAATGCGCTGCTCCAGATCGGCCAGGTGGTTGCGTTCCGGAGTCTGCCTGCGCAGCGTGGCGCGCAGGTAGAGGGCGGGGCCGAAATCGCCGGCGACACGCAGCAGCCGCTCGATGTCGCGCTCGGCCTGTTCGAAGTCGCCGCTGAAGAAGCGGGCGGTGGCCATTTCGTACAGCAGTCCGGGATGGTCGCCGATCACCGCGTGCGCCCGCTGGAAATGCGCGATCGCCTCCGGCTGCAGGTTGTTGCGGTAGTAGAGTGTCGCCAACTGCCACAACACAGGGCCATCGTTACCGGCGGTCGCGGAAATTTCCGCCGCCAGCGCAGGCACCTGGGCGCGTCGCCGGACCTGGCCCAGGAGCCGGGCCTTCTTGAGCTTGAGGAAGGGATTGCCGCCGCTGGCAAAGATCGCGCGGTCGGTCCAATCGACCGCGTCGTCGACGGCGCCGATGGCCAGACTGGCTTCCGCGGCCAGGACGAGGACGTGCGGACTGTCGGGACTGGACGCTGCGAGCGCGCGCGCGAACTGCACCGCGTCGCCGAACCGCTGCTGGCGCAGCAGCCCGTAGCCCTGTTCGATCTGTTGCGCGAGCGCCGGGTCAGGCGCGTTCCCGGATGCGGTCATGAGCGGCAGTGTATCGGACGCAATTCACGCGAGGCGACCCGGGCGCGGCAGCCCCGGTCCGGCTGCCGATGGCCTTCGGTGCTGCATAACCGGACAGGAGCCGAAAAGAAGCGGCGGGCCGAAGCCCGCCGCCGGAGACGCACCGGATGTTGCGTCCGGTCAGAACTTCAGGTTGATGCTGGTGAACACATAGCGGCCCGCCTGGTCGTAGCCGCCGATCGAGTTGCCGTTGAGCACCAGCGAACCGCCCACCATCGGTGGCTCCTTGTCGGCGATGTTGTTCACGCCGAACGTCCAAGTGAGCATGCTGCCGAAATCGACCGAGCCCGACAGGTCGATGTAGTTGTACGAGCCGATGCCGCCGTTGGCCGCCAGCAGGGTGTCGGTGGTCAGCGGATTGCCGTCGTTGTCCTCGTAGTCCAGGCGGCCCATGTGGCGCCAGCGCACGCCCGCGGTGAAGCGGTCGAAGCTGTAGCGCACGTTGGCAATGTGGCGCCACTCCGGCTGCTGGCAGGCGGAGTTGAGCCGGCCGGCGCAGTCGAACGCGGTGCTTTCGTCGCCCGGCACCGGCTCGTACTTGCGCTCGAGCTGGTAGTTGCCGACGAAGTTGGCGAACAGCCGGCCGGGCCCGACCTCGACCGAATAGACCGCGTTCAGGTCGACGCCGCGGATGCGGATCGTGCCGAAGTTGTTGGTCACACTGGTGACGTAGCCGTCGTTGGTGCGGAACAGGTCGCCGGTGGTGGGGTTGCGGTGGATGAGGCCGCAGAACCCGGCGTCCCCGGTGTTGGCACAGATGTCGATGATCACCGACGGGTCCAGTTCGCCGATCTGCTTGGCCAGCTTGAGGTCGTAGTAGTCGACGCTGAAGTCGAGATTGTCGATGGGGCTGGCCGCGAAACCGATCGTCCACGTGTCGGCTTCCTCGGGCTCCACGACCGGATTGCCGCCGAAAATGCCGTTGTACTGACCGGCGTTGTTGTCAGGGACGCTGCCGTAGCGGCCGCCCGGAACGCCGGTCAGCGCGCACTGCGCCTCGGAGAAGGTCGGGCTCGCGCCGGCGCAGGGATCTTCGCCGGCCCACAGCCCGATCGCCTGAGGAGCGAACAGCTCGTTGACGTTGGCGCCGCGGATCGCGCGGTTGTGGCCGGCGCGCAGCAGGAAGCTGTTGTCGAGGAAGCTCGCGCCCAGGCCGATCTTGTAGGTGCTGACGCCGCCGGAGGTGTCGTAATCCGAATAGCGGTAGCCCAGCTGCAGGTCCATGCTGTTGAGCGCACCGGCATCGGCGACCAGCGGGACGTTGGCCTCGGCGAACAACTCGCGGACGCTGTAGCCGTTGTCGATCTGCGGGTTTTCGCTGCCAGAACCAGCGAAATTGCCCGAGGCGAAGTTGGTGTCGGCCTTGTAGGAATAGGTTTCCGCCCGCCATTCGTAGCCGGCGACCAGGTCGACGTTCTTGCCGTCCGCCCAGGGCAGGCCGAAGCCGAGGTCGCCGGTGACGTAGGCGGTGAACACCTTCAGCGAGGTGACCCAGTCCTGCATGCTCACGCCCTGCAGCGCCTGCGCCTGCTCGGCGGTGATCGAATCGGTCCAGACGTCGTACGGCAGGCAGCCGGAGAATGCGCCAGGGCCGCAGCCGAGCAGCGCGTCGCGGATGCGCGAGGTCAGGAAGTCGTTGTAGCCCTGGAAGCTGGCGGTGGTGCGGCCGTAGGTGCCGGAAATGTCGTACGACCAGTTGGCGTTGATGTCGCCGCCCACGCCGGTGGTCACGCTGTAGTTGGTGAATTCCTGGTCGTAATAGCGCGGGCCGCCTTCGACGTTGCGCTTCGCGACCAGGATGGCCAGGTCGTTGTCGGCGGCGATGCCCAGGTCGGAGCACAGCGAGCCCAGTGCGGCGTAGCCGCAATCGGTGGTGATGTCGGTGAAGAACGCACCCGAGGCGGCGATCTGCACCGGTGCGCGCCGGTTGAGGAACATCGCGTCGATGTAGGGCTTGAAGTTGTCGTTGATCTCGTACTTGACCGAGGTACCGGCGGTGATGCGGCTGTCCGGACGCTGGTAGTAATTGATCGGCGCGTAGTTGTAGAGGTAGAAATTGTCCTCGCTCCACACCCCGTTCACCGGTGCGGCGTAGCCGGTGAAGGTCACGTCCCCAGCGGGATTGAAGGCGTAGATGTAGAAGTTCGCCGGATCCGCGGTACCGGATCCGCCGCACGCCGTCCCGGCCGCGTTCAGCGCGCACGAGGAGTAGTCGCGCTCGCCCTGGAACAGCGGATCGTTCTTGCGCCAGGTGGCCCAGGCCACTGCGTGTCCGCCCTCGCCGAAGCGGCCGCCGATGGACAGGTCGACGCTCTTGGACACTCCGTCGAAGCCGGAGCTTCCGGTCGGGTAGTCGAACCCGCGCTGGTCCATCAGCCCCTGCAGGTACTTGTTGTCGTTCTTGTGGTGGTAGGCCGAGTAGCCGACGTTGATGTTCATGCCCTCGAACTGGTCGTCGAGCACGAAGTTGACGACGCCGGCGATGGCGTCGGAGCCATACACCGCCGATGCGCCACCGGTCAGGATGTCGACGCGGCGCACGAGGGCCGGCGGCACGATGCTGATGTCGGCGGTTTCACCTAGGCCCTTGGGGATGCGGCGGCCGTTGATCAGCGCCAGGGTGCGCTGGGCGCCCATGCCGCGCAGGTCCACTTCGGAGTAACCCAGCGACGGGTTGTTGCGCATGTTGTCGAACACCGGCGACAACTGGGGGTACTGATTGACGAGGTCTTCGGCGACGGTCGCACCAGAGAACCTGAACTCTTCTGCGTTGATTTCCGTGACCGGGCTGGAGGCGGTCATCGTCTGGCTCTTGATGCGCGTGCCGGTGACGATAATCGTGTCGAGCTGTTTGGCGGTGTCTTCCGTTTCGGCTTCCTGGGCGAGCGCGGCGCCCGAGCCCGCCAGGGTCGTGGCACCCATGGCGAGCGCGAGCGTGATCGCGTCGCGCAGCTGGTTGGTTTTCAAGGTCATCTCTCTCTCCGATGTGTTTTGTCGAACCCCTGTCGGGAGCCTCAAAGGCGCCGAAACCGGACAGGTTGATCCGATGGTATTCCCCATCGAACGAGAATAAAAGCGATGTTAATTCAAGGAATGAGCCGTATTCGCCGACGCGGAAGGTGATGGTGGTCTTGAAATTGTAAGACCGCCATCACGGTATCCGCCCGCGTGCGCCGCGATTGGCGGCGGGGACGGAAAAACCTCATCCATAGTGCAACGCAGCGGCGCCCGGGAACCGGCCAACCGGAGGCAGGCAAACTGCGGAACAGGCGTACTGCGGGGGCAGCAATGTCCGCGCTAGGCGCTGCGTGCGGATCCGGCGGACCCTGCCCGGCCGCGGTCCGGAAATCCGGAGGCCGGATCGCGGCACGCACCGGGTCGGCGCGGCCGGGATGTCGGGCGCTGGGGGAGGCCGGAAGAGGGGTGGGGTCGGATCAGAGGCCGGCCGGCGGCCTGGGCGGTTCCACGCCTTCGAGCCGGAAGCGTGCATTGAAGGCCACGGTGATCCGCAGCCCGTCGCCCCGGGGCTCGAAGGCGCTGACCTCGTGCAGCAGCCAGGACGGAAACAGCACCAGCTGCCCGGGCTTGAGCCGGACCGGGATGTTGCCGATCTGGAACGGTGGCTGGAGCCTGTGCGACGCCATGTCCACGAACATGGTGTTGGCCGCGTAGGGGCTGATGAAGGTCAGGCGGCCGCTGTCGGGCTGGTGCTCGTCTCCTTCCTGGCAGACGCAGTAGACGCCGGACCACGAATGCATCGGGTGGTTGTGGACGCCGAAGTAGCCGCCCCGGCGGGTGATGTGGAACCAGGATTCATGCGCGATGTGCAGGCGCTGCAGGGTGGCGGTGTCGTAGCCGTTGAGTTCGCCGATGCTGCGGTACAGCTGGGACAGGCAGAAGTCGCGCATCTTCGCCACCGCCGGTTGCGGCCAGTCGAACAGCGTGAACGCGCTTTCGAACAGGGCGCTGTTGCGGTGGGTATACGGGTCCGGATTGGCGTACTTGCCGCCCTGGGATTCGCACTGCAGGAAGAAGCTGCGCAGCTCGGCGTTCAGTGCGGCGCAGTCGTCCATCTGCGCGGTGACGATGGGGACGGCGAAGGCGGTGATGGTGCTGGCGGACATGCCATGTGGACCCGGTGTGCGGCAGATGCCGGCGGTGTCCGGATTCTAGCGTGGGGCCACGGCCGCTGCCGCACCGGGGCGGCGCATGGGCCAGGTGCGATCCCGGCGCCGCTGCCGGCGTCCGGAAAAAGAAGAGGCCCCTTGCGGGGCCCCTCCGGTGTTGCGGTACTGCGCCAGCGTGGATCAGAAGCGCTGGGTGTAGCGGAAGTAAGGCACGCGGCCCCACGGATCGTACATGTAGTAGTCGTAGCTGGCGCCGGCGTAGAACGCGTCGGCCGGGATCTTGTCGGCCACGTTGTTCACGCCCAGGGAGATCGTGGCGTTCCACGGCGCCCGGTAGCTGAGCTGGATGTTGTTGATGGTGTGGGAGGGAATGAAGCCGTCCTCCTGACTGTCCATGTAGTTGATGTTCCAGTTGAAGTCCCAGTCTCCCACCGACAGCGAGTTGGTCAGGTTGATGCGGTACTCGGGATAACCGTAGAAGCCGACCGCGTTCTGCCCGTTGTTGACGCTGTAGTTGTTGACATAGGTGCCGGCCAGCTGGTTGCGCAGCCTGCCCCAGCCCAGGTCGAAGTTGGTGCGGAGGGTCACGTCGAAGCCGTCGGTTTCGACGGTACCGAGGTTCACCGCACCGTACTGGGCGTTGAGGATGCCACCGTTGACGTTGTTGCCATCGAACGAGGCACCCAGGCCGAGGCCGACGTTCGGCACCGAGGTACCGGCCGGGAACTGGCTGATGCCGGTCGGGCAGGTCACGACGGTACCGCGCAGGCAGCCGACGATGGTCGCCATGCTGACGGTCACGATGCTGTTGGTGATCTCGATGTCGTAGTAGTCGACGGACAGGTTCAGCCAGTCGGTGGCATCCCACACGATGCCCGCACTCCACTGCTCGGACTGCTCCGAGGTCAGGTTGGGGTTGGAGATGCTGTAGGTGGTCACCTGGGTCGCCGCGACGCAGGGATTGCCGGTCAGCATGATGCAGGTGGCCAGGTCGGTCGTTGCGGTGGCGCTGAACGCCGGTTCGCGGGTGACGTTGGCCAGGGTCGGAGCGCGGAAACCTTCGCCGTAGGAAGCGCGGATGGTCAGGCGATCCAGCGGCTGCCAGCGCATCGAGACCTTGGGTGCGAAGTCGTTGCCGTAGTCGCTGTACTGGTCGTAACGGCCGGCGACGTTGACTTCGAAGCTCTCGAAGAACGGCAGCAGCAGTTCGAAGTACGCAGCGGTCACGTCGCGGCCACCACCGGCGGAGGCGCCGGACGAACCGGCCACCTGGCCGGCGGCCGACAGCAGGTCGTAGCGGTCCTGGTAGGTCTCTTCGCGGTACTCGCCACCGACGACCAGCGCAGCGCCGCCACCGGGCAGGCTGAACATGTCGTTGAACGTGGCGCTGCCGTAGAACTCCTTCACCTTGGAGTACATGTCACGCGTGGTGGTGGTGGTCATGCCCAGCGCGGCGGGGTTGCCCGCGAACGGGTTGTAGATGTTGTACGCACCGCTGGAGATCTGGGTCTGGGCGAGGCCACCGACCACGTAGTTGTAGCCCATGTTGACCGCACGCGAGTCCACGTAGCGGGCACCCACGTCGATGTCGATGTCGCCGATGCGGCCTTCGACGCCGGCATTGAAGGCGTAGGTGGTGTTCTCGACATGGTTGTCGCGCGGGCCGAGGGCGGCGAAGCGGTGGTACAGCAGCAGGTCCTGATCGGCGAACTGCGCATAGTAGGCGTCGTAGTTCGGGTTCAGGCCGCCGTCCGCCGGGGCGGTGCCCGGGTGGTTCGGGCTGCCGGAAGGCAGCAGGATGGCGCCGCCGGGCCACGGGCTGGAGGGCAGCGCGGCGAAGCGGCCGAAGGCCTGCGTGCGGGTGACGGACGAGCCGTAGTACAGCAGCCAGTCGTCGCTGACCTGGTAGTCGCCGCGGGCGAACACCGAGGTGTTCTTGAGGCTGGTCAGGTTGGCCGAGGTCGCGCTGTGGTTGAACTGGCAGGTCCAGTTGGCCGAGCTGGTGCCGGACAGCCAGAACAGGTCGCTGTCGTCGCCGTTGGTGCACAGGCCCGGAACGGCGGCGCCGAAGCTCGGGTGGCGCAGGCGGCCGGCGTTGCCGAGCGACCGCGGGTTGGTCATGTTCCCATCCGGGTCGGGGACCTGGGTGGAGAAGTTGTTGGAGTAGGTGGACGCGCCCGGGGTGTTTTCGTTGTACCAGTAGTCGCGGTCGCGGGTCATGATGACGTCGCGCTCGGAGTACGAAGCACCCGCCAGCACGCGGCTGCGCTCGCCGGCGCCGCCGATGAGGATGCTCATTTCCTCGATGTCGCCACCGGGGTTGCTCGGGCGGCCGATGCCGTAGGTGAACTCGACGCCTTCATAGTCCTTGCGGGTGATGACGTTGACCACGCCACCGATCGCATCGGAGCCGTAGATCGCCGAGGCGCCGTCGGACAGGATTTCGATGCGCTCGACGGCGGCCATCGGAATCGAGTTGAGGTCCTGGCCGCCGCCGGTCATCGGGGCAACCGGCGCGCGCCGGCCATCGATGAGGATCAGGGTGCGGGTGCCGCCGAGGCCGCGCAGGCTCACTTCGGAGTAGCCGCCGGCGGAGCTGCCGGACGTGGACTGGTAGGAGCCGAAGGTGTTGAAGGTGGTATCGCGCAGGTAGTCGGCCACCGACACTTCACCGCTGGCTTCCAGCTGGGCGCGGTCGATCACCACGACCGGCAGGGCACCTTCGACATCGGCGCGCTTGATGCGCGAACCGGTGACGGTGAGGCGATCGAGGGTGGTCGCCTGCTGCGATGACGGTTGCTCGTCATCGGCGTCCTGGGCGAAGGCGACGCCAGTGCCCGCAAAAGCAGTTGCACCCGCAACGAGCGCAAACGAAATCGCGTCGCGGAGCTTGGTGGTCTTCAAAGTCATTTCTCTCTCCAAGTAAGTCTTGGGGTTGATCCCATGGGAACCCGCCGGTGGAGTCCGAAGATGCACAGGAGAATCCAAGGCCGGCGTGGCCGTGCCCGATGGTAGTGTGCCCGGGAGAGAAATTAAAGTGTTTTTAACAAATGGGGCCGATCCTGGGCCAAGACATTGACCAGGATGGCGATTCAATCTCATTTTACATTGAGATTGTATGGATTCCGCTGCTTGAAGGCAGTCGCGAGCAATGGTGGAGCCCGGCCGCGGCGCGCTGTTGCGTCTCCGTGAAGGTCCGCGGCCGCAGGACGGAATCCTGAGCGTGCGGTTGCGGAGCCTCGATCCGGCAGGAGCCTGGCGCCCCGCCTGGCCGGAAGCGATGATGGCGCCACCACGGCGACGGCGCCATTGTCCGAAGGGGTACCCCCGAAGGTACGCAGGGCGGTTGCGGATGGTGCCTGATGCGACCGCGCTGCGTGCCGGCCCGAGCCGGCGCCGGTGGAGGGTGCGACGGCTGCGGTGGAGACGATATCCGGTGTCCGGGTCGCGCTGCCGGGCAAGCCGTGCCCCCCGGCTTCTGACCGTCATCCCAGGCACGCGGGATGACGTTGGCCCGCTTCAGCGCGCCAACGTCGGGGATGGACGGTCGTCGGTCTGTTGTGGAGCGCCCCGCCTGCGCGGGAATCAAGGCGGTTGCCGGAGGCTTACAGATCCTGCTCGTAGCGGACGTAGGGGACGGTGCCCTCGTCGAGCTGCCCGGTGCTGGGCGAGAACGGGTTCTTGCCGCGGGTGACGATGTTGTCGGCGCCCACGGTCAGCTGCCCGCTCCAGGGCGTGCGCCAGGTCAGGCCCAGGCCAAGGCCTTCCCACTTCGGCTGCCCGGGGGTGTCGATGACCCGGCCGATGATGTTGGCGCTGAACGCGCCGTAGCCGCCGCCGACGGTCAGGCTCTTGCTGTCCCAGCCGTCGCCGAGGTTGGCGGGCGCATCGGCATAGGGGATCAGCGTGGCCTTGGCGACGGTGCCGGCGATGGAGACGAAGCCGGCGTTGCCGACGTTGCGCTGGGCGAAGACGGTGAGGTCGTTGAAGTCGACGTCGCCGGTGCGCGAGGCGTTGCCGCGGGTCAGCCAGGCCGGCAGGTTGCCGCGACCCTCGCCGACCGAGACGCCGTAGCGGCCGCCCGGGCGGTTGAACGCGGCGGTGGCGCTGGCGCGGCGGTTGCCGCCGCCGTCGACGAGTTCGGCCAGGCTGCAGTTGCTGGCCAGGCTGTTGATCGCCGGGGTGCCGTCCTGGTTGCACAGCAGGGCCACGGAGTTGCCGGCGTCAAGGCCGAATACGGTGTCGAGCGTGCCGCCCCCCGAGCGCCAGCGGGCGCCGGTGGCGGGTTCGGCCGTGGGTTCGAGCACGAGATAGGCCTGGACCTTGCCGCTGGCGTTGTCGACCACCGGCAGCACCGCCGAATCACGCTTGCCCTGCGCCTGCACGCCGGTTGCGGCGCCGAGGGCGAGCAACAGGGCAAGGCCGAGTTTGGCGAGGTGACGATCCATGATGGCTATCGACCGCGTTCAGCGGCCGAAGTTCCTCTCGTTGCCGGGTCGATATTCTAAAGCATTTATGGATTATTAACAATGTGCTAACGCGGACGGCGGGCTTGCCGGAAGCCCCCTGGCGACTGTCCGATGCCCTGATCCTAACGCATTGGTTCGCCACTGGAGGCGCGAAGCGGGGAGCTGTTGGCTCAGGAGGCCCGCTCCAGGGGCTGGGACTGGTTCAGGGGCTGGAGGGGTGTCAGGTGTTGCTGCGGATCGTCCGGGAGCCGGGCCCTGCCCCGACCCTACACCCGCAGGCGGGGGCGGGGGCCAGAGAGGAGCGCCGGCCTTTTGCTCCCTCCCCCGCCTGCGGGGGAAGGCCGGCGTGGGGGTGAGTCGCCCTACTTACTGCAGCCGGCCGGGCGCTTCGGCGGTGCCGACGGGCATGTCGAACAGGGTCTCGATCTGGGCCGGGTCGAAGCTGTAGCGCTCGCCGCAGAACTCGCAGCGGATCCGTGCGGCGCCGTCGATGATCGCCGCGCGCGCCTCCTCCGCGCCCAGCGACTGCAGCATGGCGCCGACGCGTTCGCGCGAGCACGAGCAGCCAAAGGCCAGCGGCCGTCCGCCCAGCAGCTCCAGGTTTTCCTCGTGGAACAGGCGGTGGAGGACGGTGGCGGCCGGCAGCTCCAGCAGTTCGGGCGTGGTGAGCGTGTCGAACAGGGCGCCGGCGCGGTTCCAGCCGTCGCCGTCGCCCTCGTCGCCGGGCAGCTTCTGCAGCATCACGCCGGCGGCGCGCCCGCCGTCGGCGGCCAGCAGCAGGCGCGTGGGCAGCTGCTCGGACTGGCGGAAGTAGTCCTCGAAGGCGCCGGCCAGCGATTCGGCCTCAAGCGGTACCAGGCCCTGGTAGCGCACCGGGTCCTGGCTGCCGCGGCCCGGGTTTTCGATCGTGATGGCCAGCACCGCGCCGCTGCCGAGCGAGCGCAGGTCGCGGGAGACCGCGGCACCGGGACTGTCTCCGGCCAGCCGGGCGATGGCGCGGACCGTGCCGCCGGCGGTGCATTCGGCGAACAGCGTGCGCAGCGCGCCCTGGCCGCGCAACTGTACCGAGAGCCGCCCGTCGATCTTGGCGTGGCCGGTGAACAGCGCCGCGGCCGCGGTGGCTTCGCCCAGCATCTCCTCGACCGCGGGCGGGTATTCGTCGCGCCCGCGGATGTGCCGCCAGCTCGCGCCCAGGTGCACGTGCACGCCGCGGACGCCGGCGTGGGGCAGGAGGAAGCGGGTCAGTCGATCGGTGTCGTCGGTGGCGGTCATGGGAACATCCGGCAGTGGGGGGCGGCCTGCCCGAAAAGGAACCTCACGAACAGCTACTCATCCCCGCCAGGACGGGAAGCGCCCTGCAGCGGACGGATGTCCGGTCATCCATGGACGTCAGTCCGATGAAAATTGGAGTCCATGGTTTCCCGCCTTCGCGGGGATGACGATCAAAGCGAGTTGTTCAGAGGTTCCCCGGCAGGGGCCTGCCCGTTCATGATGGCGGCGGGCGGGGTTTGCAGGGAGAGGCTGGAGACATGGGGGCGCGTGGATGAGTGGGCAAGGCGCCGGCGACGGGCCGGGAGCCGGGCGGCGCGGACCGGTGCGGCGCTGGCTGCGCCGGCTGCTGATGCTGCCGGTATTGTTCGTCGCGTTCAGCGTGCTGCAGGTGCTGGTGCTGCGTTTCGTCGACCCGCCGTTCTCGGCGTTCATGGCGATCCGCCAGGCCGAGGCGCTGGCGCAGGGCGACTGGGAGTTCCGGGTGGCCCACGACTGGCGCGACCTGGACCGGATCGCGCCCAGCCTGCCGGTGGCCCTGGTCGCGGCCGAGGACCAGCAGTTCGCCCGCCATCGCGGCTTCGACCTGGAGGCGATCGAGGACGCGCGCCAGCGCAACGCAGCCGGCGGCCGGCTGCGCGGCGGCAGCACGATCAGCCAGCAGCTGGCGAAGAACCTGTTCCTCTGGCAGGGGCGCAGCCGTGGCTCGCGCTGGCTGCGCAAGGGGCTGGAGACCTGGTACACGGTGCTGATCGAGGCGCTGTGGCCGAAGACCCGCATCCTCGAGGTGTACGCCAACGTGGTGGAGTTCGGCGACGGGATCTACGGCGCGCAGGCGGCCTCGCGCAGCTTCTTCGGCCGCGATGCCGATGCGCTCACGCCCGCCCAGAGCGCGCGGCTGGCGGCGGTGCTGCCCAGCCCCAGGCGCTACAGCGCGGCCGCGCCGGGCCCCTACGTGCAGCGGCGCACGCGCTGGATCGAGCGCAACATGCGCCAGATCGGCGGCGCGGGGTATCTGGAATCGCTTGAGGGCCGGCGTGAAAAATGAGGGCGGGATCCCGGAGTCGACCGGAGCGGGTTGATCGGGCGGCCGCCACGCACCCCCACCCCAACCCTCCCCCGCCTGTAAAGACCGGGGACATGGTGGACAGGTCATGCGAGCTGCCTGCGGGGGAGGGGGCGGTGCCGCTGCTTGTGCGCCTTCCCCCGCTTGCGGGGGAAGTCCCCGCGCATCGGGGGATGGGGGTGCTCCTGCGCGCGCGCAGGAGCGGGGCGGTACGATGCCGGCCATGTCTGCCGATCTGCTCACCGTCGTCGTGGCCGCCTGCAACGAGGCCGAGGCCCTGCCGCTGCTGCACCGCCGCGTTGCGGAGGTGCTCGACGGGCTGGCCGGCGACGGCGTCGACGGCCGCATCCTCTACATCGACGACGGCAGTCGCGATGGCACCTGGGAAGTGATGCGCGGCATCGCCAGCGGCGACGGGCGGGTGTCGCTGCTGCGGCTGTCGCGCAATTTCGGCAAGGAGGCCGCGCTCACCGCCGGACTGGATCACGTGGTCGAGGGCGCCGCCCTGATCCTCGACGCCGACGGCCAGGATCCGCCGGAGCTGATCCCCGAGTTCGTCGCGAAATGGCGCCAGGGCTACGACGACGTCCACGGCACCCGCATCGCCCGCGACGGCGAAGGCTGGCTGAAGAAGTCGTCGGCGCACGTGTTCTACCGCGTGATCGGGCGCCTCTCGCGCACCCCCATCCCCACCGATACCGGCGATTTCCGCCTGCTCTCGCCGCGCGCGCTGGCCGCCCTGCGCCAGCTGCGCGAGCGCCACCGCTTCATGAAGGGGCTGTTCGGCTGGATCGGCTACAACCGCATCGGCATTCCCTACCACCGCGGCGCCCGCGCCGCCGGCCGCAGCAAGTTCAACCTCTGGCGGCTGTGGAACTTCGCCCTCGAAGGCGTGACCAGCTTCTCCACCGCGCCGCTGCGGCTGGCGACCTATGTCGGCCTGGGGACTGCCGCGCTGGCCTTCGGGTTCGCGCTGTGGGTGATCGGCAAGGCGCTGCTGTTCGGCGATCCGGTCGCCGGCTGGCCGACGATGATGACCGTCATCCTGTTCCTCGGCGGAGTGCAGCTGATCGCGCTGGGGACGATCGGCGAATACCTCGGGCGGCTGTACGAGGAATCCAAGCAGCGGCCGCTTTACCTCGTCGATGCCTGGCTGCCGGCGGAAAGGGTATCCTCGGCGCTGTCACCCCCGATCGAGCGAGGCCGCGATGCGCACCGTGAGGCAGCTGCTGGAGTCCAAGGGTCCTGAGGTGTTCGCCACCACCCCGGATGCGGCGGTGATCGACGCCATCCGGCTGATGGCCGAGAAAGGCGTCGGCGCCCTGGTGGTGCTCGAACCGGGAGGCCGGCTGGCGGGGATCGTGTCCGAGCGCGACTACGCGCGCAAAATCGTGCTCGAAGGGCGGTCCTCGAAGGAGACGCCGGTGCGCGACATCATGACCGCGCAGGTCGCGACCGTCAGCCTCGACCACGACGCGTCCTCGTGCATGCAGCTGGTCACCGACCGCCGCATCCGCCACCTGCCGGTGGTGGACGGGAGCCGGGTGGTGGGCGTGATCTCGATCGGCGACCTGGTCAAGGTGGTGATCGAGGAACAGCAGCTCGAACTGGAGCAGCTGCAGCGCTACATCAATTCCTGAGATCCGTTCAGGCCGACCGCATCACCTGCGCCATCACCGCCACGTAATGGCAGACGCTGCCGGCGATGACGAACAGGTGCCAGATCGCGTGCGCGTAGCGGATCGATTCGCGGTGGTAGAAGAACGTGCCCAGGGTGTAGGCCAGGCCGCCGGCCACCAGCCAGCCGATGGTCCAGCTGTCCAGCGAGGCCAGCATCGGTTTGAAGGCCACCAGCACCAGCCAGCCCATGGCGATGTAGATCGCGGTGGACAGGCGCTTGAAGCGGCCGGTGTAGAACAGCTTGAACACCACCCCGGCGACCGCCAGGGTCCAGATCGCGGCGAACAGGCCCCAGCCCCAGGGTCCGCGCATGCCGATCAGGGTGAACGGGGTGTAGGTGCCGGCGATCAGCAGGTAGATCGCGCAGTGGTCGAACACCTTCAGCCGGCCCTTGGCGATGGGGTGCTGGATCGCGTGGTAGAGGGTGGAGGCGGTATACAGCAGCAGCAGGGCGACGCCGAAGACGATGGCGCCGGCCAGCTGCCAGCCGTCGCCGTAGATGGCTGCCAGGGTGATCAGCACCGCGCCGCCGGCCAGGGCGACCGCTGCGCCCAGGCCGTGGGTCAGGGCACTGGCGATCTCGTCGCGCAGGTCGACCAGGCGCTGGGCGCGCAGGCGCTCGCGCAGGAGTCGGAAGTTGGACGTGGAGCGGCTCACGACCATACGTTACCGCATTGCAGCATGGCGTGCCGGCGGCGCTCCGCGACGTTCATGGAGCGGTTCGGAACGCCGTCGCCGGCTCTGCGCACACCGCCCGGCGCCCGATGCGGCAGGCGGCGGAGCCAGGGCTCCCGCCCCGGCGGGCGGGGTATCAGCTCTTGTCGACGATCTCGGCAACCACCTTGGTCAGCTTGTCGAGCTCGTCGGCCACCATCTTCATCGCGTTGAGATGCAGCGCGAAGGACTGCTGCAGCTGGATCGGCACCGCCGGCACGCCGCCAATCGCCGGTGGCAATGGCGAGGACAGCATCCCCTTCGCGGAGGAGGTCAAGGCACTCATCGCCGCGAGTCTGGCTTTGAGATTCTGCTTGGTCGAATGGTCCATCCGGTTTCCCTGGTCGGCACGGCGGGATGCGCGCGCATCCATGGATTGAACGCGACCGGCATCGCGGTCCGGCCAGACCGGTCGACAGGGAAGGCCGCATCGGCGGCGGCCGTGGCACGGCCGTCGGGGGCGGTTACGGGTCGATCCCGTGCGTGTGTTCGCGGGTGGCCATGAAGGTCACCGCCGGGGCGCGCTCCTCGGCCAGCTGCAGGTTGATCCGGGTGGGGGCGAGGTAGACCAGTTCGCCGGCGGCGTCGATGGCGAGGTTGAGCGCGTTCTTGTCGCGGAATTCCTCGAGCTTCTTCTCGTCGCTGCAGCGGATCCAGCGGGCGGTGGCCACCTGCACCGGCTCGAAGATGGCGTCGACGCCGTACTCGTCCCGGAGCCGGTAGGCGGCGACGTCGAACTGCAGCACGCCCACCGCGCCGAGGATCAGCTCGTTGCTCATCAGCGGCCGGAAGAACTGGGTGGCGCCTTCCTCGGACAGCTGGGCCAGACCCTTCTGCAGCTGCTTGAGCTTGAGCGGATCGCGCAGCCGGGCGCGGCGGAACAGCTCCGGGGCGAAGTTGGGGATGCCGGTGAAGGCGAGCTGTTCGCCCTCGGTGAAGGTGTCGCCGATCGAGATGGTGCCGTGGTTGTGGATGCCGATGACGTCGCCGGGCCAGGCCTCGGCCGCGATCTCGCGGTCGCTGGCCATGAAGGTCAGCGCGTTGGCGAGCTTGAGCTCCTTGCCGCTGCGCGGGTGGAAGGCCTTCATCCCGGCGATGAAGCGGCCCGAGCACACGCGCATGAAGGCGACGCGGTCGCGGTGCTGCGGATCCATGTTGGCCTGGATCTTGAACACGAAACCGGTCAGCGCCGGTTCGGAAGGCTCGACCGTGCGCGTGGTGGTCTCGCGCGGACGCGGCGGCGGCGCGTGCTCGACGAAGAAGTCCAGCAGCGGCTGCACGCCGAAGTTGTTGACGCCCGAGCCGAAGAACACCGGCGTCTGCCTGCCGGCCAGGTACGCCTGCTTGTCGAAGGAGTGGCTGGCGCCCTGCACCAGCTCCAGCTCCTCGCGCAGGTTGGCCAGCACTTGCGCGCCGATGCGCTCGGCGACGCCGGGCGCGTCGAGCGAGGGAAAGATGGTGGAGTCCTGGCGGGTGAAATTGCGCCCGGGTTCGTACAGGTGCACCTCGCCGGTGAGCAGGTGGACCACGCCCTTGAGGCGCTGGCCCATGCCGATCGGCCACGATACCGGCGCGCACTGGATGCCGAGCACGCTTTCGACCTCGTCGAGCAGGTCGATCGGGTCCTTGCCCTCGCGGTCGAGCTTGTTGATGAAGGTCATGATCGGCGTGTCGCGCATGCGGCACACCTCCATCAGCTTGATCGTGCGCTCCTCGACGCCCTTGGCGACGTCGATCACCATCAGCGCGCTGTCCACCGCGGTGAGCACCCGGTAGGTGTCCTCGCCGAAGTCGGCGTGGCCGGGGGTGTCGAGCAGGTTGATGATGCGGCCCTCGTAGGGGAACTGCATCACCGAGCTGGTCACCGAGATGCCGCGCTCCTGCTCCAGCGCCATCCAGTCGGAGGTGGCGTGGCGGTTGGTCTTGCGCGACTTCACCGAGCCGGCCATCTGGATCGCGCCGCCGAACAGCAGCAGCTTCTCGGTCAGCGTGGTCTTGCCGGCGTCGGGATGCGAGATGATCGCGAAGGTGCGGCGGCGCGCGGCCTGGCTGGCCGTTTCGCTTTTCGGGTCGGACATGGACAGGGAGCGCGGGGCGCGTGCCGGGGCGTTCGGGAAGGGCGGCAATTATAGGGCGTGCACGGGCCCCGGATTCCTGCCTCCGCCCCGCAGGCGGGCGCAAGCACGGTCCGGCAGGCGTATCCCCCCGGGTGTCGGCAGGCTCCCTCCACCGCATTGCAGGGAGGGCCGGAGTGGGAGTGCGTGGCGGCGTTGCCCCATCCCCCGCTGTGCGGGGACTTCCCCCGCTCGCGGGGGAAGGGGAAGGAGCAGCGGTACGGATCTGCTCCTTCCTCCGCATTGCGGGGGAGGGTCGGGGTGGGGGTGCGTGGCGGCGTGCCCCCCATCCCCCGCTGCGCCGGGACTTCCCCCGCTTGCGGGGGAAGGGTGGATCCATCCGTCCTGGCCGCGATGGACGAGGGGACTTCCCCCGCAGCCGGTGGAAGGAGGAAGACCTCATCTGGCGCGCGTCCACCGCGTCTGCCGGAGGCGCTGCTACCGGGAGTCACCGGCCTGTGTGGTGTTGAAGTGGAGTACACCGTGCGGGCCGAACATGCGGAACGGGATCGAGTGCAGGCGCAGGCCGCGGTTGACCTGGACCACGAAGTGCAGGTGCGGGCCGGTGCTGAAGCCGGTGTTGCCGGACAGGCCGATCGGCTGCCCGCGACGGACGTGCTCGCCCACGCGCACCAGGGCGCCGTCCGCCTGCAGGTGCGCGTACAGGGCCATGCTGCCGTCGTTGTGCAGGATGCGGATGAAGTTGGCGCGGTCCACCGCGTCGGCATCGCCCGGTTCGGCATCGTCGAAGCCGGTCTCGACCTGCATCACGGTGCCGTCGCGCGCGGCGAGCACGACGGTGCCGGTGGCGGCGGCGAAATCGACGGCGTGGCGATTGCCGTCGTCGCCGTGGCTGAATCCGCCGTCCCAGGCCTGCTGCGTGCGCAGGACGCCGGTCTGCAGCGGGTAGGCGTATTGGACGTCCGGCTGCGGACGCGCGTTGGTGCTCCCCGGCACCGCCTGCAGCCACAGCCGGTGCCGTCCCGGCGCGATCACCGCCACCAGGGTGCTCTGCAGCGCCGGCACGCTGGCGCGCGCGGGCAGCGGCGGGTCGCTCGCCGGGTCGTCGCCGGGATAGGCGTGGAGCAGCACTTCGATCGGGCCTGCGAGCAGGTTGTCGACCCAGGCCAGGTGGCCGCCGGCGCTGTCCTCGATGCGCAGCCGGGCCATGGCGGAGGGGCCGTCCTGGAAGCGGATCGCGACCGCGGAGGCGGCCTCGGCGCCGGGCGGCAGGCGGTCGGTGTAGTGCGGGGTGCCGTCGCGATCGGTCCAGCGGTAGACCTGCGGCGGCTGCGCCAGCGCGCCTGCCGCGGCGAGCGCGAGCACGGGCAGCCACAGGCGGCCGGGGCCGGGTGCCATCGCGGTCAGCGCACGCAGCGCGGATCCAGCTGCAGCGCGTCGACCACGTCGCGCAGGTCGAACGCCCCGATGGCCTTGTCGGCGTGCACCGCGAACAGCGCGCCGCCGGGGAAGCGCGGCGTGCCCGCGGCGTGCAGGCTGATGCCGTCGGTCCAGGCCACGGTGGTGCCGGTGAAGGCGCCGCGCGGCGCCAGCGTCCGCCGTTCGAACAGGCGGAAGATGGTGAGCGGGTTGAGCTGGTCGGCGGCGATCCAGTAGCCCTCGCCGTCGCCGCAGTCCCACAGCGCGACGCCCTCGGGCTCGGCCAGGAAGGTGCCCGCCGGAAGGCCGCGCCCGGTGGGGACGCCGGACAGGGTGTATTCGCGCAGCGTGGCCTCGTGGCGGGTGTCCTCGTCGGCGACCAGCAGGCGGTCGTGCAGCGGATCCCCGGCCAGCGACTCGACCATGCGCAGCGCGCCGGCTTCGCGGGTGTCTCCGAACGCACCCCGGTATTCGGCCTCGATGCGCTCGTCGTCCACGCGCAGGCGGTAGCGGCGCACGCGCTGGTCGAGTTCGGCCAGCGGCGGCACCTGGTCGAACCGGCTGCCGTACATGAAGCTGTCGGTGACGTAGACCTCCAGCTGTCCGGATGCCGGCTCGTGCAGCCAGACGCCGTAGGGGCTGCGCAGTTCGCCCTGGCCGAAGCTGCCCAGCGGCCTGAACTCCGGCAGCAGCAGCACCTGCACGCGCCGATTGTCGCGCTCGGACACCAGCAGGTGGTCGCCGTGGACGATCACGCCGTTGGGGCGCCGGAACCGGCCCGGAGCGTCGCCCTCGCCGCCGACGGCGTGAAGCCGCTCGCCGCTGGAGGCGTCGAACACGACGAGCTGGTGGCTGTGCTTGGCCGTGGCGACCAGCCACAGCGTTCCGTCCGGCGCCGGCCAGGTGGCCAGCGAATCCAGCTCGTCGGCGGGGCTTTCGGCGGTGACATAGCGCTCGGCGATCGCCACCGGCGCCGGATCGGCGGCGGCCGCGGGCGGCGCGGCGGCGCGGGGAATCGCGCAGCCCGACAGCAGCAGCACGAGCAGGGGGAGGAGGCGTTTCATCGCCGGCAATTATGACCGGCCGCGCCGGCGAAGGAACCGCCGGTCGGCGCGGGCCCGTTCCATCGCTTTATCGCAATAAAGCGATTGACAACGCTCGGGGATGCTGGCAACCTGCCCGCCATCCATCGAGACCGGCGGAGGGACAGGCCCTTTGATGCCGGGGCAACCTGACTGGATTCCCCCAGGGGAAACAGTCGCGGTGCCAAGTCCTGCGGGGACCTGCGAGTCCACCGGAAGATGGTTGCACGCTGCCGATCCAGGGTGGCTGCATCGGCCGGTCCCCCGGCTTCTTCCGATCCCCGCGCGCATCGATGGCCTTGTCCCTCACGGATATCGCCAGCATGAGTTTCGACGCCGCCGCGCAGGGCCAGTCGCCCGCCTTCACCGAAGCCTCCGCGCCGGAGGCCGCGCAGCCCGTGCCGGCCGGCGCGGACGCGGTGCAGCGTGGCGACGTGGCCGTGGACCTGGCGCTGCGCCACGGCGGACAGCGCCAGCTGCGCCTGCGCTATGAATGCGTCGGCCCGGCCGGTGCGCCGGTGGTGCTGGTGGCCGGGGGCATCTCGGCGCATCGCCACGTTGCCGCGAACGCGCGCCATCCCGAGCCGGGCTGGGCGAACGCGCTGGTCGGCAGCGGCCGCACGCTCGATCCGGCGCGCCTGCGGATCCTCGCCTTCGATTACCTCGGCGCCGACGGCAGCCTGGACGTGGCCATCGACACCGCCGACCAGGCCGACGCGGTCGCCGCGCTGCTCGATGCGCTCAGCATCGACGCCCTGCGCGGATTCGTCGGCTATTCCTACGGCGCCTTGGTCGGGCTGCAGTTCGGCATCCGCCACCCGCGTCGCCTGCGCCAGCTGGTCGCGGTCAGCGGCGCGCACCGCGCCCATCCCTATGCCGCGGCCTGGCGCGCGCTGCAGCGCAAGGCGGTGGCGCTGGGGCAGCTGCAGTGCGCCGACGTGCAGGGACTGTCGCTGGCGCGGCAGTTCGCGATGCTCAGCTACCGCACGCCCGAGGAGTTCGGCGAGCGCTTCGATGCCGAGCCGGAACTCATCAACGGCCGCGTGCGCGTGGCCGCCGAGGACTACCTCGATGCCGCCGGCGCGCAGTTCGTCGCGCGCATCCCGGTGACCGCCTGGCTGCGGCTGTCCGAATCGATCGACCTGCACCGCATCGACCCGGCCAGGGTCGCCGTGCCGACCCTGGTGGTGGCGGTCGAGGGCGACCGCCTGGTGCCGCTGGCGGACGCGGTGACCCTGGTCGAGGGTCTGGGCACCCGCGGCAGCCTGCGCGTGCTGCGCTCGGCCTACGGCCACGACGCCTTCCTCAAGGAACACGACCGCATCGACGGCATCCTCGCCGCTGCCCTGCGCGACAACGGAGAACACGCATGAGCCACGCTTCCAGCCCCGAGCCGCAGGGCGCCTGTCGTCCCGCCACCGCCGCCGTGCGCGCCGGCATCGACCGCGACACCGCCCACGGCGCGGTGGTGCCACCGATCGTGCTGTCGAGCAACTTCAGCTTCGACGGCTTCGGCAACAAGCGTGAATACGACTACACCCGCAGCGGCAACCCCACCCGCGACCTGCTGGCCGAGGCTCTGGCGGAACTGGAGGGCGGCGCCGGCGCGGTGGTGACCGCCACCGGCATGGGCGCGATCACCCTGGTCCTGCACGCGCTGCTCTCGCCGGGCGACCGCCTGGTGGTGCCGCACGATGCCTACGGCGGCAGTTGGCGGCTGTTCAACGCGCTGGCGGCGAAGGGGCACTTCGAGCTGATCACGGCCGATCTCACCGACCCGCTGTCGCTGGGCGAGGCGCTGGCGCAGTCGCCGAAGCTGGTGCTGATCGAGACGCCGTCCAATCCGCTGCTGCGGGTCACCGACCTGCGCCTGGTGATCGACGCCGCGCACAGGGCCGGCGCGCTGGCGGTGGTCGACAACACCTTCCTGTCGCCGGTGCTGCAGACGCCGATCGAATTCGGCGCCGATTTCGTGCTGCATTCGACCACCAAGTACATCAATGGCCACAGCGACGTGGTCGGCGGCGCGGTGGTGGCGCGCCGCGCCGAGGATCACGAGCAGCTGGTGTGGTGGGCGAACGCGCTGGGCATCACCGGCTCGCCGTTCGACAGCTTCCTGACGTTGCGCGGCCTGCGCACCCTGGACGCGCGCCTGCGCATCCACCAGGAGAACGCCGACGCCATCGTCGCCCTGCTCGATGGGCACCCGTCGGTCTCCAGGGTCCACTTCCCCGGCCTGGAGTCGCATCCGGGCCACGCCCTGGCCGCGCGCCAGCAGAAGGGTTTTGGCGCGATGATCTCGTTCGAACTGGCCGGCGGCATCGAAGAAGTGCGGGCCTTCGTCGACGGGCTGCGCCACTTCACCCTGGCCGAATCGCTCGGTGGCGTGGAAAGCCTGGTCGCGCATCCGGCGTCGATGACCCATGCGGCGATGACGCCCGAAGCGCGCGCCAAGGCCGGGATCGGCGACGGCCTGCTGCGGCTGTCGGTCGGGATCGAGGCGGCCGCGGACCTGCTCGCCGACCTGGAGGCCGGGCTGGCGCGGGCGCAGGACGCGGCGGGCGCCGGAACCCTCAAACGGGCCGACGCATGAACGTGAGCCGGCTGGACGCGGCGCGGCGGCGCAAGGCCTGGCCGGCGCGGCTGGCGCTGCTGGGCACCGGCACCGTGGGCGCGGCGTTCGCCGCAAGGTACCAGCGCCTGCGCGCCGATGGCATCGGCCTGCCCGAGCCGGCCTGGATCAGCAACTCGCGCGTGCGCCTGGCGGTGGACGGCCCGCTCGATGCGATCGTCGACGAAGCGCGCTCGGCGCCGGCCCGCAGCGGCGGCGTGCCGCCCTGGGCCGAGGCCGAAAGCCTGCGCGCGGGCGATGTCATCGTCGACGCCACCGCGAGCGGGCTGGTCGCGGACTGGCATCGCGAATGGCTGGCGCGCGGCATCCACGTGGTCACCGCCAACAAGCTCGGCGCCGGCGCCGAGCTTGCGCGGGCCCAGGCGATCGTCGCGGCGCAGGCCGAGGGCGGGCGCTACGGCGACAGCGCCACGGTCGGGGCGGGACTGCCGCTGCTTGCCTCGATCCGCGCGCTGCGCGCGGGCGGCGACCGGATCCATTCGGTGGAAGGCGTGCTCTCGGGCTCGCTGGCGTGGATGTTCTGGCGCCATGACGGCAGCCGCGCCTTCTCCGAGCTCGTGCGCGAGGCAAGGGCGGCCGGATACACCGAGCCCGACCCGCGGCAGGATCTGTCCGGCGCCGATGTGCGCCGCAAGCTGCTCATCCTCGCGCGTGCCGCGGGGCTGCCGCTGGAGGAGGCGGACGTGTCGGTCGATGCACTGCTGCCTGCGGAGTTGCGCGACGCTTCGCCCGCGGACGTGGACGCACGCCTGTCGGCGCTGGACGAACCGCTGCGCGAGCGGCTGGCCGCGGCCGGCCGCGACGGTGCGCGGCTGTGCTTCGTCGGCCGCTTCGATGCGGACGGCGCCAGCGTCGGCCTGCGCGCGCTGCCGGCCGGACACCCGCTGCTGGGCGGGGCAGGCACCGACAACCGCGTGGCCATCTCCAGCGACCGCTACCGCGAACGTCCGCTGGTGATCCAGGGCCCGGGCGCAGGCGCCGAAGTCACCGCCGCGGCGCTGCTGGACGATGTGCTGCGGATCGTTCCGGGCTGAGGCGCCTTCCTTCGCCGAAACGGGTTCCGGAAGGCACAGGACCGCGGAGCCGGACGGCCCCCCTCCCGGCCTCCCCCGCAAGCGGGGGAAGAGCGGGAGAACCGTCGTGCGGTGGAGGAGCGGGAGCGTGTCGAACGCGGGAGGGCTGCGCCGCATCGGGATCGTTCCACCTTCCTTGCCCCGGGCAGCGGGGAAGGGAGCGCTGCAATCGCGCAATTGCCGGCCGGTGCCAGGTTCCAGCGGATGTACTTCCAGCGCCCGTCGCGCACGCCGCGGTGCGGGCGCACGCAGTGCGCGCCGGGGAACTCGCAGTACTGGTACATGAAGTCGGGCCGCCGGAGCGGGGCGCCGCCGGCCAGCAGCGGGCGCCAGCTGCTGCCCTGCATGGCGCCGCCGTCGAGCAGCTTCGGCGCCTCGCGGCGGTTGTGGCGGGCGCTCATCGCCGCGGCTCCCGCGCGCTCAGGCCGGGCACTTGCCGGGCTCCAGCGCGGGCGCCACGTAGCCGGGCGGATCGACGTCGCCGATCTGCGCGCGCAGCGCGACGATCCGCGCCTGCAGCCGGGCCACGGTGGCGGCGTGCGCCGGGTCGCCGTAGAGGTTGTCGCGCTCCATCGGATCGTTGCGCAGGTCGTACAGCGCCCACTCGTCGGGCTGCTCCCAGAAGTGGATCAGCTTCCAGCGCCGGGTGCGCACGCCCCGGTGCTTGCGCGCGCAGTGCACCGCCGGGTACTCGTACCACTCGTACAGGAAGTCCTCGCGCCAGTCCGCCGGTTCGCCTTCGAGCAGCGGCTTCCAGCTGCGGCCCTGCATCCAGTCCGGCGCCTCGACGCCCGCCAGCTCGAGCAGGGTCGGCGCCACGTCGATGTTGAGCACCATGTGCGAATCGTCGACGCTGCCGGCGCGGATCCTCTTCGGCCAGCGCATCAGCATCGGCACCCGGATCGACGGCTCCAGCATCAGCCTCTTGTCGTAGAAGCCGTGCTCGCCGAGGAAGAAGCCGTTGTCGGAGGTGTAGATGACGATGGTGTTGTCGGACAGACCCTCCCTGTCGAGGAAGTCCAGCACCCGGCCGACGTTCTCGTCCACGCCCAGCAGCACGCGGTAGTAGTTGCGGACGAAGGCCTGGAACACCTCGCGCAGGCGCTGCTCCTCCGGCAGGCTGCGGTCGACCTGGGCCTTGCGCCGCTCGCTGTCGCGGAAGAAGTCGCCCATGTGCGCGATCTCCTGCGTGGTCTTCGAGTAGGCGACGGGCGCGTCCCCGGGCTGCGCTTCACCGAAGCCCGGCGGCAGCGGCACCTCGACGTCCTTGAACGCGTCGTAGAAGCGCGGGTCGGGCTCCCACGGGCCGTGCGGCGCCTTGAACTGGAAGCACAGGCAGAACGGCTTGTCCTTCGGCCGCTGCTGCAGGTAGTGCAGGCCCTGGTCGCCGATCACGTCGTCGGTGTGGCCGCGGAAGCGCACCGGCGCGCCGTTGACGATGAACTGCGGGTCGAAGTAGCTGCCCTGTCCGCGCAGGATCGCGGCGTGGTCGAAGCCGGTGGGCGCGGACTTGATGTGCCACTTGCCGACCACGGCGGTGTGGTAGCCGGCCTTCTGCAGCAGCATCGGCCAGGTGATCTGGTCGTGGCGCAGGCCCATCTGCTGGTACCAGCCGGGCTCCTCGCCGTTGCTGGTGACGCCGTGGGTGTGCGCGTACAGGCCGGTGAGGTAGCTGGCGCGGCTGGGCGCACACACCGAGGTGGTCACGAAGGCCTCGTCGAAGCGCAGGCCCTCGTGGCCGACGCGGTCCATGTTCGGCGTCTTCAGCACCTCGTTGCCGTAGATGCCCAGCGCGCCGCGCGCCTGGTCGTCGGTCATGATGAACAGGATGTTCGGCGCGCCCGGCTGCGCGGGTCCGGCGGATTTTCCGGCGTCCTGGTGCGCGCGGGCCAAGACCGGGGGCAGGGTGGCGCCGGCGGCGCCAGCGCCCATCAGCTGTAGAAGGGTGCGGCGATTGAACCGGTTCGACATCGGGGAGCTCCGGTGGCGGCGCCGTTGCCTGCGGCGTCCGGGTCCGGAGGCCGGAGCGGTGGCGGGCAGGTCAGGGTAGCGCCATGTGAAAACGTTTACATGACGCGCCGCACGATGCCCCGTGCGCGCCGGTCCGGCTGCCGTGCCAGCGGTCGGTGCAGGGCGGCGTCCGATGCCTCGTGCAGAATGGCGTTCCCCAGACCACGCGCCTGCCATCTGCAATGAAGATCGATCCGGCCATCGTCCGTGGCTTGCGCGAACGGCGCGCATGGTCCCAGGAGCAGCTGGCGCAGGTTGCCGGGCTGAGCGTGCGCACGGTGCAGCGGGTGGAGGGCGGCGACGGCGGATCGCTGGAGACGCGGATGGCGCTGTCGGCGGCGCTGGAGGTCGAGCCTGCGGCGCTGTGCGTACTGCCCGCGCCGGAGCCGGAGCCGAAGGAGCCGGATCCGGGCGAGGGGTCTGCGCCGGCCGCGGACAGCGGGATCGGCGACCGGGCCTTCCGCAGGATGGTCCTGCTGATCGGGCTGGTGGTCGTGTTCGCGCTGTTCCTGCTTTTCGGCTACCTGGTGGGGCGGGATCTGGCGGCCAGGGACAACCGCGCCGACTGCGTCGCGGAGGGCCGCAGCGACTGCCGATGACCGGCAGGGTGGCCACAAGTCATTGAATTTTCGGACTGGCGCCCCGTTGTCGTGTGGCTGGCGGGCGGCCGTCGTGGCGTTGGCGCGCCGCTTCTGCGGAGATGGCGGCTCACCCACAGAGAGCGCCAGCCATGCCGCACGACACCCGCATCGACCCCGCCCGACCCGCCCTCGACGCCTCCAGGCCACCGTCCCGGACCCGCCGTCAGACCTTCTGGACCGGCGTCCTGCTGTCGTTCCTGTTCCTCGTGTCGCTGGCGGTCGGCTATGGCTTCGGCAAGGAGCTGGCCATCCGCGACAACCATGCCGACTGCGTTGCCGCGGGGGGCCTGGAGTGCAGCTGAGCGCACCGCGGAGGCGGGCGCGCGCCGGCCTCAGCCCGGCGAGAACTTCCCGCCGGCCACGCGGATCCCCCACACCAGCTCCACCAGCGCGCGATTGTTGAGCAGCGGCTCGCCGCCCAGGATCAGCCAGTAGCCCACCCCGTCCACCCAGAACAGGGTGAAGGTGGTCGCCGGCATCAGCATGTCGATGCTCTCGTGGAAGGACACGGCGCGGCCGGTGCCCTTGAAGCCGCGCTGCTTCTGGCGCTCCACGAAGCCGAGGAAGTCCGCGGCGGCCACCGACAGCGTGTCGGCTTCGTCCTGGGCATAGCCCACGCGAGCCAGGCAGAAGCCGTCGTCGGAGGCCAGCGCCGCCATGCGCGAGCCCGACAGCCCGGCGATGGCGTGCGGCAGGTAGTTGTCCAGGGCCACGTTCGGCGCCTGCAGTTCACGCCCGATCTCGTGCAGCCAGCCGCGCCGCAGCCCGTCCTCGAGCAGGGCCTGGCGGCTGCCGCCCGCGGCCAGCCAGGCATCTCGCCGCACCGCCACGCCGCGCGGCGCCAGCGTCTGCAGTTCGGCGGCCACGGCGTCAGGCGTGCGCTCGGCAAAGGCCATGAGCGTGCCGGCCGGGGTCAGCATCAGGCAGGGATTGGCGGAGCGGTTGGGCATGTTCATTCGCTCCTTCAGCCTGGCAGCGCGTCCTGGAACGGGTCGATCCCGTGGATCAGCGCCTTGACCAGGGTGGCCATGTGCGTGCGTTTGCGTGAATCGGCATCCATCACGTAGGGAGGCAGGTCCATCCCGACCAGCTCGCGCGCGACTTCCTGGCGGATCCAGCCGGCCGCTTCGGAGTGGGTGACGCCCACCACCAGTCCGCTCTGGTCGATGAAGCTGCGGAACTCGTCCACGTAGGTGCGCAGGTCGGCGAGCGGATCGGGGGCGTCGCCCTTGAGCAGCAGCACCAGGCCCAGCGCGTTCTCGGCGAGGATCTCCCACATGAAGTCGAAGCGCTTCTGCCCCGGAGTGCCGTACAGGTGCACCTGGTCGCCGTTGTCGAGCTTCATGACGCCATAGTCCATCGCCACCGTGGTGGTGCGCTTGAGGCGGCGGGTTTCATCGCTGGCCGAGCTTTCGGTGCTGACCACGTCGATGTCCGACAGCGACCGCACAGCGGTCGTCTTGCCTGCGCCCACCGGGCCTGCGAATACGAGTTTGTAGACTGCCATGAACTGCGGGGGTCCTCAGAAGAGCCGGTCGAGCAGGGATTTGAAGAAGCCGCGCAGGCGGGTATCGGGCGCCGGCGGAAGGGCCTGGGCAGGGCCGGCGCCGGGCATGACTTCGGCCACGCCCGAGAGCACGCAGAGCACGGCGAACCGGTACACGTCCTGGTCGTGGCCGGGAAACCGCCGCACGAGTTCGTCCAGCGACTGCGGCATCCGCGCGCACAGGGCGGCCAGCTGCAGGTCGAGCGGGCCGACGGCGTCGAGGCGGGTGAAGTTGGGCAGGCGCCGCAGGCGCAGCCGCAGCGGTCCGCGCGGGCGCAACACCAGGCCGTTGAGCCGCGCCGCGGCCAGATCCCAGCACAGGGTGTCGAGCGGATGCCGGATCCGGTGCTCGAGGTCGCCGAAGCGTTCGCGCACGGCGTCTTCGGCCTCGGCCCTGCCCAGCGGCTGCACGCTCGCCTGGTCGAGCAGCTGCGAGGTGCCGAGCATCTTCGACAGCATCGGGAGGCGGATGCCCGTGGCCAGCCAGCCTTCGCGCACGCTGGCCACGAAGGCGACGCCGTTGTTGAACTGCAGCAGGGCCGCTTCCTCGGCGGCCAGCAGCCGTTCGCCGAGCGCGATCAGCGGCTGGCCGCGCAACTCGGGGAACACCTCCAGCAGCGCCGGCAGCGCGCCGCTGCGCAGGCCCTGGCCGCGGCTGCGCGGGGGCGGCGCCTTGCCGCCGCCCGGCCCGGCCTGGTCGAGCTGTTCGGCCAAGGCCAGGGCGCGGCGCCAGGCCGGGGC
>CAKTDC010000002.1 GCA_934541015.1 uncultured Luteimonas sp.
CCTCATCGACTCTCCCGTCCAAGGTGGCTTACAGCTCGCACTGTTCCAGTCCGCACGAAAGCTGAGGGGCGGCTAACGCCTGAGTTAAGCCGCGCCGCGAAGCGGCGTCGGCTTGAATGAATTGTTAGCCACGTGAAGCGCAGCGTTTGGATGCAAACTCGATGTACTTTGACAACTCCGACATGCCCATTTCTTTACGCCTAGAGTCAACGTTCTCCGCGTCCTCAATGGGGTGTGGAACAAATGCACCATCATCACGGCACTCTCCTTGTGTTCCATATCGCTGAGGCAGATTGACCCTGTCCCAAAGGTAAGCATAGTTTGCCCCTCTCACTTCTCCTGCTGCTACTAAGGGCTCAATGAGGGTCAGAGCATATCTCTGGAACTCCCTGTCAGAGTCCGCGTGTTGCACAAGAAGCCATGCAGCTTCGCTAGCCTCATCCCCTACTAGCTGGCGAGTAGGCCAACCATGCTGTTGGACTATTACTTTGATCCTTGCGGTGTGTTCGGCTGCTATGGCCAGCATTGCTTGCCAGTCAGCATCATCCTTTGGTTGGCGTGACCTCAGTGCTTGATCTTCCTCGCGCAAGCGGATCAGCTCCTCTTGGAGCGAAATGAGGATGTCTTCAGCCGCCACAACTGCGGGCATGAAAGTCAACATGACTACGATGAGAATTGTTTTCACTGGCTAACACCTGAGTTAAGCCGGACCGCTGCGCGGCTTGGCGTGATGGTACACGTCACCATTTAAGCCGAGCCGCGAAGCGGTCTCGGCTTGAACGAATTGTTAGGCGTGCTCACTTCATCTTTGGTGGGGGTAATTGACTCGTGATACGTCGATGCCACTTGTTGTAGTAGTAAGAGTAATCCTCATCCTTCCCGCCAGACTGAATCCAGTCTTCGTGTTCGGGGCTACCTTTAAATCCGTTGGACATTTCAATCTCCTAAGTTATAGGTTGGCCGAAAATTTCTTTTGAATTACGCGAGTGATTTACACATTATCTTTCGTGTAGCCTCGATTCTTCAATACTCGTGCAGCAGCCATTTTTTCCGAAATGTTCCCGGATTTGAGTTTATCCTTTACGTACCCGTCGTCTCTTTGCTCGTACTTGCCAATATTGCTTTTCGCTTCTTGATTGACTTTGCTCGCGTGTTCGACAGTTGCCTTCCCAATCTTCCCAACAGTGCTCCAGAAGCCCATGACATTCTCCGTAATCCCACGTTTGTTTTTTGCGTGAGGCCGGTGGGAGCGACTTCACGCCTAACTACGTTTAGATCCCGAAAGTGGGGTGGTAACGGCCAGTATTCAGTCGTGACCGGCGTCAGTCAACCGGGGAAATCTGGCGTCGGATCAACAGTTTGCCTGATCTGCGCGGCATGGCGCCAGCGGTAACGAGGGGCGTGTGAATCCCACGGATCAAGGTGGTATGTCTTATCACCCCGTTACTGCGGCGGTAACGGAGCCCGCGCCTGCTTCCGCATTGGCGGCGGCGCACGTTCGAGGGTGTGGTGCAGCCGCTGCCGCAACCCGTCGGGCGGCCGCGTCGCGATCCGGCGCCGCGTCAGGCCCGGAACGGTGCGGGTGTGGGGGCGGGGCTGCGGCGGTAGAATCAGCCGGTCCCGTCCCGAAAAGGCTTCCCCCGGCCATGCGATTGTCCCTGCGTCGTCCGCTGTATCTCCTTGCGCTGTCCTGCGCGGTGCTGGCGCTGGCCGGCTGCGACCGCGGCGGCGATGCGCCGGCTGCCCCCGCCGCGGCGCCCGAGCCGGTGAAGCTCGGCGATGTCGACGAGCATTCCTACGCCGAGCCCGACAAGGTCGCGATCGACCATCTCGCGCTCGATATCGCGCTCGACTTCGATGCGAAGACGATTTCCGGCGTCGCCACCTACACCCTGGACTGGAAGGACGGCAGCGGCAGCCAGCTGGTGCTCGATACCCGTGCCCTGGCCATCGACGGCGTCGAGGGCGAGGCCGCCGGCGCGTGGCAGCCGCTGCAGTACGCGCTGGCCGAGGCCGATCCGGTGCTGGGCAGCGCCCTGGTGATCGAGACGCCGGAGCGCAACCCGAAGGTGCGGGTGCGCTACGCCACCTCGCCCGATGCCTCGGGGCTGCAGTGGCTGACGCCGGAAATGACCGGGGGCGGCACGCTGCCCTTCATGTTCAGCCAGTCGCAGCAGATCCACGCGCGCAGCTGGGTGCCGCTGCAGGACACGCCGCAGGTGCGCTACACCTACAGCGCGCACGTCGTCTCGCGCCCGGACGTGATGGTGCTGATGAGCGCCGACAACGATCCGGCGGCCGCGCGCGACGGCGAGTACGACTTCACCATGCCCCAGCGCATCCCCTCCTACCTGATGGCGATCGCGGCCGGCGACCTGGTGTTCAAGCCGGTCTCGGCGCGCAGCGGAGTGTGGGCGGAGCCGGCGATGGTGGAGAAGGCGACCGCCGAGTTCGCCGACACCGAGAAGATGATCGCCGCCACCGAGGCGCTTTACGGGCCTTACCGCTGGGAGCGCTACGACCTGCTGGTGCTGCCGCCGTCGTTCCCGTACGGCGGCATGGAGAACCCGCGGCTGTCGTTCATCACGCCCACGGTGATCGTCGGCGACAAGTCGCTGGTGTCGCTGATCGCCCACGAGCTGGCGCACAGCTGGTCGGGCAACCTGGTGACCTTCTCCAGCGCCAGGCACGGCTGGCTCAACGAGGGTTTCACCAGCTACGTGGAGAACCGCATCGTCGAGGCGCTGTACGGCAGGGAATTCAGCGACATGGAGTTCGTCATCGCGCGCAACGCGCTGCGCGATGCGATCGGGTCGATGCCGGAGGCGGTGCAGGCGCTTGCGGTCAAGCCGGGTATCGAGCTCGACGCCGACGACGCGCTCAGCGCGGTCTCCTACGACAAGGGCGCGTGGTTCCTGCAGTTCCTGGAGGAGCGCTTCGGCCGCGCCACCTTCGATGCCTTCCTGCGCGGCTATTTCGACCATTTCGCGTTCCAGAGCATCACCACCGAGACCTTCCTGGCCTACGCCGGGGAACACCTGTTCGACCCGAACCCGGGCAAGGTGACCGACGCCGAGATCGAGGAGTGGGTGTACGGGCCGGGCATTCCGGCCGAGGCGCCGAAGGTGCTCTCGCCGCGCTTCGGCATCGTCGATTCGGCGCGGCTGGGCTGGCGCGGCAGTGCGCAGCTGCCGCCGGCGGTGATCACCGACGCCTGGGCCACGCAGGAGTGGCTGCACTTCATCGAGGGCATGCCCGAGACATTGCCGGTCGAAGCGCTGGCGCAGCTGGACGAGGCCTACCGCTTCACCGGCACGGCCAACGGCGAGATCGCGATGCGCTGGTATCCGCTGGCGATCCGCAGCGGCTACGCGCCGGCGGGCGCCGCGGCGGCGGAGTTCGTGCAGAAGATCGGGCGGCGCAAGCTGATCATGCCGGTGTATGCGGCGATGGTGGAAACCGCGGACGGCCTGGCGCTGGCGAAAGCCGCGTTCGCGCAGGCGAAGCCGGGTTACCACCCGATCACCACGGCGTCGGTGGAAAAGCTCATCGCCGAAGCCAGGCCGGAACCGGCACCGGCTCCGGCCCCCACGGCGGAAGGGGCCGGCGAAGACGCGCCGCAGGGCGACTCCGGCGCGCCGCAGGGCTGACCCGCGGCCATGTCGCCCGGTGCGCTGGCGGCCGTGGTCGCGGCGATCGCGCTGTGTGCGGTGGCGGCGGTCTGGTGGATCCTGCGCGAACCGGGCCGGCTGATCCGTGCCGAATTCACCCGCCAGCGCATCGCGGCCGGCTTCGTCCGCCGCAGCGCGGCCATCGCCGGCAGGCGGTGGGTGTGGGTGGAGCGCGCCGCTGCCGCCGCTGCTGCGCCGACGGTGGTGATGGTCCACGGCTACACCGGCAGCAAGGAGAACTGGTACCGGCTGGCCGCGGAGCTCGGGCGGCGCTACCGGCTGGTGGCGCCGGACCTGCCCGGCTGGGGCGAGAGCGAGCGCGTGCCGGGGGCGGACCACGGTTTTGCGGCGCAGGCGGAGAACGTCGCGGCCTTCATCGGCCACCTCGGCGGGCCGGTAGTGCTGGTGGGGCATTCGATGGGCGGGGGGATTGCCGCGCTGGTGGCCGCGCGGCATCCGCATCTGGTCGAACGGCTGGCGCTGCTCGACGCGGCCGGCGTGGAGTTTGCGGAGAACGAATTCGGCCGCGCCGTGCTCGACGGCGGGAACCCGTTCGGGATCGAGGATGCGCAGTCGCTGGAGGACTACCTGTCGGTGCTGTTCCACCAGCGCCGGGCGCGCCCGGCGATGCCCTGGCCGGGGCCCTGGGCGCTGATTTCGCTGCGCCGCCGGGAGGCGGATTTCGAGCAGTCGGTGCTGGACCGCATCGGTCGCGGCGACGAGCGCTTCCTGCCCTGGAAAGAGGCCGGGCGCATCCGCCAGCCGACGCTGCTGGTCTGGGGTGCGCACGACCGCGTGATCGATCCCAGTGCGATGGCGGCCTACGCGCAGCGCATCCCGCACGCGCGCCGGCGCTTGCTCGGCGACAGCGGGCACATGACACTGATGGAGCAGCCCGACGCCGTTGCCGCGGCGCTGGCCGGACTGATCGAGGAGGATGCCGGATGAAGACCCTGCCGCTCACCGCCGCCGTGGCGCTCAGCCTGGCGCTGCTGGCCGGATGCAAGGACCGCGAAGCCGAGGCCGCCGCGCGCGCCGCCGTGCAGGCGCAGGCGGCCGAGCAGGCCGCCGCCGAGGCGGCAGCCGCGTTCGACAGCGCGGTGGCCGAGGGCAACTGGTCGCTGGCCAAGGCCCAGGCCGACGTGATGATCGCCAGCTGGCCCGACGCCGAGGCCACGCGCCGGGTGCGCGAGGGCTACGACGAGGTGCGGCAGAAGGGCGAGGCCGATCGCGAGGCCCGCCGCGTCGCCGCGCTGTGGGCCTACCAGACCGAGAACGTGAAGGGCGGCCAGCAGCTGTCGGCGGCGATCTTCGCCAGGGAGGAGGTCGACGTCGACGGCAGCGGCAAGACGCCGGTGCGGCTGATCTTCCGCGACCACCCCGACTGGGGCCGCAGCAGCTACCTGGTGCTCAAGGCGGGCGATTTCGCCCGGGCCTGCTACACGCGCTGCAGCGTCACGGTGACCGTGGACGACGCGCCGCCGCGGAAGATGGCGGCCAACCGGCCGAAAACCGACGAGGCCATCGCCATGTTCATCGACGACCACCGGGCGCTGTGGCGCCTGACCCGGGACGCGAAGGTGATGCGCATCGAATTCGCCAGCCGCGACCTCGGCAGCCGCACGGCGGAGTTCGAGGTGGGCGGGTTGGACCGGGCGAAGCTGCCGAAGTGGGACTGAGGCCGGGGCCGCGGCCGGGATGAACCTGGACGTCGCCATCGTCGTGCTGGTCAGCGCGCTGGCCATCGCCCTGCATGTGGTGCTCTACCTGGTGTTCCGGCGCTGGATGGACCGCGACCTCGCGCTGTCGTTCGCCGGCGACGACGCCGGCAAGCGCGAGTACATGCTCGCCTGCCTGGCGCGGGCGCGTCGCGAGCGGGTCCGCCGCCGCGACCTGCCGGCATGGCTGGAGTCGGCGGCGGCCGGCTACGCCCGGTAGCGTGCGGAGAAGAGGCCGGCGCGGGAACGACGGTCAAGGGTGAATCGTTCAGGGCTTCCCTACAGTCTGGGGAGCATGTTCCTGGTGCTTCTGGCAACGTTGGCGGCGATCTTCAGCATTTCGTCGGCCGGCTCGGTATGCGAGGCGGGGTCCTGCAGCACCCGCCTTATCCGTGCATGCGCGGCGAGCATCTGCGTCTGCAGGACCAGCAGTTGCACCATCGCCGTCAGGTCCGACTGCCGGCCGGGCTGCGGGCGCTGTGCCAGCGCCTGCAGCTGCTGCGACAGCGCCATCAGGCGCCCGTGTACGGAATCGGCATAGGCCTGTTGTCGCTGCACGAATTCAGCCAACATGTTCTGCGCCGACCAGCCCGTCAGCCTGCCCTGCAGCCCGGCGACGATCCTGCTGAGTTCGGATGCGGCGCCAGAGGCGCCCGGAAGCGTGCCGAGCACTGCGGCAGCGCGGTGCATCACATCGGCATGCACCACCAGCGCCAGCAGCGAGTTGTAGATGGGGTCCGGGTCCTTCTGTGGCGCGGGCACCAGCCGCGCGATCCAGGCGGTGACCGGGGCAGCGACCGCCGCTGCCAGCTGCTGGGCTCCCTGGGCGATCCGCTTGGGCGTGGTATACCCGGTGAAGCCGAGCGCCCTGGCGGTGATCGGGCCGACGATCTGGTCCACGCGCAGCTGGCGCGACTTCTGGAAGCGGGCGACCGCCGCCCCCGTCCTGCTGCCGAAGATTCCGTCGGTGCCCAGGCGGATGTGGCCCGGGGTCCCGGCCAGGACCTCGTTCAGGCGCATCTGCACCAGGCGGACACCGTCGTTGCGCATGCCCGCACGGAACGGGCCGATCAGGGTGGTGGCAAGGTTGACCGACATGGTGGTCCCCTGCTTGCATCTTTGGCGAGCCTGTAGTATGCGCCTGCCGTTTCCGGCGCGCCATCCCCCGCAGGGCCTGATCCATCCGGTGGATCAGGCCAGCGCGTAGCCGAACTGCTGGCGGAACTGCTCGCTGAACTCGGCGTAGTCGAAGCGCTGGTTCTGGGTGCCTGGGTGCTCGACCTTGAGCGAGCCCATCAGGTTGCCGATGCGGCCGATGGTTTCCCAGTCGTAGCCCTTCTCGATGCCGAAGATCAGGCCGGCGCGGAAGGCGTCGCCGCAGCCGGTGGGGTCGGTGACGCGGCGCTCCTGCGCCGGCGGGATGTTGTGGACCCGGCCCTCGGCGTGGATGCAGGCGCCGTGCGGGCCGCGGGTGGCGATGTAGGCCTTGACCTTGCCGGCGATGGTCTTCTCGTCCCAGCCGGTGCGCTCCTGCAGCAGGTTGGACTCGTAATCGTTGACGGTCACGTAGTCGGCCTGCTCGATGAACGCGCGCAGCTCCTCGCCGTTGAACAGCGGCATCGCCTGGCCGGGGTCGAAGATGAAGGGGATGCCGGCCTCGGCGAACTCGCCGGCGTTCTGGATCATGCCCTCGTAGCCGTCCGGGCTGACGATGCCGATGGTCACGCCGGGCACGTCCTTCACGTGGTTCTCGTAGCTGCGCATCATCGCCCCCGGGTGGAAGGCGGTGATCTGGTTGTTGTCGTGGTCGGTGGTGATGAAGGCCTGCGGGGTGAACAGTTCCTCGATCACCTTGATCCGCTCCAGGGTGATGCCGTTTTTCTCGAACCAGGCGCGGTAGGGGCCGAAGTCGCCGCCGACGGTGGCCATCGGGACGGGGTCGCCGCCGAGCAGCTTGAGGTTGTAGGCGATGTTGCCGGCGCAGCCGCCGAACTCGCGGCGCATCCGCGGCACCAGGAACGAGACGTTCAGGATGTGCACCTTGTCCGGCAGGATGTGGTTCTTGAACTGGTCGGGGAACACCATGATGGTGTCGTAGGCCAGGGAACCGCAGATCAAAGCCGACATCGTGCGTCTCGGGGGGCGGGAAAGGCGGTTAGGGTAGCCGGGCGCCCTGGCGGAGGCCAGCGACGGGCGTCGGGACTCACCCCCACCCGGCCCTCCCCCGCAGAGCGGGTGTAAAGACCGGGGACATGGTGGGTGAGGGAGTCCGGGCGCGGTTGTGGTCCTTCTGCCCGGCCAGCGGGGGTGCCGCCGCAGAACCTCGCCGCCCCGTGCCGGGCTGCCCCTCACGCCCGCGCAGCGGGGGGAGGTCGGGCGGGGGGAGGCCAGTCGCATCGCCCTCCGTCCTGCCGCTGCCCTGCTGGGGAGAGCCTGAGCCGCCGATCTCCCCGCAAGCCGGGGAGAGCCCCGATCCGCCCCTCCCGCCGGCGCAGCGGGGGAGGTCGGGAGGGGGGCGCCTGCGGCCCGCGCCGCGCCGCGGGCAGGCGCTTTTTTGCTAGGCTAGCGGGCCCTGTTTCGCTCCCCCTGACGGACCAAATCCCCCGATGTTCAAGAAGTTCCGCGGCATGTTTTCCAATGACCTGTCGATCGATCTCGGCACGGCCAATACCCTGATTTTCGTCCGCGGCCAGGGCATCGTGCTCAACGAGCCGTCGGTGGTGGCCGTGCGCCAGGACCGCAGCGGCGGCCAGAAGGCGGTCGCCGCGGTGGGCAGCGAGGCCAAGATGATGCTCGGCCGCACTCCCGGCAACATCACCACCCACCGGCCGATGAAGGACGGCGTGATCGCCGACTTCACCTATACCGAGGAAATGCTCAAGCACTTCATCCGCAAGGTGCACAAGAGCCGTTTCCTGCGCCCCAGCCCGCGGGTGCTGATCTGCGTGCCGGCCGGCTCGACCCAGGTGGAGAAGCGCGCGATCAAGGACTCGGCGCTGGAGGCCGGCGCGCGCGACGTGTCCCTGATCGAGGAGCCGATGGCCGCCGCGATCGGCGCCGGCATGCCGGTCACCGAGGCCCGCGGCTCGATGGTGGTCGACATCGGCGGCGGCACCACCGAGGTGGCGGTGATCGCGCTCAACGGCATCGTCTATTCGCAGTCCGCGCGCGTGGGCGGTGACCGTTTCGACGAGTCGATCGTCAACTACGTGCGCCGCAACCACGGCATGCTGATCGGCGAGGCGACCGCCGAGCGGGTCAAGATCCAGCTCGGCTGCGCCTACCCGCAGGAAAAGGTGGAGGAGACCGAGATCTCCGGCCGGCACCTGGCCGAGGGCGTGCCGAAGCTGATCAAGATCAACTCCAACGAGGTGCTCGACGCGCTGCGCGAGCCGCTGTCGGGCATCGTCGCGGCCGTGCGCCAGGCGCTGGAGCAGACCCCGCCGGAGCTGAGCGCCGACGTCGCCGAGCGCGGCATCGTGCTCACCGGCGGCGGCGCCCTGCTGCGCGACCTCGACCGCCTGCTCAGCGAGGAGACCGGCCTGCACGTGCAGGTGGCCGACGATCCGCTGACCTGCGTCGCCCGCGGCGGCGGCCGCGCGCTGGAGCTGCTGGACCTGCACGGGAACGAGTTCTTCGCGCACGAATGATGGAGCCGGGAGCCGGGATTCGGAATTCGGCGGAATGGTGCGACGGGTCGGCATGACCGCGCAGCTGATGGGCCACAGGTGTTTCCCGCCGGCTCCGGCCTCGGGTCCTCCTGCCTCCGCTGCTGCAGGTAGCGACATCGGGGCAGGTGACCGGTGGCGGCCGGCAGCAGACGCCAGCATCTTTCCCACTCCCGATTCCCGATTCCCGAATCCCGGCCCCTGACCGTGTCCACCTTCGCCAGTCCCGCCGCGCCGCGCCCCGGGGAAGTCGCCGGAACGCTGCGGCTGCTGGCCTATCTGGCGGTCTCGGTGGCGCTGATGGTGGCCGACCACCGCGGCGACTGGCTGGGCCGGGTGCGCGCGGCGGCCGATACCCTGGCCCAGCCGCTGTGGCAGATCGCGGGGCTGCCCTCGCGCCTGGGCCGGAGCATGCGCGAGGACGTGGCCAGCCGCGCCATCCTGGCCGAGGACAACCGGCGCCTGCGCAACGAGCTGCTGGTGATGGGCGCGCGCCAGGCGCGGCTGCAGGTGGAAGCGCAGGAGGTGGCGCGCCTGCGCGGCCTGCTGGCGGCGGCCGAAGGCGGCAGCCTGGAGGTGCAGCTGGCGCAGATCCTGGACATCGACCTCGATCCCAGCCGCCAGCGCCTGGTGCTGGGCACCGGCAGCCGCGGCGGCGCGCGCGTGGGGCAGAGCGTGCTCGACGCCGGTGGCCTGCTGGGGCAGGTGGTGTCGGTGACGCCGGCCACCGCGACGGTGCTGCTGCTGACCGACCTCGACCACGCCGTGCCGGTCATCGTCGCGCGCAACGGCGTGCGCCTGGTGGCCTTCGGCACCGGCCGCAGCGATCGCCTGGAACTGCGCAACATCCCGGTCTCCAGCGACATCCGCCCCGGCGACGTGCTGGTGACCTCCGGCCTGGGCGCGCGCTTTCCGCCCGGATTCCCGGTCGGGACGGTGGTCGAACTGCGGCCGGACGACAGCCACGCCTTCCTGGTCGGCGACCTCGCGCCGGCGGCGCAGCTCGACCGCGGCCGCGACGTGCTGTTGTTGCTGGAGAGCCGGGATTCGGGAGTCGGGAGTCGGGATTCGGAAGAGCAACGGCAACAACAGGGGCAGGGCGCAGGGGGTGAGGAGGTGGCTGTGCCCGATGCCGCGCGGGAGGGGGAACCTTGAGCCCGCGCCGCGGACGGCTGTGGCTGCTGCCGGTGAGCCTGCTGGTGGCGCTGCTGCTCGGGCTGCTGCCGCTGCCGCTGGTGCTGCAGCCGCTGCGCCCCTACTGGCTGGCGCTGGTGGTCGCCTACTGGATCATCGAGGAGCCCGAGCGCGCCGGCCTGGGGCTGGCCTTCTCGGTCGGGCTGGTGGCGGACGTGGTCTACGGCAGCCTGCTCGGCGAGCAGGCGCTGCGGCTGGTGGTGATGGGCTTCATCCTGCAGCGCTTCCGGCTGCAGCTGCGGTTCTTCCCGCCGGTGCAGCAGGCGCTGGCGATCGGCGGCCTGCTGCTCAACGACCGCGTGGTCAGTGCGGCGCTGCACCTGGTGCTGGGCTCGCCGCAGCCGCCGTGGACGTCGTGGCTGGCGCCGCTGCTGGGCATGCTGCTGTGGGTGCCGCTGTTCGTGCTCTTCGATGCCGCGCGCTTCGGCCGCAGGATGGGCTGAGGCATGGCCAGGCAGCGTCCGCGCAGGCTCCGCGACGCCAGCGCCGAGGCGGCGCGCTTCCGGCTGCGCGCGCTGGTCGGGTTCGCCCTGGTGCTGGTCGCGCTGGCCGGCCTGTCGGCCTGGTATTTCAAGCTGCAGGTCGTCGACCACGACGACTACGCCATGCAGTCGGAGGCCAACCGGATCAAGCCGCGGCCGGTGGTGCCCGGGCGCGGGCTGATCTACGACCGCAACGACCGCCTGGTCGCCGACAACATCCCCGCCTACCGGCTGGACGTCACCCCCGAGGACGCCGGCGACGTGCAGGCGCTGGTGCAGGGTCTGTCGGAGATCGTGGAGCTGTCGCCGCAGGAGATCGCGCGCTTCGACCGCGAGCGCCGGGCCACCCGCAGCTTCCGCGCGGTCACGCTCAAGCAGCGGCTGAGCGAGGAGGAGGTGGCGCGTTTCGCGGTCGACCGCTGGCGCTTCCCCGGCGTGGAGGTGGTGCCCTACCTCAACCGGCGCTACCCGCACGGCGACCTGCTCGCCCACGTGATCGGCTACGTCGGCCGCACCGACGAGAGCGACGTCGAGCGCTACGGCCAGAACCAGGTGCTGTTCCCCCATACCGGGCGAACCGGGGTGGAGCGCTACTACGACGAGATGCTGCGCGGGCGCATCGGCTACGAGCAGGTGGAAACCAATGTCGAAGGGCGCGCCCTGCGCCGGATCGGCATGGTGCCGGCGAAGGCGGGCGCCGACCTGCGCCTGAGCATCGACATCGACCTGCAGCGGGCGATGGTGGCGGCCTTCGGCGAGATGCAGGGCTCGGCGGTCGCGGTCGATCCCGGGACCGGCGAGGTGCTGGGCATGGTCAGCCTGCCCAGCTTCGACGCCAACCTGTTCGTCAACGGCATCTCGCACGCCGACTACCGCCGGCTGATGGACGATCCGGCGCGGCCGCTGTTCAACCGCAACGTGCTCGGCGGCGGTCCGCCGGGTTCGACGATCAAGCCGTTCGTGGCCCTGGCCGGGCTCGACAGCGGCATGCGCACGCCCGAGTACCGGGTGTTCTCGACCGGCGAGTTCTTCATCCCCGGCCAGCGCCGCGGCTATCGCGACGCCGGGCGCGGCGGCGGCTGGGTGGACCTGCGCGATTCGATCTCGCGCTCGGTCAACTACTACTACTACCAGCTCGCCCACCAGATGGGGATCGAGCAGTTCGAGCGCTACATGGCGCGCTACGGCTTCGGCCAGCCCACCGGGATCGACCTGGCCGGCGAGAATCCCGGCATCGTGCCCTCGCCCGGGTGGAAGGCGCAGCGCAGCCGCGAGCCCTGGTATGCGGGCGAGACGGTGATCGCGGGCATCGGCCAGGGCTACTGGATCGCCACCGCGCTGCAGCTGGCGCGCGGCACCGCGGCGATCGCCGACGACGGCCGGCTGCGGCGGCTGCACCTGGTCGCCGGACAGCGCGACGGCTTCGACCAGCCCTGGCGGCCGCTGCCGCAGCCGCTGCCGGCGCCGATCACCGACAGCCCGTCGAACCTGCGCGCGGTGCAGGAGGGGATGGAGAACACCATCCACGGCCGCGGCACCGCGACCGCGATGGCGCGCGGCGCGCCCTACCGCATGGCCGGCAAGACCGGCACCGCGCAGCGCATCAGCCGCCGCGGCAGCGCCAGCCTCGATCCGCGCACGCTGCCCTACCACCTGCGCCACCAGGCGCTGTTCGTGGGCTATGCGCCGGCCGAGGACCCGACCATCGCGGTGGCGGTGGTGGTCGAGCACGGCGGCTACGGCGGCAGCACCGCGGCGCCGATCGCGCGACGGATCTTCGATGCCTGGCTGCTCGGGGTGATGCCCGAGGGCGAGCCGGAGGCGGAGGAGGAATCCGGCGTCGACGTCGATGACGTGGATGGGGAGACGGGCGACGATGCCGACCAGGATGACGGCGGCGCAGCGGCCGCTGCCGGCGGCGACGCGCGGCCGGACTTCGGCAACGTGGTCGGCGGCATGGCGGTGGATGTGCCGGCCGAGCGCGCGGAGGAGGTGCGATGAAGACCATCCTGCGCTGGATCGCCGACCTGTTCCTGCGTTTCACGCGGACGCTGGACTGGCCGATGCTGCTGGCGCTGCTGGCGCTGATGGCGGTCGGCCTGGCGGTGCTGCACAGCGCCGGCAGCGGCAACCTGGCACTGGTGAAGTCGCAGGCGGCGCGCTACGGCGCGGGACTGGGGGCGATGTGGCTGCTGTCGCGGCTGTCGCCGCTGCTGCTGCGGCGGGTGGCCCCGGTCGCCTACCTGGTGTCGCTGCTGCCGCTGGTGGCGGTGCTGTTCATCGGCACCGGGCGCAGCGGCGCGCACTGGATCAACCTGGGGGTGTTCTACTTCCAGCCGGCCGAGCTGATGAAGCTCAGCCTGCCGATGATGGCCGCCTGGTACCTGAACGAGCATCCGCAGCCACCGCGCCTGGTGCACGTGCTGGGCGCGGCCGCGATCATCGCCGTGCCGACCGCGCTGATCCTGCTGCAGCCGGACTTCGGCACGGCAATGCTGGTGCTGGCCAGCGGCGCCTTCGCGCTGTACCTGGCGGGGCTGTCGTGGTGGTGGCTGGGCGCCGTTTCGGCCGCGGCGGTGGCCGGCGCGGGGCTGGCGCTGTTCGCGCCGATGAGCTGGTTCCCGATGCTGCGGCCCTACCAGCAGGACCGCATCCTGACCTTCCGCGACCCCGGGAACGACCCGCTCGGCGCCGGCTGGAACATCATCCAGTCCAAGATCGCGATCGGCTCGGGCGGCCTGTCCGGGCAGGGCTGGGGCAGGGGGTCGCAGTCGCACCTGGACTTCGTGCCCGAGCACACCACGGATTTCATCTTCACGGTGCTCGCCGAGGAGTTCGGCTGGATCGGCGTGCTGGCGGTGCTGGCGCTGTATGCGTTCGTCATCGGCCGCTGCCTGTGGATCGCGGCCGAATCGCGCGACGGCTTCGGCCGCCTGCTGGCCGGCTCGCTGGGACTGGCGCTGTCGGTGTACGTGGTCGTGAACGCGGGGATGGTGTCCGGGCTGCTGCCGGTGGTGGGCGTGCCGATGCCGCTGCTCAGCTTCGGCGGCACCGCGGCGGTGTCGCTGCTGGCCGGGCTGGGCGTGGTGATGGCGATCGGCGCGCAGCGCCAGCCGCGGCGCTGAACCGCGGCGGAAAATCGCGGATTTCCTTCACCCGCGGTGCGCCTGGGCGCGGCCGGCGCGTGATAACCTGCGCGCCGATGAGCCGCTGTCGTGTCGTCCTGTTCGCCTCCTGGCTGTTGCCGGTCGCCCTCGGCGCCTGCGCGACCCAGGCCGGCTCCGATCCCCTCCTGTCCGAGGAGGTGGCCGCGGTCGCCGCACCGTCGCCCGCGCAGCCCGACGCCACCCCGCGCCTGCTGCCGAAGGTGCCGCAGCCGCCCGAGCGCCCGGTGGCGCCCGCATCGGTCACCGAGCCGGCGATCCCCCGGCAGCAGCGCATCGACGCCTTCGTCGAGTACACCGCCGCCACCTACGGCGTCGACCGCCAGGCGATCCGCGACGTGCTGGGCCAGGCCCGGTACCGGCAGAGCATCATCGACGCGATGAACCGGCCGGCCGAGGCGGTGAAGCAGTGGCACGAGTACCGGCCGCTGTTCCTCAACCAGGCTCGGATCGACGGCGGGGTCTCGTTCTACCGGCAGAACCGCGAGGCGCTCGAGCGGGTGGCCGCCGACAGCGGCGTGCCGGCCGAGTACATCGTCGCGATCATCGGCGTCGAAACCAGCTACGGCCGCGTGACCGGCAATTTCCGCGTGATCGACGCGCTCTACACCCTGGCCTTCGACTACCCCAAGCGCGCGCCGTTCTTCGCCGGCGAGCTCGCCCAGCTGTTCGCGCTCAAGCAGGCCGAGCCGCAGCTGGACCTGCTGGCGCTCAAGGGCAGCTATGCCGGGGCCATGGGCATGGGCCAGTTCATGCCCTCGAGCTACCGCCTGTGGGCGAAGGACGGCGACGGCGACGGCCGCCGCGACCTGCTGTCCCACCGGCCGGACGTGTTCGCCTCGATCGCCAACTATTTCGTGGTGCACGGCTGGGAGCGCGGCGGCCCGGTGGTGGCGCGCGCCTCGCGCGCGGACGGTGCCGGGGACTTCGTGGCCGAGGGCTACGATCCGGTGTATCCGCTGGACCACCTGGCCGGACTGGGCTACCGGCCGGAGCCGGGCCAGCCGCTGGCCGCCGGCGCCACCGTGCTGTCGCTCGACGGTGCCGCCGGCCGGGAGTACTGGCTGGCCTACCGCAACTTCTACGTGATCACCCGCTACAACCGCTCGCCGATGTATTCGCTGGCGGTGCACCAGCTGGCGGAGGCGATCGCGTCGGGGGCGGCGCGATGAGGTGGCTGCTGCCGCTGCTGCTGGCGCTGCTCGCGGGCTGCGCGGGAACGCGGGAGAAGGCGCAGCCGCAGCAGGCGGCGGTTCGCTCCGCCGGCCCGGTTGCCGCGGCGGACTGCAGCGACTTCAGGCCCTATCCGCCCGCGCAGGAAGATCCCTCCACCCGCGGCGACTACGTGGCCGGCGGGCTGTACAAGCCGGGGGTGCGCGACAGCACGCCCGACGAGCTGCCGCGGGTCGACTGCATTCCCGAACCGGCGGTGGTCCACGAGCCGCGCTCGGCCCACGGCAACCGCACGCCCTACCGGGTGCTGGGCAGGAGCTACAGCGTGCTCGACCGCGCCGACGGCTACGTCGAGTCCGGCACCGCCTCGTACTACGGCAACAAGTTCCACGGCCGGCGCACCTCCAACCAGGAGGTGTACGACATGTACGCCTTCACCGCCGCGCACAAGTCGCTGCCGCTGCCGAGCTTCGCCCGCGTCACCAACCTCGACAACGGCCGCTCGGTCGTGGTGCGGGTCAACGACCGCGGCCCCTTCCACGAGGGCAGGATCATCGACCTGAGCTATGCCGCGGCGGTCAAGCTGGACATCCAGCGCCGCGGTACCGGTCGCGTCGAGGTCCGGGCGCTGTCGCCGGACGAGGCTGCGCCGGCCGCGGCGCCGAGCGCTGCAGCAGTCGCGCCCGCTGCGGCCGCGTCGACCGCGGCTCCGGCATCGGCGACCGCGCTCGACGCCTGGGTCGCCACGCCAGCCGTCTCCGCCACCGTCGCCGCCGCGCTGCCGGCGGGACAGCAGGAGGAGAACCGCTTCCGCATGGTCGAGAACGGCCGCGTGCGCAGCGCCGACGAGTTCGACGCCTGGATGCACGCGCGCCAGGAGCGCTACGCGGCCTACCAGCGCCAGTACGGCGATGCGGCCCCCGGCACGACGGCAGCGGCGCCCCCGCCCACGCTCGCTGCCGCCACTCCGGTGGCGGTTGCCCCGCCGGTTCCCGTGGCCGCGGCGGCAGCCTCCGGCACCTGGCTCCAGGTCGGCGTGTTCTCGGTGCGCGCCAACGCCGAAAACGCACTGGGCCGGCTGCGCGCCGCCGGCATCGCCCCGGTCGGGCTGCACGAGGACGTCGCCGGTGGCCGCCAGCTGTGGCGGGTGCGCGTCGGCCCGGTGGCCGCGGGCGCCGTCGGGGAACTGTCGTCCCGCGTCGCGGGTCTGGGTTTCGGGCAGCCGCACCCCGTGCGCGAGTGATGTTCAAGCCGTCGGTCCCGGCGCCGGTTTCCCGGCGTGTGCCTGGTCACCCCCCCTACAATGCGCGGCTCCCGCAGCCGCAGATCCCCCGGAGTCCCCTGCTGATGAAGTTCCGTTCCATGCCGGCCGCGCTGGCCGCAGTCGTCGTCGTTGCCGCAGGCCTGGTCATGGCCCAGGACACCGCCGCGCCAGTACCCGCGACCGCGCCGGTATCGCCCGGCGAAGCCCTGCCGGTACCGCCGCCGCCGCAGGTCACCTCGACCGCATGGCTGCTGATGGACTACGAGACCGGCCAGGTGCTGGCCGGCGAGAACGTCGACCAGCGGGTCGAGCCGGCGAGCATCACCAAGGTGATGACCAGCTATGTCATCGCCGCCGAGATCGCCGCGGGCAAGGTGTCCGAGGACGACCCGGTGATGATGAGCGAGAACGCCTGGCGCAAGGGCGGGGCGATGACCGACGGCAGCTACAGCGGCTTCCCGGTCAACCAGACTGCGCCGCTGATCGAGATGGAAAAGGGCATGGCGGTGCAGTCGGGTAACGATGCCGCGATCGCGCTGGCCGAGCACGTCGCCGGCAGCGAGGACGCCTTCGCCGCGCTGATGAACGCCTACGCGCAGCGCATCGGCATGCGCAACAGCCATTTCGTCAATGCGCACGGCCTGAGCGCGGAGAACCACTACTCCACCGCGCGCGACCTGGCCGTGCTGGGCCGGGCGATGATCCGCGACTATCCGGAGTTCTACGCGCACAACAAGATCCGCGAGTTCACCGTCGGCCCGATCACCCAGCGCAACCGCAACCGGCTGCTGTGGCAGGACGAGAGCGTCGACGGGATCAAGACCGGGCACCATTCCGGCGCCGGCTACTGCCTGATGGCGTCGGCACAGCGCGGCGACCAGCGGCTGATCTCGGTGCTGATGGGCTCGACCGGCGAGGCGCAGCGCGCGACCGACTCGCTGTCCCTGCTCAACTGGGGCTTCCGCTTCTACGAGACCTACCGCGTCTACGACGGCGGCGTTGCGATCACCACGCAGAAGATCTGGAAGGGCAAGGTCAACGAGCTGCAGCTGGGCGTGGCCGAGCCGCTGCTGGTCAGCACCAAGCGCGGCAGGTACGACAGCCTGGAGCCGTCGATGGACTTCCCCACCACCCTGGTCGCGCCGGTGGAGCAGGGCCAGGAGGTGGGCACCGTGCGGGTGACCCTCGATGGCGAGGTGGTGGCCGAACGCCCGCTGATCGCCCTGCATGCGGTGGAGCAGGCCGGCTTCTTCAAGCGCCTGTGGCACGAATTCCTGATGTGGTGGAACTCGGACTGAGGGCCGGACCGGCGCAGCGCGTCGACCAGAGCTGGATCAGGGCTTGCGGAGCGAGGGTCGCCCCGGGCCGGGGATTGCTCCCCGGCCCGGTCAGCCCGCTCCGCGGTCCGGCCCGGCGCAGCGCGCCGGGCGTTCACGCGCACGCGCGGCAGTGCCGCGCAAGCGGTGCGCGTTCACCCATGGCTGACTCGCCGCCGCAGCGCATCCCTGCGCTGCTTTCCGCAATTCCCCGGCCGGCAGGGCGCGGCGTCCTTCCGACGGCGGAAGTGAAAGCAGCCCCCTGACTTGGGAGAAAAACAAAAAAGGGCCGGCATTGCCGGCCCTTCGTTCATGCCATCGGCGGCGTCAGCGGGACAGTTCGAGCAAGGTCGAATTGACCCAGCCCCTGTTGCCCAGCTCGTCCTCGACCTCCCACATCGTGCCGTTCTTCTGGCCGGTGGGGTAGAGCATCATGCCCGGATCGAGGTCGCGGACCGCACCGCCCTTGCCGTCGGCCTGCTTGAGCAGGCGCCCGGGCTTGACCATGGTGACGGCCTGGTGGGCGTTGGCCCCGGAAGCGTCGCTGGGCAGTCCGCCCAGCTCGGACACCAGGTTGGTGTAGGCCTCCAGATAGGCCAGCGCCAGCACCTGGCCGATCTCGGTGTTGCTGTAGCCCGATGCGCCGGCCGAGCCCCAGCCGCTGCCGCCCCAGAAGCTGCCGCTGCCGCGCCAGCCCAGGTCGGTCTTGGTGGCGTGGCCCTCGGCCATCGCCACCTGCTCGGAGGAGCGCACGTCGGTGACCGTCAGCAGCACGTCGGCGGTCTTCTTGCGCAGGTCGATGCCGCCGGCCAGGCGGCCGACGTTGGCGTTGCGGCTGCCCAGCAGGCCGCCCAGCACCGCGCCGACCGCATTGCCGCCGGCGTTGGCGTTCTGCGAGATCAGGTCCGGCACCATCACGTAGTCGGCGGCGCGCACCTGGCCGCGGCCGATGTTGGAGCCGCGGCGCAGATCGCCGCCGGCGGCGAGGTCGCGCTCGGCCTGCATCGCGGCCATGCCGCGGCCGCGGTCGACCAGGGTGAAGCAGCGCGAGCGCTGCACGTACATCTTGATCAGGGCTGCGGGGGACTGCAGCTGCTGCCCGGTCCACCAGTTGATGCCCTCGGGCTCGAGCACCGAAATGGCGCCCAGCGATCTGCTGCAGGTCGGAATCTGTGCAGTCCTTTCCTGGCGCTGCTGCTGCGCGCTCTGGCGCTGCGCGCTGGCGTCGGTGGCCGTCAGCATCATGGTCGCGCCGCACACCAGCGCCATCGCCAGTACGTTGATCCTCAAACTCATGTCCTCGAACTCCCTGTGTGTGGGCTGCCCTGACGATGGGCATCCGGTTCTGAAACGTGAAATGGCCGCCGTTCCTGCCATCCCGCCCGGATTCTACGGCCGGAGCAGTGTCGAACCTACTACGCGTCGCGCGTATCGGCCATATGGCCGATATCCGGCCCGGGCCGCCCGGCGGCTTGGGAAAGGGGCCGGCAGCCCCGATAATCGGGCAATGGAGATCAGATCCGACAACCCCGAACACGGCTTCCAGTTCCCCGGCGTCTTCGAGATCACCGCGATGGGGGCGGCCAACATCGGCCTGGAGAGCGAGATCCCGCGCCTGCTGACGGCCGCGGGCCTGACCGTGCTGGAGGACACCGTCTCCTGGCGCGCCTCCAGCGGCGGCCGCTTCGTTTCGGTGAAGCTCAGCTTCCGGGCCGAGGACCGCGCCGGCTACGAGGCCGCGCACGAGGCCCTGCGCAGCCATCCGGAAGTGAAGTGGACGCTGTAGGGCCGCGTCCCGCCCTGGTCCGCGATCTGGGCCGCCAGCCCTACGCGCCGGTCTGGCGCGCCATGCAGCGCTTCACCGACGCCCGCGGCGACGACACGCCCGACGAGCTGTGGCTGGTCGAACACGACCCGGTGTTCACCCTCGGCCAGGCCGGCAAGCCCGAGCACGTACTGATGCCGGGCGAGATCCCGGTGCTCCACGTCGACCGCGGCGGCCAGGTGACCTACCACGGCCCCGGCCAGATCGTGGTCTACCCGCTGCTCGACATCCGCCGCCTGGGCATCGGCGTGCGCGACTACGTCTGCCGGATCGAGCAGGCGATCATCGACACCCTGCTGGAGTGGAACATCATCGGTCTGCGCCGCGAGGGCGCGCCGGGCGTCTACGTGGGCGACGCCAAGGTCGCCGCGCTGGGCATCCGCGTGCGCCGCGGCCGCACCTTCCACGGCCTGGCCTTCAACGTCGCCATGGACCTGGAGCCGTTCCGCCGGATCAACCCCTGCGGCTACGCCGGCCTGCGGGTGACCTCGGTGCTAGACTTGGGCGGTCCGTCCGGCGCCGATTCCATCAAGCCGGTCCTGCTGGACGAACTGGCCCGGCAGTTCGGGCTGGCGCTGCAGCCCGCGCCGCCGCCCGACCTCGCCAATCCCCTGCCTTCCGCGGCGGCCTAGGCCGCCGGAGCCGTCCATGTCCCAGAGCAGCCCGCGCACCATCCCCCTCGACGTCGTGGCCACGCCGGTGCCGCTGGAGGCGGGCGCCAAGCAGCTGGCCGGCGACAAGATCGCCCGGTCGCCGGTGGAGTTCGTCGAGGCGCCGGTGCTGCGCAAGCCCTCGTGGATCCGGGTGCGCATCCCGGCCGGCGGCGCCGTCGCCGCGCTCAAGGCCAAGCTGCGCGAGAACCGCCTGGTCACGGTGTGCGAGGAGGCCAGCTGCCCGAACATCCACGAATGCTTCGGCCACGGCACCGCGACCTTCATGATCCTGGGCGAGGTCTGCACCCGCCGCTGCTCGTTCTGCGACGTCGCCCACGGCCGGCCGAAGCCGCCCGATGCCTCCGAGCCGCTGAACCTGGCCAACACCATCGCCGACATGGGCCTGAAATACGTGGTCATCACCTCGGTGGACCGCGACGACCTGCGCGACGGCGGGGCGCAGCACTTCGTCGACTGCATCCGCGAGGTCCGCGCCCAGTCGCCGCAGATCCGCATCGAGATCCTGACGCCCGATTTCCGCGGCAAGGGCCGCATGGAGCGTGCGCTGGAGATCCTGGCCACGGCGCCGCCGGATGTGTTCAACCACAACGTCGAAACCGTGCCCGAGCTGTACCGCAACGTGCGCCCGGGCGCCGACTACCAGTGGTCGCTGACCCTGCTGCAGAGGTTCAAGGCCCAGCATCCGCAGGTGCCGACCAAGAGCGGCATCATGCTCGGCCTGGGCGAGACCATGGAGCAGGTGCAGGGCACCCTGCGCGACCTGCGCGCGCACGACGTGGACATGGTCACCATCGGCCAGTACCTGCAGCCCAGCGCCCACCACCACCCGGTGCTGCGCTACTGGACGCCCGAGGAGTTCAAGGCGCTGGAGGAGTACGGCATGGCCCTGGGCTTCAGCCACGTCGCGTCCGGGCCGCTGGTGCGCTCGTCCTACCACGCCGACCGCCAGGCGATGGAGGCCGGCGTCGCTGCCTGATGCCGCTTTCCCGCGCCCGGAGGCCCCCGCGCCGGCCCCGCGTCGCGCTGTGTTCAGGTCGGCGCCCGGATTGGCGCTAAAGTGAATCGGTCGCGATGCGACTTCCAGCACTGTCGGCGACTGCCCCGCCGGCGTAGCTTCTCCCCCCTGCTCCCGGCCGAACGGAAGTCCGCCGGGTCCGTGCCCCCCAGGACACCGTGATGAAACCCAACCGCCGCTTCAGCCTTCCCCTGATCGCCCTGGTCCTGGCGCTGCCGGTCGCGCTGATGGCGCGGACCGACGGCACCGCGATCCCGGCCGCGCCCACGCTCGAGCAGGTCACCACCTCCAAGCTGGTCTATGGCCTGCTGTCCGACAGCCGCTACGCCTACCGGCCGCGTGCGCTGGACGCGTCGATGTCGCAGGAGATCTTCGATCAGTACCTCAAGGCGCTCGACGGCGGCAAGCTGTTCTTCACCGCCGCCGACATCGCCCGCTTCGAGCAGTTCAAGCCGACGATGGGCGAGAACGTGCGCAGCGGCAACCTGGAGCCGGCCTACACCATCTTCTCCGTCTACCGCCAGCGCGTGGCCGAGCGCGTGGCGATGGCGCGCGACCTGCTCAAGCAGGACATCTTCGATTTCACCGGCAGCGACCGCTGGGAATACGACCGCGAGGACGCGCCCTGGGCCAGGGACGATGCCGAGCTCGACCAGCTGTGGCGCCAGTCGGTGCGCAACGACTGGCTGCGGCTGAAGCTGGCCGGCAAGAAGCCCGACGAGATCCGCAAGACGCTGGACCGGCGCTACCTCAACCTCGGCAATTCGGTGGCCGCGCTCACCACCGAGGACGCCTTCTCCAGCTTCCTCAACGCCTATACCGCGACCATCGATCCGCATACCGACTATCTGAACCCACGCGCGGCCAAGCTGTTCACCCAGGCCATGTCGCTGTCGCTGGAGGGCATCGGCGCGCAGCTGCAGAAGCAGGACGACGTGGTGGTGATCCGCGAGCTGATCGCCGGCGGGCCTGCGGCCATGAGCGGCAGGTTCAAGCCGGGCGACCGCATCGTCGGCGTCGGCCAGGGCGACAGCGGGCCGATGGAGGATGTGGTCGGCTGGCGGATCGACGACGTGGTCGACAAGATCAAGGGCCCCAAGGACACCCGCGTGCGCCTGGACGTGGTGCCCGCCGACGCCACCCTCGACAGCAAGCCGGTGCGCATCACCCTCACCCGCGCCCGCGTGCGGCTGGAGGAGCAGGCGGCCAAGTCCGAAGTCATCACCCTGCCTTCGGCCACCCCCGGCAGCGCCGACAAGCGCATCGGCGTGATCAAGCTGCCGGCCTTCTACCAGGACTTCGAGGGCCGGCGCACGCGCAACGGCGAATACGCCTCGGCCACGCGCGACGTCGCCCGCATCCTGCAGCAGTTCCAGGCCGACGGCATCGACGGCGTGGTGCTGGACCTGCGCAACAACGGCGGCGGTTCGCTCAACGAGGCGATCGAGCTGACCGGCCTGTTCATCGACAAGGGGCCGGTGGTGCAGGTGCGTGAATCCGGCGGACGGGTCAGCGTGGAGAGCGACCGCAGCGCCGGCACCACCTGGGACGGCCCGCTGGCGGTGCTGGTCAACCGCGCCTCGGCGTCGGCCTCGGAGATCGTCGCCGGCGCGCTGCAGGACTACGGCCGCGCCCTGGTTATCGGCGAGTCCACCTTCGGCAAGGGCACGGTGCAGAACATTGTCCCGCTCGACCGCTGGCCGGCCAACGAGGGCGACCGCTTCGGCCAGGTCAAGCTGACCATCGCCCAGTTCTTCCTGCCCGGCGGCAGCAGCACCCAGAACCGCGGCGTGGTCCCGGACATCGCCTATCCGGTGAGCATGGACGCCAGCGAATACGGCGAGAGCACCTACGACAACGCGCTGCCCTGGCGGCAGATCGCCGCGGCCCCGCACGTGCGCTACGGCAACTTCGCATCGCTGCTGCCGCGGCTGTCCACGCTGCACGACACCCGCGTGGCCAGGGATCGCGAGTTCCAGTGGTGGGCCGAGGACGTGGCCGAATTCCGCGCCGAGCGCGAGAAGAAGTCCGTCACCCTCAACGAGGCCGAGCGCCGCGCCGAGCGCGACCGCCTGGAGGCGCGCCGCGTTGCCAGGCAGGAGGAGCGCAAGCGCCTGGGGCTGGATCTGGATCCGCTGGCCGAGCGCTCGTCCGACGACGGCCTGAACGCCGCCGAGCGCGACATCGTCGAGGACGCGGCGCGCGAGAAGGCGGCCGAGAAGCGCCCCGATCCGCTGCTGCGCGAGTCGGCGGCGATCCTGGCCGACGCGCTGCGCCTGCTCAAGGACGACCGCAAGCTCGCCGGCCAGGTGCTGCCCGAGGCGACCACGCCGGGGAGCTGGGTGCAGTAGCGTCCCGGCGCGATCCTGGCGCGGGGTCTTGCGGCAGGCGCGCGGCGGCGCGCAGGGCGTGGATCAGCGGCCGCCCCGCGGGGCGGCAGGCGCCGGCCGGCGGTGAAGCGCCGGCAGGGAAGCCGCGCAGCCCTGCACGACGCCGGCGGCAGCGGTGTCTGCCAGCGGAACACTCAGGTCCGGATCCGGCCGGTCGGCGCCGGGTGGCGCACGTAGAATCCGCTTTCCGATCGGCCACCCTGATCCCACGCCGCCTGCAGATGCGATGAGCGCCGATCCTGCCGCAGTCCCCGCCCGCGCCCCGCGGTCTGCGGTCGCCGCCGCGCTGGCCGTGGTCTACCTGGTCTGGGGGTCGACCTATCTCGCGATCCGCTTTGCGCTCGAAGGCGGCTGGCCGCCGCTGCTGATGGCCGGCTTCCGCTTCCTGCTGGCCGGCGGGCTGATGTACGCCTTCCTGCGCCTGCGCGGCGTACCCCCGCCCACGCGCGCGCAGTGGCGCAACCTGGGGGCGATGGCCTTCCTGCTGCTCGGCCTGGGCAACGGCATGGTCTGCATCGCCCAGCAGAGCGTGTCCTCGGGCCTGGCGGCGGTGGCGGTGGCCTCGGCGCCGCTGTGGATGGGGCTGTTCGCGGCGATGCGCGGCGAGCGTCCGGTCGGCGCGGAATGGCTGGGCCTGGCGATCGGATTCGCCGGCGTGCTCTGGCTCAACGCCGGCAGCAGCCTGACCGCGACGCCTGCCGGGCTGGTGGCGCTGCTGGTCGCGCCGGCCGCCTGGGCCTGGGGATCGATCTGGAGCCGCGGCCGCGACCTGCCGTCGCCGTTCATGAGCGCCGCGGCGCAGATGCTCTGCGCCGGCGCGATGCTGCCGCTGGCCGGCCTGGCCCTGGGCGAACGCATGCAGGCGCTGCCGTCGTGGTCCGGGCTGCTGGCCGTGGGCTACCTGGTGACGTTCGGCTCGATCGTGGGCTTCACCGCCTATGTCTGGCTGCTGCACCACGTGCGTCCGGCGCTTGCCGGGAGCTATGCCTACGTCAATCCGGTGATCGCGGTCGCGCTCGGCGCATGGCTGGCGGGCGAGCGTTTCAATGCCCAGGACACCGGGGCGATGCTGGTGGTGCTGATGGGCGTGGTTGCGATCACCCTGGCGCGCTCGCGCCGGGGCCGGCAACGGCCATGAGCAGCGGAAACGGGCAGCGCGGCCTGTGGATCGCGATCGGCGCCTTCCTGATCTGGGGCCTGATGCCGCTGTACTGGAGCCTGCTCCGCGAGGTGCCATCGCTGCAGATCGTGCTGCACCGGGCGCTGTGGTGCGCGGTCCTGGTTGCGGCCTGGCTGAGCCTGCGCGAGGGCACGGGCTGGCTGCGCGAGGTGCTGGCGCAGCCGCGGTTGGCCGCGATGCTGGCGCTGTCGGGCCTGCTGGTCACGTTCAACTGGGGCCTGTTCGTGTGGGCGGTCAACAGCGGCCACGTGGTCGAGAGCAGCCTGGGCTATTTCATCAATCCGCTGCTCAACGTGGTCATCGGCGTGCTGTTCCTGCGCGAGCGGCTGTCGCCGGCGCAGTGGGTCGCGGTGGCGCTGGCCTGCGCCGGGGTGGTGTGGCTGACCTTCAACTACGGCAGCTTCCCGTGGATCGCGCTGTCGCTGGCGGTCACGTTCGCCCTGTACGGGCTGATCCGCAAGCTGGCCGCGGTCGAGGCGGTGCGCGGGCTTGGCGTCGAGAGCCTGTTCATGCTCGTGCCGGTGCTGGCGGCGCTGCTGTGGATCGAGGCCGCGGGCGGAGGCGGTTTCCTCGGCCAGCGCTGGGGCTTCGGGATCAACCTGCTGCTGGTGCTGGGCGGGGCGCTGACCGCGATCCCGCTGATCTTCTTCGCCTACGCGGTGCGGCGGGTGCCGCTGAGCGTGGTCGGGGTGCTGCAGTACCTCAGCCCGACGATGCAGCTGCTGCTGGGGGTGTTCGTCTTCGGCGAGCGCTTCGACAGCGACCGCGCCATCGGCTTCGCCTTCATCTGGGGCGGGCTGCTGGTGTTCGCGGTGGACGGCTACCTGGCCTCGCGGCGCCGGATCGTGGCGCAGCAGGCCTGAGCGGCCGTGCAACGGGAACCCCCGGCCCCTGCGAACGGGGCCGGTTTTGCCGTATCGTGCGGGGTTTCCGTCCCCGGAGATGCGCCATGAAACACCTCGCCACCACCCTCGTGCTGCTGGGCTGGGCCGCCTTCGCCCATGCCGGCGACGTGCAGCGCCACGGCAAGCCCGTGCCGGAAGGCGCGACCGTGCCGATCTCGGCCGCGATCGCCGACTTCGACGCCCATGCCGACAGGGCACAGCGCTTCAGCGGCCGCATCACCGAGGTCTGCCAGGCCAGGGGCTGCTGGATGATGCTCGAAGACGAGGGCAAGGTCGCGCGGGTGATGTTCGGCAGCCACGACTTCTTCATCCCCAAGGACACCACCGGTACCGCCGTGGTCCATGGCGTGCTGACCCGCAAGGAGCTCACGCCCGAGCAGGTCGAGCACCTGAGCAGCGACAGCGGCAAGGGCATCGCCGCCGAGCCGGTGGAGTACCGGATCACCGCCGACGGGATCGAGGTCTCCTCCTGATCGTGATCGTGCAGGGGCCGGCGCCTCGCGCGCCGGCGCCGCGGTTCAGCGCGCCGGCGGCGTCAGCCTGAGCAGCCGGCCGCCGCGGCCGTCTTCCAGCAGCCACAGCGCGCCGTCCGGGCCCTGCTCGACCTCGCGGATGCGGCTGCCCATGGCGAAGCGCTCGGCTTCCCACGCGCGCTCGCCCTCGAACGCCACCCGCACCAGCGACTGCGACGACAGTCCGCCGATGAAGGCGCTGCCCTTCCACTCCGGGAACAGGTCGCCGGAGTAGAAGACCAGGCCCGCCGGCGAGATCACCGGCGTCCAGCTGATCGCGGGCGCGTTGAATTCCGGGCGGGTGTCGTGGTTCGGGATCGGGCGGCCGTCGTAGTGGTCGCCGTTGGAGACGATCGGGTAGCCGTAGTTGCCGCCGCGCTGGACGAGGTTGAGCTCGTCGCCGTTCTTCGGCCCCATCTCGTGGTTCCACAGGCGGCCTTCGGCGTCGAAGGCGATGCCCAGCGGGTTGCGGTGCCCGAGCGACCACACCTGCGCGGCGACGCCGCCCTGGCCGGCGAAGGGGTTGTCGGCGGGCACGCTGCCGTCGTCGTTCAGGCGCAGGATCTTGCCCATGTTCGAGGCCATGTCCTGGGCGGGATCGAACTTCTGCCGGTCGCCGGAGGAGATCCACAGCTTGCCGTCGCCGTCGAAGGCGAGGCGGTGGCCATAGTGGCCGCGTCCGGTGACTTTCGGAACCTGGCGCCAGATGACCTCCAGACCCTCCAGCCGCCCGCCGCCGCTGCCGTCGAGCACCAGCCGGGCGCGAGCAACCGCGGCGCCGGCGCGGTCGTTCTCGCCCGACTCGGCATAGCTCAGGTAAACCAGGGTGTTGTCGGCGAACTGCGGATGCAGCACCACGTCGCCGAACCCGCCCTGGCCACCGTAGGCGACGGCGGGCACGCCGCCGATGCTGCCGGTGGCGCCGGTGTCGGGGTTGTGCAGGCGCAGCGCGCCGCGCTTCTCCGTGACCAGCAGCTGGCCGTCGGGCAGGAAGGTCATCGCCCAGGGTTCCTCGAACTGCGCGACCGCTTCGGTCGAGAACGCATTCGCCGCGGCGGTGGCGGCAGCCGTGGACTGCGGTTGCCCGGAAGAGGCCGCCTGGCCGGCGCCGTTGCAGGCGGCGAGCAGCACGAGGATGCAGGCGCTGGAGAGGATCGATCTGGGCATGGGCGTCATCCCCGATGGGTCGACTGGACAGTGGCGGCCATCATACGTCGCCCCGGACGGGCCGCGCGCGCTGGCAGCCGGTTCAGATTGCGGCTCCCCGCAGGGCGTCGGCCGTGCTTGCCAAAGAGGCGTTTTTTCCGGGATTTTCCGCGATGTGCGGCGCGCGATGGACAGCGGCTGCGCCGGCTTCGCGTTCAGCCGCAGAACGGTCCGTTAACTTCTTCCATGCAGCGGTCTTCATCCCTGCTTGGGCAAGGTGGCGCCGTGCGGACCAGGAAGCAATTACCGCGCACCCCACCAAACGACCCGGAGATGGCAATGACGAATGCAAGCAAACCTTTCCTTGGGCTGATCGCCGCCGCAGCTGCGCTGGCGATGCCGCTGGCCTTCGCCTAGGAAGTGCCGCAGGACCCGCAGCAGCCGGTCCAGGAGCACGCCGACCAGGCGACCCATGCGGACATCGCGCAGGAGAAGCGGACGCTGACCTGGGCCGATCTGGACACCGACGGCGACGGCAGGCTCAGCCGCACCGAGGCGGCGAACGTGGATGCGCTGGTGCAGGCGTTCGACACCGCCGATACCGACAGCGATGGCCAGCTGACTCCGGAGGAGTACAGCGCCTACGTGTCCAGCAACCAGCAGACGCCGCCGACCGGCGACGACGGAGAGTGATGCGGCCGCGTCCGGCGTGCGGGCTCCCGCCGGACGCACGCCAGGCGCCGCGGTACGCGAGGTTGCCGCGGCGCGAACCGGACAATGGATGACGCAGGAGCGGGAACGGATTCCCCGGAGTGGATTCTCCACCCGGCGGCTGCCAGGGCCGCCGGTTTTTTTTGGTTCTTCTCCCAGGCGCGGGGAGAGTTGTCACTTCGGCCGTCGGAGAGACGCCGCGCCCTGGCGGCCGGGGATCGCTCTTCGCTCGGTCAGGGCCGCTCCGCGGTCCGGCCCGGCGCAGCGCGCCGGGCGTTCGCACGGACGCGCGGCAATGCCGCGCAAGCGGTCCGTACTCACCCTGCCCTGACTCGCGCGCAAAACATCCATGTTTTGCTCTGCCGCGATCCCCGGCCGCCAGGACGCGGCTCGTTGCTGCGTCCGGTTCGAAGTCGTCATCCCGGCGAACGCCGGGATCCATTTTGCTCCTTGGCGAAGTGGACGGAAATCAGGATGGATCCCAGCTTTCGCTGGGATGACGGCCTGCGCGCGGCGCTGGGATGATGGCTTGGACGCAGCGGCGAATCAGCCATGGGTGAGCGCGCACCGCTTGCGCGGCACCGCCCGGCGCGCTGCGCCGGGCCGGACCGTGGAGCGGGCGACCGAGCCGGGGAGCAATCCCCGACCCGGGGCGACCCTCGCTCCGCAAGCCCTGATCCAGCTCTGGTCGACGCTCTGCGCCGGGCTGGACCGCAGAGCGGCCCTGACCGAGCGAAGAGCGATCCCCGGCCGGCAGGACGCGGCGTCCTTCCGAAGTCCGTATCCATTCCAACTGCTCCTGCTCGCCGGAAAGCGGACTGATGGGCTGAAGCGCGTCCTGCGCCATAATCCGCCGATGACGTCCCTGCAGCTGGTCGGCTTCGATGCCGACGACACCCTCTGGCGCAGCGAGGATTACTTCCACGCAGCGCAGGACGAGTTCGAGCGGATCGTCGGCGCCTACGTCGACCTCGCCGACCGCGGCTCGCTGCAGCGCCTGCATGCGGTGGAGAAGGGCAACCTCGCGGTGTTCGGCTACGGCGTCAAGGGCATGGCGCTGTCGATGGTCGAAGCCGCGGTGGACATCACCGACGGCCGCGTCTCCGGCCGCGACCTGCACCGCATCGTGCAGCTCGCCAAGGACATGCTGCGCCATCCGGTGGAACTGCTGCCGGGGACGCGCGAGGCGGTGGCGGCGATCGCCGCCGAGTTCCAGGTCGTGGTCATCACCAAGGGCGACCTGTTCCACCAGGAGGCCAAGATCCGCGATTCCGGCCTGGCCGACCTGTTCGGCCGGATCGAGATCGTCAGCGAGAAGGATCCGCAGACCTACCTGCGCGTGCTCGCCGAATTCGACGTGCCGCCATCGGACTTCGCCATGATCGGCAATTCCCTGCGCTCGGACATCGCCCCAGTGCTCGCCCTGGGCGGCTGGGCGGTGTACATGCCCTATCACCTGAGCTGGGCCTACGAGAACGAGGCCGACGACGTCAGCGGGCACCCGCGGCTGCGCGAGGTGTCGGCCGCGCACGAGCTTCCCGCCGCGCTGGCCGACATCGCCGGGCGCGCCCCGGCCGCTACAATCGCCGTGGATTGACCGCGGAAGGACGACCATGCGCGAAGCCGCACCGCCCGGCACGAACACCCGTCCGCGCCCGCGCCGCTGGCGCGCGCTGCCGCTGCTGCTCCTCCTGCTGGCCGCAGGCCTGTGCAGCGCACAGGAAGACGCGGGCGCCGGTGCCGGCACGGACCCGGGCGCGCGCGCCCCGGGCACGGGGCAGGCCTGGGTCGACGACCGCCTGGCCGACATCGGGCTGTACGCGCAGCGCCACCGCGACGCCTTCGTCGACGAGATCGTGCGCTACCACCAGGCGCCGCGCGCCCTGGTCGAGGGCGCCCTGGACGACGGCTCCACGTCCGCCGGCGACATCTACTACGCCTGCCTGCTGGCGCAGGTCGCCGGCCGCCCCTGCCGCGCGGTGATCGACGCCTGGCGCGCGCAGCCGGAGCTGTCCTGGCAGGACATCGCCGGCCAGATCGGGATCGCCGACGACAAGGCCGCCGCCGCCCGCATCCGCGACGGGATCACCGCCAGCTACCGGCGCTGGGCGCGGCCGATCGGGCCGGCGCCGGGGGCCGCAAGGTAGCTGCCGCACCGCGTGTGGCCGCGGGATCCGGGCGTGCCGCAAGCAATCGCAGCGGGCCGTGTACCCTGATGCCCGCATCCGGAGGGCATCGTCAGGTGATGGGCGACATCGGGCAGGACATCGTGGAAGCGGCAACCGGCGCAGGCGGCGACGCCCGCTACGCCGCGTCCCTGCGCCTGTCCGTCGCGCCGATGATGGACTGGACCGACAGCCACTGCCGCGTGTTCCATCGCCTGCTCGCGCCCGGGGCGCGGCTGTATACCGAGATGGTGCACGCCAACGCGGTCATCCACGGCGACCGCGGCCGGCTGCTGGCGATGGATCCGGTGGAGCATCCTGTGGCGCTGCAGCTGGGCGGCAGCGAGCCGGCGCTGCTGGCGCAGGCGGCGCGGATCGGCGCGGAACATGGCTTCGACGAGATCAACCTCAACTGCGGCTGCCCGTCCGACCGGGTGCAGGCCGGGCGCTTCGGCGCCTGCCTGATGCGCGAGCCGGCGCTGGTGGCCGACAGCGTGGCGGCGATGATCGCGGCGCTGGCGTCGCTCGACAGGCCGGTTCCGGTGACGGTGAAGTGCCGCCTCGGCGTCGACGACGACCACGACTACGACCGCTTCCTCGCCTTCATCGACGCGGTGGCCGCGGCCGGCTGCCGGATGTTCGTCGTGCACGCGCGCAACGCCTGGCTCAAGGGCCTGTCGCCGAAGGAGAACCGCGAGGTGCCGCCGCTGCGCTACGACTGGGCCTGGCGGCTGCGGCGCGAGCGGCCGGGGCTGCAGGTCGTGGTCAACGGCGGCATCGCCGGCGTGGAGCCCGCGCTGGCGCAGCTGGAGCAGGTCGACGGCGTGATGCTCGGCCGCGCCGCCTACCACGATCCCTACCTGCTGCACCGGCTGGATGCGGCGCTTTCCGGCGGCCCGGTGCGGCCGCGCGATGAGCTGCTGCTCGCGCTGCGGCCCTACGTGGAGGCGCAGCTGGAGCGCGGCGCGGCGCTCAAGCACATCAGCCGGCACCTGCTCGGGCTGTACCTGGGACAGCCCGGCGGGCGTCTGTTCAGGCAGCTGCTGAGCGAAAAGGCGCACCTTCCCGGGGCCGGCTGGGAAGTGGTGGACGCGGCCCTCGACGCCACCCGCACAGGCAGGATCGCGGCGTGATCACCCGCGACGGCGAGGCCTTCGCCGCCGCGGCGCTGGCCTGTGCGCCCGATTTCGGGCCGGCGACCGCGAAGGCCGCCTTCCTGGTGGCGCCCGACGGCTTCCGCCGCGCGGAGGAGTCCGCGCGCGACAACGCCTACATGGCCGCCGCCGACTTCGATGCCGCGGCGGCGCAGGCCGAGCACCGCGCCCTGCAGCGCGCTCTGGCCGCGGCCCTGCCGACGATCTGCTTCCCGGGCGATCCCGAGGCGCCCGACGGGCTGTTCCCCAACAACGTCTTCGCCACCCTCCCCGGACGGCTGGTGGTCGGGCGCATGCGCCACCCGGTGCGCCAGCGCGAGGCCGGGCGCCGCGACATTCGCGGCTTCTTCCGCGAGGTGCTGGGCTATGGCGAGCACGACCTGTCGCGGCAGCCGCATCCGTGCGAGCTGACCGGTTCGCTGGTGATCGACCGCGCCCGCGGCCTGGGATTCTGCGGCCTGTCCGAACGCTGCGACGAACGCGGCGCGGCGCTGATGCACGAGGCCTTCGGCCTGCGCGCGACCCTGGTCTTCGAGCTGGCGCCGGGCGAGTACCACACCAACGTCGTGCTGGCCGTGCTCGCCGGGCGCGCGGCGCTGGCCAGTCCGGCGGGCCTGGCCGATCCGGCCGTGGCCGGGGTGCTGGCGCGGATCTACGGGCCGCATTGCATCGTCCTGTCGCCGGGCGAGCACGTCGCGTTCGTGGCCAACGCCATCGCCCTGCGCCCGGACCGGGTCTGGATGGGCGGCGCGGCCGAACGCGCGCTGACCCGCAATACCCGGATGGCGTTGCGGGAAGCCGGCTTCATGGTCCATGGTGTGGACATGCCGGCGATCGAGGCCGCCGGAGGCTCCCTGCGCTGCTGTGTCGCGGAAATCTACTGATGGCGACTGAACCCCGCGACCGCGTCAAGAAAAAGTTAAGGGGCGATTCACCGCGGGGTTTCGAGAATTCCAGGGCTCCGGTCGTCCGGCCGGTCCCCAACCGGTGGTGTGTGCAGATGCAGGTGCGGTGGTTGCAATCGCGGGTCGTGTTGCCTTGGGTGCTGGCCCTTGCCGTCGGCATGGCCGCGCCTGCCTGGGCGCAGGACCCGCCGCCCAACCGCGACCGTCCGGCGCGCAACGAGCCGCGGCCGCGCGCCCAGGAAGGCATGGCCGATTCGGTGCGGCGGGTCGAGCGCGAAACCCGCGGCGGGCGCGTGCTCAGCGTCGAGCGCATGCAGTCGGGGGGGCGCAACCTGAACCGCATCAAGGCCATGGACGACCAGGGGCGGGTCCGCGTGTATGTCGACGACCCCCAGCGCCAGCGCGCCCGGCAGCAGCCTCCACGCCGCGACGACGACTGAGACGGCACTCTGTTCAGGAAGGCCCGGCCAAACTGGCCGCATCCGCTTGAATGGAGAGCCCCCATGCGAATTCTTCTCGTCGAAGACGAAGCGCCGCTGCGCGAGACCCTGGCCGCGCGCCTGAAGCGCGAAGGCTTTGCCGTCGATGCCGCGCAGGACGGCGAGGAAGGCCTGTACATGGGCCGCGAGGTCCCGTTCGACATCGGCATCATCGACCTGGGCCTGCCCAAGATGTCGGGCATGGAGCTGATCAAGGCCCTGCGCGACGAGGGCAAGCAGTTCCCGGTGCTGATCCTGACCGCGCGTTCGAGCTGGCAGGACAAGGTCGACGGCCTCAAGCAGGGCGCCGACGACTACCTGGTCAAGCCCTTCCACGTCGAGGAGCTGCTCGCGCGCATCAACGCCCTGGTGCGGCGCGCCGCCGGCTGGAGCAAGCCCACGCTCGAATGCGGCGCGGTCACCCTCGACCTGGCGGCGCAGACGGTGGCCGTCAACGGCCAGAACGTCGACCTGACCAGCTACGAGTACAAGGTGCTCGAGTACCTGATGATGCACGCCGGCGAGCTGGTCTCGAAGGCCGACCTGACCGAGCACATCTACCAGCAGGATTTCGACCGCGACTCGAACGTGCTCGAGGTGTTCATCGGCCGGCTGCGCAAGAAGCTCGACCCGGAAGGCACGCTCAAGCCGATCGAGACCATCCGCGGCCGCGGCTATCGCTTCGCGATTCCGCGCAACACCGAAGCCTGATGGCGATGGCGGCCGCGGGGCTGCCGGCGGGCGGGAAGTCGGAAGGGAGGCCGCTGCATGCGGCCTCCGTCTTTTTGGGCATCATTGCGGCCATGACACCCGGCAGGAAGCACAGGCGATGACGCAGGGCCGCCGGCGCGGCCTGCCCTGGCGTCCGCGCTCGCTGCAGGCGCGGCAGCTGATGGCCGCGAGCCTGTTCCTGCTCGGCTTCCTGGCGCTGGCCGGGTTCGCGCTCGATCGCGCCTTCCTCGATGTCGCCAGCGACGGCCAGCGCGACCGCCTGCGCCACCTCGTGCTCGCCTACGCCGGCCGCGTCGAATTCCTGCGCAACGGCCAGCTGTACCTGCCCGAAGACAGTCCGCCCGACGACCGCTTCGACCGCCCCGGCAGCGGGCTCTACGCCGAGATCGTGCTGCCCGGGGCGAACTGGACCTCGCGCTCGGCCTACGGGCCGCAGCTGCCCTCGGCGCAGATGCTCCAGGGCCGCGAGGAGCGCTTCGAGGGCCCGCTGCCGATGACCCGGCTGGACGGCTCGTCCGGCGCGGTCTACCGCTACGGCCTGGGCCTGGTGTGGGCGGTCGAGGACGATCCGGGCAGCGAGTTTCCGTACACGATCTACGTCATGGAGGATGCCGGCACCGTGCCCGAGCAGGTGCGCATCTTCCGCGCGGCGCTGTGGGTCAACCTCGGCATCGCCGGGCTGATCCTGCTGCTGCTGCAGGGCCTGATCCTGCGCTGGAGCCTGTGGCCGCTGCGCCACGTGGTCACCGAGCTGACCCGCGTCCAGCGCGGCCAGGCCAACCGCATGGGCGAGCACCATCCGCGCGAGCTGCTGCCGCTCACCGAGAGCGTCAACGCGCTGATCGAGAGCGAGCGCGAGAACCTGGAACAGCAGCGCAACACCCTGGCCGATCTGGCGCACAGCCTGAAGACGCCGCTGGCCGTGCTGCGCACGCGGCTGGAGTCGGACACGACCGAGGCCGGGCTGCGCGAGGAGGTGTCCACCCAGCTGCAGCGCATGAACGACCTGGTGAGCTACCAGCTCGGGCGCGCCGCGTCGGGCGGCCACAAGCTGTTCGCCGCGCCGGTGGAGATCGAACCCTATGCCGAGCAGATCGTGCGCGGGCTGGAGAAGATCTATGCGCGCAAGGGCGTGATCTGCGAGTTCGACATCGACCCGCGGGCGCGCTTCCACGGCGAGCCGGGCGATCTCCAGGAGCTGCTCGGCAACCTGCTGGAGAATGCGTTCAAGTGGGCCGGTTCGCGCGTGCTGCTGGTGGCCAAGGTCGGCCAGACCGAACCCAGCCGGCGCCCGGGCCTGCACCTGGCCGTCGACGACGACGGTCCCGGCATTCCGCCCGAGCGGATCCCGCTGGTGCTCCAGCGCGGCGTGCGCGGCGACGAGCGGGTGCAGGGGCACGGCATCGGCCTGTCGATCGTGCAGGACATCATCGCCAGCTACCGCGGCGAGCTGAAGGTCGGCCGCTCGCAGGAGTTCGGCGGCGCCCGCTTCGAGGTCAATCTGCCGCCCGGGCTGTAGGCCGGCACTGCGGCGCTACGCCAGCGGAGAGCGTCCGTAGAAGCGTTCCGAATGCCCGGCGACCGCCGGCAGGGTCGCGCGCAGGGTGGCCGGATCGCTGAAGTGGTACTCGCTGCAGACGGCGAAGAATTCCTCCGGCGCCTCGGCGGCGTAGGGGTCGATCGGCGTGCGTTCGCCGCGCTCCACCCGGGCCACGAAGGCGTCGAACGCCTGCTGGAAATCGCGCGCCCATTCGCGCTGCCAGCCGCGGGGCAGGGCGGGGGTGCCGTCGAGCACGCCGTCGAGCGCGTCGAGCTTGTGCGCCATCTCGTGCACCGCCACGCAGAATCCGGCATCGGGCTCGGCGATGTCCTCCTCGATGTCGGCCCAGGACAGCACCAGCGGCCCGTGCTCCCAGGCCTCGCCGATCAGCTCGTCCTCCCATTCGTGCATCACCCCGGCCGCGTCGACGTGCGAGCGGTGCGCGCGGAAGGCGTCGGGGTAGACGATCACCTCCGACCAGCCGTGCAGGCCCTCGCCGCCGAACTCCAGCAGCGGCAGGCAGCACAGCGCGGCCAGCGTCGTCCTCTGGCCCTGGTCGAGCTCCAGGCCGGGGACCGGGCTGATCGTCTTGGCGTGCAGGAAATGCGCGGTCAGCGACCGCAGGCGGGCGTCGCGCGCCGGCTCAAGTGCGCCGAACCAGCGGACGCGGGCGCGGAGGCTGCGCCAGAGGTCCGGGTCGACGGGCTCCGGGTCGCGATCGAGCAGTCGCCGGAACAGTCCAAGCACGTCGCCGCCGGTCCCCCGGCTAGCGGAACATGCCCGGCAGGAAGCTGTGCCAGCGCGGCGGGCGGGTGGCCGCCTCGGTGCCGCCGCGCCGGATCGGCGACTTGTCCTGGCCCTGCGACGCAGCCGCGGCCGGCTTGCCGCCAGGGGGCGGGCTGGTCACGGCATCGCAGTCGTCGGCGGTGGCCACTTCGGCCGCTTCGGCGCCGGCCGGGTCGGGGAGCGACCCGCTGGCCAGGGCGGGGGAGGCGGCGCACAGCAGCGCCAGGAGGAGCGGCAGCTTCGGCAACATGGGCGATCCCGTGGTTTCGGCGGCGCGCGCGGCAGGGTTGTGGTCGCGCACTATACCCCGGATGCAGCGGGGCTGCCGAGGGTTGCACGACGGCGGAACGGCGCCCCGCGCGTGGACGATAATCCCGGGCATGAGCGAACGGCCGAACGCCACCGCCGCGGGACCCGAGGCCGCGGAACGCGAACTGCTGCGCCGGCTGATCGCCGGGCCGGTATCGGGGGATGCGCTCGCCCGCGCCTGCGGCCAGACCCGTGCCGCGGTCTGGAAGCGGATCCAGGCGCTGCGTGCGGCCGGCGTGGCGATCGTCGCCCGGGCCGGCCTCGGCTACCAGCTGGTGCATCCGGTCGAGCTGCTCGACGCGGCGCGGATCCTAGATGCGCTGCCGCCGGGGGTGCGTGGGGAGGTGGCGGAGCTGGCGGTGCGCTGGTCGGTCGCCTCCACCAGCTCCGAACTGCTGGCCGCGCCACCCGGGCCGGGGGTGCGGGTGCTGCTGGCCGAGCGCCAGACCGGCGGCCGCGGGCGGCGCGGGCGCGGCTGGGCATCGCCGCTGGCGGCAAACCTGTACCTGTCGCTGGCGCGCGGCTTCGAGTCCGGGCTGGCGCGCCTGCCCGGCGTCAGCCTGGTGGCCGGCGTGGCCGCCACGGAGGCCCTGCATTCGCTGGGCGTCGCCGGGGTGCGCCTGAAGTGGCCCAACGACCTGGTCGTGGCCGCCGCCGACGGCCGGCTGCGCAAGCTGGGCGGCATCCTGGTGGAAGGCGGTGGCGAACACGCCGGCCCGGTGCGCGCGGTGATCGGGATCGGCCTCAACGTGCGCATGCCGGCGGCGACGGAGATCGACCAGCCCTGGATCGACCTGGCCGCGCTGGCGGACGGCGCCCCGCCCTCGCGCAATGCGCTTGCGGCGGCCCTGCTGGCCCGGCTGCTCCCCGCGCTGGACGCCTTCGACCGCGACGGGCTGGAGCCGTTCCAGGAGCGCTACGCGCGATGGGATGCGCTGCGCGACGCCGAGGTCGTGGTCCATGCCGGTCGGGAGGCACACGTCGGCCGGATGCTGGGCCTGGCCGGCGACGGCGCGCTCCGGGTGGCGCTGCCCGGAGGCGAGCGCCGCTTCCATGCCGGCGAGGTCAGCCTGCGCGCAGGGGTGCCGGAATGAGCGACTGGCTGTTCGACCTGGGCAATTCGCGGCTCAAGTGCGCGCCGCTGCGCGAGGACGGGTCCGTGGGCGAGGTGCGCGCGATCGGCCATGACGGCGGGCGCTTCGTCGACGGCTGGGAGGCGGCCCTGCCGCTGCGCATCGGCGCCGCCCATGTCGCCAGCGTGGCGCCGGCCGCGCTGCGTATTGCCCTGTTCGAGGCGCTGGCGGCCCGCTCGGCGCTCATCACCAGGGCGTCGACGCAGCCGGCGTGGGCCGGGGTGCGCATCGCCTACGCCCGGCCGGAGCGGCTCGGGGTCGACCGTTTCCTGGCCGTGCTGGGCGCACGCGCACGCGGTCCGCAGGCCTGGCTGGTGGTGGGAGTGGGCACGGCGCTGACGGTCGACCTGCTCGATGCCGGCGGACTGCACCGCGGCGGCCGCATCGCGCCGTCCCCGCAGCTGATGCGCGATGCGCTGCACCGGCGCGCGCGCCAGCTGCCGGCCGAGGGCGGGGAGTACGTGGCGTTCGCCGCCGACACCGGCGACGCGCTGGCCTCGGGCTGCCTGGGGGCCGCGGTCGGCCTGGTCGGGAACAGCATCGCGGCCGCGCGCGAGGCGCTGGGGCGCGCGCCGCAGCTGATCGTGCACGGCGGCGGGGCAGCGCCGCTGCTGGCGCAGCTGTCCGGCGCCGTCCACGCGCCCGCGCTGGTGCTGGAGGGCCTGGCGCGCTGGGCCCGGATCGATGACGCCACAGGCCCTAGAATCCCGGCATGGTCTCCAGATTCCTGATCGTCCTGCTGCTGGCGCTCAATCTCGGCGTCGCGCTGTGGTGGTGGCTGCGCGGGGAGGCGCCGGAGCCGCCGCCGGCGGCCGCCCTCTCCGGGGTACCGCCGCTGGTCCTGCTGGCGGACAGCGGCGCAGGTGATGGCGAAGCCGATGCCGAAGCCGATGCCGTGGGCGAGGGCGAGGGCGGGGAAGCGCACGCGGACCAGGCGGTGGCGGCGGCCGCCACCGACCCGGTGGATCCCGCGCCCTCGCGCGACGAAACTCCGGCGCCGCTGTGCATCGCCCTGGGTCCCTACGCCGACGAGGCCGCGGCGCTGGCTGCGCAGGCGCGGCTGCGACCGCTGGTGACGCGCATGGCCCTGCGCAGCGCGGCGCGCGCGGCGCGCGGCTGGCGCGTCCACCTGCCCGCCCTCGCCGACCGCGAGGCCGCGCAGGAGATGGCCGGGCGGCTGCGCGCGGCCGGCTTCTCCGACCTGTACGTGGTGCCCGACGGCCCGGAAGCGCACAGCATCGCGCTCGGCCGCTACGGAGCCGAAGCCGCCGCCCGCAGCCACGCCGAGGCCCTGCAGGCGGCCGGGTTCGCGGCCCGCGCCGAGGCGCTGGGCGAAGCCGGTGGCGCGCGCTGGATCGACGTGGTCGCGCCGGCGGATGCGGATGCCAAAGCCCTGCGCGCGGCGGCGGGCGCGGAGCAGGCCAATCGCATCGACTGCGGCAGCGTCGGCTGATCCGGCCCGGCGCGCGGCGGCGACGCGCTAGAATGCGCGCCTGCCCGCAGGCCTGCGGGTGGCATTGCCGGCATAGCTCAGTTGGTAGAGCAACCGCCTTGTAAGCGGTAGGTCGTCTGTTCGAGTCAGACTGCCGGCACCATTCGCGGTTTTCGCGGGAGGGAGCAGGCATGGTTCGGCAATATCCTCCGGTGTCGATGTTTGGCGTGCCCACCGATGTCGGTGCCGGACGCCGTGGCGCCTCGATGGGGCCCGAAGCGCTGCGGGTCGCCGGCTTCGGCGAGGCGCTGAGGGCGCGCGGCATCGACGTCATCGATCGCGGCGACCTCGAGGGGCCGCGCAATCCCTGGCTGCCGCCCGCCGATGGCTACCGCCATCTCGACCAGGTCCGGGCGTGGAACCTGGCGGTGCTTGCCGCATCCACCGCGGAGCTGCGCGCGGGGCGCCTTCCGATCATGCTCGGCGGCGACCACTGCCTGGCCATCGGTTCGATCGCCGCGGTCGCGGCGCACTGCCGGGAGTCGGGCGACAGGCTGCGGGTGATCTGGCTCGACGCCCACACCGATTTCAACACCAGCGCGATCACGCCCTCGGGCAACATCCACGGCATGCCGGTGGCCTGCCTGTGCGGGATCGGCCCGGAGGTGCTGACCGGGATCGGCGGGCACATCCCGGCGATCACGCCCTCGCAGATCCGCCAGATCGGCATCCGCTCGGTCGACCAGGACGAGAAGCGGCTGGTCAAGGAGCACGGGCTGGACATCTACGACATGCGCTACATCGACGAGGTCGGCATGCGCAGGGTGATGGAGGAGGCGCTGGCCGACGTGGACGAGCGCACCCACCTGCACATCAGCTTCGACGTGGACGTGCTCGATCCGCGGATCGCGCCCGGCACGGGCACGCGGGTGCCCGGCGGGATCAACTACCGCGAAGCGCAGCTGATCATGGAGATGGTGGCCGACACCGGGCGGATGCGCTCGCTGGACGTGGTCGAGGTGAATCCGGCGCTGGACAAGCGCAACGCCACGGCGCGGCTGGCGGTGGACCTGGTGGAGAGCCTGTTCGGCAAGTCCACGCTGATGCGCGACTGAGCGGGCGGGGGATCGTCTACACTGCCTTCACCGCGCTGAACGGACACTTCCCGACAGCGGGCCGGCACCGGGCTGCGGGGCGGGTTCCACGCCCCGTTCATCGGCGGAGCGCTTAGATGACAACACTCGACGGCAGACCGCTGCGCGTCGCATTCCCTGGGAGAATTGACTGATGAAAAGCCTGGTCGCACTGATGCTGATCGCCCTGTTCTCGGCTGGCTCGCTGACCGCCTGCAATACGGTCAAGGGTGCCGCCAAGGACGTCCAGAAGGTCGGCGAAAAGGTCGAGGAAGCCGCCGACAATACCGGCGCCACCGATCCGCGCTGATCCTTCCGCACCGAGCAAGACGAAAAAAGCCGGCATCGCCGGCTTTTTTCTTGTTCTTCTCGCAGGTGCGGGGGAGTCGTCAAAAGCAGAGCTGGGTCGGGGCTTGCGGACAGAGGGTCGTCCCGGGCCGGGGATTGCTCCCCGGCTCGGTCAGCGCGCTGCGCCGGGCCGGACCGCGGCGCGGGGCTGACCGAGCGGAGAGGGATCTCCGGCCGGCAGGGCGCGGCGTCCCTCCGATGGCCGAACTGATGATTCTCCCCGTACGGAGTGTGGTCGGGTCTTGCGGCGCTCCTGCGCGGGACGTGGAGATGCCGGGGCGCCTGTCTGCGCCGGGTTTCCTGAAGCGCTCACGCGCTGCTTACGCTTTCTTGGCGCGCCGTTGATGGGCGATCGCCGAGCATGGCCCCATCGATGAAGGCCACGACATTCCATCGATGCGTCGGATGACGTGTGGCATGCAAATCCCAACCCAAGGAGACATGCGAATGAACAAGGACATCATTGCCGGCAAGTGGGGCCAGGTGAAGGGCCGCGCCCAGGCCAAGTGGGGCGATCTCACCGACGACGTGTTCGATGTCGCCGCCGGCGACAGCAAGTACCTGGCGGGCAAGCTCCAGGAACAGTACGGCTGGGAGCGTGATCGCGCCGAACGTGAAGTCAGGGACTTCGAGCGCACGCTCGACAGCTGATCGTCGCACCATCGGCAGCCGGAACAGGAATGTCCCGGCGGATGAAGACAGGGCCGGCAATCGCCGGCCCTGTGTTTTTGCGCCGCGCCTGCGGCACCCTACCAGCCGCGATGCGGCGGGTCGGGCACGAAGCCGCCGGGGAACGCCTGCGGCCCGCGATGCTGCGACCAGTCGGGGCGGTCGCGCGGGACGATGCCGCGCGCGGCCAACGCCCGCGGCGAGTCGTAGCGCAGCTGGGTCACCTGCTCCGGCCGCGTGCTGGCGCGCACGAACGAAGTCTGGCTCACCGGCGACCATTCCTGCCGGCCGTGGCCGGTGCCGATGCGCTGCCGGGCCATGCTGCGGTCGTGGAGGCCGCCGGCCGCGGATTCAGCGGCCGGCGCCGGCTGGTCGCGCGCGCCGCGTTCCGCGCCCGGGCTGCGCGCGATCGGCGGCGAGGGCAGGGGACGGGCCTGCCGGCGTTCGCGGAACACGGCCACGCCGATGGTGCCGACGTTGTCCGGGCGCCCGGTGCGCGCGGCATAGCTGTCGGGCAGCGAGGTGAACACGAACTGCGCGACATCGCGGTACGACTTGCGCCAGCCGTTGATCTCGGTGCTCTGCCAGGGCGCCAGCACATAGCCCACCTGCGAGGGGTGCGCGGTTTCGCCGCTGACCGCGTTCACGCCGTCGACCGACAGCACCACCAGCACGCGTTCGCCGCTGGTGTTGGTCAGGCGCACGGCGTAGCGGTGGCCCGGCTGGCCCGCGATCCAGGTATCGCCGCGATGGGTGTGGCCGGGCAGCCACTGGCCGTTTTCGCGATCGACCACGTCGAGGCGGACCAGGGGTTGCGCCGCGGCGGCGCCGGCGGCCCCCAGGGCGGCCAGGGCGGACAGCGACAGGAGCAGCTTGCGGATCATGGGCGGATCTCCGTTTGGGTCGCTGGATGGAACGCTCCACCGCGCCGGACGGGGTTGGCGCGGGGCGCCCGGAATCGTGCAGCGGTTAAACTGGCGTTTGGTTTCCCGCTTCCCGCATCCCCCATGTCGCAGCGCCCCGTCCGCATCCTGACCGGCATCACGACCTCCGGTACGCCGCACTTGGGCAATTACGTCGGCGCCGTGCGCCCGGCGGTCGCCGCCAGCCGCGCGGCCAACGCCGAAAGCTTCTATTTCCTGGCCGACCTGCACAGCCTGATCAAGGCCCAGGACCCGGCGCGCACCCAGCGCTCGACGCTGGAGATCGCGGCGACCTGGCTGGCCGCGGGCCTCGATCCGGCCAGGGTCTGGTTCTACCGCCAGAGCGACATCCCCGAGATCACCGAGCTGACCTGGATGCTGACCTGCGTGGCCGGCAAGGGCATCCTCAACCGCGCCCACGCCTACAAGGCGGCGGTCGACAGGAACCGCGCCGACGGCGAGGACGACGATGCCGGCGTCACCGCGGGCCTGTTCATGTACCCGGTGCTGATGGCCGCCGACATCCTGATCTTCAACGCCGACCGGGTGCCTGTGGGCCGCGACCAGGTGCAGCACATCGAGATGGCGCGGGACTTCGGCCAGCGCTTCAACCACGCCTACGGGCGCGAGTGGTTCGTGCTGCCCGAAGCGGTGGTCGACGACGAGGTGGCGACGCTGCCCGGCCTCGACGGCCGCAAGATGAGCAAGAGCTACGGCAACACCATCCCGCTGTTCGCGCCGCCGTCGGAACTGAGGAAGCTGGTCTTCTCGATCGTCACCGACTCGCGCGCGCCCGGCGAGGCGAAGGACACTGACGGTTCCGCGCTGTTCCAGCTCTACCAGGCTTTCGCCAGCCGCGAGGAGACCGCCGCGTTCGCGCACGCCTATGCCGACGGCATCGGCTGGGGCGAGGCCAAGCAGCGGCTGCTCGACCTGGTCGAGCGCGAGGTGGCGCCGCTGCGCGAGAAGTACGAGGCGCTGGTCGCGCGTCCTGCCGACATCGAGGACACCCTGCGCGACGGCGCGAAGCGCCTGCGAGAGCGCTACGCGACGCCGCTGCTGGCGCAGCTGCGCGAGGCGGTGGGCCTGCGCGACCTGTCGCAGGTGCGGCTGGGCGCGGTGGAAGTCGATGAGGTTGCGGAGAAGCCGCCGCTGGCGACGTTCAAACAGTACCGCGAGGCCGACGGGCAGTTCTATTTCAAGCTGGTCGAGGGCGAGCGCGTGCTGCTGCAGAGCCATGCCTTCGACGCGCCGCGCGATGCCGGGCAGGTGATCGCCGCGCTGCGCCGCGGCAGCCTGGCGCTCGCGGAGGCGCCGGCCGGGTTCGGCGAGGGCGTGGTCGAAGCCGACGTGCGCGCCGCGCTCGCGGCGCTGGCGGCCGCGGACGCGGAGAAGGCCGCGGCGAAGGAGCAGTCATGAACCCGCTGGTCGAGCTCAACCTGACCCTGATCCTGTTCCTGCCCTGGTTCGCGATCCTGGGCGGCCTGTACCTGGCGTTCCCGCGCCGGCCGCGCGGCGCGGCGCGCGTGCTCTACGACCTGGCGACGCTGGCGCTGTCGGTCGGCGCTTTCCTGTGGAGCGTGTACTGGTCGATGGGCAACGCCGACAGCCAGTACGGCAAGCTGTGGCCGCAGATCCTGGCCACGGCGCTGGGCTACGGTGTGTTCCTGGCGGTGCTGGGCGCGGCGTTCGGCCTGCGCTTTGTCGTGTTCAGGCAGCGGCGGTGAGAGCCGGAGCCAGCGCATGACCGCCCCCGGCGCCATCACCACCATCGATACCGGCTACATCCGTCCGGGCCTGTGCGCGGCCTATCTGGTGCACGGCAGCGGCGGACGCGCGGCGCTGGTCGACTGCGGCACCGCGACCTGCGTGCAGCGCGTGCTCGCGGCCATCGAGGCGGCGGGTGTCGCCCGCGACCAGGTCGACTGGCTCATGGTCACCCACGTCCACCTCGACCACGCCGGCGGGGCCGGCCCGCTGATGCGCGCGCTGCCCAACGCGCGCCTCGTGGTGCATCCGCGCGGCGCGCGGCACATGGTCGACCCGTCGCGGCTGATCGCCGGCGCGACGCAGGTCTACGGCGAGGCCATGTTCGCCCGCGACCACGCCGGCATGCTGCCGGTGGAGGCGGCGCGCGTGGTGGTCGCCGACGACGGCCACGTGGTCGAGCTCGCCGGCCGCCCGCTGCTGTGCGCCGATACCCCCGGGCACGCGCTGCACCACTACAGCGTGTGGGATGCCGACACCCGCAGCTGGATCGCCGGCGACGCCTTCGGCCTGTCCTACCGGGAGTTGGACGGTGAACGCGGCGCGTTCGCGGTGCCGACCACCTCGCCGGTGCAGTTCGATCCGGAGCAGATGAAGGCGTCGATCCGGCGGCTGGTCGCGAACGCGCCGGCGTCGATCCGCATCGCCCACTACGGCATCGTCAGCGAGTGCGCGCGCATCGCCGACGACCTGGTGGAGCAGGTGGACGCGATGGCCGCGATCGCGCGCGCGGCCGGCGACGGCGCCGGGCGTCACGCGCGCATCGTCGACGGGCTCACCGCGCTGTGCATCGGGCGCGCCCGGGCGCACGGCGTTGCCGATGCGGCCGCGCGCGTGGCCGGGGTGCTGGGCGGCGATATCGAGATCAACGCGCAGGGGCTGGGCGCCTGGCTGGACCGGCTGGCGAAGGCGCGCTGAGCGTCCGCCGGGGGACGGTGCGGGCGATCGCGCGAGCGCCTGCTGCGCCGCCTCGACGGTCCCGCGCGGCAGGGGGTGCTTCCGGAATCCTGTCCCGTCGACGGGGACCGGGGCGCGGCCTCTCCGGGCCGCGCGACGCGACTGCTCCCCGTCCGGCGGCCGCAGCCGGTCCCGGGTTTTCGCGCGATGATGCGGCGGCAAGCCCGCGCCATGCGCTACTCCCAGGCGTTGGCCTCGGCGCGCGGAGCGCGCCCGTTCATCGGCACCACGCAGAAGCGGTGCCCGGTCGGTGCTTCCATGACCCACCAGCGATCGCGGACCTGCCGCACGCGTGTCGCGCCCAGCGCCTCGAGCCGGCGCACCTCGGCCTCGATGTCGTCGGTCTCGATGTCCAGGTGGACGCGCGAGGGATGGTCCACCTTCTGCACCTCGATGTGCAGGCCGCCCGGCCCCGGTTCGAACCTGTCATAGATGCCCAGGCCGCCGTCGTCGGGGTGGGTGACCTCCAGGCCCAGGGCGGCGCTCCAGAACGCGGATGCGGCCGGCAGGTCGTCGACCTGGCTGTCGATGATGAAGCCGGCAAGGCGGCTGCGGTGGGCCATGGCGGACTCCCGGGGGCGGACTACTCCGGCAGGGCGAGGTCGTCGAGCAGCGCCTTGAGGAAGCGCGCGGCCTCGCCGCCGGTGCAGGCGCGGTGGTCGAAGGTGAGCGAGAGCGGGATGACGCGGCGCGATTCGAAGCCGCCGGCCACCGGCACGCTCTGCTGGCGGCCGCGGCCCGCGGCGACGATCGCCACGCACGGCGGCACCACCACCGGGGTGGCGTAGCGGCCGGCGAACATGCCGAAGTTCGACAGCGAGATCGTGTAGCCGGTGAGCTCGGAGGCGGGGATGCTGCGGTCCCCGACCTGGGCGCGCAGCCGCTCGACGCCCTTGCGGATGCCCTGTGCGTCGAGCAGGTCGGCATTGCGCAGCGCGGGAACGAACAGACCGTCGGGCGTGTCCACCGCGATGCCGATGTCGACCTGGGGATGCAGGGTGCGCACCAGGCTGTCTCCGTCGAACCATGCGTTGAGCGCGGGCGACGCCTGGGCGGCGATGCAGATCGCGCGCACCAGGCGCGCGGTCATGTCGGTGCCGGGGGGCCAGGCCTGGATGTCGGCGTCGTCGACCAGGGTGGTCGGCACGACCTTGCTGTGCGCGTCGGCCATGACCCGCGCCATGTTGCGGCGGACGCCCTTGAGCTGCTCGGGCTGGCCGCTGGCGGCGGCGCCCGGTGGCTGCGTGCGCAGGGGTTTGCCGGAGGCGGAGAGCGGGGTGCGCTGGTCGGGGGCGCGGGCGGCGAAAGCCGGACCCCCACCTGCTCGCGCTGCGCGCCCGCTGTCCTCCCCCGCAGGCGGAGGAGGAAATACCTGCCCGCCGTGCGCTCCCTCCGAACGCCCGGCGTGCTGCGCCGGGCCGGACAGGTCGGGGTGGGGGGCCGTGCCGGCGGCAGAACCATCCCCCGCCGCCTGCTTCACATCCGCCATCGTCACCACGCCGTCGGCGCCGCTGCCGCGCACGCGGGACAGGTCGACCCGGAGCTTGCGCGCCAGCGCGCGCACCGCCGGCATCGCGCGCACGCCGCCGATCGAGACCGCGGCTTCGGCGTGCACGGCGTCGGAGGCCTGCATCGCGCCGACGACGGTGCCGCTGTCGGCGCGCTCGTCCCGCGGCTGCGATCCGTGCCCGGGCGACGGGGCAGCACCCTGTCCGATCGCACCGCTACCGGAGGAGGCGGGCCCGCGATCGTCCGCCGCCGGTGTGCCGGCGCCCCCGGCCGCGGGCGGGGGCGCGCCGTGGTGGTGGCCGGTGTCCTGGCCCTGCGCGCGCTGCGGCAGCGAGGGGTCGATCTCGAATTCGGCCAGCATCGCGCCGGTGACGATCACCTCGCCGGCCGCGCCGGCAAGCCTGAGCACCTTGCCCGAGACCGGGGACGGCACGTCGACCACCGCCTTGGCCGTTTCCATCGACACCAGGTTGTCGTCGAGGCGGACAGTATCGCCCACCTGCACGTACCACTCGACGATGGTGGCGTCGGGCAGGCCTTCGCCAAGGTCGGGGAGGAGGAAGGTACTGGTTGCCGTCATCGTCTGTTCCGGATCCTGGGGGTGGTGCCGCCGGCCGGGGCGGCGGCTGGAAATCACGGCCCGGCGGACGCGGGGGCGGCGCCGCTTCAGCCCGCCGCCAGCGCGCGTTTTGCCGCGGCGACGATCCTGTCCACGTTCGGCAGGTATTTCATCTCCAGCCGGAACAGCGGGATGTGGGTGTCGTAGCCGGTGACCCGCTCGACCGGGGCGACCAGGTCGTACATCGAATGCTCGGCCAGGCGGGCGGCGATCTCGGCGCCGAAGCCGGCGGTGCGCGGCGCCTCGTGCACGATCACGCAGCGGCCGGTCCTGGCCACCGATTCGGCGATGGTGGCGAAGTCCAGCGGCTTGAGCGTGGCCACGTCGATGACCTCCGCGCTGATGCCGTCCTGCGCCAGCCGCGCGGCCGCCTCCAGCGTCTCCTTGACCTGCGCCCCCCAGGTGACCAGGGTGACGTCGCTGCCCTCGCGCAGCACGTAGCACACGTCCAGCGGCAGCGCCTCGCCGTCGTCGGGCACCACCTCCTTGTACTGGCGGTAGATGCGCTTGGGCTCGAAGTAGATCACCGGGTCGGGCTCGCGGATCGCGGCCAGCAGCAGGCCGTAGGCGCGCGCCGGCGAGGACGGCATCACCACGCGCAGGCCGGGCACGTTGGTGAAGATCGCCTCGTTGGCCTCGCTGTGGTGCTCGGGCGCGCGGATGCCGCCGCCCCAGGGCACGCGCAGCACCATCGGGCAGTGCAGCCGCCCGCGGGTGCGGGTGCGGAAGCGCGCGGCGTGGCAGACGATGTGGTCGACCATCGGATACATGAAGCCGTCGAACTGCGCTTCCGCCACCGGCTTCATGCCCATCGCCGCCATGCCCACGGTCAGCCCGGCGATGGTGGTCTCGTCCAGCGGCGTATCGATCACGCGCGAGCTGCCGAAGGTGGCCTGCAGCCCGGCCGTGGCGCGGAACACGCCGCCGTTGACGCCCACGTCCTCGCCCAGCAAGACCACCGATGCGTCATTGCGCAGCTCCCAGGCCAGCGCCTGGGTGATGGCCTCGATCAGGGTGATCGCGGCCGGCGCCGATGCGCCGCTCATGCGCGGCCCTCCAGCGCCAGCAGCTGCGCGCGCTGCTCCAGGATGTCCGGCGGCGGATCGGCGTAGAGATGATCGAACATGGCCTCGGCCGGCTGCACCTCCAGCTCCAGATAGGCGTTGATCTCGACGTCGACCACATCCGCGCACTCGGCGATCCAGTCCTTTTCCTCGGCCTCGCTCCACGCGCCCTCGGCGACCAGCCAGTTGCGCAGCCGGATGAACGGCTCGCGCGTCCAGGCGTCCCTGACCTCGGCCTCATCGCGATAGCGGCGCGCGTCGTCGGCGGTGGTGTGGTCGTGCAGGCGGTAGGTCATGAACTCGATCACGCTGCCGCCGCCGCCTTCGCGCGCGCGCTGCATCGCGCGGCGGGTGCCTTCGAGCACGGCGAACAGGTCGTTGCCGTCCACCTGCAGGCAGTGCAGGCCGCCGGCCAGCCCCTTCTGCGCCAGCGTGGCGGCGCCGGTCTGCGCGTGGCGCGGCACCGAGATCGCCCAGCCGTTGTTGATGATGCACTGCACGAAGGGCAGGGCGTAGGCGCCGGCGGCGTTGATCGCGGCATAGGTGTCGGTCTTGGACGAGCCGCCGTCGCCGCAGCAGGCCACCGCCACGCGCGGCTCGCCGCGCAGCTTGAACGCCAGCGCGGCGCCGGCCGCGTGCAGGCACTGGGTCGCGATCGGCACGCACCAGGGGAAGTCGTGCCGCGGCACCTTGAAGTCGTTGCCGCGCTCGTCGCCGCCCCAGTACATCAGGATCTCGCGCAGCTGCACGCCGCGCATGATCTGCACGCCGTACTCGCGATAGCTCGGCGCCAGCACATCCTCGGGCCGCATCGACGCGCCGATGCCGATATGCGTGGCCTCGTGGCCCAGGCAGGGCGCATAGGTGCCGAGCTTGCCGGTGCGCTGCAGGGCGATGGCCTTGGCGTCGAAGGTGCGCACCAGCAGCATCCGCCTGAACAGCTCGCGCACGGTGTCGGCAGCGGGAGCCTCCGGCGGCAGCGGCGCCACCGGCCGGCCGTCCGGGCCGAGGTACTGCAGGTGTTCGATCTCGAAGCTCGCGACAACGGTCATCAGCACGCATCCGGTCGTTGACGAGAACCGGAATGATAGGGGCTGCGGCGTAAAGAACCGTTGCGCAATGCGGCAACCGCGACGTGGCGGGGCGACCTGCTGTAACCTCGTCCGATGGCCATCGAACAGAACCAGCGCCCGCTCGAGGAAGGCATCCATACCGAGCTGTCCGGCCACATGACCTACGGCGGCTACCTGCAGCTCGAGCGCCTGCTGTCGGCGCAGGTCCCGGTCTCGGATCCGCCGCACCACGACGAGATGCTGTTCATCGTCCAGCACCACGTCTCGGAGCTGTGGCTGAAGCTGGTCATCCACGAGCTGGGCGCGGCCATCGGCTTCCTGCGCCGCGACCAGGTGTGGCGCTGCCAGAAGGTGCTCGCGCGCTGCAAGCAGGTGCTGCGCCAGCTGACCGAACAGTGGTCGGTGCTGGAGACGCTGACGCCGTCGGAGTACATGGAGTTCCGCGGCGTGCTCGGGCCTTCCTCCGGCTTCCAGTCGCTGCAGTACCGCATGGTCGAGTTCATGATGGGCAACAAGAACGCGGCCATGCTCAAGGTGTTCGACCACGATCCGGCCGGGCAGGCGCGGCTGCGCGAGGCGCTGGAAGCGCCCGGGCTGTACGACGAGTTCCTGATGTACCTGGCGCGCTGGGGTCACGCGATCCCGGCCCCGCACCTGCAGCGCGACTGGAGCCGGCCGCACGCGCGCGACGAGGCGCTGCTGCCGGTGCTGGAGGCGATCTACGAGGACACCGGACGCTACTGGCGCGAGTACGCGCTGAGCGAGGACCTGGTGGACCTGGAGAGCCAGTTCCAGCTCTGGCGCTTCCGGCACATGCGCACGGTGATGCGGATCATCGGCTTCAAGCGCGGCACCGGCGGCTCCTCCGGCGTGGGGTTCCTGAAGCAGGCGCTGGAGCTGACGTTCTTCCCCGAGCTGTTCGACGTGCGCACGCGGATCGGCCCGCCGCCGGCCGCGGCGCGCTGAAGCGCAGGCGCGGGCGCAGCGCATGTCCGGTGCAGCGACGGTCCTGCCGGCCTGGATGCACTGGGTCGCCTGGGCGGCGGTCGCGGCCGCGCTGGCGCGCGGCGCCCCGGCGCTGCTCGCCCACCTGCGGCGCAGCGACGGCGAGGCCCGCCGCGTGCTGCTGGTCGCGGTCCTGGCGCTGGCCGCGATGCGCTGGTTCAACACCGCGCCGCTGCAGGGCGTGGTCCTGCATTTCCTCGGCGCCACCATCGCCACCCTGATGTTCGGCTCCGGCGTGGCCTGCTGGATCATGGCGGCGGTGAGCCTGTCGGGCGTGCTGCTCGGTGCCGCCTGGCACGGCTGGGCCGCCGATGCCCTGGTCAGCGGGATGCTGCCGGTCGCGGTGACGGCGCTGGCGTCGCGCCTGGCGCGGCGCTGGGTGCCGCGCAACATCTTCACCTACGTCATGTTCAACGCCTTCTTCGCCGCGGCGCTGGCGATGGCGGCCTCGACCCTGGCCAAGGCCGCCGTGACCGCCCTGACCGGCGGCAGGCAGGTCGCGGCCTACCTGGCGGCGACGCCGCTGCTGATGTTCGCCGAGGCGTTCTTCGCCGGCACGGTGATGGTGCTGGTCGTGGTCTACCGGCCGCAGTGGTGCTGCAGCTTCGACGACCGCCTGTATCTGTGGCCGCAGCGGCCGATGTAGCGCGGCAGCGGCCGCGCCAGGGAGGCGCCGGCGGCCGGGCTGCTAGGATGCCGCATCCGTTTCGTCCCCAGGACCCTGCATGAGCCAGCCCGCTTCCGATCCGGCCGCACGGCGCGGCCTCGCCGCCCGCTTTCTCGACGGCGTCGAACGCGTCGGCAACAGGCTGCCGGATCCGGCCTTCCTGTTCCTGCTGCTGATGCTGCTGGTGTGGGGGATGTCCTGGCTGCTGTCGGGGGTCGATTTCCAGGCGCTCAACCCGAGCACCGGCGAGCCGATCCGGATCGTGAACCTGCTCTCGGGCGAGTCGCTGACCGCCTTCATGGCCAACATGTACCGCGTGTTCATGGCCTTCGCGCCGCTGGGGGTGGTGCTCACGGCGATGCTGGGACTGGGCGTGGCCGAACACACCGGCTTCATCAACGCCGCGCTGCGCCGGATCCTGGCGTTCACGCCGCGCTCGCTGCTGACCCCGGCGCTGGTCGGCGTGGCGGTGCTCAGCCACGTGGCGGTGGACGCGGGCTATGTGCTGGTCATTCCGCTGGGCGGGGTGATCTTCTACGCCGCCGGGCGGCATCCGCTGGCGGGCATCGCCGCGGCTTTCTGCGGGGTGTCCGGCGGCTTCTCGGCGACCTTCATCGTGCCCTCGTCGCTCGATCCGCTGCTGGCCAGCTTCACCGAGGCCGCCGGCCGGATCATCGACCCGGCGCTGACCGTCAATCCGCTCAACAACTGGTTCTTCACCACCGTGTCCACGGTGCTGATCATCGCCATCGGCTGGTTCGTCACCGATCGCATCGTCGAGCCGCGGCTGGCGAAGACCGAAGTCGACGGCGACACCGCCGACCTGCCGAAGATGGAGCCGCTGGGCGCCGCCGAGCGCCGCGGCCTGCTGTGGGCGGTGCTGGCCATGCTGGCCGCGCTGGCGCTGCTCGTGCTCACCCTGCTGCCGGAGGCCTCGCCCTGGCGGGCGCCGGCCGACACGCCGGCGGTACTCGCCGGGGGACACCCGCTGCTGGTCGCCGCAGCGCCGGTGATGCAGTCGATCGTGGCCCTGATCTTCATCCTGTTCCTGGTGCCTGGCGTGGTCTACGGCTACGTCGCCGGCACCGTGAAGAGCCATCGCGACATCATCGCGGCGATGACCAAGGCGATGGGCGGCATGGCCTACTACATCGTCATCGCCTTCTTCATCGCGCAGTTCCTGGCCGGCTTCAACGGCTCCGGGCTGGGCACGCTGCTGGCGGTGGAGGGCGCGATCCTGCTGCAGGGCCTGCCGGTGTGGCTGACCATCATCGGCCTGATCGCGATGACCGGCCTGGTCAACCTGTTCATCGGCTCGGCCTCGGCCAAGTGGGCGCTGCTGGCGCCGATCATGGTGCCGCTGATGATGCAGCTGGGGGTCTCGCCGGACCTGACCCAGGCGGCCTACCGCGTCGGCGATTCGATGACCACCATCATCACCCCGCTGATGCCCTATTTCCCGCTGATCGTGGTGTTCTGCCAGCGCTACGTGAAGGCGGCGGGGATCGGCACCCTGGCCTCGATCATGCTGCCGTATTCGCTGGCGCTGTCGGTGCTGTGGACCCTGCTGCTGCTGGCGTTCTGGGGGTTCGGGATCCCCCTGGGCATCGGCGCCAGCTACGTCTATCCGGCCGGCTGAGGCCGCGCCGCCGGGACGGGCGCTGCGCGGTTGCCGGCCGCCGCCGGACGGGGCGGGGGGTTTGACGGGCGCCGGCCCGCGGGTCCATCCTCGCCCGTCGCACGTGGCGGGGCGAACCGCTCCGCGACCTGAATCCACGAGGGGGAGTCCGAGCGCATGAGTTCCGCCAATACCGTCGAGCCCGCGGGTCCGGGCATGGAGAAGCCGGCTTCCGGCAGTGCCCTTCCCGAGTTCGCCCAGGTCATGGGCCATCCGCGTCCGCTGTGGATGCTGTTCATGACCGAGTTCTGGGAGCGTTTCGCCTTCTACGGCATGCGCTGGGCGCTGGCGCTGTACATCGTCGCCCAGTTCTACAGCGGCGACAGCGCCGGCGAGGCGCCCGCCAGCCGGCTCTACGGCGCCTACCTGGCGCTGGTCTACGCCGCGGCGCTGTTCGGCGGCTACGTCGCCGACCGCATCATCGGCTACCAGCGCTCGATCCTCCTCGGCGCGGTGATCATGGCCGCGGGCCTGTTCATGATCGTCATGCCCAACGAGCAGCTGTTCAAGCTGGGCCTGGCCACGGTCATCGCCGGCAACGGCCTGTTCAAGCCGAACATCTCGACCATGGTCGGCAAGCTGTACGCGCCCGGCGACGACCGCCGCGATTCGGGCTTCACCCTGTTCTACATGGGCATCAACGCCGGCGCGCTGATCGCGCCGATCCTGACCGGCTGGCTGGCCGAGCGCATGTTCGGCGGTTCCCCCGACATGCCCGCCTACAAGGTGGTGTTCATCGCCGCCGGCATCGGCATGCTGATCAGCCTGGTGTGGTTCTGGTTCGGCCGCGCGCAGCTCAAGGGCATCGGCCGCCCGGCGGAGGGCGAGGGCGGGAAGCAGCGGGTGCTGTTCACGCTGATCGGCGCGCTGGTGTCGATCCCGGTGATCTACTTCCTGCTGGCGATCGATGCGGGCCACCTGCAGTGGCTGCTCACCGCGCTGTTCGTGGCGCTGTGCGTGCTGATCCTGCGCGAGGGTTTCCGCGACGGCGCGGTGCGCCGCGACATGGCGATCGCGATGCTGATTATCTTCGCCTTCAACGTGCTGTTCTGGATGTTCTTCGAACAGGCCGGAAGCTCGTTCAACTTCCTCGCCCAGAACATCGTCAACCGCGACTTCGGCGGCTGGATCTTCCCGGTGGGCTGGTTCCAGTCGGTGAACTCGCTGGCGATCATCACCCTGGCGCCGGTGATCGCGTGGATCTGGATCAAGCTGGGCAAGGCCAATCCGTCGATCCCGCGCAAGTTCGGCCTGGGCATCATCTTCAATGGCCTGGCGTTCCTGCTGCTGATGTTCGCGCTGTCGAGCCTGGTGGATCCGCAGACGCTGAAGATCCCGTTCTGGACCCTGTTCATGGTCTACGTGATCCAGTCGATCGGCGAGCTGTGCCTGTCGCCGATCGGGCTGTCGATGGTGACCAAGCTGGCGCCGGTGCGGCTGGTCGGCTTCGGCATGGGCGGCTGGTTCCTGTCCACCGCCATCGGCAACAACCTGTCTGGCATCTTCGCCAGCCACGTCAGCGGCGAGGGCGGCATGAGCGTGGAGTCGGCGCTGTCGGGCTACACCTTCGGCTTCTGGGTGCTGGTCGGCGCGGGCGTGCTGCTGTTCCTGATCGCGCCGCTGATCCAGAAGCTGATGCACGGCGTGAAGTGAGGTTCCGGCCGCTCCCGTCCCGGCGGGAGCGGCGACAATGTCCCGGGCCGCGGGAACGGAACCGGCGCCGCTGCATCCGGCGCGTCTGCGGTGCCATTCCCGCGCGCGCCGCACCCGTTGACCGGCCAGCCGAGCGGCCGGGCATGAACATGAGGATTCCAGGCCGATGACCACACCCGCCGCGCAGGCCCTGCCGCGCCCGACGCCGATGCAGCGCTGGCTGGTGCTGCTGTTCGTCAGCCTGGCGATGTTCGGCAACTACTACATCTACGACTCGTTCGGTCCGGTGGTGGACCTGCTGCGTGAGCAGGAGGGCTTCAGCTACGACCAGATCAGCATGATCTTCAGCGCCTACAGCATCGCGGCCGTGGTGGTGCTGCTGATCGGCGGCTATGTGATCGATCGCTGGGGGACGAAGAAGGCGATCACGGTGTTCGCGCTGATGTGCCTGGCGGCGGCGGCGCTGACCGCTTCCACTGCGCGCTTCGAGACCATCCTCGCCGGCCGCTTCCTGCTCGGGCTGGGCGCCGAGCCGCTGATCGTCGCCGCGACCGCGGTGCTGGCGAAGTGGTTCAAGGGCAAGGAGCTGAGCTTCGCCTTCGGCATGAACCTGTCGATCGCGCGCTTGGGCTCGGCCTCGGCGGACTGGTCGACCTCGTTCGCCAGCCCGCTGTACGCGAACTGGCAGGACCCGCTGTGGCTGGCGACCGGCGTGGCCGGCGTCGGCGTGGCCGCGGCGATGCTGTACTGGATGATGGAGGCGCGCGCCGAAGGCCGCGTCGACCTGGGCGCGCCGCCGGAGGCCGACAGGCTCGACCTGAAGCAGATGTACGCCTTCAGCGCCTCGTTCTGGTACATCGTCGGCCTGTGCGTGGTGTTCTACGCCACCGTGTTCCCGTTCCGCGCCTTCGCGATCGACTACTTCCAGCAGGCGCACGGCCTCGACCGCGGCACCGCGGGCATGCTGAGCAGCCTGCTGCCGGTGGCGGCGATCGTCGCCACGCCGCTGTTCGGGCTGTGGGTGGACAGGGTGGGACGGCGCTCGCTGTTCATGGCAGCCGGTTCGCTGGTGATGCTGCCGCTGTTCCTGCTGGTGACCTACGCGCCGCCGGGGCCGGAGGTCGGGGTCTGGATTCCGTTCGCCGGAAGCGCGCAGGTTCCGGCCACGTTGCTGGTGGTGATGCTGCTGCTGGGCGGCGTGTTCTCGCTGATCCCGGCGGTGATGTGGCCGTCGGTGGCCTACATCGTGCGCGAGAACCGCCTGGGCGCGGCCTATTCGATGATGACCCTGTGCCAGCAGGTGGGCGTGTTCCTGGTGCCGCTGGTGGTCGGGCGCCTGAACACGCATTTCCTCGCCGGCCCGGAAAATCCTCCCGGCTATGCGCCGGGCATGTGGTTCTACAGCGCGCTGGCGGCGCTGGGGCTGCTGTTCTCGTTCCTGCTGTGGCGCACCGAGTCGGGCCCGCGCGGGCACGGGCTGGAGACGCCTTCGGGCCGGGTGGAAGACGCCTGAGCGCAGCGCCCGCACGGGCGCCGGCCGCGCCTCAGGCGTGGCGGAGCATCTCCGCCATGCCCTCGCTGCCGAGCTTGTCGATCAGCCGCCACAGCATGTCACGCTCCTCGTCGGTCAGCGGATCGAGCAGGTGGCGCTCGCAGGCCAGGGTCATCGGCGCGACCTCGTCGTAGACCGAGAAGCCGGCGACCGACAGCCTGAGCACCGAGCGGCGGCGGTCCTCGCCGTGGATCTCGCGTTCGATCAGCCCGCGCTCGAGCAGCCGGGCCACCGCGCGGCTGATCGCCACCTTGTCCATCGCCGTGCGCTCGGCCACCTCGTTGGCCGACAGGTCCGGGTAGCGGCCCAGCACCGCCATCAGCCGCCATTCGGTGATCGACAGGCCGAAGCGCGCCTGGTAGCGGCCGGCGATCTCGCGGCTCACCCGGTTCGACAGCACGCTGAGCCGGTAGGGGATGAAATGGTCCAGGTCCAGCGAGGCATGCTGCGGCGTGGCGGGGGTGGAGGACGGGGATTCGGAGGCCATGATGCGGTGCACCTTTAGTGGTTGCAGGTGAAACAATAGAATGGGAGATCAACCCGTCAGCGCAGCGCTCGCGCGCCAGGAGACTTTTCGAATGAACGCCCAGCCGAATGTTGGCATGCAGCCGGCCACCTTTGAAAATCCCATGGGCATCGACGGCTTCGAATTCGTCGAATATGCCGCTCCGGAAGGCCAGGCCGGACACCTCCACGACTACTTCCGGCGTCTGGGCTTCGTCCAGGTCGCGCGCCACAGGACGCGGCCGATCAGCACCTACCGCCAGGGCGACTGCACCTTCCTGATCAACGAGGATCCGGACTCCTTCGCGGCGCGCTTCGCCGCGCGGCACGGCCCCAGCGCCTGCGGCTTCGCGATCCGCTTCAGCAAGCTGGCCGAGTGGGTGCGGGTGCAGGCGCTGAAGAACGGCGCCGAGGCCTTCGATGCCAAGGACGAGCTGAGCAAGGCGGTGGCCGCGCCGGTGATCCAGGGCATCGGCGGCTGCATGCTGTACCTGGTGGACCGCTACGACAGCGAAGGCACCATCCACGACCCGGACTACGAGTGGCTGCCGGGCGCCGAGAAGATGCCCGCCGGCTTCGGCCTGACCTTCATCGACCACCTCACCCACAACCTCTACCAGGGGAACATGGCGAAGTGGTCGGACTACTACGAGCGGCTGTTCAACTTCCGCGAGATCCGCTACTTCGACATCAAGGGCGCCAAGACCGGCCTGCTGTCCAAGGCGATGACCGCGCCCGACGGCATGGTGCGCATCCCGCTCAACGAGTCCAGCGATCCCAAGAGCCAGATCAACGAATACCTAGACAGCTACCACGGCGAGGGCATCCAGCACATCGCCTGCTTCACCGAGGACATCTACGACACCGTCGAGCGCATGCGCGCGGCCGGCGTCGAATTCCTCGATACGCCCGACACCTACTTCGAGGTGATCGACCAGCGCATCCCCGACCACGGCGAGGACGTGGAGCGGCTGGCGAAGAACAGGATCCTGATCGACGCCGACCCGGAAACCAAGCGCCGCAAGCTGCTGCAGATCTTCACCAAAAACGCGCTCGGCCCGATCTTCTTCGAGATCATCCAGCGCAAGGGCAACGAGGGCTTCGGCGAAGGCAACTTCCAGGCGCTGTTCGAGAGCATCGAGCGCGACCAGATGCAGCGCGGGGTGCTGTAAGGTCCGGGAACGGGCGAGGGCGGGAGACAGGCGATGAACGATCCGGCCGGCAACGGCTACATGTCCGGCTTCGGCAACGAGTTCGCGACCGAGGCCGAGCCCGGCACCCTGCCGGTCGGGCGCAATTCGCCGCAGCGCGCGGCGCACGGCCTGTACGCCGAGCAGTTCAGCGGCACCGCCTTCACCGCGCCGCGCGGGCAGAACCGCCGCAGCTGGCTGTACCGCATCCGCCCGGCGGCGCTGCACGGCCGCTTCCGGCCGTTCGTGCAGCCGCGCTTCACCGACGTCTTCGGCGACGCGCCGGTGTCGCCCGACCAGCTGCGCTGGAGTCCGCTGCCGCTGCCGGAGGCGCCCACCGACTTCGTCGAGGGTCTTTACACCATGGCCGGCAACGGCGGCGCGTCCAGCCACGGCGGCGTGGGCATCCACCTGTACGCGGCCAACACCTCGATGCGCGGGCGCTACTTCTACAGCGCCGACGGCGAGCTGCTGGTCGTGCCGCAGCAGGGGCGGCTGCGGATCGCCACCGAGCTGGGCATCGTGGCGCTGGAGCCGCAGGAGATCGCGGTGATCCCGCGCGGCGTGCGCTTCCGCGTGGAGCTGCCCGACGGCCCCTCGCGCGGCTACGTCTGCGAGAACTTCGGCGCGCTGCTGCGGCTGCCGGACCTGGGCCCGATCGGCGCCAACGGCCTGGCGAGCCCGCGCGACTTCCTGACGCCGCAGGCGGCGTACGAGTCGCTGACCGGGGATTTCGAACTGATCGCCAAGTTCCAGGGCCACCTGTGGCGGGCGCCGATCGACCACTCGCCGCTGGACGTGGTCGGCTGGCACGGCAACTATGCCCCGTACAAGTACGACCTGCGCCGCTTCAACACCATCGGCTCGATCAGCTTCGACCATCCCGATCCATCGATCTTCCTGGTGCTCACCTCGCCAACCGACACCCCCGGCGTGGGCAACCTGGATTTCGCGATTTTCCCGCCGCGCTGGCTGGTGCAGCAGGACACCTTCCGCCCGCCGTGGTTCCACCGCAACGTCGCCAGCGAGTTCATGGGGCTGATCCACGGCGCCTACGACGCCAAGGCCGACGGCTTCGTGCCCGGCGCGTCCTCGCTGCACAACTGCATGAGCGGGCACGGCCCGGACGCGGCCACCTTCGAGAAGGCCTCGGCCGCCGACCTGTCCAGGCCCGACGTCATCGTCGACACCATGGCCTTCATGTTCGAGACCCGCGGCGTGCTGCGGCCGACGCGTCAGGCGCTCGAAGCCGGCCACCGCCAGGGCGACTACCAGGACTGCTGGGCCGGCCTGCGCGCGAACTTCATCCCCCCGCGCCCGTAGGCGCCGTCAGGCGCGACCAGGATATGGCGCGCGACGGATCGTCGCCGGCGCCCTGGAGACGCACACCCGGGCCCGACGACGCTGCGGCAGCGACACCAGGCTCAGGCAGGCTCAGGTGATCGGGCCCATGCGCCCGGGCACCAGCTTCAGGCTGCCGCAGCCGGGACACAGGATCGGATCGTCGCGGGTCAGTTCGCCGCCGCAGGCGCAGCGCGCATCGAGCGGCTGCCCCTCCACCCGGGTCACTTCGGTCAGCCCGCGGCATGTCCGGCACTGGTAGGAGCAGATGTACCAGGCGGGCCGGCGGTGGCCGTGGATGCAGCCGGTGACGGGAGTCACCCGGCCGCACGCGCGGCAATGCAGTTCGCTGGTGCTGCCGATGTTCTGGAATCTGCGCCCCTGCGCGAGCCATTTCCGGTAGGCGATGCGGTCGCGCACGCCAGATACCATCCATACGGGCCAGAGCAGGATGCGCAGCGCGCACCAGCGCAGCAGCGCAAGCCACTCCGGCCAGCCCGGATCGGCCGATTCCCCCGGCGACGGCTGCAGCCGGCAGCCGGCGTAGAACCACATGGTCCGGTAGGTGTCCCGCAGCGTGCCGTCCCCGGGCCCGTCCCAGCGCCCGGCCACGGTGGCGATGCCCACCAGCAGATACGCGCCGACCCACCACCACGGTTGCCAGTGCATGTTCAGACTCCTTTCCCCGGGCTTCCCGCGCGCGCGGCGGGTCCCGCGGGTCCTGCCGGCCCGGATTGCGGATCGTCCAGCTGCGGGACGAAGGGTTTGTCCGGGCGCCGCTTCAGGCTGTAGGGCACGCGGCGGAAGCGGATCTCGTCGAAGAACCTGAGCGTCCAGCGATCCATCAGCCTGCAGCGGGCCTCTTCCCGCACCGCGGCCTCGCCGAGCTTGTGCGCCATGTCCCCGAACGGCACGAGCGCGCTCAGCTCATCCAGGCTGAGGTTCTGCTCCGCCCAGCCGACGAGATGGACGCCCTCGTGGATCACCGAAGACAGGTAGTACGGTTCCCGCGGGAACAGCGCCAGCGCCCGCAGCGGCGAGCGGTATGTCCACACGCCCGGGAACAGGTCGCCGCCCTTCGGGGGCCGGTAGCCGAACCTGACATCGACCGGCAATTTGCCCGGATAGAGGTTCATGCGGTAGCTGTGCTTGCGGTTCCTGGGCATGGCATGGCGGGCTGTGGCGGAAGCCCGAGTCTGGCCCGGTGCGGTCTCACCGGGCGAGATGCGGCCCCGCGCAGGCCGTAGAATCGCGGAAGTTCCAGTGGAGGGGTGGGGATGATCGCTACGATCGGCATGTTCGCCGCAGGTATCGTGCTGCTGGCGCTGGGCGGGGACTCCATCGTCAAGGGCGGGGCCGGGCTGTCCAGGCGCCTGGGGCTGTCGCCCTTCGCCACCGGGCTGGTGCTGGTCGCCTTCGCCACCTCGATCCCGGAGCTGGCGGTGAACGCCCGCGCGCTGTGGAGCGGCGACTCCGCGCTGGCGCTGGGCAATGCGGTGGGCAGCAACATCGCCAACATCGGCCTGACCCTGGGCGCGGCCGCGCTGGCGGCGCCGCTGGTGCTGCGCTGGCGTGCGCTGGCGCCGCTGCTGGCGGTGCTGCTGCTGGCCACGCTGGGGGTGATCGCGCTGTCGCTCGACGGCGGCCTGTCGCGGACCGACGGCGCGATCCTGCTGGCGGTGTTCGCGGCGGTACTCGTCTTCACCGCGGTGCGCGCCCGCGACGAGGCGCCGGAAGTGCGGGCCGAGATCGACGCCTTCACCGCCACCCGCGGCAACCTCGGGCTGAACCTGGTGCGCGTGGCGCTGGCCGCGGTGCTGCTGTGGTTCGGCGCGGCCTGGGTGGTGGAGCACGGCCCGGCGATCGGGCACGCCCTGGGCATGGACTCGCTGGTCGCCGGCCTGGTGGTGGTGGCGATCGCGACCGCGCTGCCCGAAGCCGTCGCGGCGGTCTCGGGTGCGCTCCGCGGCCAGGCCGACATCGTTGCCGGCCACGTGATCGGATCGAGCCTGCTCAACCTGCTGGTGGTGCTCGGCGGCATGGCCGCGATCGGCGGCGCGGTGCCGGTGCCGGCCTCGTTCGTGCGCCTGGAGCTGCCGGTGGCCTTCCTGTTCGCGCTGCTGCTGCTGCCGCTGCTGCGCGGCAACACCAGCATCGGCCGCGGCGAGGGCGGGCTGCTGCTGGCGGCCTTCGTGGCCTGGGTGGTGCTGGAGTTCGCGCTGCTCGGCTGAGCCACCCGGTCGCTCAGTAGCTCTCTTCGCCGCCGTCCGGCCGCGGCGGCACGTGGGTGTCCTCGTCGGAGCGGCCCGGCAGCTGCGGGCGTTCGTCCATGCGCAGCGACAGCGCGGCCTTCGACATCAGGTGCGCGCTGATCGGCGCGGTGATCAGCAGGAAGGCGGTGATCAGCAGCTCGCGCGGCTGCGGGTCGCTGCCCACGAACAGGTGGTAGCCCACCGAGGCGGTGAGCACGCAGCCCACGCCCAGCGTGCTGGCCTTGGTCGGCGCGTGCAGGCGGCGGAAGAACTCCGACAGCTTCACCAGGCCGATGCCGCCCATCAGGATGAAGAAGCTGCCCACGAGCAGCAGCGCCACCAGCAGCAGTTCCCAGAACACGTTCATTCGACGATGTCCCTCCGGATCACGTACTTGCTCAGCACCACGGTGCTGACGAAGCCGAGCATGGCGATGATCAGCGCGGCCTCGAAGTAGACGGCGGTCTTGAGGTGCATGCCCAGCAGCATCAGCTCGGCGATGGCGGTGACGTTGAGGGTGTCCAGGGCGAGGATGCGGTCGGGCAGGGTGGGGCCGCGCAGCAGCCGCCACAGCGCCAGCATCATGGCGGTGCCCACGACGTACATCGACACGCCGATGGCCATGTCGATCAGGCCGTGGCCGAACAGCTGGATGCCGGCGAGTTCGGGTGGGTTCACGGGAATATCTCCATCAGCGGGCGCTCGTAGCGGCGCTTGATGTCGGCCACCAGCTGCGCCTCGTCCTCGAGGTCGAGCACGTGTACCAGCAGGTAGCAGCGGTCGTCGGAGAGCGCGGCGGTGACCGTGCCGGGGGTCAGGGTGATGCAGCAGGCCAGGGTGCTGACGCCGTGGATGTTGCCGATCTCCAGCGGGTACCAGATGAAGCCGGAATGGATCTTCTCCTCGCGGCCGAGCACCTGCCGGGCCACGCGGATGTTGCACATCAGGATGTCCCAGATCAGCACCACCACCAGCTTCGGCAGCGGCCGCAGGCTGCCGAAGCGCGCGAACTCGCGGTCGATTCGGGCCGCGTACAGCGGGATCACCAGGCCCAGCACCAGCGCCAGCGTGAACTGGGCGGCGTTCACCTCCGACACCAGCAGCAGCCAGAAGATGACGATCGACAGCGTCAGCGGCAGCGAGGGCAGGAAGCGGCGGCGGTTCATGGCAGCCTCCGCTGCGGCAGCGCCGCGCGCACCTGCTCGACGTAGGCCACCGGCGCCAGCAGCTGCTCGGCGGTGGCGCGGGCGTAGGCGGTCAGCGGGCCGGGCGCCACCGCCATCGCCACGCCGTAGCTCAGCAGCAGCATGGTGGCGATGGTTTCCGGCAGGCGCAGGCTGCCGCGGGCGTTGCGCGGGCCGTCGCCGGGGGGCGACGGCTGCAGCGGCGCCGGCTTCCAGAAGATGCGCGTGCCGGCGCGGGTCAGGCCCACGATCACCAGCATGCTGCTGCCCAGGATCGCCGGCCAGGCCCAGCGCAGGTCGGCCTCGGGCACGGCCTGCAGCAGCAGGGTCTTGCCGATGAAGCCCGACAGCGGCGGCAGGCCCGCCACCGAGATCGCGCCGATCATGAACATCACCCCGGCCATGATCCGCACGCCCGGTGCCGGCGGGAAGGCGCGCAGCGCGTCGCCGGCGTCGCCGCGCCCGCGGCGCACCAGGTCGGCGACCAGGAACAGCGCCGCGGCCACGAAGCTGCTGTGCACCAGGTAGTAGAGACCGGCGGCGATGGTGCCGGCAGAGCGCAGCCCGAAGGCGATGAACAGGGTGGTCGCCGAGACCAGCACCACATAGGCCACCAGCACCCGCAGACGCGAAGCGGCGAGCACGCCCAGGGTGGCCAGGGCCAGGCCGGCGACCGCCGCCGGCAGGATCCAGTCCCAGCCGTAGCCGGCCATCGCGCCGGCGCCTTCGCCCAGCATCAGCGAACTCACCCGCAGCACCGCATAGATGCCGACCTTGGTCATGATCGCGAACAGCGCCGCGACCGCGGCCGGGGCGCGGGTATAGGTTTCGGGCAGCCACAGGTACAGCGGCAGCAGCGCCGCCTTGGCGCAGAACACCACCAGCAGCAGGCCGATGGTGGCCTTGGCCAGCGGCAGGCTGGCCGCCGGTACCTCGGCCACGCGCGCGGCCAGCTCGGCCATGTTCAGGGTGCCGAACACACCGTAGACCAGGCCCAGCGCGATCAGGAACAGGGTCGAGGCGGTGATGTTGAACACCACGTAGTGCAGGCCCGCGCTCATGCGCACGCCGCGCCCGCCCGACAGCAGCAGGCCGTAGGACGCGATCAGCATCACCTCGAAGAACACGAACAGGTTGAAGATGTCGCCGGTGAGGAAGGCGCCGTTGAGGCCCATCAGCTGCAGCTGGAACAGGGCGTGGAAGTGCGGCGCGCGCCGGTCCCAGCCCGAGCAGGCGTGCAGCAGGCAGGCCGCGCCGAGCAGCGAGGTGGTGAGGACCAGCAGCGCCGAGAGCCGGTCGACCATCAGCGCGATGCCGATCCGCGCCGGCCAGTCGCCGAGCAGGTAGACCAGCACCGGACCCTCGTTGGCGCGCGCCACCAGCAGGATCGAGACGGCCAGGATCGTGGCCATGAACGCCCACGCCACCGAGCGCTGCACCACGGTACCGATGCGCCGGTGCTCGACGAACAGCGACACCGCCGCGCCGAGCAGCGGCAGCAGGATCGGCAGGATCGGCAGCTGGCTCACTTGTCGCCCTCCACCGCGTCGCGGACGTCGCCGGCGTCGACGTGGTCGCTGTCGTTGTCGGCGCGGCTGCGCATGGCCAGCACGATGCTGACCGCGGTCATCGCGAACGAGATCACGATCGCGGTCAGCACCAGCGCCTGCGGCAGCGGATCGGTGTGGTTGGCCAGGGTCGCCTCCACCCCTTCCCGGATCACCGGCGGCTTGCCCACGGTCAGGCGGCCGCTGGAGAAGATCAGCAGGTTGGTGGCGTAGGACAGCAGGGTCATGCCCAGGATCACGTCGAAACTGCGCGCGCGCAGGGTCAGGTAGACGCCGGCGAACACCAGCACCCCGATGCCGCTGGCGATGGCCATCTCCAGCGAGATCATGCCGCCTCCCCGGTGACGCACGAGCGCGTGGCCGGATCGATCACCCCGCGGTGGGCGATCATCTTCTTGGAGGGCTTGAGCGTGCCCATCATCGACAGGATCAGCATGGTGCTCCCGAATACCACCAGGTAGACGCCCAGGTCGAAGGCCGAGGCGCTGGCCAGCGCGATCGTGCCCAGCACCGGCAGCTCCAGGTCGTAGTGCGCGCTGGTCAGGAACGGCAGGTCGAACAGCATCGCCGCCGCGCCCGAGAACAGCGCCACCAGCAGGCCCAGCGCGATCGCGCGGATGTAGTCGAAGCCGAAGCGCGATTCCACCGAGGCCGCGCCCTGGATCACGTACTGGATCAGCAGCGGCGCGGCCAGGGTCAGGCCGGCGATGAAGCCGCCACCGGGCGCGTTGTGCCCGCGCAGGAACAGGAAGATCGACACCACAAGGGTCAGCGGGAACATCATCTGCGCCAGGTCCGCCGGCACCGGCAGCTTGATCGGCGGGCCCGGCATCACCTTCTCCGGCGCCATGCGCGCGCGCCGCAGCATCGCGTGCACCACCAGCCCGGCGATGCCGAACACGGTGATCTCGCCGAAGGTGTCGAAACCGCGGAAGTCGACCAGGATCACGTTGACCACGTTCGCGCCCCAGGCCTCGGGCAGCGAGCGCGCGGTGATCTCGGCGGCCACGCCGTTGACCGGCGGCCGGGTCATCATCGCCCAGGCCAGCCCCGCGGTGCCGATGCCCGCGACCAGGGCCACCGCGGCGTCGCGCACGCGGCGCGGCGTCGAGCGCGCCGGCGGCGAGTCCTTGGGCAGGTAGTGCAGGCCCAGCAGCATCAGCGCCACGGTCACCAGCTCGACCAGCAGCTGGGTCAGCGCCAGGTCCGGGGCGGACAGCGCCACGAAGGTCATGCTCACCGCCAGCCCGCAGCCGCCCATCACCAGCACCGCCAGCAGCCGGTGCCGGTACAGGGCCAGGGTGGTCAGCGCGCAGGTCACCAGCAGCCACCACAGCACCCAGGCCAAGCGCACCATCGGCTGGCCGGCGAACACCACGCTCTGCCGGTCCTCGCCCCAGCCGGCCACGAACGGCGCCGCGCCCACCGCGATCGCCGTCAGCACCAGCCACAGCAGGCTGCGCTGCATGCTGCCGTTGGCCACGGCATGGGTGAACCGCCGGCCGAGCCGGAACAGCGCCTCGATGTTGAGGTGGAACAGCTTGCGGCCCTGCGACTGGCGCACGATGGCGTGCAGGTCCAGCAGCCGGCGCAGGCCCAGGTACAGCAGCACGCCGCAGACCACGCCGGCGAAGCTCATCAGCAGCGGGGTGTTGATGCCGTGCCAGATCGCCAGGCTGTACTCGGGCACCGCATCGCCGAGCACGCCGCGGGCGGCGGTCGCCAGCGCCGGCCCGATCGTCCACTGCGGCGCCACGCCGACGGCGACGCAGGTCACCACCAGGATCGCCACCGGCACGCGCATGAACGGCGGCGGCTCGTGGACCTCGCGGTCGACGGCGCGCGGGCCGCGGCCGAGGAAGGTGTCGTAGACGAAGCGCAGGCTGTAGGCCACGCCGAAGGTCGCGAACAGCAGGGCCGAGATGGTGATGAACCAGCGCATCCCGACGTGGCCCTCGATCTCCAGCGCCTGGGCGAAGAACATCTCCTTGGACAGGAAGCCGTTGAGCAGCGGGATCCCGGCCATGGCCAGCGAGGCGATGATCGCCAGGGTGCTGGTGTAGGGCAGCAGCCGCCGCAGCCCGCCCAGGCGGCGCATGTCGCGGGTGCCGGTCTCGTGGTCGATGATGCCCGCGGCCATGAACAGCGAGGCCTTGAAGGTGGCGTGGTTGAGGGTGTGGAACAGCGCCGCCACCACCGCCATCGGCGTCGACATGCCCAGCAGCAGGGTGATCAGGCCCAGGTGGGAGATGGTCGAGTACGCCAGCACGCCCTTGAGGTCGTGCTGGAAGATCGCGTTCCAGGCGCCGACCAGCAGGGTCAGCGCGCCCACCGTGCTGACCACGTAGAAGAACAGGTCGGTGCCGGCCAGGGTCGGATGCAGGCGCGCGAGCAGGAACACGCCGGTCTTCACCATCGTCGCCGAGTGCAGGTAGGCCGAGACCGGGGTGGGCGCGGCCATCGCGTGCGGCAGCCAGAAGTGCATCGGGAACTGCGCGCTCTTGGTGAACACCCCGGCCAGCACCAGGCCCAGAATCCAGGGGTACAGGGCGTGGCCGCGGACCAGGTCGCCGGCGGCCAGCACCGCGTCGAGTTCGTAGCTGCCGACCACGCGCCCGATCAGGATCACGCCGCCGAGCAGGGCCAGGCCGCCCGCGGCGGTGATCGTGAGCGCCATGCGCGCGCCCTCGCGGGCGTCGTCGCGATGGAACCAGAAGCCGATCAGCAGGAAGGAGCTGATCGAGGTGAGTTCCCAGAACACCACCGTCAGCAGCAGGTTGCCCGACAGCACCATGCCCAGCATGGCGCCCATGAACAGCAGCAGGAAGCAGTAGAAGCGCCGCGTCTTCTCCTGCGGCCCGAGGTAGTAGTGGGCGTACAGCACCACCAGGGCGCCGATGCCCAGCACCATCAGCGCGAACATCCAGCCCAGCCCGTCCAGGCGCAGGCTGAACGCCAGACCCGCCTGCGGCAGCCATGCCTGCTGGACCTGCAGCACCTCGCCGCCCAGAACCGCCGGCGTCAGCCAGCCGAGCAGGACGAAGCCGAGCACGGGCGCCGCGGCCGCCAGCCAGGCGAGGGCCCGGCGCGAGGCGCCGTGGGCCAGCGCCATGACCAGGGCCGCCGCGAAGGGCAGGGCCATGAGCAGTGTCAGCATCGGCAATCCGGGGTTTTGCGGAGCGCGATGACGGGCATCGCGGGTGTCGCCGCAGTCTAACCGACGCCTGCGCGGCCGGTCACACCTCGGGCGTCGGCCCGGGGAGGCCCGGCCGGGCCTTCTGCAGGGTCCGGACCGCGATCAGCAGCACCCCGCCCAGCACCATCGCGCCGCCCAGCCAGAGCGCCGGGCCAGGCCGGTCGCCCCAGAACAGCACCCCCAGCAGCACCGCCAGCACCGGGGTCAGCAGCAGGTAGGGCGTCACCCGGGCCACCGGGTGGCGCTGGACCAGCAGGTAGAACACGCCGTGCCCGAGCAGCGAAGCGAACACCGCCGCATAGGCGGCCCCGCCCCAGCCGATCCAGCCGGCATCGCCCAGCGCCCGGAAGCTGCCCGGCTCGAACGCGGCGCTGATCGCCAGCAGCGGGAGCAGGCTCAGCACCGCGGTCCAGCCCTGCTGGTCGATCATGCCGACGCCCTTGAGTCCGCGCATCAGCACCGTGCCGACCGCCACCAGCAGCGATGCCAGCACCATCAGCAGCAGCGCCACCGGCCGCTCCAGCACCATCGGGTCGAAGCCCAGCACCAGCACCCCGGCGAAGCTCAGGCCCACCCCCAGCCCGGTGCGCCAGCCGAAGCGTTCGCCGAGCAGCCACCAGGCCAGCAGCACGGCCATCGGCACGTAGACCTGGGCCACGATTGCCGGCGAGGACAGGTTGCCGGCCAGCTTCAGCGCCAGGAAGCTGGTGCCGAAGTGCAGGGTGCCGTTGAGGGTCGCCACCGCGAACAGCCGCGCCCACTGCGCGCGCGGCGGCAGGCGCATGAACGGCACCAGCATCGCCGCCAGGATCGCCATGCGCATCGCCGTGAACATGAACGGAGGCACTTCCTGCAGCGCATGCGCGGAGGTGAGGAAGTTGACCGCCCAGAACAGGCAGACCAGCAGGATCAGGGCGAGATCGCGGCCGTGCAGCCCGGCGCCGCTCATCGCGCCGTCACCAGCGCCATCCCAGCCTGCGGTAGAGCTTGGACAGCACCCAGGCCGGGCCGACCAGCAGGTAGCGCAGGTCGGTGAGGAAGCTGGGTTTGCGGCCTTCGAACAGCCTGCTGTGGCCGATGAACTGCGCGACCCACGCGACCACGAACACCGCCAGCGACAGCCCCAGCAGGAAGCGCGTGCCCTGGGCGTCGTGGATCCAGCGGGTGAGCCAGGACATTGCCACGAAAATCGCCAGCATCCCGAAGCCGATCCGCCGCGAGGCGTTGAAATAGAACATCCACGCCGCGAACATCGCCAGCGCCGCCCACACACCCGGGCGGAACCAGGTGCCCGGCACCGGGATGCACCACAGCAGCCCGACCACGCTCCACAGGATCAGCGGCACCGCGACCACGTGGATGCGCTGGTTGGCGGCGTTGCGGTGGTTGCTGGCGTAGCTGGCGAACCAGCGGTCGATGGGGCGCTCCGAGGACTCGTCGATCGCGCGCATGGCTTGATCCCCCGGGGATGCCGGCAATGGCTGCGCAGGATAGCGCAGGCACCCTGGTCCGCGGCCCGTGGCGCTGGAACGGTGCGTGGTGGCGCCTGTCGCCGCGCGGCGCTGCCGGCGGAGCCGACGCCGAAGCCGCGGCCGTCATCCCCGGCCGACAGGGCGCAGCGTCCTTCCGACGGCGGAAGTGACAGCGGCCCGCTCACCTGGGAGAAGAACCAAAAAAAGGTTCTGTTCCCAGGAGCGGGGAAAGTTATCAGCTCGGCCGTCGGAGAGACGCCGCGCCCTGCCGGCCGGGAATCGCTCTTCGCTCGGTCAGGGCATCCTGCCCTGACTCGCGCGCAAAACATCCATGTTTTGCTTTGCCGCGATCCCCGGCCGCCAGGACACGGCTCGTTGCGGCGTCAGGTTCGAGGCTTCGGTGGCGAGAGCTTTGCTGCTGGAACGAAGTCGTGTCATCGCGGAATCGATGGGGCGTCCCGGGCCGGGGAATTGCGGAGAGCAGCGCATGGATGCGCTGCGGCGGCGAGTCAGCCATGGATGGCTGACCGAGCCGGGGAGCAATCCCCGGCCCGGGGCGACCTCGTTCCGCAAGCCCCGATCCAGCTCTGCTCTTGCGATCCCCCCGCACCTGGGAGAAGAACCCGAAAAAAGCGGGCCTGGATCCCGGCGCCCGCCGGGATGATGGGCGGTACAGGTGATCGGTCCGCTCGGGCGGCAGCGCGACGCAAGACGGAATTTGGAGCGCGCGGCGCCACGCGCCCGCGCCCCGCTACATGAAGTTCCGCGTATGCAGGCTTGCCAGCCGTTCCGCCTGCGCGGCATCGAATCCCAGCCGCAGCAGCTTGATGTAGCGCCCGTGGGCCATGTCGCGCAGCAGCTGCTGCACCTTGGCCGCGCCCTGGGCGACCTGCGCCGGCGCCAGTCCGCCGGCGGCCATCAGCACCAGCGAATCGAACACTTCCTCGTTCAGGCCCGAGGTGCCGGCCAGCGCGTCGTGGCGGTGCTCGACCGCGCGCGCCAGGGCGTGGCGGAAGTCGGGCTCGATCCGCAGCCGGTACAGCAGGTGCGACATGCCCAGGGCCACGTGCCGGCCCTCGTCGCGCGCGGCCAGCCAGCAGATCCTGCGGGTCAGCGGGTCGGGCGCCTCGGCGTGCAGGAACTGCAGCAGGTTGACGAAGGTGCCTTCGCCCAGCACCGACAGCAGGAAGCCGGCAATCGAAAAGTCCTGCTCGTCGAGCAGGCTCTTGAGCGAGGCCTGGCCGCCGGCGGTGGACAGCGCCGGCTCGCGGCCGTGGCGGCGGATGCGGCGGGTGAACACGTCGATGTGGCGCGCCTCGTCGGCCACCTGCAGCGCCAGCGCCGCCTGCAGCTCGCGGTAGTGCGGGTGCAGCTGGCCGAGGAAGCGCGCCGGGATCACCAGCGCCGCGTTCTCGTTCTCGACCATGAAGGTCATGATCTGGACGATCGCGTCCTCGATCTCCGGCGGCGGCTCGGGCGCGTCGTCCCAGTCGATGGCGGTGTCCGGGTTCCACTGCGCGGCCACCGCCTGGGCGTAGAGGTCGGCGGCGCTCTCGCTCCACACGTCGCGCTTGTGCGACAGGCGGAAGGCAAGCTCCGGGGCGCCGGCCTCGACCACCGCGCCGCGTGCGGCCAGGCCCCACATCGGCAGGGCGTCGTCGGCGATGGCGCCGTCGCGCTGCGGGTCGCTGTGGCCGGTGGCCAGCGCGCCCTGCCAGCGGCCGGCCTGGGCGCCGCCGCGGATCACGCGCATCGCCCCGTCGTTGCCGGGCTCCGTGGCGTGGCCCTGGCCGCGGCACCAGGCCACCAGCTGCGCCTGCCAGGCGGGCGCGCTGCCGCGGACTTCGACGGATTCGCCCACCGCTATCCCGGCCAGCGCATGCTTGACCAGCAGGTGGGCACCGGCGTCGAAGCCGAGCGCTTCGAGCTCGACCAGCGGCGTCAGCGGCGCGGTCGCGGACACGACGCCGCCGTCAGCCGTCCGCCGGCGCCGCGGCGTCGCACAGGGCGGTGCCGATGAAGTCGTAGAGCACGTCCGAGGTCGGCGCCATGATCGAGGCCGCGCGCGCGTCGCGGAAGATGCGCTCGATGCCCACATCCTTGCGGAACGCGGCGCCGCCGCAGATGCGCATGGCGGTGTCGGTGACCGCGAGCGCGGCCTCGGCGGCCGCCGCCTTGACCTCGAGCACGCGCAGCATGGTGTCGGCGCGGCCGGCGGCCATCGCCGCGAGGGTGTCGTCGCGCAGCACGCGGGCCTGGTCGGCGCGCAGCTGGGCCTTGGCCAGGTAGGCGCGGATGGTCGGCAGGTCCGACAGGCTGCTGCCGCTCTCGGCGAAGCGGTTGCGGGTGATGTGCGCGGTGGCGCGGGCCAGGGCGCCGTCCATCATCCCGATCGAGCATGAGGCGATGAGGGTGGTGAAGGACGGCAGCTCGTCGTTGTTCATCACCGCGTCGCCCTTGCCGTCCTCGCCGAGCAGGTTGGCGAAGGGGATGCGTACGCCCTCGCCCTTGACCGGCGCCGAGGCGTTGCCGCGCAGGCCGAGGCCGTCGAACACGCCCACCCGCTGCAGCCCCGGCAGGCGGCTGTCGACCACCCAGATGCTGGACGGGCCGTCGCCCTGCGTCGGCCGCGAGGACCACACGTAGGAGTCGGCCTCGCAGGCCGAGGTGACCATGCTCTTGTGGCCGTCGAGCACGACCTCGTCGCCCTCGCGGCGCGCGCTGCTCACCGGCGCCCAGAAGTGGCTGCGCGAGCCGGCCTCCGACCACGCCAGTGTGGTGACGTGGCGGCCCGCGGCGATCTCCGTGCGCAGCTCGCGCGTGCCGTGCTTCTCGATCAGCACGGTGCCGGCGTAGTGCATGGTCAGTACCATCGCCGTGGACGCGCAGTCGCGCGCGATGCGCTCGACCACCTGCGCGGTTTCGGCCAGGCCGAGGCCGAGGCCGCCGACCTCCTTCGCGCTGGCCAGGCCGAGCAGGCCGGCTTTCGCGAAGGCGTCCATCGCCGCGCGCGGGAAGCGCGCCTGGCGGTCGGTGTCGGCGGCGGCGGGCGCGACCAGGTCGCGGACGATGGGTTCAAGCAGATCCAGATGCGACATGTGGACTCCCGGGTCGATTCAGTAGCGGTAGCCGGAGACGGTGATGTCGCCGGCGGCGTCGTAGAAGCCCTCGTCGTCGACCGCGCGCTCGAGCAGGGCGTAGCCGCTGCTGCGGCCGGGCTGCCAGACCTTCAGGCCCTCCAGTTCGAGCAGCGGGCGCACCGCCGGATCGTCCCAGGACATGGCCAGCAGCAGGTCGCGGAAGGCGTCGCGGCGTTCCGCATCCAGGTGCGCGCCGGCGGTCATGTTGCAGTGGTCGTAGGCGCCGGTGGTGGCGAGCACGCGGGTGGCGCCGGCGGGCAGGGTGCCTTCGCTGGCGAAGGCGCGGTAGTTGTCGGCGATCATCCACGAGGCGGCGATGTCGCCGGCGAGCATGGCCTCGGCCGCGTCGCGCTCGCCGCCGATGTGGTCGCCGTGCTTGCCGCCGAGCACGTCGAAGCGGCGCACGGTGTAGTCGCGGCCGCCGACCAGGCCGGCCTGGCGCAGGTGGTCGAGCGGGATCAGGGTGGCCTGCGGCGAATCGATGGCGCCGAAGCCCACGGTCGTGCCGCGCAGGTCTGCCACGGACTGCGCGGCACTGCCCGTGGGCACCACCAGCACCGACTGCAGGTCCATGTCGGTGTCGCGCATCGCGATCGAATGCACCACCTCGCCGCGGGCGCGGGCCATGCGCTCGGCGCGGATCCAGGCCAGCGGCGAGTTCCAGGCCAGGTCGATGTCGCGCGCCATCAGCGCTTCCACCTGGGCCTCGTAGTTCGAATACAGCACGTAGTCGAAGTCGTAGCCGCGTTCCGCGAAATGCGCGCGGAATCCCTCCCAGATGGGGACGACCTTGGGGGCGTAGGCGACCGCGCCGAGGCGGACCTGTGGGTGATTCGACATGCATCCTCCGCTGGTGGTGACAGGCTCCGCGGCGTGCCGTCGCGCGCCGGTCCACGAAGGACGGCACGTGCGGTGCGGGAATGCGGCCTGCTGACGGAGGGCGGCGCGACGCGCGCGGATGCCCGGAAGGCCCTTGCGGCTGGCCCTGTGCCGGATGCAGACCTGCAATCACGACAACCAGTGGAGTGGCGGCATCATGGGCGGCAACGCGGGCGGGCGCAAGCCGTCGAAGGTCGAACGGTGCGGTGCGGGGGCATCGTGCAGTCGCGACGCCGGCTGCAGGGCACGGATGATCGTTCCCGTGCCGGGATTGTCGGGCCGGTGGCAGCGGGGATTCCCGCGCCGGTGCTTCGAAAGCCGGATCCATTGCCGTTTCGGGCCCGGCGATCCACGCGCCGCCAGTGTCAGGCGCATGCGCACGGCTGCCCCGCGGACCGCCCTGCGCGCCATTCCGGTCAGTCGACCGCAATCCCCGCCAGCTTGTGCAGCGCCTCGGCGTAGCGGGCGCGGGTGCGTTCGATCACCTCGGCCGGCAGGCGCGGCCCTGGCGGGGTCTTGTCCCAGTCCAGCGTTTCCAGGTAGTCGCGCACGATCTGCTTGTCGTAGCTGGGCGGGCTGGTGCCGACCTCGTACTCGTCGGCCGGCCAGTAGCGGGACGAGTCCGGGGTGAGCATCTCGTCCATCACGTACAGGCGGCCGTCGGCGTCGGTGCCGAACTCGAACTTGGTGTCGGCCAGCAGGATGCCGCGCTCGGCCGCATGTGCCGCGGCGTGGCGGTACAGGCGCAGGGTGGCGTCGCGGACCTGCTCGGCCAGTTCGGCGCCGGCGAGCCTGACCGCGGTATCGAAGTCGATGTTCTCGTCGTGGTCGCCGACCGCGGCCTTGGTCGAGGGCGTGAAGATCGGCTCGGGCAGTTGCTCGGCCTGGCGCAGGCCGCCGGGCAGGGCGATGCCGCTCACGCGGCCGGTGCGCTGGTAGTCCTTCCAGCCGCTGCCGATGATGTAGCCGCGGGCGATGGCCTCGATCGGCACCGGGCGCAGCTTCCTGGCGACCACCGAGCGCCTGGCGTACAGCGCCGCGTCGACGCCGGCGGGCAGCACGCTGGCGACGTCGATGCCGGTGAGGTGGTTGGGCATCAGCGCCGAGGTCCGGTCGAACCAGAAGTTGCTGATCTGGCAGAGCATCTCGCCCTTGCCGGGGATCGGGTCGGGCAGCACCACGTCGAAGGCGCTGAGCCGGTCCGTCGCCACCATCAGCAGGCGCTCGTTGCCCAGGTCGAACACGTCGCGGACTTTGCCGCGGTGGCGCAGGGTCAGGCCGGGAAGTTCGGAGGACAGCAGGGTCGTCGCCAAGGGGGTCTGGCCTTCGGGCGGGTCGGCAAGTGTAGTGCGATTTGCCCGGCCGTGAACCTCGGGGAGGCCGGGCGGCTACACTGTGGGGATGGATCGCTGGTACGGAAAACTGCTGGGCTTCATCGCCGGGTGGCTGCTGCTGCGGCACCCGGGCGGCGGCCTGATCGGGCTGCTGATCGGCCACGCCTTCGACGCCGGCTGGATCGGCGGCGACCGCTCCGCGCCGTACCGCGCGCTGGGCCTGGACGGCGACGCCACCGACGCCGAGATCGACCAGGCCTACCGCCGGCTGATGTCGCAGTACCACCCCGACAAGGTCGCCGGCGCCGCGCCCGAGCTGCGCGAGCAGGCGGAGAAGAAGGCGCGCGAGATCAACGCCGCCTACGACAGGATCAGGAAACAGCGCCGCCGCTGACCGCCAGGGCGCAGCCCGAGTCGTCGCTGCGCCGGCCTTTACACACCCCGTACGGAGCCGCCCCATGCAATCGCCCGTCATCGCCCCGTCCATCCTCTCGGCCAACTTCGCGAAACTCGGGGAGGAGGTCGACCGCGTCCTCGCCGCCGGCGCCGACTGGGTGCACTTCGACGTGATGGACAACCATTACGTGCCCAACCTCACCATCGGCCCGCTGGTGTGCGAAGCGCTGCGCAAACACGGCGTCACCGCGCCGATCGACGTGCACCTGATGGTCGAGCCGGTCGACCGCATCGTCCCGGACTTCGCGAAGGCCGGCGCCAGCCTGGTCAGCTTCCACCCCGAAGCCTCCCGGCACGTGCACCGCACGATCCAGCTGATCAGGGCCGAGGGCTGCCAGGCCGGCCTGGTGCTCAATCCCGCCACCCCGGTCGACGTGCTCGACCATGTGCTCGAGGAGCTGGACCTGGTGCTGCTGATGTCGGTCAACCCGGGCTTCGGCGGCCAGGCCTTCATCCCGTCCGCGCTGGACAAGCTGCGCCGCGTGCGCGACCGCATCGACGCGACCGGCAGGCCGATCCGGCTGGAGATCGACGGCGGGGTGAAGCCGGAGAACATCGGCGCGATCGCCGCCGCCGGCGCCGACACCTTCGTCGCCGGCAGCGCGATCTTCGGCCAGGCCGACTATGCGCAGGTGATCGCCACGATGCGCGCGGAAATCGCGAGGGCCGGAGCATGAACACCTGCGACCTCTGTGACCGCTTCGAGGACCGCGTGCGCGTGCTGGAGCTGCCGCTGCGCGACTACGGCGGGCGCCTGGCCTTCTCCGGCACGGTGAGCACGGTCAAGGCGCTGGAGGACAACTCGCTGGTGCGCGAGGCGGTGGCCGAAGCCGGGGAGGGCCGCGTGCTGGTGATCGACGGCGGCGGCTCGCTGCGCCGTTCGATGCTCGGCGACATGCTGGCGGAGAAGGCGGTCGCCAACGGCTGGAGCGGCGTGCTGGTGCACGGGGCGATCCGCGACAGCGCGGCGATCGCAAAGCTCGATCTGGGGGTCAAGGCGCTGGCGACCTGCCCGATGAAGACCGACAAGCGCGGCCAGGGCCTGCGCGACGTGCCGGTGGCCTTCGGCGGCCTGGTGATCGCGCCGGGACAGTGGCTGGCGGCCGACGGCGACGGCGTGGTCCTGGCCGACGCCCGGCTTGCCTGACGACGGACCCGCCTTGTCGCGGCGGGTCCGTCGTCGGAAGTCAAAGGAGGCAATCCCGCCTCCGCCCGTCGTCCCTGCTATGACTTTCCATCCTGCCCATCGCCGATGACGGTTCGATGACGGTTCGCGGGGCCTGGCAGGAGGCTCGCGGAACGGCCCGGAGCCGGCCCGCACCGGTGCGCAATGGTCGGTTGCGGCCGCAACCACCGGTCGCAGTCGGCGCGCAAAGCCGCTACATTAATGCGATGGTCGCGTCCGCACTCCCGCATTTCCGTGCCGCCGGCGAAGGCTGGCGATGGTGGCCCGCTGCCGCCTTCGCCACCGCCCGCCCGCACCACGAGGAAATGCCGCGTGACCCCGCAAGCCGAATTCGAACGCTCCACCGCTGAAGGCCATACCCGCATCCCGGTGGTGCGCGAGGTCCTGTCCGACCTCGATACCCCGCTGTCGGTCTACCTCAAACTCGCCGACGGCCCGCACACCTATCTGTTCGAGTCGGTCGAAGGCGGCGAGCGCTTCGGCCGCTACTCGATCATCGGCCTGCCGGCCACGCGCGTATTCGCCTTCCACGGCCATACGCTCACGGTGAGCGAACACGGCGAGGCCATCGAAACCCGCGAGATCGCCGACCCCTTTGCCGAGGTCGAACGCCTGCGCGCGGAGCATTCGGTGCCGCGGGTGAAGGGCCTGCCCGGCTTCACCGGGGGTCTGGTGGGATGGTTCGGCTTCGAGTGCATCGAATACATCGAACCGCGCCTGCGCGCCAACCCGCGCCCGGACGAATTGGGCACCCCCGACATCCTGCTGATGCTCAGCGAGGAAGTCGCGGTCTTCGACAACCTCAAGGGCCGCCTGTACCTGATCGTGCACGCCGACCCGCGCCAGCCGCAGGCCTTCGCCCGCGCCAGCCGCAGGCTCGACGCGCTCGCCCACCGCCTGCGCCACGGCGGCGCCGGCTACCCGGAAACGCTGCGGCCCGAGGCGCTGGACGAGGCGCATTTCGAATCCGGATTCACCCGCCAGGGTTTCATCGACGCGGTCGTCAGGGCCAAGGACTACATCGCCGCCGGCGACGCCTTCCAGGTGGTGCTGTCGCAGCGCATGAGCGTGCCGTTCGACGCGCGCCCGGTGGATGTCTACCGCGCGCTGCGGGCGATGAATCCGTCGCCGTACATGTACTTCCTCGACGTCGGCGACACCCAGGTGGTGGGCTCGTCGCCGGAGATCCTGGTGCGGCTGCAGGGAGGCGAAGTGACCGTGCGCCCGATCGCCGGCACCCGCCCGCGCGGCGCCACGCACGAGGAGGATCTGGCGCTGGAGGCCGAACTGCTCGCCGATCCCAAGGAGCGTGCCGAGCACCTGATGCTGATCGACCTGGGCCGCAACGACGTCGGTCACGTTTCCGAGGCCGGCAGCGTCGAGGTCGGCGAACGCTTCGTGATCGAGCGCTACAGCCACGTCATGCACATCGTCAGCGAAGTCACCGGACGGCTGAAGGCGGGCCTGAGCTACGCCGACGTGCTGCGTGCCACCTTCCCGGCGGGCACGGTCAGCGGCGCGCCGAAGATCCGCGCGCTGGAGATCATCCGCGAACTCGAACCGGTCAAGCGCAACGTCTATGCCGGCGCGATCGGCTACATCGGCTGGCACGGCGACGCCGACACCGCCATCGCCATCCGCACCGCCGTGATCCAGGACGGTCGCCTGCACGTGCAGGCCGGCGCCGGCATCGTGTTCGACTCCGACCCGGAGAAGGAGTGGGACGAGACCATGAACAAGGGCCGCGCCCTGTTCCGCGCGGTGGCGCAGGCGGCAGGAGGATTGTGATGACGGAACCAGGCGACGAGCTGCTGCGCACGCTGCGCCGGCTGCAGGAACTGATGCCCGCCGTCCGCGACCTGGACGACGCGGGCTTCGCCGGGTTCAGCGGCGAATGGCAGCGGACCGCTGAGGCGCTCAAGGACGCGGTGTTCGTGCCCAACCCCGGCAACCGGAACCCCGACCGGCTGAAGTTCGAGTTCGCCGCCGGAGCGCAGGCGATCCAGAACATGCTCGACATCGTGCCGCACCTGCAGCGCTGCATGGTCGAACACTACGACCGCTTCGCGCCGCTGAAGCTGCTGGACGTCGGCTCCGGCACCGGTGCCGGCGTGAATCTGCTCGCCCAGCTGCACAGCGACACCATGATCTGGTCGAAGCTGGACATCGACGCGATCGACTACGTCCCCTGGCGCAGCCGCTGGGTCGCCACGCAGTATCCGAAGGTGCGCTACAGCGTGATGGACAGCGCGGACCTGCCGGCGCGGGCGTGGGATTTCGTGGTCTGCAGCCACGTGATCGAGCACCTGCCCGATCCGCAGGCCATGATCCGCGATGTGCTCAGGGCCTGCCGCGGCTTCGCCTTCATCTATTGTCCGTACAACGAGATCGAGCTCAGCCCCGGGCACCTGTCGGTGATCACCGAGGCGGATTTCGAGCCGCACCGCCCCGAGCGGATCATCGTGCAGGAAAGCATGGCGTTCCACGGCCCTGGACGGCGCTGCATCATGGCCATCTTCGACTGCAGGGACCGCTGATGCCGCTGCCGCGAGCGGCGATGGGGGAAGCGCGCGTGCGGCGGGGCTCCGTGCGAGCATTGCACCTGCGCGCACTGGCGCCCCGGCTCGGGGCCACCTGGCTGGTGGCGATGGTCCTGCTGCTGTCGACCGCCGGCGCGGTGGCGCAGGGCGTGCACACGGTGGAAGTCGTGGACACCTGGCCACCGGGCGCGCAGGTGAGCCTCGCTCCCGGCGGCAAGTTCTACCTGCGCATCGCCTGGTCGACCGACTCGATGACCCGGATCCACGCCCGTCCCTGGCTCGAGGGCAGGGAAGTCGCCGCCTGGACCAGCCCGTCTCCGCGCTACGACCGCGGGAGTGGCGAAACCGTGGCCTGGTTCTCGTTCGACAGCGCCGGCATGCGGGCCGACGAGGTCCGGATCTTCGTGGGCAACTCCCGGCCCAGGCTCGCCGCCGTGCATCGGGTGTCGCTGACCTCCGCGTCCACCGCCGCCGCTGCGGCGCCTGCGCCGGCCTGGGTGGCCGAGCTGGAAAGCCGGGTGGTGGATGCGACCGGTGGCCCCCGGGAGCCGCCCGATCCCGCCGACGGCCGCTGGCTCGACCGGTTCATGCTGGCGGTGGCGGCGCTTGCGCTGTTCGGGCTGCTGGCGCCGCTGTGGGGGGTAGTGCGCTGGCGCGGACGCTGGCGGATCGCCGCGGCAGTGCCGATGGTGGCGATGGGCCTGTTCGCGACCTTCCTGCTGCTCACCGCGCTGTTCAACCCCGGTTCGCTCAACCTGCTGCCGCTGGTGGTGCTGATGGCGGCAGTGCCGTGCAGCCTGTTCATCGCGGCCCTGTTCCTCGCACGCATGCTCACCGGCGCCAGCCGCAAGGGTTCGACATGATCCTGATGATCGACAACTACGACAGCTTCACCTGGAACCTCGTGCAGTACCTGCAGACGCTGGGGGCGGAGGTGAAGGTGGTGCGCAACGACGAGCTGACGGTGGCGCAGATCGAGGCGCTGGCGCCGGAGCGGATCGTGATCTCTCCCGGGCCGTGCACGCCGGACGAGGCGGGCGTGTCGCTGGATGTGGTCGGGTCGCTTGGCGCGCATGTCCCGATCCTGGGCGTGTGCCTGGGCCACCAGAGCATCGGCCAGGCCTACGGCGGCAGGGTGGTGCGTGCGGGCAGGATCATGCACGGCAAGACCTCGCCGATCCGGCACGAGGGCAGGGGCGTGTTCGCGGGCCTGCCCGACGGCTACGAGGCCACGCGCTACCACTCGCTGGTGGTCGAGCGCGACTCGCTGCCCGGGTGCCTGGAAGTCACCGCGTGGACCGAGAACGACGACGGCTCGTTCGAGGAGATCATGGGCCTGCGCCACCGCGTGCATCCGGTACAGGGCGTGCAGTTCCACCCCGAGTCGATCCTGACCGAACACGGCCACGCGCTGCTGAAGAACTTCCTCGAAGCATGATGTCCACTGCCGCTCCCGTGTCCGGCTCCGCGTCCGCCTCCGTATTCATCCACGCCTCCGTGTCCGCGTCCGTCCCCGCCTCCGTCCCCGCCTCCGTCCCCGTCCCCACCTCCGCCTCCGTCCCCGCCTCCGCCTCCGCCTCCTTCTTCGTGCCGCCTCCGTGCCGTCATCCCAGCGAACGCTGGGATCCATTGTGCTCTTGCCGCTCTTCCCCGAAAGGGCAAAGTGGATCCCAGCGTTCGCTGGGATGACGGCAAGAAGGCGTTACGCTTTTCCCGACTCCCGACTCCCGACTCCCGACTCCCGACTCCCGACTCCCGACTCCCGACTCCCGACTCCCGATTCCCGATTCCCGATTCCCGCCACCAACCCCGACCCCGACCCCACCATGACCATCACCCCCCAGGAAGCGCTGCAGCGCACCATCGAACACCGCGAGATCTTCCACGACGAGATGATCGACCTGATGCGGCAGATCATGCGCGGCGACGTATCGCCGGCGATGACCGCGGCAATCCTCACCGGCCTGCGGGTGAAGAAGGAGACGGTGGGCGAGATCGCGGCGGCGGCGCAGGTGATGCAGGAGCTGTCGAACCGGGTCGAGGTGGCGGATCGCAGCCGCCTGGTCGACATCGTCGGCACCGGCGGCGACGGCTCGCACACCTTCAACATCTCCACCGCCAGCATGTTCGTCACCGTTGCCGCCGGCGCACGCGTGGCCAAGCACGGCAACCGCAGCGTGTCGTCGAAGTCGGGCAGCGCCGATGCGCTCGAGGCGCTGGGGGCGGACATCGAGCTGCAGCCGGCGCAGGTGGCGCAGAGCATCGCCGAGACCGGAGCGGGTTTCATGTTCGCGCCCATCCACCATCCGGCGATGAAGGCGGTGGCGCCGGTGCGCGGCGAGATGGGCGTGCGCACGATCTTCAACATCCTCGGGCCGCTGACCAACCCGGCCGGCGCCCCGTCGATCCTGATGGGCGTGTTCCACCCCGACCTCGTCGGCATCCAGGTGCGCGTGCTGCAGCAGCTGGGCGCGGAGCGCGCGCTGGTGGTGTGGGGGCGCGACGGCATGGACGAGATCTCGCTGGGCGCATCGACCCTGGTCGGCGAGCTGCGCGATGGCAAGGTGAGCGAGTACGAGATCCACCCGGAGGATTTCGGCATCGCCATGGGCGGCAGCCGCAACCTGCGCGTGTCCGACCCGGCGCAGTCGAAGCAGATGCTGCTCGGGGTGCTGGGCAACCGCCCGGGTCTTGCGCTGGAGATCGTGGTGCTCAACGCCGGCGCGGCGCTGTACGTGTCGGGGGTTGCCGGTTCGATCGCCGAGGGCGTGCCGCTGGCCCGCGAGGCCATCGCTTCGGGCGCGGCGATGGCCAAGCTCGAGCAGTTCGTCGCCGCCACCCGCCGCCTCGGAGGGCGGCTGCCGCCGGCCTGACAGCGGGCCGCCAGGGGCGGCGCCCGGCGCCAGCGTGGTACTTTGTCGCCCCTGTCGAACGGCCAAGGAATCCACGCAATGCCCAGCAAGACCCCCGATGGCGAGCAGCGGGGCTGGATCGTCCCCATCGGCGGGGCGGAGGACAAGGAAGCCAATCCCCGGGTGCTGCGGCGGTTCGTGGAGCTCTGCGGCGGTGCCGACGCGCGGATCGTGGTGATCCCCACGGCCAGCAGGCTGGTCGAGACCGGCACCCAGTACCAGCGGCTGTTTCCCGAGCTCGGCGCGGGCAAGGTGTCGGTGCTGGATTTCGACACCCGGCGCGACGCCCGGGAGCAGAACCGGCTCGACCTCATCGAGGAGGCGACGGGGGTGTTCTTCACCGGCGGCAATCAGCTGCGGCTGTCGACCCTGCTCGGCGGCACCCCGGTGGCCAAGCTGATCCGCATCCTCAACGCGCGCGGCGTGCACGTGGGCGGCACCAGCGCCGGCGCCAGCATCCTCAGCGAGCACATGATCGCCTTCGGCAAGGAGGGCTCCTCGCCCACCGCCGGCAGCGTGCGCCTGGCGCCGGGGCTGGGCCTGACCAACCGCTTCGTGATCGACCAGCACTTCCGCCAGCGCGACCGGCTCGGGCGGCTGGTGGCGTCGCTGGCCTACAACCCGTTCGCGATCGGGATCGGGCTGGACGAGGACACCGCGGCCTTCATCGGCCCGGACGACACCCTGGAGGTGGAAGGCAGCGGCAGCGTGACCATCGTCGACGCCGCCGACCTGAGCTTCTCCTCGATGGACCGCGCCGGCGAGGACGATCCGGTCTGCCTGCTCGGCCTGCGCGTGCATATCCTGATCGCGGGCGCTACCTTCAACCTGCACACCCGGCAGGCCGCGGCCGGCCGCCTCGCCGTTTCCAAGACCTGAGAGCCTCACCGGGGGAATCCATGCGCATCCTCGAACGCAACGTCTACGTCGGCCCCTCGCAGTACGCGCATTTCCCGGTCATCCGCCTGCTGCTCGACCTGGAGGCGCTGGAGGCCTGGCCGACCGGACGCCTGGGCACCGCGTTCGTGGACGGGCTGGTCGCGGCGCTGCCCGGGCTGGCCGAGCACGGCTGCTCCTACCGCGAGCCCGGCGGATTCCTCCGCCGCATGCGCGAGGACGAGGGCACCTGGCTGGGCCACGTGCTCGAGCACGTGGCGATCGAGCTGCAGAACGTCGCCGGCGAGGAGGTCACCTTCGGCCGCACGCGCAGTGTCGACGACCGCCCCGGCGTGTACACCGTGGTCTACGAGTACGCCCAGCGCGAGGAAGGCATCGCCGCGGGCGAGCTGGCGATCACGCTGCTATGCTCGCTGCTGCCGGACGACATCCGGCCCGCCGGCAGCGTGCCGGAGGACTGGCACTGGGAGGAGGCGCGCGACGACTTCATCCGCTACGCCCAGCGCCGCGCGCTGGGGCCGTCGACCGCCTCGCTGGTGCGGGCCGCGGTCGAGCGCGGGATTCCCTGGCTGCGCCTGAACAACCAGTCGCTGGTGCAGTTCGGGCACGGCCGGTACCAGCAGCGCATCCAGGCCACGATCACCGGCAAGACCCCGTACATCTCGGTCGAGCTGGCCAGCGACAAGGAGGAGACCAACAAGATCCTCGCCTCGCTCGGCCTGCCGGTGCCGCGTCAGCACCTGGTGACCAGCCAGACCGACGCGCTCAAGGCCGCGCGCCGGCTGGGTGGGCCGGTGGTGCTCAAGCCCTACAACGGCAACCACGGCCGCGGCATCACCATCAACATCAGCGGCGACGACGAGATCCGCATCGCCTTCGACGCCGCGCGCGAGCATTCGCGTTCGGTGATCGTGGAAACCTTCCAGCCCGGCGACGACCACCGCCTGCTGGTGATCAACGGCGAGCTGGTGGCGGCGACCCGGCGCACGCCCGGCCACGTCGTCGGCGACGGCCGCAGCAGCATCGCCGAGCTGGTCGAGGTGGTGAACCAGGACCCGCGCCGCGGCGTCGGCCACGAGAAGGTGCTCACGCGGCTCGAGCTCGACCGCGAGGCGGGCCTGATGATGGAGCGCCTGGGCTACACCGGCGATTCGGTGCCCGGCGAGGGCGAGGTGGTGTTCCTGCGCTCCACCGCCAACCTGTCCACCGGCGGCACCGCCACCGACGTGACCGACATCATCCATCCCGACAACCGCGACATGGCGGTGCGTGCGGTGCGCGCGATCGGGCTGGACGTGGGCGGGGTGGACTTCATCAGTCCCAACATCGCCGAGAGCTACAAGTCGATCGGCGGTGCGATCTGCGAGGTCAACGCCGCCCCCGGCTTCCGCATGCACGTGGCGCCCAGCGAGGGCACCCCGCGCGACGCCGCCGGCCCGGTGATCGACATGCTGTTCCCGGCGGGCACGCCCTCGCGCGTGCCGGTCGCCGCGGTCACCGGCACCAACGGCAAGACCACCACCGCGCGGATGCTCGCGCACATCGCCAAGATGGCCGGCTACACGCCGGGCCTGACCACCACCGACGGCGTCTACATCGACGGCCAGCGCACGGTGGAGGGCGACATGACCGGACCGGTGTCGGCGCGGATGGTGCTGTCGGACCCGCACATCGACATCGCCGTGCTGGAAACCGCGCGCGGCGGCCTGCTGCGCGCCGGCATGGGCGTGCAGGAAGTGGACGTGGGCGCGGTGATCAACGTCGCCGCCGACCACCTCGGGCTCAAGGGCATCGACACCCTGGAGCAGCTCGCGGAGATCAAGCGGATCGTGGTCGAGGTCGCGAAGGACTGCGCGGTGCTCAACGCCGACGACGTCAACGTGCTGAAGATGTCCGGCTACACCGATGCGAAGACGATCTGCTACGTGACCATGAACCCCTCGCATGCGCTGGTGCGCGAGCATGTCCGCGCCGGCGGCCGCGCCTGCGCGCTGGAGAACGGGGTCAACGGCCATATGATCACGCTGTACGACAAGGGCAGCCACATCCCGCTGATGTGGACGCACCTGATCCCCGCCACGCTGGAGGGCCGCGCCCTGCACAACGTGCAGAACGCGATGTTCGCCGCGTCGATGGCGTTCTCGATGGGCATCCGGCTCGATGCGATCCGCCAGGGCCTGCGCACCTTCGACACCACCTTCTTCCAGGCCCCGGGCCGCATGAACGTGTTCGACGAGCACCCGTTCAAGGTGGTCATGGACTACGCCCACAACGCGCACGCGGTCGGGATGATGGCCGGCCTGGCGCAGCGCCTGGACGTGAGCGGACGGCGCATCGTGGTGGTGGCCGCCCCGGGCGACCGGCGCGACGAGGACATCGTGGCGATCGCCGAGGCGGTGGCCGGAAAGTTCGACCATTACGTGGTCAAGCGCGACGACAGCCTGCGCGGCCGCGACGGCGACGAGGTGCCGCGGATCATCGCCCGCGCGCTGGAGGACGCGGGTATCGGAAACGACGCGCTCAGCGTCATCCCCGACGAGCAGGAGGCGGTGGACGCCGCGCTGCGCATGGCCCAGGCCGGCGACCTGCTGGTGGTGTTTGCCGACGCGCTGGCGCGCACCTGGAAGCAGATCACCAAGTTCGCGCCCGAGGGCGGAGAGCCGCATGCCGCCAGGCAGGCGCGGCTGCCTTCTCTGGAGTCGATGATGACCGCCGACGAGGCCGCGGTCGCGGCGATGGAAGGCGTGGTGCGCGACGAGCGCGGGCTGGTGTTCGAGCGCGAAGAGAACGACTGAGGCCGGTGCCCCGTGACCCCCGAGCCGTTCGAGGAATCGCGCCGGCTGACCGGCTGCAACGTGTATTTCGCCGGAACCGGCGCCGCGCTGGAGACCGCCCGCGGGATTGCCGTCGAGCCGGCCGCGCTGGAGCGCTGGCGCCTGAACGTGGGCGAGGCCCGCCGCGTGCTGGGCTGGCCCGACGGCGAGATCGTCGTGCGCGCGCATCGCAGCGGCGCGTCGCTGGCCTTCGCCGCGCCCATGGACCAGCTCTATGCCGCGGTCGAAGCCAACGAGTGGGCCTGGTACGCGGCGCTCGGCCTGCGCGCGCCGGAGCAGGTGGAGGGCGACGAAGGCGAGCCGGCCCGTCCCCACGTCGCCAGCCTGCCGCGCGCGGAGGCGCTGGCGCGCCTGCGTGCGCTCGCCGCCAAGGAAGCCAGCCCTGCGCTGCTGGCGCTGCAGGCGGCGGCCGATGCGCGCGGGGTTCCGCTGCTGGCCGATGAAGACGCGGTCTCGATCGGGGCCGGGATGCGAGGCCGGCAGTGGTCCGTCGCGGAGCTGCCCGCGCCCGATGCGGTGCCGTGGCACGGCCTGGGTGCGATCCCGACCGTTCTGGTCACCGGCTCCAACGGCAAGACCACCAGCGTGCGCCTGCTCGCGGCCCTGTGCCGCGCCCACGGCTGGGCCACCGCCTACAGCAGCACCGATGGCGTGTTCCTGGACGGCAAGGCGGTGGAGGCCGGGGACTTCTCGGGGCCGGCCGGCGCGCGCACCGCGCTGCGCCAGCCCGCGGCCGCGGCCGCGATCCTGGAAACCGCGCGCGGCGGCCTGCTGCGGCGCGGGCTGGCCCTGTGCCGCGCCGATGCCGCCCTGGTCACCAACATCGGCGCCGATCATTTCGGCGAATACGGCGTGCACGATCTGGAGGACCTGGCGCGGGTGAAGCTGACCGTCGCGCGGGCGGTGGCGGGCGAGGGCACCGGATCGGGTCCGGGGCCTGGGGTACTGGTGCTCAACGCCGACGATGCCCTCCTGCGCCGGCAGGGCGAGCGGTTCGAAGGCGGGCGCCTGGCCTGGTTCTCGCTGGACAACCGCGATCCGCTGCTGGTGGCGCATCGCCGCCGCGGCGGCGCGACCTGCGGCGTGCAGGATGGCCGGCTGCTGCTGGATCTTGATGGCCGCGCGCACGATCTGGGCGCGGTCGCGGACATGCCGCTGTCGCTCGGCGGCCGGGCCGCCTACAACGTGTCCAACCTGGCCGGCGCGGCGCTGGCGGCGACCGCGCTGGGCATTCCCGCGGCCACGATCGCCGGGGTGCTGGCCTCGTTCGGCGCGGCGCGTGGCGACAACCCCGGGCGCCTGCAGCGCTGGCGGCCCGGCGGCATCGAGGCGGTGATCGACTACGCCCACAATCCGGACGGCCTGCGCGGCCTGCTGCAGGCGGTGGGCGCGGACCGGCGCGGCGGCCGCCTGGCGGTGGCCGTCGGCCACGCCGGCAACCGCGAGGATGCCGACCTGCGCGCGGTGGCCGCGACCGCCGCGGCGTTCTCGCCCGAACTGGTCGTGCTCAAGAGCGTCGAGGGCTACCTGCGCGGGCGCGCCAGCGGCGAAGTGCCGGCGATCATGCGCGAGGAACTGCTGCGCTTGGGCGTGGCCGCGGAATCGGCGATCATCGAGCACGACGAAGTCGAGGCGGCGCGCAGGGCGCTGGCGTGGGCCCGGCCGGGCGATCTGGTCGTGCTGCCGACCTTCGACCGCGACGCGCGCGAGCGGATCGGGCGCCTGCTGTCCCGGATGGAGTCGGCGGGATGGCGGGCCGGCGATCCGTTGCCCGATGCGCCCGCGGCAACCACCAGCCAGGAGTTCCAGACATGATCCAGCCGCTGCGCCCACCGGGTCCGCGGACCGATGTCCTGCAGGCCATCCTGCAGCGCAAGGCCGAGGAGGTCGCGGCGCGTTCGGCCGCGCTGCCGCTGGCGGAACTGAAGGCGCGCGCGGCGGACATGCCGGCCACGCGCGGGTTTGCCGACGCCATCGAGGCGCGGATCGCGGCCGGCGCGCCGGCGGTCATCGCCGAGGTCAAGAAGGCCAGTCCGTCCAGGGGCGTGATCCGGCCCGACTTCGATCCCGCGGCCATTGCCCGCAGCTACGCCGCTGCCGGCGCCGCCTGCCTGTCGGTGCTCACCGACATCGATTTCTTCCAGGGCGCCGACGACTACCTGCGCCAGGCCCGCGAGGCCTGCGGCCTGCCGGTCCTGCGCAAGGATTTCACCATCGATCCCTACCAGGTGTACGAGGCGCGCGCGCTGGGCGCGGACTGCATCCTGCTGATCGTCGCCGCGCTGCCGGACGAACAGTTAGGGCATCTTGCCGCCACCGCCATGGGCCTGGGCCTGGACGTGCTGGTGGAAGTGCACGACATCGACGAACTCGAGCGCGCGATCCAGGTGCCGTCGCGGCTGCTGGGCATCAACAACCGCAGCCTGCGCAGCTTCGAGGTCTCGCTCGACGTCACCCTGTCCCTGCGCGAGGCGGTGCCGCGCGACCGCCGGCTGGTCACCGAGAGCGGGATCCACACCGCCGCCGACGTTGCCAGGATGCGCAGCCACGGCGTCGACGCCTTCCTGGTGGGCGAGGCCTTCATGCGCGAAGCCGACCCGGGCGCCGCCCTGCGCAGCCTGTTCTTCCCCGGATGACGGAGATGGCGGCCCCGGCCGGCCGGGCCGGCGTTCCGACCGTGGTTTTCGATTTCGACCACACGCTGTACGACGGCGACTCGGGCAGCCATCTGTTCGCCTGGCTGATCCGGCGCAGCTGGTGGCGCACCGTGCTGGCGCTGCTTGCGGCGCCGGTGTTCGGGCCGATGGTGGCCTTCCTGGGCACGCGGCGCCACGGTATTTCCGGTTTCGTCTGGATCGGTACGGTGGGCATGCCCGGGCCGCGCACGCTCGATGACGCCATCGATCGCTACGTCGCCTCGCACGCCGGCGCGATCCGGCAGCGGCTGCTGCCGGTGGCGCTGGAGGTCCTGCACCGGCACCGCGAGGCCGGCGACCGCGTGGTCATCGCCACCGGCGCGCCGCCGGAGCTGGCACGCGCGATCCTGGCCTTCGTCGCGCACGAGAGGGTGCCGGTAATCGGAACCGCGACCGGCCCGTGCTTCGGCGCCATCGTCGCCACCCGCCACTGCCATGCGGAAGAGAAGATGCGGATGCTGCGCGAGCACGGCTACGACGCGATCGACATCGCCTATTCGGACTCCAGCGCCGACCTGCCGCTGCTGAAGGCCGCGGCGGCGCCGGTGGTGGTCAACCCGAAGGCATCGCGCGTGGAGATGTTCCGCCGCGTCCTGCCCGCGGGGACGCCGATCCTCAACTGGGGCTGCCGCGATCGCGCGGGCGATGCGCCTGCGGTCGAGCGCCGCTGAAGGTCGAAGCGCACCTGCGGTTGACTCACCCCCACCCCGAGCCTCCCCCGCCTTGCGGGGGAAGTCCCCGCGCTGTGGGGGATGGGGGCCCGACGAAGCGTCGGTGCCGCAGGTCTCCGCCCGGACCCGCGCCCGTCCGCCCATTACCCTCCCGAAGTCCTGCACCCGGCTTCCACCCGGCTGCGCGCCCGCCGCCGCCTCAGGCGTCCCCGAGCCGTTTGATGAAACGCACCGTCCCGTCGCTGAAGCCGCAGGCCTTGTAGAAGGCGTGGGCGTCGGTGCGCTGCGAGCCGCTGCTCAGCTCCAGCCGCGCCGCGCCGCCGGCACGGGCGCGGCGCTCGGCCTCGCGCAGCAGCTGCCGGCCAAGCCCCTGGCCGCGGGCGGACAGCGTGACCACCAGCGCGGTGATGCGGCAGGTCACCGTATCCAGCGGCAGGTAGTACATGAAATCCAGGGCCACCAGCCCCGACACCACGCCGTCGACGCGCGCGACCACGAGCGCCTGGCGGTCGTTCTCCAGGATCGCGTCGATCCGGCGCAGGGCGTCGGCGCGGTCGCAGGGATAGCCCAGCTCCGACAGCAGCACGGCAACGTCGTCGGCGTCGATCCGGCTGGCGCTGCGCAGGTCCGGATCGGGCAGGTTGCCGGCGGCGAAGTGGTGGACGCTCATCGGGTGCCGTAGAGGATCACGGTCTTGCCGCGGGCGTAGAGCTTGCCGTCGGCCTGCAGCTTCTTCAGCACCCGCCCGGCCATCTCGCGCGAGCAGCCGACCAGACGTGCCAGCTCCTGGCGGGAGACCTTCAGCTGCGTCCCCTCCGGATGGGTCATGGCCTCGGGCTCGCGGGTCAGGTCGTGCAGGGTGCGGGTGATGCGGTCGGTCACGTCCAGGAAGGCCAGGCGCCCGGCCTTGCGGCTGGTGTCGAGCAGCCGGCGCGAGAGCTGGGCGCCGATGGCGTACATGATCGCGGTGGCATCGTTGGCCAGCGGCCCCTCGAACAGCTGGTAGAGCCGCTCGTAGCTGATCTCGGCCAGTTCGGTCTGGGCGCGGGTGCGCAGGATCACCTCGCGCACGTCCGATTCGATGAACAAGCCCATCTCGCCGACGAACTCGCCGGCGCCGAAGTAGCCCAGCACCAGCTCGCGGCCGTCGTCCTCCTCGGTGATGATGCTCACCGAGCCGTTGACCACGTAATACATCGTCCCGGCGGCATCGCCCGGGCGGAAGATGTCGGTGCGGGGCGGATAGCGGCGGCGGTGGCAGTGGGCCAGGAAGCGTTCGATCGTGGCCGGAGAAGGCGCCATGGGATGCGCCGGACGGCGGTAGCTGCTGATCAGGGCCACGGAAGGCGTGCGCATGGGGGAAGCGGATCGGGGGAGCGCACAGGGTAGGCCGTCTGCCCCCGGGGATCAAACGTCATGCAGGCGTGCCCCCTATGCTTCATAATCCGCACCCTTCCCGCCCGAGACCTGGGACCGACCGCCGTGGTCAAACCGCTGCCGCGCCTGAAGCTCCAGGGCTTCAACAACCTTACCAAGTCGCTTTCGTTCAACATCTACGACGTGTGCTACGCGGCGTCGGAGGACGAGCGACGGCGCTACATCGAGTACATCGACGAGCAGTACGACGCCGACCGGCTGACCCAGATCCTGACCGACGTGGCCGAGATCATCGGCGCCAACATCCTGAACATCGCCCGCCAGGACTACGACCCGCAGGGCGCGTCGGTGACCATCCTCATCTCCGAGGAGCCGGTGATCGACAAGAAGGACGCCGGCAAGGAGCTGATCTCCGACGCGGTGGTCGCGCACCTGGACAAGTCGCACATCACCGTGCACACCTATCCCGAGACCCACCCGGACAACGGCATCGCCACCTTCCGCGCCGACATCGACGTGTCGACCTGCGGCGTGATCTCGCCGCTCAAGGCCCTCAACTACCTGATCGAGAGCCTGGAGTCGGACATCGTGGTGATGGACTACCGGGTGCGCGGCTTCACCCGCGACATCAAGGGCAGGAAGCACTACATCGACCACAAGATCAACTCGATCCAGGACTACCTGGCCAAGAACATCCGCTCGCGCTACGAGATGCTCGACGTCAATGTCTACCAGGAAAACATCTTCCACACCAAGATGCACCTGAAGGACTTCGACCTGGACCAGTACCTGTTCGAGGAAAAGGCGCGCAACCTCTCGTTCAAGGAGCGCATGAAGATCGAGGCCCGGCTCAAGCGCGAGATCGAGGAGCTGTATCACGGGAGGAACCTCGTCGATTGACGAGGTTCCGGGGATCGGGGATCGGGGATTGGGGATCGGGGATTCGGAAAAGCAAACCCTCGCCCCGGCCCGTGCTCTTCCCAATCCTAATCCCCAATCCCCAATCCCCAATCCCGCGGCTCTGGCGCGGCACCACCGCGCTAGAGCCGATACGCCACCGTCTTCATCACCTTCGACGCCGCCGCCATCAGGGCCGGGATCGGCTGCGGCAGGGCGCGGGCGCCGGCCATCTCGGCGTTGTCGGCGTGGCGGGCCTCGTCTTCCTTCATCGTGCGCAGGATCTCGCGGCTGCGCCGGTCGGCTTCGGGCAGGGTCTGCAGGTGCTCGTCGAGGTGGGCTTCGACCTGGCGCTCGGTCTCGACCACGAAGCCTAGGTTCCAGCCGTCGCCGCGCAGGCCGGCGAGCACGCCCAGGGCGTAGCTGCCGCCGTACCACAGCGGGTTGAACAGGCTGGGGCGCGAATCCAGCTCGCGCAGGCGGTCGGCGCACCAGGCCAGGTGGTCGGTTTCCTCCTGGGCCGCCTCGAGCAGATGGTCCCGGGTTTCGGGCTCCCGGGCGACGGCGGCCTGGCCGAAATACAGGCCCTGGGCGCAGACCTCGCCGACGTGGTTGATCCGCATCAGGCCGGCGGCGTGGCGGCGTTCGGCCTCCCCGAGGACCACCTCGGGGGTGTCCCCGGCAGGATTGGGGCGGGCGGCCCGCGGCTCGCCCAGCACCGTCTCCAGGGCGCGCTGGGCCTCGACCAGCAGCCGGTCGACCCGGCTGAGCGCGATCTGCGGGCTCGGCGGGGAGCGCTGGCCGGTCAGGGGGGCGGCGGTGGTCATCCGGGCTCTCCGGGGCGGCCCGGAGCAGGGGGCCGGGGTCTGCCGATGTTCGCCGGATCCTCACGCAAATGCCAGCGGAGGGCCTCTTGGCTTGCGCCGCAACCGCCGCCGGGCTAGAATTCCGCTTCTTTTTCCGCCGTACCCATCGCGAGGCGCCCTTCCGGCCCGTTCCGGAACCAGCCCGACCATGCACCGAGAAGCCATCGCGCCATGAAGACCTTTACCGCCAAGAACGAGACCGTCCAGCGCGACTGGTACCTCGTCGATGCCACCGGCAAGACGCTGGGCCGCCTGAGTTCCGAACTCGCGCGCCGCCTGCGCGGCAAGCACAAGCCCGTCTACACCCCGCACGTCGATACCGGCGACTACATCGTCGTGATCAACGCCGAGAAGATCGCCGTCACCGGCAAGAAGCTGACGGACAAGGAATACCACCGCTTCACCGGCTACATCGGCAACCTCAAGACCGAGACCCTGGGCCAGGCGCTGGAGCGCCACCCCGAGCGCGTGATCGAGACCGCGGTCAAGGGCATGCTGCCGAAGAATCCGCTTGGCCGCGCCATGTACCGCAAGCTCAAGGTATACAAGGGCGCCGAGCACCCGCACGCCGCCCAGCAGCCCCAGCCCCTGGATATTTGACGCGAATCCCTCGCAAGAGCCCGCACATCCACGTGCGGACTTCCCAAGGTAAAGACATGGCTATCACCCAGAACTACGGCACCGGCCGTCGCAAGTCCTCCACCGCCCGCGTGTTCCTGCGCAAGGGCAGCGGCAACATCACCGTCAACGGCCGTCCGCTGGACGAGTTCTTCGGCCGCGAGACCGCGCGCATGATCGTGCGCCAGCCGCTGGAGCTGACCAGGAACACCGACAACTTCGACATCCTCGTCACCGCGACCGGCGGCGGCACCACCGGCCAGGCCGGCGCCATCCGCCTGGGCATCGCCCGCGCGCTGGTCGAGTACGACGAGACGCTCAAGACCGATCTGCGCAAGGCCGGGTTCGTGACCCGCGACGCGCGCGAGGTCGAGCGCAAGAAGGTCGGCCTGCACAAGGCGCGCCGCGCCACGCAGTTCTCGAAGCGTTAATGCTGCACCGACGCCATCGCGACGCGATGGCGTTACAATCCGTTCCATAGCCCCGTCGCCAAGCGGTAAGGCACCTGACTCTGACTCAGGCATTCGGTGGTTCGAATCCATCCGGGGCTGCCAGTTCCAGACTCGAGCAGATCCATCGAGTTCCAGAAAACCCCGGCATGTCCGGGGTTTTTTGTGGATCTTTTCCCACGGGGAATCGCAAGAGCAGAGCTGGATCGGGGCTTGTGGACAGCGGGGCTGACCGAGCGAAGAGCGATCCCCGGCCGGCAGGGCGCGGCGTCCTTCCGACGGCGGAAGTGAAAGCGGCCCCTCACTTGAGAGAAGGTCTCTTTGTGGACCGTTCCCCGCCATGACATGCCCATGGCGTCGCCGGTACAGTCTGCCGCGCTTTGGGTGGACAGGGCGCGGAGCGTAAAATCCGGCGATGGAGCCCTTCGCCCCCACCTATTCCGACCCGGCCCGGGTCATCGACGACATCCGCACCCACGGATATGCGGCGCTGACGCCTGAGTCGCTGTCCGCCCTGGGCGGCTCGACACCGGCCGGCCTGCAGGCGCTGACCCCCAGCTGGGACAGCCTGCCGCCCGACAACTACCTTCGCGACGGCGGCCGCTACCGCAGCCGCCGGCATTCGTGCTTCGTTGCCGACGGCGGCGTGCTCGCCCTGCAGCCGCATCGGGCGCACTGGCAGTCGCTCGACTACAACGCGCTCCACGGCGGCATGCAGCGCTGGTTCGAACCGGTCCAGGCGTCCACCCTCGCCGATCCGGCCTGGTCACCGCTGCTGCTGGCCCTGGCCGGCTGGTGCTCGGATCTGAAGGGAGCGCAGCCCTGGTACATCGAGGCGCACCAGTTCCGCATCGACACCGCCGACGGCATCGGCCGGCCGACGCCGGAAGGCGCGCACCGCGACGGCGTGGACTTCGTCGCCGTGATCCTGGTCGCGCGGCACGGGATCAAGGGCGGCGAAACCCGGGTGTTCGAGGCCCAGGGCCCCCGCGGCGAGCGCTTCACCCTGCTCGAGCCCTGGTCGCTGCTGTTCATGGACGACGAGCGCGTGATCCACGAATCCACCCCGATCCAGCCCGCCTCCGACGATGGCCCCGGGCACCGCGATACGCTGGTGCTCACCTTCCGCGCCGGAGCCTTCCAGGGCGAGGACTGAGCGGACGGGTGTCGCGTCCGGCCCCCGTCCGTGCGTCCGTCCCCGGGTCCTCATCCCGGCGAAAACCGGGGTACATGTCCACGACCACAGCAGGCCGGGGCCGCGTGTGAGGGGGGAAGCCGTTCCCCGGCGACGTCCGTTTCGCGGCACTGGCGATCGAAAGTCGCCGTCATGCGCGCCTGCACGTCACTTCATTACAATTGAAACCGTAACCCGACCCCCGGAGCAGCAATGAAACTCGGTTCCCTGAAGGAAGGCGGACGCGACGGCACCCTCGTGGTGGTCTCGCGCGACCTCGGCCGCGCAGTGCGGGCCACCGGCATCGCGCCGAGCCTGCAGCGCGCCCTGGAGGACTGGAGCAACGTCGCGCCGCGCCTCAACGCGCTGGCCGCATCGCTCGATTCGGGCGACGCCGACGGGGTCTTCGACCTGGAGATGCAGGCGCTGGCCGCGCCGCTGCCGCGCGCCTACGAATTCGTCGACGGCAGCGCCTACCTGCCGCACGTGGAGCGCGTGCGCCGCGCGCGCGGCGCCGAGGTGCCCGCGAGTTTCTATACCGACCCGCTGATGTACCAGGCCACCAGCGCCGGGTTCCTGGGCCCGCGCGACGCGGTCAAGGTGGTGAGCGAGGACTACGGCATCGACCTGGAGGCCGAGATCGTGGTCGTCACCGACGACGTGCCCATGGCGGTCAGCGCGGAGCAGGCCGCCGCCCGCATCCAGCTGATCGGCCTGGTCAACGACGTCAGCCTGCGCAACCTGATCCCGGCCGAGCTGGGCAAGGGCTTCGGTTTCCTGCAGTCCAAGCCGCGCTCGGCGCTGTCGCCGGTCTTCGTCACTCCCGACGAACTGGGCGAGGCCTGGCGCGACAGCAAGCTGCACCTGCCGCTGGTGACCCACGTCAACGGCGAGTGGTTCGGCGCGCCGGAGGCGGGCGTGGACATGCAGTTCGATTTCGCGCAGCTGGTGGCGCATGCGGCGAAGACCCGGCCGCTGTCGGCCGGCACCCTCGTCGGCTCGGGCACCATCGCCAACCAGGACACCTCGCTGGGCGCGTCGTGCTTCGCCGAACGGCGGACGGTCGAGGCGCTCGAGCACGGCCAGCCGAAGACGCCCTTCCTGTCCTTCGGCGACCGGGTGCGCATCGAGATGTTCGACCGCGACGGCAACAGCATCTTCGGCGCGATCGAGCAGCTGATCGAGCGGCAGCCGCTGCCCTGAGCGGAGGCGGCCGGATGCCCGCGCGAGCCGTGCCGGAAGGCTTCCGTCGCAGGGGCGCCCGGGCTATCGTGTCCGTCCGGGCGCCGCGCACGTCCGCGAACGGGGAGGGCGCGTGAGCGAAGAGCTGTGTCTGTATTCCTACTGGCGTTCGAGCGCCGCGTGGCGCGTGCGCATCGGCCTGAACCTCAAGGGGCTGCGCTACGACATCGCCCCGGTGCACCTGCTGCGCGACGGCGGCGAGCAGCACCGCGAGGAGTTCCGCGGCACCAATCCGCAGCGGCTGGTGCCGGTGCTCAGGCACGGCCACCGCATGCTGCGGCAGTCGATGGCGATCCTGGAGTATCTGGACGAGAGCTGGCCCGAGCCGGCGCTGCTCCCGGCCACCGCGCGGGAGCGCCAGCGGGTCCGCGCGCTGGCGCAGGCGATCGCCTGCGACATCCATCCGCTCAACAACCTGCGCGTGCTGCAGTACCTGGACCGCGAGTGGAACGTGCCGCAGGCCGAGCGCGACAGCTGGATCCAGCACTGGATCGGCGAAGGTTTCGACGCGGTCGAGGCGATGCTGCGCAACCACCCGGCCACCGGCCATTTCTGCGACGGGCATGCGCCCACGATCGCCGACTGCTGCCTGGTGCCACAGATGTACAACGCGCGTCGCTACGGGGTGAACCTGGAGCCGTACCCGACGATGCTCCGGATCGAGCAGGCCTGCCTGGCGCTGCCCGCCTTCGACGCCGCGCGGCCCGAGCGCCAGCCCGACGCCCCCGCTCCTGCGGCAGCGCCGTAAGGCGCGATCGGCAGGCGCTCTGCGGAAACACAGCCGTGGGCGCGATCGATGGCGCTCCCGCGAAAGCACCGCCGTGCACACGGGCGGCCCGCTTTGCCTGCGGCGTCACTGGCAAGGACGGGCACGGCGCCCGCCCCGACGCTCAGTGCTGCGGCGCCCGCGGCTGGGTGTCGAAGATGTCCGCGTAGGGGTCGTGTTCGCCGCTTGCGCCTTCGGACAGGCGGAACTTCAGGTCCAGGCCGTCGCGCGAGTCGGCGGCGCGCAGCGCGGTCTCGCGCTCGATCCGGCCTTCCTTGTACAGCCGGAACAGGCACTGGTCGAAGGTCTCGATGCCTTCCTCCAGCGACTCCTCCATCGCCTGCTTGACCTCGTGCACCTGGCCGCGGCGCAGCAGGTCGCGGATCATCGGCGTATTGATCAGCACCTCGGTGGCGGGCATGCGCCGGCCGTCCACGCCCTCGACCAGCCGCTGCGAGACCACCGCGCGCAGGTTCAGCGCCAGGTTCATCAGCACGTTCTTGTGCGCGGCCTCGGGGAAGAAGTTGAGGATGCGCTCGATCGTCTGGTCGGCGTTGTTGGAGTGCAGCGTCGCCAGGCAGATGTGGCCGGTCTCGGCGAAGGCGATCGCCGCCTCCATCGTGGTCGCGTCCAGGATCTCGCCGATCAGGATCACGTCCGGTGCCTCGCGCATGGCGTTCTTCAGCGCGTTGTGGAAGGCGTGCGTGTCCAGTCCGACCTCGCGCTGGTTGACGATCGACTTCTTGTGCCGGTGCAGGAACTCGATCGGATCCTCGATGGTGAGGATGTGGCCGGACTGGTTGGAGTTGCGGTAGTCGATCATCGAGGCCAGCGTGGTGGACTTGCCCGAGCCGGTGGAACCGACGATGAGCACCAGTCCGCGCGGCGCCATGATGATGTCCTTGAGCACCTGCGGCAGCTGCAGCTCCTCGATGGTGGGGATCACGCTGCGGATCGCGCGGATCACCATGCCGACCTCGCCGCGCTGCTGGAACACGTTGACGCGGAAGCGCCCGGCGTCCTGCAGCGAGAGCGCCATGTTCAGCTCCAGGTCGCGCTCGAACTGCGCCACCTGGGATTCCTCCATCAGCGAATAGGCGATCTTCTTGACCATGCCGGTCGGCAGGCCGGTGTTGCCCAGCGGGTAGAGCTTGCCCTCGACCTTGAGGTGGATGGGGGCACCGGTGGTCAGGAACATGTCCGACGCACCCTTTTCCGTCATCAGCTTCAGGAAATAGCCGATGTCCATGTACGAACCCCCAATGGCCGGCCCGAACCGTTGCGATTCCACCGGTTGCTGTCGACAATGGTCGCGCACCCACAGTCCGCGACCCCCCAATGGCAGCAAGCTTCGCACAATTCCGACGGGCCATGCATGTGATCGCCGTCGCAGCGGTGGCAATGGCGCCGCTGGCGGCGCTTGCGCAGTCGACCGGTGCGCCCGAGGTGGCCGCCGCGGTGCAGGCCGTCGAGCGCGCCAGCCAGGCCGATGCCGACCAGTACGCGCCCGAACTGCTGGAGTCGGCGCGGACCACACTGTCGCAGGCACAGGCGGCGCAGGCTTCGCGTTCGAGCCGCGAGCGGCGGCAGGCCGCGGCGCTCGCGCTCCGGGCCACCCTGGATGCGGATCTGGCGCGGGCGCGCAGCGAGGAGGCCCAAGTCTCGAGCCTGCTGCAGCAGCGGCGCAGCGAGGTGCGGCAGCTGCGCACCTCGCTGGGCATGGAGGACATGCCGTGATCGGCCGGTCGCCGCGCGCCGTTCTGCTGGCGTTCGCCCTGGCGGTGTTCGCCCTGCTGCCCGCGGCCGCGTCGGCGGCCGGCGACGCGCAGCTTGTCGCGCTGCAACAAAGGCTGGCGGCACTGCAGGCCGATACCGAAAGCGCGGACCTGGCGGTGCGCGAGAGGCTGGCGGCGCGGGATGCCGTCGCCGCCCTGGAGAAGGCCCGGCGCAACCAGCGCGAGGCCGCGGCCTTCGTGGCCGACCGGCGGGTCGAGATCGCCGAGACCGTGGTCCGCACCGGGCTCGCCAGGCGCGAGGCCGACCGGCTCGACCGCCAGTACAGCCAGCTGCTGGTCGAGGCCAGCCGGCGCGAGGCGGAGCGGGCCCGGGCCGAGGCCGAGCGCCTGCGCGTCCAGGCGCAGATCCATGCCGAGGAAACCGAGCGGCTGCGGCAGCTGGCCGAGGAGGAAGCCCAGGCCCGCGCCGAGGCCGAGACCGCGCTGGAGGGCGTGTCCTCGCGCGAGGCCGCCAGGCTCAGGGCCGCGCGCGCGCGCGCCGCGGAGCTGGCGCGCCAGGAGGCCGAACTGCTCAAGAGCCTGGAGTCGGACCGGGACTGACCCCGGGCTCCGGGCCGTCGGGCCTGGCACAGCCCGCCTGGCATCCGCGGCTCCGTTCGCCCCACCCCGACCCGTCCGGCCCGGCACAGCACAGCGCGCCGGGCGCTCATCGTCGCGCGAGCCGGTGGCTCGCAAGCGCTCCTCGTTCGCCCCCTGCTGCGTGGAGAGGAGGGAGCCCAGGGCGGCGGAGGTGCGCGGAGGAGCGAAGAGGGCCGCGGGGAGCAGAGGAGCGCAGAGGGCCGGGGCAGGGGCGAGGCGCGCCCGGCTCCCTTCCCCGCGCAGCGGGGAGGGCCGGGGTGGGGGTGAGTCACAACGTTGCAATAAGGAAAAATTCCGTAAAAATCATGTGCTTGAGGAGCCATTCCCGCCTCGGGAAACGGTCCGGCGCCGCGCCTGCGCCCGCTCCCCACGCAGAATCAGCAGCTTGTGTCACAGGCTTGCCGAGCCCTTCCGGGAGGAGTAGGGTCGGATACCCAGGTGGCCATTCCAACCGCGCCGCCTGGCGACAAGAGCCGGACCATGACCGAAAGAAGCCTGTACACGGAGCCTGAAGGCGGAAGCTGCTTCCGCACGGCGAGCCTGTCAGGCGTCCGCCGTGCCGGTCCGGAGAGCCCACGATGACGCCCCGTGCCTGAGCCGCCGGGGCGTTCGTATTTGCGCAGGAGGATTCCATGTTCGAAGGGCAGTCACAGGCGGAAATCGACGTACTCATTAGCGGCCATCCCGAATTCAAGCAGCTGTACCGACGCCACCAGGAACTGGACAAGAAGGTCATGGATGCCGAACTCGGGGTGTTGCCGATCGACGATGTCACGCTGTCCCAGATGAAGCGCGAGAAGCTCGCGGCCAAGGACCGCCTCACCCGGATTTTCGATTCCCTCGGCCACTGACGGCCCGCTCGTCGCGGGCGGCGGCGGTCATCCTCGTCGACCGCCGCCGCCCGCCCACGACGCAGCGCGGCATGCCGGCCCCGTCCGGGCGGGCCGGCCGCAGGCGGGTCGGACGATTCCGCGACGCCTGTCCCGCACCAGGGCTCCGGCCGCAGGCGACCTCTGCGGGTCAATGCAATAATCGCGGTGGACTTCCCGGACCCCGGCCACCGCATGACGATCCATTCCTCCGTCCTCGAACTCATCGCCGACACGCCGATCGTCAAGGCCCAGCGCCTGGACACCGGCCTGTGCGAGCTGTACCTGAAGCTCGAAAGCCAGAACCCGGGCGGCTCGATCAAGGACCGCATCGGCCTGAAGATGATCGAGGCGGCCGAGGCCCGCGGCGACATCCGCCCCGGCGACACCCTGGTCGAGGGCACTGCCGGCAACACCGGCATCGGCCTGGCCCTGGTGGCGCAGCAGAAGGGCTACCGCCTGGTGCTGGTGATCCCGGACAAGATGAGCCGGGAGAAGATCTTCAACCTCAAGGCGATGGGCGCCGAGGTGGTGCTGACCCGTTCCGACGTGCCCAAGGGCCATCCCGAGCACTACCAGGACCTGGCCGCCAGCATCGCCGCGAAGACTCCGCGTGGCTACCACATCAACCAGTTCGGCAATCCCGACAACCCGGCCGCGCACGCCGAGGGCACCGGCCCGGAGATTCTGCGGCAGATGGCCGCGGTTGGCGGGGTCGACGCGGTGGTCGTGGGCGTGGGCAGCGGCGGCACCATCACCGGCCTGGCGCAGTGCTTCGCGGAGCAGGCGCCCGGCGTGGAGCTGATCCTGGCCGATCCGGCCGGCTCGATCCTGGCGGGGCTGGTCGAAACCGGCGAGCTGGGCAAGGCCACCGGCAGCTGGCTGGTGGAGGGCATCGGCGAAGGCTCGAAGCCGCCGCCGGTGGCCGATTTCAGCCACGTGCACAAGGCCTACGCCATCGACGACCGCGAGAGCTTCCTCACCGCGCGCGAGCTGCTGCGCAGCGAGGGCATCCTCGCTGGTTCGTCCACCGGCACCCTGCTCGCCGCCGCCCTGCGCTGGTGCCGCGAGCAGACCGTGCCGAAGAAGATCCTGGTCTTCGTCTGCGACACCGGCAACAAGTACCTGTCCAAGCTCTACAACGACTACTGGATGCTCGACAACGGCTTTTTCGAGCGCGAGCAGCACGGCGACCTGCGCGACCTGATCCTGCGCCCCTACTCGCAGCGCGACACCGTGGTGGTGGCTCCGGGCGACCTGCTGATGACCGCCTACCAGCGCATGAAGCTGTACGAGATCTCGCAGCTGCCGGTGATGGACGGCGACCGCATCGTGGGCATCCTCGACGAGTCCGACGTGCTGCTGCACGTCTACGGAGACGAGGAGCGTTTCCGCGACCCGGTCTCGACCGCGATGGTCAGCAAGCTCGACATCCTCGACGTGCAGTCGCCGGTCGAATCGCTGCTGCCGGTGTTCGACCGCGGCCACGTGGCGATCATCGTCGACGACCAGAAATTCCTCGGCCTGATCACCCGCATCGACCTGCTGAACTGGCTGCGCCGGCGCGTCCACTGACGCCGGGGCGGGTCGTGGCCCCGATGCTAGAATCCGGGGCCTACTTCAACGGATCGGCGACATGACAGACCCTGGCGAGGCGGGCGGCGCGGCGGATTGGGGGCTCGGCACCCGGGCGATCCATGCCGGCCAGTCGCACGACCCGAGCACCGGCGCGGTGATGCCGCCGATCTACGCGACCAGCACCTACGCGCAGTCCAGCCCCGGCGTGCACCAGGGCTTCGAATATTCCCGCACCCACAACCCCACGCGCTTCGCCTACGAGCGCTGTGCCGCCGGGCTCGAGGGCGGCAGCCGCGGCTTCGCGTTCTCCTCCGGCCTGGCCGCGTCGTCGACCCTGCTGGAGCTGCTCGACAGCGGCGACCACGTGATCGCCATGGACGATCTCTACGGCGGCAGCTTCCGCCTGTTCGAGCGCGTGCGCCGGCGCAGCGCCGGGCTCGACTTCAGCTTCGTCGACCTCACCGACGCGTCCGCGTTCGAAGCCGCGATCCGGCCCGGCACCCGCCTGGTGTGGATCGAGACGCCCACCAACCCGATGCTGAAGATCGTGGACATCGCCGCGATCTCGGCGATCGCCCACCGCCACGGCCTGCTGGTTGTGGTCGACAACACCTTCGCCTCGCCGGCGCTGCAGCGTCCGCTGGAGCACGGCGCCGACATCGTCATGCATTCGGCCACCAAGTACATCAACGGCCACTCCGACATGATCGGCGGCCTGCTGGTGGTGGGCGACAACGCCGGTCTCGCCGAGAAGCTGGCCTTCCTGCAGAACTCGGTGGGCGCGGTGCAGGGGCCGTTCGACAGCTTCCTGGCCCTGCGCGGGCTCAAGACCCTGCCGCTGCGGATGCGCGCGCACTGCGCGAATGCCCAGGCGCTGGCGGAATGGCTGCAGACCCATCCGGCCATCGAGCGCGTGATCTACCCGGGGCTGGCTTCGCATCCGCAGCACGCGCTGGCGAAGCGGCAGATGGATGGCTTCGGCGGCATCGTCTCGATCGTGGTCAAGGGCGGCTTCGACGCGGCCCGGCGCCTGTGCGAGCGCACCCGGCTGTTCACCCTGGCCGAATCGCTCGGCGGCGTGGAAAGCCTGGTCAACCATCCGGCGGTGATGACCCACGCCTCGGTCCCGCCGGAGAACCGCGCGCGGCTGGGGATCAGCGACAGCCTGGTGCGGCTGAGCGTCGGCATCGAGGATGTGGCGGATCTGCGGGCGGATCTGGAGCAGGCGCTGCGCGGGGAGTGAGCGCGCCGGCGGCGCGCGATCCGGCCGGTTCCATCCCGGCCGGATCTGGCGCGGCCACGGCACGGCGTACCGGGCCGACGGCTCCGGACCGCGTCAGTTGGCGACTTCGCTCAGCAGCTTGCAGGGAATGGTCACGCCACCGGCGCCGGCGACGGCCAGCGTCTCCCAGTAGAAATCGCATGCGAGCAGGTTGTCCTGGGTGGTCTTGCGGCCGGAGGTGACGTTCACCATCAGCTGCGGCTGACCGATGGTCATCGCCAGCAGGGACTTGTTGATGACGTCCTCGGCCAGGGTCACCGGTTGGCCGTCGCCCACTTCACGCTTGACCCGGCCGAGCTCGACCACGCCCATTTCGTTGGTCCGCGACTGGCCGGCCTGGGTCGGATCCCCGCCGTAGACCGCATCCAGCAGGATCGACTCGCCATTGGCGGCGAACGCCGCCTTGGCGGCTGGGGAGAGGTTCACGGTGATCGTCACCGGCGTGATGTCCGGGGGCGGCAGCGACTTCTGCAGCTCGGCTTCACGCGCGGCTGCAGCTTCGGCAGCGTCGATTCCGGCCGTGCCTGCGACGGTGTCCTCACCAGTTTCGTCGGCGCTGTCCTGGCGGGCGCAGCCCGCGGCGAACGCGAATGCGGTGATCGTGAGTACGGTGATTGCATGTATCTTCATGGTGTGGGGTCCTGCATTCGAAGGGTTCACTCCTGGCGAAGGAGCGGTTGGATCGCCGGGGCCGGCTGCGACGGCTGGGGAGAGGGGCCGGTCGCCGGCTGCCTCGGGGGGACCTCCAGCGTCGTCATCGAGTTGATGATGGCGTCGCTGATCGCGCTCACGCGCTCGTCGGTCTCGACCACGTAGGGGACGATCATGATCACCAGTTCGGTGCGTGATCGCTCACGCGACGATGACTTGAACAGGTGGCCGACGACCGGAATGTCCTTGAGCAGCGGTACACCGCCATTCCCGCGGGTCTGGCGCTCGGACATCAGCCCGGCCATCACGATCGAGCCGCCGTCGCGCAGACTGACCTCGGTGTTCAGTGAGCGGTTGAAGATCGCTGGCGAGCCGCCCAGACCGCCCGACGACAGCGGCAGCGCTTCGCTGACCTCCTGCGAGATCTCCAGGTCGACGCGGCTGTCCGAATAGACCGTGGGCCGGATCCTGGTGATGATGCCGGTCTTGCGATACTGGATCGACTGCAGCAGGTTGGTATTGCCATCGGTCTGCTGGTTCGAGGTGGTCTGCATGGTGATGGTCGGCACCTCGGTGCCGACATCGATGTTCGCCTCGCTGCCGCTCTTGACCATCAGATGGGGGCGCGAGAGCACCGTCACCCGGCTGTCGTTGGCGAAGGCATTGAGCGCGGCGCGGTTCAGGCCGGCGACGTCGAGCAGGTAGGTCAGGCCACTGCCGCCGCCACTGGCGCCTCCACCGCCGCCGTTGTCGCCCCCGCCCCCGGATTCGCCGCCCAGATTTCCAAGGGACAGCTTGCCGTTGAAGCGATCGAAACCGGCTTTGGCGAACCAGTTCACGCCAAACGACAGTTCGCTGCCCAGGGTCACTTCGGCGATCGTCACCTCGATCATCACCTGCCTTGGCGCGCGGTCGATCTGGCGGATCAGCATCTGCATGCGCTCCCACTGCGCTGGATCGCCCTGATAGATCAGCGCATTGCGGGGCTCGTCGACGATCACCTGCCCGGACAGCGTCACGCTAGGTCCGGAGGCGGGCCGGGCGGCTGCAGCACCGGCCGTCGTGCCGGCGGCACCGACTCCGCCGCTGGCGGCTTCTGCTGCCGAGGGCGGTCTGTCGACGCCACCGCTGCCGGGGCCGCCGCTGCGGCCACCGTTGAGGATCGCGGCGATGTCCGAAGCCTTGGTGTTGCGCACCTGGTAGTAGAACAGCGACTGGTCACCGGCGGTCGGGCTGGCGCGATCCAGGTCGCGTGCCCAGGCCACCGCGAATTCCAGCACCTCGCTGGTGCTGGCGAACAGGAGTACCGAGTTGGCTGCCGGTACCGGCAGCATGATCACGCTCGCAGGGGCGGTGGGCGAACGGGCGGTGGAATAGCCCTGTGCGGTCAGCACGTCCGCCAGCCGCTGCGCCAACTGGTCGGGCGTCAGGAACGCCGGCTCCAGCCGCACGCCGAGCCGGCCTCGCATGGTCGGCCGGTCGAACACCTGCAGCGCCGCAAGCGCCTGCCTGACCATGTCCGGCTTGCCGCTCAGCAGCAGCGCATTGCGGTTGGCCAGTTCGGTGACCTGGATTTCGGAACCGTAGATCGTGGTCAGCCAGCGGGCGGCATCGCTGGTGTTGACCACGTTCATCTCGATCAGCTGGAACACGGGTCGGTGGCTGACCGGGACTTCGGGCAATGCGCGACCGCTGATGATCAGCGGCGGCAACACGGAGGTGTTGCCCGGGGCAACGCTGACCCGGGTGATCTGGCCTTCCCTGCGAACGGCCACTCCGTAGTCGGCCAGCACCTGCCGCGCAACCAGGTACATGTCGCGGGCTGACAAGCGGTCGGCGGTGTTGACGGTGACCAGCTCCTGCAACTGGGTCACTTCCGGGTCGACCTTGAGGGTCAGTCCGAGCATGTTGCCGAACACTTCATTGGCAAACAGCGCGATCGGCACGCCCTCGATGTTGATCACGAAGGGGCCGCGGTTGGGAATCGGCGGGATGTCGGCGTCGGCGTCCAGCCCCGCGACCGCCGAAGTCGATCCGCCCACCTGCGGTGTGTCCGAACGGCGCAGTTCGGTGCGCTGTTCGCCCTGCTGCTGTACGTCGAGGAGGGTGGATTCGTCGCGGTCGGGGATCGGCGGGATGCTTACCTGCGTCAGCGGATCGCGCGGATACTGCGCAATGGAGGCGCAGCCGGCCAGGAGCGTGGTCGCCACGGCGATCAGAAAGGAAGAGTGGAGCCTCAATCTCATTGCATGTTTCCTTGCGAATCTGAAACGGCGGTACCCGCCGTCGTGCCGGGTCCGGCGCCGACGCCGACGCCGCCCCCTCCGGTGGCACCGCCGGAGGCTGCGGCATTGTCCCCTGCGTCTCCCGGACAACCTGTACCTTCGCTGCTGATCGGTTCACTGCGGTACAGCTGATGCACTTCGATACAGCCGTCGCGCTGGATGCGGATGCGGTCCTGGCCGATCTGCAGCAGGGTCGCGTCGTCCGGCAGCGTCGCTCCCCGCTCCAGGCGCAGGATCTTCTTGTCCTCGAGCAACTGCACCAGGGCGACCGGGCCACTGGCGATGCCAGCCAGGCGCCATGGACCCTGCGGTCCTCCTCCATCGACGTCGCCATCCCAGCGTGCGCGCTGCGCCAGGGCCCGGGTTTCAGTCGAAGGCCTGCGGCCACCTGCCCATTCCGCCGGACTCGACCAGTCGTCACCGGCGGCTTTCGGCTTGGGAAGCGGGGGAGGGGGGCTGGCCCAGCCCAGGGCCAGGCCGAGCACGAGTGCGGCAAGACACCACACCCACCAGCGGTTCAGATGGCTCATGGCGCCGCCTCGTCGGTGGCGGTGCGGTAGTAGCCGACGATGTTCATGGCGACGCGGCTGCCCCTGTCGGAGCGGACCTGCACGGTTTCAACCAGCGCCAGGTTGCCTGCCGACTCCACGGTGCCCATGAAATCGAAGGCCTGGCGCGGTGTCAGGGTGGCGCTGACGGTCGCGCGGGCCCGATAGATGCCCGGGTGATCCTCCATCTCCACTGGCGCACTGACGTCGATATTGACACCACCGCTGGCGGCAACGCTGCTGCCTACGCTGCGCAGCCAGCTCTGCAGCGACGCCTGGGCCATCCCCGGAGTCGTCACCACCGGAATTTCCGCCAGTACCGCCCGGTAGGCGGTGCCCGTCTGCTCGGCGCGCTGGATCCACACGTCCTGCCCGCGCAGGCTGCGGGTCTGCCGCAGCGCGACCTCGCTGTCGATGGCGCGCTGCTGCTGCGCCACCCGCCAGTCGTGCAGGCCCTGCAGCACGAACGCCAGCAGCAGGGCGGCGATCAGCCCCAGGCCGACCTGCAGGCGCAGGTTGCCCGACAGCTGCTGTGCCAGTGAACGCAGGCCCGCCTTCAAGAGCCGGTCCCGCTGGTGGCTGCAGAATCCTTGCCCGCGGCGGCGCGGCCGGTACCGGCCGCGGCCGCGTGCACCACCCTGGCCTTGAGGGTGAAGCGCTTGTTTGCCTCTTCGATGCCGGAGCTGACGTCGGTGAACATCGGCGAGGCTTCCCAGGCCGACACCAGCGAGGTAGCGTCGATTTCGTCCATCGCGAAGGTGACCTCCAGGCGATCGATCGCGGGCTGGTTCCACAGCACGATCCGCCAGCCCTGCGCAGGCATGATCCGCTGGACCTCGGCGAGCAGCTGCAGTTGGCCCCGCGGCGGATGGAGAGCTAACAGCCGTTGCAGTTCATCGGCCTGGCCGGCGGCGTCGGCGCGCGCTTCCAGAATCTTCTGCAGCGGTTCGTCGAGCTGCTGCTGGGCGCGTTGGGTCGCCCAGACATCGGTCACGCCGCGCAGGCCCGCGCCCGCCTCGAAGCCGATCGCCACACAGGCGAGCAGTCCCAACGCAACGGCGCCGCGCCTGACCCAGGTTGCGGCATCGTCGAACGCGACCCCGACGCTGCGCGTGCGGTGCGCCCAGGGCGTGGCACCGATCGGCGCATCTACGGCCTGCGCCGTTCCGGCTGCAGGCATTCCGGCGCCGCGCAGGAATGTGCCCCACTCGGACTCGGACGGTGGGGTCAGCCACCAGCGGCTGGCGGTCAGCCGGCCCTGTTCCCAGGCACGTCCCTCATACCCCCGGGCCAGTGCCAGGAGCTCGGCGCGATCTTCTTCCGGCGGGCGCCCGGTCAGCAGCGATTCCGGGACGAAGCGCGTCACCCGCAGCGGCTGAGGGCCGAGCAGATCGGCGATGCGGCTGCGGGACCAGTACCACACGGCCGCATGCGAGCCTGCCCACGCCGGCTCATGGACCGGATCGGGGAAGGGCGCGGCCCGGCGCACAGCGAGCGCGATGAAATCGTCACGCTGCCGGGCGGGGATTCTTGCGGCGTCGACCGTCAGGAACAGGCAAAGCTCGCGGCCGACTACGACCTGCAGTTGCTTGCCTTCCCCGCCCGCGATGGCGGCGGGTCCGTCAAGGCCCAGCCGGACCCGGCGCGGCGAAAAGCGGACCAGCAGGCGTTGTGACCAGTGCCGGATCGGGGTCTTCATCTCGTGGAAGTCGGATCTCGTAGTCGATTCGCCATGGCGGAAGCCCGTTTGGCACGGAGGACAACGTCCAGTGCAGCAGTCGCCTGGAGCCGAATCGGCGATCCCATAGAATAAGATTCCCGGACCGGTTTGCAAACAGAGTCAGGGTGTCCTCGGGGACGGCGTTCAGCGGAAAGGAAGCTTGCGCTTCCCATATGGAGATGAATGGCGTGTGGCTGCGCGCGTCCACCATGCGTTGTGCATTATCCGCGTCCATGCCGGGGAGCAGCGCCAGGACTTCGGCTGGCGCGGTGTTGATGTTGAAGTCGACGTTGCGGGATACGGTCAGGATCCGCAGGAGTTCCAGATCGCGGTGCGGCACCAGCAGCTCCTTCCATCCCATCACCCGGCGTAGTTCCAGCGGCGTTGCCAGCGGTTGGTTGGTCGGTCCCGGCAGGCCTGCGCGCTCGTACTCTCCCTCTTCCGCGCCCTCCAGATGGCGCAGGTCGTCCGGATCCTGGTAATCCACGAGTTTGTCGGCATAACCGGCGTGGCGCTCCGGGGCGACGCCGAGCGACTCCAGGAGGGCGCCTTGTACCGCGGTGCCCGCCCAGTTGAGGCTGATCAGGCCGCGATCGTCCTGGAAAGAGAAGCGGGCGTTGCCGATTCCGCCATAGGCGCGTCCGTCGAGACGGATCTCGTCGCCTGTGGGCAGCACCGAAAGGCCTTCCACATCGTCCATCGCGATGCGTGGTGGGGCGCTGTAGGGACCGGTAGTCAGGCCAGCAAGCGTCTGCCGCTGGGTGGACATCATGAACAGCACGGTCTCCCGCGTGGACAGCATGTCCAGTTCGCCCTCGAAAGCATCCTGCTCGGCCTGGGTTTCCAGTACCGCGTAATGACCCGATAGCGCTACGGTGCCGGCCAGCAGCGTCAGGACCACCAGCAGGATCAGCACGATGATCAGCGCGAATCCGCCCTGTTCGCGGGGCATGGCCGCGTGTCCTGCGCTGGCGGCCGTGTCCTGCCTGGAGCAAGACCCGCGACCTTCAGTAGTCATCATCTTCCAGGCGGAACGGCTTGTAGTAGGCATCCAGTGGGCCGATGACGTGTGCGATCCACGCGTGCTCGTTTCCCGCACTGTCCCGAACGAGAAGTTCGACGAACGCCGGTAGGTCGGTCGATTCAAGTCCCGTGCCGCCGGGCGGCCAGGTGTCTGATGCTTCGCCATCCGCCGACAGGTAGCGGAACCGGGCTCCGGAGGCATCCACCAGCGGCAGCAGATATTGACCGCCGTTTTCCTCCATCCGCAGGGCCACGTTGTTGCCGTCGGAGATATCCACGATCGACCATTGCACGGCAGTCAGCGCACCGGGGCCGGCGAACACCGGCGAAAGGCTGTAACCCTCCATCCGCTGCGGACTGCCATGGAAGGGTTCCTTCTCCACCGGCGTCAACGCTCGTATCGAATCCGTCCACCAACTGGCGGTCAGCGCGCGCGCACGCGTCGTCGCCGAGATGCGGTCCAGCGCCGCCTCGGCGCGCTGCCACTGCTCCAGCGACTGGAAGCCGAGCATGAGCGCCATGCTGACGATGATCAGCACCACCATCATCTCCATCACGGTGAACCCGCGGTCGCGCATGGCCATTCAGAAATCGCTCATGTCCAGCACCTGCGTGGCAACCCACCCGGCCCGGCGTACCTGGAAGGCATGTGTCGTGCGCCCTTCGCGCAGCGTTTCCACCTGCAGGTCGTACAGGGTGAAGTCGTAAGGCGCGGCCTCCCCCGTCGCAGTGACCCCGGTCCGTCGGTCGGTGACGGCAGTGGCGGTCCAGCGCACGCTCACCGGCCCGACGTCCCGGCTGCCGGTACTGGTTTGCATTGGATTGATGCCCTCGATCACGGCCAGCGCGATCCGCGCGTCGTCCAGCCCCTGCGACACCGCCTGCGCGCGGGTGACGGCGATCGTGTTGCTGCTGAGCCAGGCGTACAGGGCGATCAGGGTGGTGGCCATGATCACCATGGCCACGATCGCTTCGAGCAGGGTGAACCCGCACTGGGCCATGGCCGGCGGATGCGACGGCCTGCAGCGCCTGCCCACCGTGCCCACGCCGTCACCCATGCCATCGTCACCCGCGCTCGGGCCGACAGAACGGAGCATGGATCTGCAGGGGGATGTTCTGACGCATGGTCACCAGCCGGGCCTCCGCTCCGGCGCATGCGCCGTTGGCGTGGACGACCAGGGGTTGTTCGAACTCGACACGCCAGCCATCGGGCAGATCCAGCAGCACGCTCATCTGTTCCTGTGGTGTTTCCTCGTCCAGACGCAGCGTCCGCCCCGACTGCCGTGCGCTGATGGGGAGCGATGCCACCCGCTTGAGCACCCGGCTGACATCGCTCGCTTCCTGCCAGGCGCCGATCATGCGGAAGCTCGCGGGTGCCACCATTGCCATTGCGAGGGCCATGATTGCCAGCGCAACCACGATCTCCAGCAGCGTGAATCCGCGCTCCCGCATGCGTCGGACCCTACTGGTTGGGAACGTGTCCGATGTCCGCGTCATGGCCTTCGCCGCCGCGCTGGCCGTCGGCGCCGAACGAATACAGGGAGAAGGTCTGGCTGCCGCTCGGCGTGGGGCTGTACTGGAACGGGTTGCCCCAAGGGTCGAGCGGTACGTTCTCATCCAGGTAAGGACCCTGCCAGCGCCCGCTGATGCGCGGGTCGGACGGCGGCTGCACCAGCAGGTTCAGTCCTTCCTCCTGGGTCGGGAAGCGGCCGATGTCCAGGCGCATCGTCTGCACCGCCCCGCGCAGCATGCGCACCTGGGTATCGGCAGTCTGGACCTTGGCGCGGTCGGCCTGCCCGAACAGGCGCGGACCGACCAGCCCCATGATCAGCCCGATGATCACAAGCACCACGATCATCTCCAGCAGGGTGAAACCTGCCTGGAGCAACTGCGGGCGAGGGTGGCGGAGTCGGCGCACGGAAAAACGTCCGGGGAGTCTGGAGGTGGCCAGAGTGTACCTGCGCAGGGACGCTGGCGGCTGAATCGGGCGCCCGGGCGCGGCTCAACGCCCCGGGGGCGCCTGCTACTCTAGCGGGCCGATTCCGGGCCGTCGTCCATGTTTCCAGATCAGACCGCCACCCACACGCCCGTACTCCAGCGGCTGCAGCGCCTGTGGTCGCTCTGGCGCACGCTGGTGGCACAGGATCTGGAGGTGCGCTATCGCGGCACCCTGCTCGGACGGCTGTGGCCGGTGCTGCTGCCCCTGCTGATGCTGGCGATGTACGGTTTCGTCTTCGGCGCGGTGTTCCGGGCCCGCTGGCCCGGACTGGCCGAGGGCGACCATCTCGGATTCGTGCTCAACCTGTTCGCCGGCCTGCTGGTCCACGGGGTGCTTGCCGAGTCGGTCGGACAGGCGCCGACCCTGATGCAGAAGAACAGCAATTTCGTCCGCAAGATGGTGTTCCCGCTGCCGGTACTGGTAGCGGTGCCGCTGGGAGCGGCGCTGGTGCATTTCGCCGTCGGGGTGGTCCTGCTGGTGCTGGTGGCGGCCATCTTCCACGGCACCCTCCATGCCAGCGCGCTGGCCACGCCCCTCATCGCGCTGCCCTATGTCGTGATGCTTTTCGGCCTGTCCCTGCTGATCTGCGCGCTGGGCGTCTACCTGCGCGACCTGGGCCAGGTGACGTCGGTCCTGATCTTCATGATGCTGTTCACCGCGCCGGTGTTCTATCCGCGCGACCTGGTGCCGTCGGCGGTTGCCGGCCTGGTCGACTTCAATCCCATCACTTGGCCGGTGGCTGCGATCCGCGACGCCATCCTGCATGGCCACTGGCCGGCGCCGCTGGGCTGGCTGGGGTATTCAGCCGTGGCCGTGGTGGTCTTCTGGCTCGGCCTGGCCTGCTTCCGTATCCTGCGCCGCGGCTTCGCCGACCTTCTGTGAGTCGAACCGCATGAACGCATTGCCTGCCGTTTCGCCGCAATTGCTGGGCCAGATGCTGCTGGCGCGGGAAGCCATCCGCCCGGCCGACCTGGATCGTGCGCTGGAACTGCAGGCGGGCGTCGGGGGACGGTTGGGCAGCCTGCTGATGCGCATTGGCGCTCTCTCGGAGGAGCAGTTGCTGGACGCGCTGTCGGCGCAGCTCCAGATGCCGGTCCTCGGGCGTGACCTGCAGGCACCGGCTCCGCACGAGTGGCGGCTGCCCGACGACGTCGACCTGCCGGGCGACTGGATGGTCGACCGGCAGGCGCTGGTCTGGCAGGACCAGGAGGGCGCCGTCGTCTGCGCCAGCCGGGATCCCAACGCGCCCGACCTGCGCGAGACGATGGACTACCTGTTCACGGGCCGGCCCGTGCGATTCGTGCTGGCGCCCGGCCAGCTGATCGAGCGCCAGCTCGATGCGCTGTCGCAGGTGCGCCGGGCCGATGCCGGCACCGACGACGTTCGCCATCTGCGGGAACTGGCCGAGGAGGCGCCGGTGGTCGAACTGGTCAACAGCCTGGTCGCGCAGGCGGTCGAACAGCGCGCCTCGGACATCCACCTGGAGCCGGGCGAGCACGAATTCGTGGTGCGCTTCCGCATCGACGGCGTCCTCTACAGCCGGCTGAGCCTGCCGCGCGAGCGCTTCAACGCGGTGGCCTCGCGCCTGAAGCTGATCTCGGGCATGGATATCGCCGAACGCCGCCTGCCGCAGGATGGGCGCCTCACCGTGCGCGCCAGCGGACAGGCGATGGATGTGCGCGCCTCCGCCCTGCCGGGCGTGCACGGCGAGTCGATCGTGCTGCGCCTGCTGCCCAAGGAGCGCAAGGACCTGGCGCTGGAGCGACTGGGCATGGCTCCGGACCATCTGGCGATGCTGCAGGGCTGGAGCCGTGAGGCGCACGGCATCGTGCTGGTCACCGGCCCCACCGGCTCGGGCAAGTCCACCACGCTCTACGCCACGCTCGCGGCCAGCAACGACGGCCTGAAGAAGCTGATCACGGTCGAGGATCCTGTCGAGTTCCAGCTGCCCGGCATCACCCAGATCCAGACTCACGCCGACATCGGCCTGACCTTCGCCAGCGTACTGCGCTCGATCCTGCGCCAGGACCCGGACGTGATCATGGTCGGCGAGATCCGCGACCGGGAAACCGCAGAGATCGCGATCCAGTCCGCGCTGACCGGCCATCTGGTGATGTCCACGGTGCACACCAACGACGCCATCGGCGCGTTCACCCGCCTGATCGACATGGGCGTGGAGCCGTTCCTGGTCGCCGCGCCGATGAAGGGCCTGCAGGCGCAGCGCCTGGTGCGCCGGTTGTGCCCGCACTGCGCGATGCCGGACGCCCACGTGCTGCCGGCAATCGCCGAGGAAGCCGAACGCTGGGCAGCCCGCGTACTCCCGGGCGAGCCCGCGCGCTGGATGGCGGCGAAGGGCTGCAGCCAGTGCCAGCAGACCGGGTACCGGGGACGCATGGGCATCTATGAACTGGTGCCGGTCACCGAGGCGATGCAGCAGGCGGTCGTGGCCGGTGCCAGCCACCAGCAGTTGCGCGCCATGGCGCGCGAGGACGGCTGCCGCTTCCTGCGCGAGGACGGCCTGCTCAAGGCCTGGCAGGGTGTCACCAGCGTGGACGAAGTGCTGCGGGTGACCGCGGTATGAGCGGGGAGAGGGTGAGCCAGGGCGGCCTTGCCGCGGCCCGCGCGCGGATCCGGCGGCTCTGACCATGCGGCGTTTCCGCTACCAGGCGATGAATTCCGAGGGCGTGTCGCTGGACGGCGAGATCGTCGCCGCCAGCGAGCGCGAGGCGGCGCGCTCGGTGGAGCAGCGCGGCCTGGTCGTGCTGTCGATCAAGGCAGGAGACGGGCCGTCCGGCGCCGCCGGGGTGCTGGGCGGGCGCCGGGCCCGGCTGAAGGCCCAGGACGTCATCCTCGCGCTGCAGGAACTCTCCACCCTGCTGACCGCCGGCGTGGGCCTGGCCGACGCCGTGGCGGCCCAGGCGCGTTCCAGCCCCCACCCCCGGATGCGCGACGCCTTCCAGGGCATCTCCGCGGGTCTGCGCCAGGGCCAGCCGTTCTCGCAGACCCTGGCGGCGGCCGGGCTGCCGGTCCCGCGTTACGTCGACACCCTGGTGCGCAGCGGCGAGAAGGCCGGCCTGTTGGCCCGGGCCCTGGGCGATGCCGCCGCGCAGATGGAGTACGACCGCACGGTGCGCACCGAGATGCGCCAGGCGCTGACCTATCCGGCGGTGCTGGTGCTGGCCGGGATCGGCGCGGTGGTGATGATGTTCACCTATGTCGTTCCCAAGTTCGCGGTGCTGCTCAAGCGCGCTCAGGACCTGCCCTGGCTGGCCTCGGCCGTGCTCAATACCGGGATGTTCGCCCGCGAGCACTTCTGGCTGCTGGGCGGGGCGGTGGCCGCCGGGGTCGTGGCCGCCACCTGGGCCCTGCGCAAGCCCGGGACCCGGGCCCGCCTGCTGGAGTGCCTGGAGCGGGTGCCGGTGCTGGGGGTCTGGCAGATCGAGGCCGAGGTGGCCTCATGGGCCCGGGTACTGTCGACCCTGCTGGGCAACCGGGTGCCGATGCTCGACGCCCTGGGGCTGGCCGCGGAAGGCGTCAATTCCCCCCGCCGCCGGGCCCGTCTGGAAGAGGCGACCCGGGCGGTGCGCTCGGGCAGCACCCTGGCCGACGCGCTCGAGGAGCAGGCCACCCTGTCCCCCACGGGCTACAACCTGGTCCGGGTGGGGGAACAATCCGGAGAACTGCCGGCCATGCTCGCCTCCCTCGCCAAGCTCTACCAGGAATCCGGGCGGGCGCGGATGCGCCAGTTCCTCGCCCTGCTCGAGCCGATCGCCATCCTGCTGATCGGAGGTGTCATCGGCCTGATCATGACCGGTATCATCCTGGCGATCACCAGTGCCAACGATATTGCCGTGTGATTTGCGGCCGGAGCCGTCCGGGCTCGTGTGACAGGGATGTGATCGGTGGCAAGTGTCTGTAAATAGGGGTTGACTGTCATGTAAACAATTCGATAACGTGCGCGGCGTAGCTTGCCGTCAGGTGACTGCGAGGGGGGGGTGGGGCTATGCTTCCAGCCGTTCCAGACGGACCACCTGCGGTAAACCGGTTGCCGGTGGGCCACCCACTGGTACCGGGGAAGGCGGGCAGCCGGTACAGCTACGCACTCGAGTCCACACTTTTTATTTCCAATGATGGAGTCCATCGCAATGACAACGAAGTTCAACAAGAGCGTTCTGGCCGCCGCCATTGCCGCAACGGCAATGCTGGCCGGCTCGGCGTCGGCTGCGCAGCTCGGCTACCAGACGCAGAAGCAGATCACCTATGCGAAGGATCTCTTCGCTACCGATTCGCGCACGATCGACCTGCCGGGTGAGTTCACCGTCCGCGCCACCAGCAGCTCCGAGCTCGCTTCGGTTGCCACGGTGGGCGCCGGTGATGTCGTCGAGATCGTGATCTCGCTGGGCCAGGGCAGCACCTCGGGCAAGTTCCAGTCCGCGTTCACGCTGGGTGTTCCGGCTTTCGGTACTGCGGGCATGACCGAAGCCGACCTGATCGCCAACATTCTCATTGGTGAGCAGCTCGGTGGCGCCGCCGGCGGTACGCCGCTCGACGTGATCGACCCGGCCGCGACCGTCAACTACAGCAACGGCGAGCGCGAAATGCGCGTCCGCTTCATCGCTGGCGGTGCCGGTGTCGACACCACCCCGGGCACCTCGTTCGCCTTCCAGCTGCCGACCCTGCGCCTGTACGACCTGCAGGGCGCGCTGCTGACCGGCAGCGCCGTCAACGGCGGCATCAGCATCACCAACCAGACCGACGTGCGCTCGATCCTGTCGGGCAACGCCCTGTTCGCCCGTTCGCTGTGGGGTGAAGTGGTGAGCTTCACCGGCACCAACCCGGTCACCACCTCCAACAAGTGGATCGACGTGCAGCGCTGCGGCAGCAACCCGCCCCGCATCCGCTTCAGCGTGGCGAACCTCGATCCGGCACCGACCGTGGGCACCTCGTGCACCAACGGCGCCGGCGGTACCTGGTTCAACGCCGGCAGCATCAACGTCGCCATCCAGCAGCGCAACTCCGACGGCCTGACCGGTGCCCCGGCCATGTCCCCGGTCAACAACTTCGATGGCGTTGGTCCGACCGTGTGGAGCCTGGCCGCTACGCGCATCACCTATGTCGTGAAGGGCACCAACCTGGCCGGCTTCGGCAATGGCAACAACCTGTGGCTCGACACCAGCGCCACCTGTTCCAAGGCCGCGGGTGCCTTCCTGCCGCTGTCGCTGAACGGTGCCGGTACCGAAGCCTCGGCCACGCACGTCATGGACGCGCCGGCTTCGGCCGCCCTCGGCCTGCACTACAACCCGCTGACCAACGCCACCGCTGCCGTTCCGATGAACGTCTGCTTTGGTGCCCATGGTGGCGAGCTGGTGCCGCAGAACCTGTCGGCGACGGTCAGCTTCGACCACAACGTCCCGGCTCTGTTCGTCAACCCGCCGAACAGCGACGGCGCGCTGTACCCGCTGCGTCTCAACACCGGCCTGTTCGTGTTCCAGAACGTGAACCCGGGTGCCAACGCGACGGCGCAGTCGTTCATGCGCGTGACCAACAACAACGCCGTGGCCTGCGACGTGGTCTTCGACGCCAAGGACGACCTCGGCCGCCTGTCGGATCCGGTCCGCACCACCCTGGCTCCGCACGCTTCCGAGCAGTTCAACATCGACGTGCTGGAGACCGGCGTGGACAACCGTCCGGTGTCGCGTATCACCGGCAAGTTCGGTGATGGCACAGGCAAGTGGTACCTCCGCATCAGCCCGGAGTGCGCGAACTTCACCGCTTCGGCGCTGAACCGCAACGCTACCGACGGTACGGTCACCGACCTGACCCCGGCCAAGAACGAAGTGTGGCTGACCCCGACCACCAAGCTCAACCCGTAATCCGGGAAGGGCAACGGGCTCCGGTTCATCGGAGCCCTGGTTCGGACTTGAAGCGGGCGACGGAAGTCGCCCGCTTTTTTGTGTGCGCCCGGCAGGGCACACCTGCTAGGAGGTGAAAGTCCTCTACTGGCCCAGCAAGGGGAACAGCTAGCGGAAGGCAAGGGCGTTTTCGGGTGACCGGACATCTGGAGGAAGCCGGAAGCAAAACGCTGGCCTGACGAACAGGAAGCGGATACTAGGCGACGCGTTGGGGTGAGGCAGCCCAGAAGGCCAAAGCCCGGTACTTGCACGGACGACGTGGCGTAGATCCGACAGGCATAAGCGGGAAGGCAGGTGCGCAATACCCGGGGAGATCTCGCCTTGCGGATGAAAGTCCGACGTAGCGATGCGGAGCGAGAAGTCAGCAAAGGCCATAGTAGTCGGCGACGACGAAGGGCCGAACACGAGAGACCGCGATCAGGACCATCGACCTCGATGCATGACGCAGACGCACAAGCCCGGGAGACCGGGGCCGGGAGCCGAGAGCCGAGAGCCGAGAGCAGGGGCAGTCCCCCGAGGGCAGGCTGGACGGTGCCGAGGCGTGCACGGCGGCGGTGGGGCAAACGAAAGCGGAGCAGCCGCGGCTGATGGAGGCCGTGGTCGAACGTAACAACCTGTGGTCGGCGTACCAGAAGGTCGTTCGCAACGGCGGCGCAGCGGGGGCCGATGGCCTGCCGGTGTCGGAGTTGAAGGACTGGCTGAAGGTGCACTGGCTCCGGGTCAAGGCGGCGTTGCTGGAAGGCAGCTACCTGCCATCGGCGGTGCGCGCGGTGGACATCCCCAAGCCTGCGGGCGGGGTGCGGACACTGGGCATTCCGACGGTGCTGGATCGGCTGATCCAGCAGGCGCTGCTGCAAGTCCTGCGACCGCACATCGAGCCCACGTTCTCCGAATCGAGCTACGGCTTCCGCCCGGGGCGCAACCCGCACCAGGTAATCCGGGCGGCCCGGCAGCACATCCAGCAGAGGGCCGGCCGTGGGTCGTGGACATCGACCTGGAGAAGTTCTTTGACCGGGTGAATCACGACATCCTGATGTCGCGGGTGGCCCGGCATGTGGACGATGAGCGGGTGCTCAAGTTGATCCGCCGGTACCTGGAGGCGGGCCTGATGCGGGGCGGAGTGGAGGAAGCCAGAGACGAGAGGACGCCGCAAGGCGGCCCGCTGTCGCCGCTGCGGTCCAACCTCCTGCTCACCGACTGGGACCGTGAACTGGAACGGCGGGGGCATGCGTTCTGCCGCTATGCGGACGACTGCAACATCTACGTCGGCAGCCAAGCGGCCGGGCACCAGCTGTTGGCGAGCATGACGAAGTTCCTCGAAATGAGGCTGAAGCTGCGCGTCAACGTCGACAAGAGCGCCTGTACCCGCGTGGGGGAGCGCAAGTTCCTCGGCTACACCCTGCGCAAGGCCGGAGCGGTGGTGCATCTGCGGTTCGCTCGACAGAGCGAGCAGCGGCTGCGCGACCGTATCCGGGAGCTGCTGCGCAAGGGGCGCGGGTGCAGTCTGGCCAATACGATCGCAGCACTGAACCCGGTGTTGCGAGGCTGGGCGAGCTACTTCCGGCTGAGTATGAGCCAGAAGGCGTGGAAGGACTTGGATGGGTGGATACGCCGGCGCCTGCGCTGCCTGATCTGGCAACACGCCAAGACGCGGCGGCGACGGACCGAGCTGTTGCGCAAACAGGGACTGACGCAAGAGCGTGCCTGGCGCTCGGGCCACAACGGCCAGGGGCCGTGGTGGAACGCCGGGGCCAGTCACATGAATGCGGCCTTCCCGGAAGCGTGGTTCGATGCACGTGGTCTGGTCAGCCTGACCGATTACGTGCGCCTGCTTCCGTGTCACTCGTGAACCGCCGTATGCGGAACCGCACGTACGGTGGTGTGGGAGGGGCTGGTGCGCCAGCCCCTACCCGATTGTCGGCCGGATTACCTTCGGTGTGCTGGCCGGCAGGGACAAATCGTCCGCTCGCGGTACTGCGCCGGTTTGGTGCATGAATCGTGGGACGAGTGTCTCCGCACGATTGCGACCCCCCGTTACCGCGTTCCGTCCCGCTTGCACCCGGCGGGGGGCCGCCGCAGACGTCCGGGTGTCGCCGGGTTCGCCTCCTGCGGCCCTGTGTGACACGGGCCTATAATGGCCGTTTTCGCTGCCGACCCCGTGCCGGCTCCCTGCCATCCAAGGAACCTCGTGGACGCGACTCCCCCCGCCCTCGTCGTCGACGGGGTAGGCAAGACCTATCGACTCTGGGCGACTCCGGCCAGTCGATTGTGGGTGCCTCTCCTTTACCGGATGGCGGGTTGGTTGCCCTGTCACGCGGTTTCCGCGCGGATACGCGCACGCGTGCAGGGCATGCTGCACGAGCACCGCGCGCTGCAGGATGTGAGTTTCGACCTGCCCCGCGGCGCCGCCCTGGGCATCATTGGCCACAACGGCAGCGGCAAGAGCACGCTGCTACAGATCGTGGCCGGTGTCCTGGAGCCGACCACGGGAACGGTCCAGGTCAACGGCCGGGTCGCCGCCCTGCTCGAACTGGGTTCGGGCTTCAACGCCGAGTTGACCGGTCGCGAGAACGTCCGGGTCAATGCCGCCATTCTCGGGCTGACGCCGGCGCAGGTGCGCGACCGCATGGACGACATCATCGCCTTCGCGGAGATCGGCGAATACATCGACGAGCCTGTGAAAACCTACAGTTCGGGTATGGCGTTGCGGCTGGCGTTCGCCGTGCAGGTTCATACCGATCCGGACATCCTGATCGTGGATGAGGCACTGGCGGTCGGTGACGCGGCCTTCCAGGCCAAGGCAATGGCCAGGATCGACGAAATCCTCGCGCGCGGCACCACCCTGCTGTTTGTCGGTCACGATCTCAATTCGCTGCGTGCGTTCTGCCATCGCGCGATGCTGCTCGAGCACGGACGTGTGGTCAGCGAAGGGCTACCCGAGGACGTGATCGCCGAGTACCTGCACAAGGTGCACAGCAAGGCGCTGACCAGCACCTTGGGCAAGCGCGAGATCACGCGCGTCGATGGCGGCTATGGCTTGGATGACGCCTGCGTGCTGGAGTCCAGCCTCAACGACGGATTGCCCCATATCGCGCTGCGCCACGGCGACCGGCTGGAGTTCCGCTTCCGTATCCGCCTGCGTGCCGGTTTCGATAAACCGCAGTTCATTTTCGATGTGCTCGATGGCCGTGGCCTGCAGTTGACCGGACGCAGGATCGACCTGCCTGCTGCCGGCGGAGGCGACGATGACATCGTTGATGTGCGTATTTCCATGGAGGCCCTGCTGCAGAGCGGTGTGTACCGCATCCGTACGCGAGTGGTGGACGCGCCTTCCTTGGAGCTGACCACGGTGCTGGCGCGACAGGATGGCAAGCTTTCGTTTGAAATCGTCGACGATTGCCGCGACCGCTTCACCGGATTGTTCCCCGTGCCCATGGAGATCCGGGTAGCGCCATGAGTCCGCGCCGGATGCTGTTCCATCGTGACTTCCACTTCTACACCGGTGGGCATGGCAAGGTCTGGGACTATTTCCGGCATGCGCTGTCACTGGGGTGGGATGCGCGGGTCTACCTGACGCCGCAATCGCTGCGCCACGCCGACAATCCATGGATGGCGATGCCCGAACGGATCGAGCCGGAGTGGAGGCCGCAGACGGCCGATGTGCTTTTCCTGGCCGGAATGGATTGGCGCGCGCTGCGGCAGCGCGCGCCGGGCGCCGACAGGCCCGTCGTCAATCTGGTGCAGCATGTCCGCCATGGCGATCCGGGACTGCCGCTGCGCGAGTTCCTGGTCCGGCGCGCGCACCGTATCTGCGTCAGCCATGCGGTGGCCGCAGCGATCACTGCGACGGGGGAGGTAAACGGTCCGGTGACGGTGATTCCCGCCTCCCTCGATTTGCAGGTCTTCAATCTACCGCCCGCGGAGGAGAGGGAGACGCCGGTGTTCGTCGGTGCGCTGAAGAATCCTCCGCTGGGCGCGGCAATCCAGGATGCGCTGACGGAGCGGGGCCTGCACGCCGAACTGGCCTGCGAACTGATGCCGCGGGCGGCGTATCTGGCGCGCCTGACGCGTGCGCGGCTGGCCATCCTGCTTCCGCACGCCGAGGAAGGGTTCTACCTGCCGGCGCTGGAAGCGATGGCGCTCGGCACCCCGGTGCTGACCCTGGATGCCATCGGAAACCGCGACTATCTGCGCCACGGCGAGAACGCCTGGGTCGTGGCGCCGGATGCCGGCGTCATCGCGGCGGCGGCGGCGGCCCTGCTTGCCGACAGCAGTCTCCTCGAACGCCTGGCCGGGGCCGGCAGGCGCAGTGCCGCGGGCCACGATCCGTCCCGGGAGTCCGCCGCGTTCGCAACCGTGCTTGAATCGATGGGAAAGACATGAAGCCCGATACCCGTTTCGCTGCCCTGACCGGCCTTCCGCGGTCCGGTTCCACGCTGTGTTGCCACCTGGTGAACGCCGCCGCCCAGGCTGTGGCGCTGGTCGAGCCGATGAATGTGGACGCACTGGATCCGTCGGACAGGCGGCGCGCCGTGGCCCAGGCGCTGGACTATTTTCGCGCCATGTACGACAGTCTGCTCTCCCATGGCACCGCCGAGACGCAGCATAGCGGTGGCAAGGTGACCGACAACCCCTATGGCGGGCTGCGCGCTGATGGCACCCGGGAGCGCCGCATGGAGCATGGGCGCATCCGCTTCGACAAGCCGCTGCAGGATGGCTTCCTGCTGATGATCAAGCACAACTCGGCGTATGCGGCGTTGCTGCCGGAACTGGATGCGGCGGTGTCGGTATTCGGGCTTGTGCGCAATCCGCTCGCGGTACTGGCATCCTGGCACTCGGTTCCGATTCCGCCTTCCCGCGGACGTGTGGCTGCAGGCGAGCGTCTGGACCGCAGGCTCGAGATGAGGCTGGACAGCGAACCGGACCTGATCGGGAGGCAGCTGATCGCCATGGACTGGTTCTTCGAACGCTATCGCGCGCATCTGCCGGAAGCGCGCATCCTGCGCTACGAGGAAATCGTCGCCAGTCAGGGGGCCAGCCTGCTCTGGACACTCGGCTTGGAAGCCGCGCCCAGGCCTCTCCGGGAGCGCAACGCCAGCCGCGACTACGCGGCGGTGGATGTGGACACGCTGTATCGGCGGCTGCTTGCTTCGGAAGGAGCGTACTGGTCGTTCTACTCGCGGGAGGATGTCGCGGCGACACACGAGCGCATGCTGCGTGAGCGCTGACGTGGCGCGGGTCTCGTTCCTGATCGGCGGCGTGCAGAAGGGCGGGACCACCGCGCTGGCGCAATTCCTCGGGGAGCACCCGCAGGTCGCGCTGCCGCTGGCCAAGGAGGCGCACGTGTTCGATGACGCGGGCGTCGACGATGCTCGCGATCCGCAGGAGATCGACGGCGACTACGCGGCGCATTTTGCGCCCGGTTCCGGCGACCGGCTGCACGGTGACGCCACCCCCATCTACATCCTGCACCCGAAGCTTGTGCGGCGCATCGCCGCCTACAACCCGGCGATGAAGTGGATCCTGATCCTGCGCCACCCGCTGGAGCGGGCGCTGTCGCAGTACCACATGGAGAGGGCGCGCGGCCGCGAGCGGCTGCCGTTCTGGCTCGCGCTGCTGCTCGAACCCTGGCGCCTGCGCGGCCACGAGGACGATCTTTCCCGCGACTCCCCCACGAGCCGGCACAGCTACCGCCTGCGCGGCGACTATGCGCGGCAGTTGGACGTGCTCTACGCGCATTTCCCGCATGACCAGGTGCTCGTGCTCTTCAACGACGAGCTTGACGCGGATCCCGGCGCGACACTGGGTCGCGTCCACCGGTTCCTGGGTCTGGCCCCGTTTTCGTCCTCCGCAGGCGGTTATCCGCGGGTGTTCGAGGGCGACTACGCCCGGTTTCGCCGCGGCGGCCTGCGTTGGTGGCTGCATGAACGACTGTTCAGCCGGGCTCTGCGGGCGCAGCGCCTGCGCTACGGAATCGACTGGGAAAACCAGCCCCGGAGCCAGCGGGCGCAGTAGAATACTGGGTTCACCCCTGCCCTGACGCTGCCGGATCAACGACGAGCCACGCATGACAGCTGACACCGGATCACCGCAGGCGCTGCTGGTGCTGGGCATGCACCGCAGCGGCACCTCGGCGGTGGCCGGGGCGCTGCGCCTGGCGGGGTTCGACCTTGGTGCCGATCTGCTGCAGCCCGCGGCGGACAATCCGCGCGGGTTCTGGGAACACGCCGGTGTTGTCGGCATCCACGAGCGTCTGCTGGCGGCCCTGGACCGGGAGTGGAACGATCCGCGCGAACTTCCCGCGGGGTGGGTTTCGGGAGAGCCGGCCCGCGCCGCCGCGGACGAACTGGAAGCCCTGCTCCGGGCCGAGTTCGGGACCAGCGCCCGCTGGGCGGTCAAGGACCCGCGCATGTGCCGGCTGCTGCCGCTGTGGTGGCCGATTCTGCAGCGGATGGGCGTGCGCCCCGCGGCGCTGTTCGTAGTCCGCGATCCGCGTGAAGTCGCCGCTTCCCTGGCCGCCCGCAACCGCTGGCCGGAAGGCCTGTCCCGGATGCTGTGGATCGAGCACCTGCTGGAGGCCGAGCAGGCCAGTCGCGGTGTTCCGCGCGCGGCGCTGGACTACAGCCGCTTCCTGGCCGGACCCGCGGCCTCGCTGGAGCCTGCGCTGCAGGCGATCGGACTCGAAGCCGCCGGAGTGGAGGCGGCGCGGGACGGGATCGCGGCGTTCGTATCGGCCGACGGGCGCCACCATCATCTGGAAGGCGGCGATGCCGACGCCTCGTGGCAGCTGGCGCTGGACATGTTCGACGCGATGCGCTCCGCCCGGCCCTGGGCAGCGCTGCAGGCGCCGCGCGCACGCTTCGGGGAGGCCAGCGCGCTGTATGCAGGAGTGCTGGAAGGGTTCGCGCGTCTGCCGGTGCTGGAGCGGGACCGGCGGCGCGAGGTCGAGGCCGAGCTGGAAGCCGAGCGGCGGACGGTGGTCGAGCGCAGCGAGTGGGCGCGCTCGCTGGAGCGCACACTCGACCAGGCAAACAGCCGCATCGGCGCGCTCCAGTCCGAACATGCGCAGGCGGTAGCCTGGGCGCAGGGCCTTGGCGGCGAACTGGAATCGGCAGGCAGGCGGATCGAGGCGCTGCAGTCCGAGCACACGCAAGCGGTGGCCTGGGCGCAGACGCTGGGCGACCAGCTCGAATCGGCCAACGACATTGTCCGTCGACTGCAGGACGAGCATCAGAACACGGTCGACTGGGCCCGTACGCTCGAATCGGATCTGCAGCGCACGCGCGACGTGGTGGCCGAGCGCGACATGCAGCTCGAAGCCAGAGGCGCGCAGTTGGAATCCCAGGCGGCACTGCTCCGCGCGGCGGAAGCGCATGCAGCGATGCTCGAAGCCGATGTTGCCCGTGTGGGCCGTGAACTGCAGCACTCGCGCGACGAATACCGTCTCTTGACCGGATCGCGCTCCTGGAGGCTCACCAGGCCACTGCGCTTCGCCGGCCGCCTGCTGCGCGGAGACTGGGATGGCGTGGCCGGCTCCCTGCGCAACTCCGGATATGGCAAGGCCGGCTGGCTTGCGCCCCTGCGGGCGCGCCTCGGCGGCTGGCTGGCCAGGCGTGCGCGTGGCCCCGTCGAACCCGTGCCCGTCCATGTGGAAGAGATCGCCAGGGACCGGGCGGGCGCGGTGGAGGGGCTGCACCTGCCGCAGGCGGAACACCCGAAGGTGTCGATCATCATCCCCAGCTATGGCAACCTCGACTACACCGTCGCCTGCCTGCATTCAATCGCCCGCCACGCCGGCGAGATTCCATTCGAGGTGATCGTCGCCGAGGACGCGTCCGGTGACGAAGACATGGAGTGCCTGCGCGGCGTCGAGGGCCTGCGCTACATCGAGCATCCGCGGAATCTGGGCTTCCTGCGGTCGTGCAACCGCGCGGCCGAGTCGGCGCGCGGCGAGTACGTCTTCTTCCTCAACAACGACACCGAGGTCACCGGCGGGTGGATGGAAGCCCTGCTCGCGGTGTTCCACGATCGCGGCGATGCCGGGCTGGTCGGCTCGCGCCTGGTGTATCCCGACGGCCGGTTGCAGGAGGCCGGCGGCATCGTCTGGAACGACTGCTCGGCCTGGAACTACGGCCGGCTGCAGAATCCGGCGCGCTGGGAGTTCAACTACGTCAAGGAAGCCGACTACATCTCGGGCGCGGCAATCATGTTGAAGACGCAGGTGTTCCGCGACCTGGGCGGCTTCGACGAACATTTCGCTCCTGCGTATTGCGAGGACACGGACCTGGCGTTTCGCGTGCGCGCCGCAGGCATGAAGGTCTATCTGCAGCCGGCCTCGACCGTCATCCATCACGAAGGGATTTCCCACGGCACCGATACCGGGCAGGGCATCAAGTCCTGGCAGGTCGTCAACCAGGGCAAGATGCTGGAGCGGTGGAAGGACACGCTGGCGCGCGAGCATTTCGGCAACGGCGAATATCCGTTCCTGGCGCGTGACCGCTCGCAGCTGCGCAAGACCGTCCTGGTGATCGACCACTACGTGCCGCAGCCCGACCGCGATGCCGGATCGCGCACGATGTGGCAGTTCATGCGCCTGTTCCAGAAACAGGGCATGACCGTCAAGTTCTGGCCGGACAACCAGTGGCACGATCCGGTATACACGCCGATGCTGCAGCAGGCCGGCATCGAGGTGCTGGCGGGGCCCGAACTTGCGGGCGGGTTCGAGGACTGGATCCGCGAGCACGGCGCGATGATCGACTACGTGTTGCTCAGCCGCCCGCACGTGTCGATCAGGTATGTCGATGCGCTGCGCAGGTCCAGCGATGCGACGCTGCTCTACTACGGTCACGACGTGCACCATCTGCGCATGCGCGAGCAGCTCCGGCTGGAGCCGGGGGCGGAGCTGGAGCGCGAGACGGCCAGGATCGAGCAGTTCGAGCAGGATGTCTGGGGTGCCGTCGACACCATCTACTACCCCTCCGACACCGAAACCGCGCACGTCGCCGCCTGGCTGCGTGGGCATGGTGGACGGGCTTCGGCGCTGACCATTCCGGTGTATGCGTTCGACACATTCCCGGAGGCGCCCTGGGCCAACCTGTCCCGGCGCCGCGGGCTGGTGTTCGTGGCCGGGTTCGCGCATGCGCCCAACGCGGACGCGGCGGTGTGGTTCGTGCGCAGCGTCTGGCCGCTGCTGCTGTCCCGTCATCCGGACCTGCGCCTGACACTGGTCGGCTCCAATCCGACCGAGGTGGTGCGAGGGCTGGCCGGGGCTTCGGTCGAGGTGACCGGCTTCGTCCCGGACGAGACGCTTGCCGCCTTCTACGGCAATGCACGGGTCGCGGTGGCGCCGCTGCGCTACGGCGGCGGCATGAAGGGCAAGGTGGTCGAGGCGATGCGCTTCGGCATCCCGTGCGTGACCACGGAGGCCGGAGCCCAGGGATTCTCCGGAACCGACGGCTTCCTGGCGGTGGCCGAGGCGCCCGAGGACTTTGCCGACGCGGTGCTCAGGCTGCTGGTCGACGATGCAGCCTGGCTGTCGGCGTCGCAGTCGTCGCAGGCGTTCGCGCGCGAGCGGTTTTCCGAGGACGCGCTGTGGCGGGTGGTCGCCTCGGACGTGGACCCGATGCCGTACGCTTCGGTGTCGGAGCGGCGCGGGCAGATCGAGAGAGCGGCCAGGGCGGCAGGAGGGAAGGCATGAATATCCTGGTACTGGGAGCAACCGGCTTCGTCGGCAGCTACCTGATTGAGCGCGCGATCGCCGCAGGCAATGGGGTGGTCGGCACCCACTACAACGCGACCATCGACAATGGCGACTGGTCCTCCTTCCAGGATCGGCTGGTCCGCTGCGACATCCGCTACCGCGAGCAGGTGGCGCACGCGATCGCGGCGGCGGAGCCCGACGTGGTCTATCTGCTCGCGGCGCAGAGCTATCCGGCGCTTTCCTGGCGGGCCCCCATCGAGACCCTGGACAGCAACGTGCTCGGCACCACCCATGTGTTCGAGGCCATCAAGGCCGCCGGCATCGACCCGGTGGTGGTGGTGGCCTGCTCCAGCGCGCAGTACGGCGAGGTCGCGGCCGCGGACATCCCGGTGACCGAATCGCACCCGATGCGGCCGCTGCATCCCTACGGCGTGAGCAAGGTCGCGACCGAGCTGCTGGCGCTGCAGTACCACGCCAACGACGGCATCCGCAGCGTCTGCGCGCGCATCTTCAACACCACCGGGCCGCGCAAGACCGGCGACGTCTGCGCCGATTTCACCCAGCGCGCGGTGCGCGCCGAGCTGGGCTTGGCGCCGCCGGTGCTGAAGGTGGGCAATCTCGACACCTGGCGCGCGATCACCGACGTGCGCGACCTGGCCGACGCGCTGGAACTGCTGGCGGAGCGGGGCGAGGCCGGCGGCGTCTACAACATCAGCGGCGCGACCACGTACCAGATCCGCGAGATCCTCGACCTGGTGCTGTCGGGCTGCCGTGTCCGGCTGCAGGTGGAAACCGATCCGGCGCTGCTGCGGCCGAGCGACGAGAAGGTCATCTTCGGCGACTCCGCGCGGCTGGTCGCGGCCACCGGCTGGCGCCAGCAGGTGGCGCTGCGGCAGACCATCGGCGACATGCTCGACTACTGGCGCAGCCGCTATGCGGCGGAGGCGGCGCGATGATCGTCCGCGCGCGCGCGCCGCTGCGCCTGGGCCTGGCCGGTGGCGGCACCGATGTGTCGCCCTACTGCGACCGGCACACCGGCTTCGTCATGAACGTCACCATCGACAAGTACGCGCACGCGACCGTCGACGAATCAACTGCGGCGCAGGCCGAGTTCCACGCGCTCGACGCCGGTTCGGTGGAGGCGCTGGCGCCGGCGGACGTCGACCTCTCGCCCGGCCCGCAGCAGCTGATGCGCGGCGTCTACCTGGCGATCAGCGGGCGCTTCCTCGGCGGCGAGCGGCCGGCGATCCGCGTGCGCGCCCATTCCGATGCGCCGCCCGGCTCCGGCCTGGGCTCGTCCTCGACGATGGTGGTGGCGCTGGTGACCGCGTTCGCCGAGTACTTCGGGCTGGCCTTGGGCGAGTACGAGATCGCGCACCTGGCCTACGACATCGAGCGCAAGGACCTGCAGCTGTCCGGGGGCAAGCAGGACCAGTACGCGGCCGCCTTCGGCGGCTTCAACTTCATGGAGTTCTACGCCGACGACCGCGTGGTGGTGAACCCGCTGCGGATCAAGGACTGGATCTGGTCGGAGCTGGAGGCGAGCCTGGTGCTGTATTTCACCGGCGTCTCGCGCGCCTCGGCCAGGATCATCGACGAGCAGTCGCGCAACATCAGCCAGGGGCGCAGCGATTCGCTCGACGCCATGCACCGGCTCAAGCTCGAGGCGGTGCAGATGAAGGAAGCGCTGCTGCGCGGCGATCTGCCGCGCTTTGCCGAGGTGATGCAGTCGGGCTGGCAGGCCAAGAAGCAGAGCGCGGCCAGCATCACCAACCCGATGATCGACGAGCTCGAAGCCCTGGCCTTCGCCAGCGGCGCGCGCGCGGCCAAGGTATCCGGCGCCGGCGGCGGCGGCTTCATGATGTTCATCTGCGATCCCGCCGAGCGCGTGCGCCTGGTGCGCACCCTGTCGGAGGCCGGCGGAACGGTCTACGACGCCCACTTCACGCCACACGGAGCCACCTCGTGGAAGATCGGATGACCCCCTTCATCCGCGCCGAGTTCGACAAGACGCTGGCCAACTTCCAGCGCATGTCGGCCGACGCCGCCCTGCACGCGCTGATCGGGCAGGTCGCCGCGCTCTGCGTCGACGCCCTGCGCGGCGGACGCAAGCTGCTGCTCGCCGGCAACGGCGGCAGTGCCGCCGATGCGCAGCACTGGGCCGGCGAACTGGTCAGTCGCTTCTACTACGACCGGCCGGGGCTGCCGGCGATCGCGCTGACCACCGACAGCTCGATCCTGACCGCGATCGGCAACGACTACGGCTACGACTACACCTTCGCCCGCCAGATCGAGGCGCTGGGGCAGGCCGGCGACGTGTTCTTGGCCATCTCCACCTCCGGAAATTCGCCCAACATCCTCCGCGCAGCCGAAGCCGCCAGGGCGCGCGGAGTGAAGGTGGTCGGCTTCACCGGCGAGGGCGGCGGCAAGCTCGCGCCGCTGGCGGACCTGTGCTTCCGCGTGCCCTCGGGCGAGACGCCGCGCATCCAGGAAGGGCACGAGTTCATCGGCCACCTGCTGTGCGCGCTGATCGAGCAGGAGATGTTCCCGAAGTGAAGCCGGCGGACGAGGTGATCGTGCTCGTCGGCGGCTTCGGCACCCGCCTGCAGCAGGTCGTGGCCGACGTGCCCAAGCCGCTGGCGCCGGTCGCGGGGCGGCCGTTCCTGGCGTACTTGCTCGATGGGTATGCGAACGCCGGCATGCGCCGGGCGATCCTGGCCACCGGCTACCGCGCCGAACAGGTGCGCGCCTTCGCGGGCGCGCGCTGGAGCGGCATGGAGATCGCGTATTCGCACGAGGACGTGCCGCTGGGCACCGGCGGCGCGATCCGCCAGGCGGCTGCGCTGGTGCGCGGACACGGCGTGCACGTCGCCAACGGCGACACCTGGCTGCGCCATGCGCCGCAGGCGCTGGAGGCGGCGGCGCGGCGCGAGGGAACGCGGATGGCGGTGGCGCTGGTGGAGGTGGACGACACCGGGCGCTACGGCGCGGTCGAGGTGCAGGGCGGGCTTGCCCGCAGCTTCCGCGAGAAGGGCGGCCAGGGGCCGGGCCTGATCAACGGCGGAAGCTATTACCTCGCCCCCGATGCGCTGGCGATGCTGCCCGACGAACCCGCGTTCTCCTTCGAAACCCGCGTGCTCCAGCCCTGGGCCGCCGATGGCCAGGTGGCGGTGTGCAGCGACACCGGCGGGTTCATCGACATCGGCGTGCCCGAGGACTACGCCCGGGCGCAGCAGCTGTTCGCGGACGGGCCGTGACCCCTCCGGTCGCCGCACCGGTCGTTGCCGGGGATCGGGCTGCTGCCGGCCTGCAGGGGGAGGGGCCGCGTCGCGCGCTGTTCCTGGACCGCGACGGCGTCATCAACGTCAACCACGGCTACGTGCACGCGCCCGCGCAGACCGACTGGGTGCCGGGCATCTTCGAGCTCGCCCGCGCCGCGCGCGCGGCCGGTTTCGTGCTGGTGGTGGTCACCAACCAGGCCGGGATCGCGCGCGGCTACTACGATGTCGCCCGGTTCGAGCGCTATACGCGCTGGATGCACGAGCGCTTCGAGCGCGAGGGCGCGCCGCTGCTGGCGACCTACTACTGCCCGCATCACCCCGAGGCCGGCATCGGCGACTGGCGGGTGGCCTGCGGATGCCGCAAGCCGGAGCCGGGCATGCTGCTGGCTGCCATCGGCGACTGGGACATCGATCCTGCGCGATCGGTGCTGGTCGGGGACCAGCCCGGCGACATCGAGGCGGCGCGCCGTGCGGGTGTCACGACCACTTTCCTTGCTACCAACGGCGCGCTGAGAGATGCGATGGCATGGCTGTCGGCGCGGCGCCGGAGCTGAGGGTGCGTCGCTTCGCGGCCTTCCCAGAAGTTCGGATCAGTCGGCGTCCGGTCCGGACTTCGGACATAGTCTGATTCCGCCGATGGCGATGCCCAGCCATCTACGGTCCTCGCCCACCGGCGGCTGCATGCGACGACTGTCGAAACGGAGAAGGATGATTCCGTCGCTGGTCGTCGCCTCCGGGACGGGGACACGGACGGTGCGGGGGCGTGACACCAGGAACCGCTGCTCGCTGTTGTCGATCGAGAGCGTCACTTCACCAGCGGCAACGCCACGCAGGTCAAGATCAAGCCATGCGGCCCCTGTACCGTCGGGAACCCGCAGCGCGAGATAGGCGCTGCGCCGGTCGCTCCAGGCATGCTCCGGTTCGATGCTGAAACCAAGGTTTGCAGTGTGCTCGGTGTCGATCGGCAGCCATTGGCAGGTGGCGGACTGCGGGCGCAGCTGCAGGGCCCGGTCGACGACGTAGTCGTCGCGCCCTTTGCTTTGCAGCAACAGGGTGATTCCCCAGCCTGCGAACAGGGCAAGGACAGCGACGTTCAGCAGCCTGCGTGCCGCGCTCATGACACCCACTGGCCGCTGTAATAGCGGATCACGGCGTGATGGTTCACGGTGCAGGCGATCAGTAGCCAAGGCAGGAGTGCCAGCCATGCCCGTGCCGGTCCGCCGTTCAATCTGGAAAGCGCAGTGGTGGCGATGATCGCCCATGGCGCCATGAAGAACAGATGTCTGGCCGAGTTCATCGCGTCGAACGATACCGCCGAGAACCAGAAAACAAGCATGCCGCCATACAGCAGCCCCAGCCAGCGGGGAACGGCGCCGATGGCCGAAACGCACGCCACGATCAGCAGCAAGCTGAGCGTGCCCAGCGCAGCGGTCCACTGGGTGAGGCCGCTGTGGTCGTAGGCGATGGCACGGAAGAAATAGAGGATCGCTTCGACAGGACCAACATTGCCGTCGGTCAGGGTGCCGCGTCGCCAGGCCTCCAGGGCGTTGATGTAGAGAATCGAGTCATCGTGCCGATAGGCTGCCCAGCTCGCGTAAAGCATCAGGGGCGCGGCCATCAGGACAAGCTTCAGTCCACCGTTGCGATCGAGGAAATCCCGTGGACGCCAGCGCGTCTCTGCGGCGATCCATCCGGCCACGAAGAGGGCCAGAACCGCTGCCTGGGGTCGCCCGAGCATCGCGATTCCAGCCAGCGCAGCCGCCGTCCATGTGTTGTGCTTCCAGCAGTGGTAGAGGATCCACACGGTCAACGCCGCATACAGGGGCTCGGTGTATCCCACAAAGTTGTAGATTGCTACCGGGCTCAGTGCCCACACGGTGCAGGCAAGCATCGCCGTGTGGCGGCTGGAGAGTCCCGACGTCAGGCGGTAGATCCCCAGCAGCGTCAGGAACAGGATGGCCACTCCCAGCAGCATGGTTTCAAGAAAGGCGTTGTTCCCCGGCACCAGCACGTCGGCCAGGCCCAGCGCCGCTGCGCTCAGCGGCAGGTAGGCGACAGCCTGCTTCTCCTCGATGTCCCCGGAGAAGGAGTATCCGTGCAGATAGATGCCCCGGTAGTATTCGCCGTCGAACGTGAGCAGGCCTTCGACGCCCGGATAGATCTGGATCTTCGCCGCCATGAACAAGCATGCCGCCGCCAGGGAAAGCAGCGCGCAGAACACAAGCTGGTGCAGCAGCGGAGTGCTGTCGTCCGGCGGCGCGGAGGCTGGTGGCCGGTTCATTGACCCGGATCGGCTGCGGCCGGCTCGATGCAGGGGCCACCGCCGGTCACCAGACGATCGAGTTCTTTGCCCGTCTGGATCGCAACCAGACGGAAGACCGTATCGGCCCGCACCCAGGCACCGGTTTCCTGGCTACCCTGGAGCCCGCCTTCGGCGAACAGCTTCGCGTCGGCGCCCTCCCCTATCCACACCTGCACGCCGGCCACCGTGGGGTCCTGCTCAACGGCTTTCGCCGCATTCCAGGAGATGCCGACGATGGAAGACTCCTGGCACGCGACGGCGCCGGGATCGGCCGTGATCATCCCGTTCGTGCCGGTAGCGGGTCCGAACCCGGCAACCTCGACTGCGGGCGGGTTCGCTGGCGCATCCATCGGCTCGCGCGGGGCTTCGCTGCAAGCAATGAGCCACGCCGATGCAAACACCGCCACTGCGTATGTTGGGCAAACCTTCATCATGGAAAGGCTCCGGTCAGATCAGGGGAAAGACAGCGCATCGTCCGCTGCGGCGAACACCTCGGGGAGGTGTGGTTCCACCCCGACCCATAGCGGCAGACGCACGATCCGTTCGCTGATGTCGTCGGTGTTGTTCATGGTGCCGTGACTTCGCCCGAATCGCCTGCCCGCAGGCGCGCTATGCAGCGGAACGTAGTGGAACACGCATCCGATGCCGCTGGACTTCATGCGTTCAATGAATGCCGAGCGGTGCGCGAGCGACGGCAGCAACAGGTAATACATGTGTGCGTTGTGGTTGCAGTCGGCGGCGGTCAGTGGACGCTGGACGAGCCCGCGCTGTTCATGCGCTTCGAATGCGGCATGGTACTCCTCCCATATCGCCAGCCTGCGGCGGGTGATCGCCAGGCCCTCGTCGATCTGTGCGGCAAGAAATGCGGCGGTGAGTTCGCCCGGAAGATAGGACGAGCCGTGGTCGACCCAGGTGTACTTGTCGACCTGACCCCGGAAGAAGCGGCTTCGATTGGTTCCCTTCTCGCGAATGACCTCGGCGCGCTCGACCAGGGCGGGATCGTTGACCATCAGCGCCCCACCCTCGCCGGAGATGATGTTCTTGGTTTCGTGGAAGCTGAGGCAACCCAGATCACTGATGCTGCCCAGCGCACGCCCCTTGTAGCTGGCGTGGATCGCCTGCGCGGCATCCTCGATCACCCGCAAGCCGTGGCGCCGGGCGATCGCCATGATCGCGTCCATCTCGCAGGCCACGCCAGCGTAGTGGACGACGCAGAGAGCGCGGGTGCGCGGCGTGATGGCAGCTTCGATCAGTGTCTCGTCGATATTGAGCGTGTCGGGGCGGATGTCGACGAACACCGGTATCGCGCCGCGCAGGACGAAGGCGTTTGCAGTCGAGACGAACGTGTAGGACGGCATGATCACTTCGTCACCGGGTTCGAGGTCGATCAGCAGTGCGGCCATCTCCAGCGCGGCAGTGCAGCTGTGTGTCAGCAGCACCCGGTGGCTGCCGGTCAACGTCTCCAGCGCGGCCTGGCACTGGCGGGTGAACGCGCCGTCGCCGGACAGGTGACCGTTCCTGTGCGCCTGGGCGATGTTCTCGATCTCACGCCCGGTCATGAACGGTTTGTTGAACGGAATCCTCAATGCGAATCTCCAGAGGCCGGTACGGCCGTCGTGAATTTCAGGTGATCTCGCTCGCCCCGCGCCCCATCAGTGCAACGCCCAGGACGATCAGCGCCGCCCCGAGCATCTGACCGGGCCTGAGCTGTTCACCGAACCAGAGATAGCCTGCGAGGATGACGAGCACGAAGTTGAGTGCCATGAACGGGTAGGCGGTGCTCAACGGGAGACGCAGGATCGCCATCATCCAGGCCGCCGAGGCGAGGAAGGCGGCGAGGTAGGCACTGATCACCCAGGGCTTGAGCAGCATGCCGCCAAAGAACACCACCTTGCCGTACAGGCCGCTGGAAACCAGGGTGGTATCCACCTTGGACATCTGCCATTTCAGGATGATCTGGCCGTACACCGTGAAGAGAATGGTGGCCGCAATGAATAGCCATGCGCTAAGAGGTTTCACGGGCGTTCCTGATGTGATAGGTATCGAGCGCGCAGGCAATCCGGTACCCGTCAGCGGCCCACGCGCGCTGAACCGCGTAATTCCATACCTGGGTGGAAACCTCCATGCGCGGCGTTTGCGAATGGCGCCGGGCTGCACGCAGGAGGGCGGAATATACGCCCTGGCGTCGATACTGTTCGTCGACTGCGTTGAGCACGATCTCGGTGGCCAGTCCTGACCTTGAGCGACAGCAGATGAATCCCTGGAGCGTTCCGATGTCGTCGGTGGAGACGAGCGTGTAGCCGCTACCATCCATCACCAGCCGCCGGGCCCATTCGGCGTAGCCCTCGGCAACCAGATCGACGGCGAACACCTCGGGACTGGCGGCATAATGACTGCGATAGCCGTGTCCGAACGCGCGTCGGGCCAGGTCGGCCACCTGCTGGATGTCGGCGGGGGTTGCCGGACGACAGGCCTTGTCCGCGCCTTCAGCGTGTGCTGCCAGCGGTGTGGTGTCTCGATCGTAGTACACGAGCGTATCCGCATGCCGGCAGGACAACCCGGCTTCGAGCAGAGTCTGAACTACCTCGTGCTCGCCCGAAGGGCAGCGTAGAATCGCGACCGCGCCCAATGGCAGTGCCGTTGATGCGAGAAGATCGCGCGCTGCGGCAGGGCTGTCGAGCGTCCAGCGGAACACCGGGCGAGCGAACCGGGTGGACTCGGACATCGACAGCCTGCTGGTCATGGCAGGCGGGGCGTCCGTTCGGCCACCAGGTAGTTCGGTCGCAGCTTGACCTGCCGGAAGATCCTGCCGACGTAGTGGCCCAGCACCCCCAATCCCATGGTGACGATTCCGCCCACCAGCCAGATGGAGGCGATGATGCTTGCATAGCCTGCGACCGCGATGTCGCCATCGAGATAGCTGACTACCGTGAGCAGGACCACCACCATCGAAAACGCACAGAACGCGAAGCCGAAACCGACCATCAGTCGTAACGGCTTGTCCGAGAACGACAGCGCCACGCCCATCGCCAGCGACACCAGCTTGCGCAAGCTGTAGGTGGACTTGCCCTGTTCGCGCCGGCCGTGCGTCACCGGTACCCGGTGCACCGTGAAGCCCACCCATCGCACCAGCAGCGGAAAGAACCGGTCGGCTTCCGGCATGGCGTTCACCGCGTCGACGACCTTGCGCGAATACACACCGAAATTCGCCGTAGTGTGGTCGTACTGGCTGTCGGCAAGCCAGCCGAGCAGGGAGTAGAACAGCCGCGAGCCGGTGCGCTTGAGCCAGTTGTCCTGGCGCGAGACGCGCATGGCGAGCACGACGTCGATGCCCGGCTGCATCGATTCGAGCAGCCCGGGAATCTCCTCGGGACGATCCTGGAGATCGCAGTCCATCACCACGACCTTTCCGCCCCGGCAGACTTCCAGTCCGGCGCTGATGGCCGCGTGCTGGCCGAAGTTGCGGGAGAGACGAAGCCCCCGCAGATGCGGATGCAGTGCCGCCAGTTCCCGGATGCGACTCCAGGCGCCATCCGGGCTGGCGTCATCCACCAGGATCACCTCATGCGTCAGCCCGGTCGCCGTCACTGCGGAATCGATGCGCTCGACGAGATCCTCCAGGCAGTCGACGCAGCCATACACTGGGCTGACAACGCTGAGGTCGGGAGGCGCCGCCTCGCCGGCTTCCATCCGACTGGCCGCTGTCGACAACTCCTGGTGGAAGGATCTGTGGATGGCGGCGTGACGGGTCTCAGACGATTGCACCGCGGCTGCGCCTCAGAGCGCCTGATCCAGCTCCGGCAGCACCTGGAACAGGTCGCCGACCAGGCCGATGTCGGCGATCTCGAAGATCGGCGCGTCGCCATCCTTGTTGATCGCCACGATGGTGCCGGCGTCCTTGATCCCGGTCAGGTGCTGGATCGCGCCGCTGATGCCGACGGCCACGTACAGCTCCGGGGCGATGATCTTGCCGGTCTGGCCGACCTGCATCTCGTTGGGGCAGTAGCCGGCGTCGACCGCGGCGCGCGAGGCGCCCACGCCGGCGCCGAGGCGGTCGGCGAGCCTGTAGATCACCTCGAAGTTCTCGGCCGACCCCACGCCGCGGCCGCCCGAGACCACGCGGCGGGCCGACTGCAGGTCGGGACGGTCGGAGCTGCCGGCGGCCAGGCCGAGGTAGCGGGTGTGCCCGGGCAGCGCGGCGTCCACGTCCACAGCCTCGACCGCGGCGCTGCCGCCCTTGCCCGCTTCCTTCCACGACGCGGTGCGCACGGTGGCGACGACGGTCTGCCCGGCGGGCGCCTCGACCGTGACGATGGCGTTGCCGGCGTAGATCGGGCGGGTGAAGGTGTGTTCGCCTTCCGCGGCCATCAGGTCCGAGACCTGGTTGACGCCGAGCAGGGCGGCCACGCAGGGCATCAGGTCCTTGCCGAAGGTCGAGCTGGGGCCGAAGACGTGGCTGTAGCCGGCGGCAAGCTGCGCCACCTGCGGCGCCAGCACCTGGGCGATGGCCTGGGCGTTGGCGGCATGGGCGACGGTGAGCACGCGGGCGACTCCGTCGATCCGCGCAGCCTCGGCGGCGACCGCGGCCGGGTCGGCCGCCAGCACCGCGATGTCGATGGCCTCGGGCGAGAGCGCCCGGGCGGCGGACACGCACTTGGCGGTGGAACCATTGAGCTGGCCGTTCGCGTGTTCGGCGATGATCAGGATACGGGACATGTTTGCCTCCAATGATGTGACGGGGCGACTCAGAAGCCCGCCCTGAACAATTCGTCGGGCGTGATGTGGCTCACGATGCAGCGACCCTCGCGCCATGCCATGCCGCTGAAGCCCGTACATGTGTCTTCGTCGGGCACATTCGCCACGCAGATGCCGTCCATCCACTGGCCGTCGGTGCTGTCGGTACACATCTGCGCGGTCATGCCGCAAATCTGCTTGCCGCTGTCCCACTCTCCGCTGGCGCGCTCACACGCACCCTGTTCGGGCGGAATGACGATCGTCTCCGGTTGGACCCGGACGGTCACCGTCTCGGGTTCCTGTGGCGCCGGAGTTGATTCTTCTTGCCCATGGCAGCCCGTCGACACTGCGGCCAGGAGAGCTGCCAGCATCAAAGTGTTCACGATATTCACAGCAACCCCTTGTCCTTGAGCGCGGCGACGAGTTCGGCCGCATTCTTCACCATCACGCCCTTGCTGCGCCTGGCGGGCGCGGCGTAGTGCGTGGCCTTGAGTGCCGGCGCGTCCTCCACGCCCAGGTCGGCCCAGGCGAGGGTCTCCATCGGCTTGGACTTGGCCTTCATGATGTCGGGCAGCTTGATGAAGCGCGGCTCGTTCAGGCGCAGGTCGGTGGTGACCACGGCCGGCAGGTCGACTTCCAGCGTCTCCAGGCCGGCGTCGACCTCGCGGGTGACCGTGGCCTTGCCGCCTTCGACCCCCAGCTTCGAGGCGAAGGTGGCCTGCGGACGGCCCCAGAGGGTGGCCAGCATCTGGCCGGTCTGGTTGGCGTCGTCGTCGATGGCCTGCTTGCCCAGGATCACGATGTCCGGCGACTCCTTCTCCACCAGCTTGAGCAGGGCGCGGGCGGCGGACAGCGGCTGCACGTCCTGGCCGGCACCGGTGACCACGTGGATGGCGCGGTTGGCGCCCATGGCCAGGCCGTTGCGCAGGTGGGCCTGGGCATCGGCCGGGGCGATGGTGGCGACCACGACCTCGCTGGCGATGCCCCTGTCGCGCAGGCGCAGGGCCTCTTCCAGGGCGATCTCGTCGAACGGGTTGGGCGAGAGCTTGACGCCCTCGGTGACCACGCCGGAGCCGTCCGGCTTGACCTGGATGCGGACGTTGTAGTCCACCACGCGCTTGTAGGCGACGAGGATTTTCATCGTAGCGGGATTCCTCGGAGTAACGTCGGGCGAAGCGGCCCGATGGTTGGTGAACGGGTCCCGCATTCTACCAGCCTGCTCCGGCCAGGCTGCGAGGTCCAGGCGGTGCTTGCGGCGTCTGTCCGGGGCCGTGGAGTGGGCTGTGCCGGTACCGTATGCGGTTTGCTAGCATCGGCCGCCGCCCCGAACAGGATTCCGACGGTCGCGGCGATGGATGAGAATCTGCGGGAGTTTCAATGGACGAGTATCAGGAACGGCTGGCGCATGAGAAGCAGTTGTTCGATGAGAACATCTGCGTCCACGATTTGCCCGAGATCTTCCACTACTGGTCGGAGAAGTACCTGCGGCCGCGCCTCAACGGCGTCGGGTACAACAATATCGAGGACTTCTTCGTCCAGGAGATTGCCCGAACCCCGCGGCAGCCGGGGTGCGCGTTACGCATCGCGAGTGTCGGTTGTGGAGATTGCGCGTTCGAGATTCGCGTTGCCAATGGCCTGCTGGCGCGCGGGATCGGGGATTTCACCGTGTTGTGCCTCGACATCAGTGACGTGGCGCTGGACAGGGGGCGTGGATACGCCAGCGACGCAGGCGTGGCCAGTCACTTCGAAATGGTTCCCCACGATTTCAACCAGGGCCTGCCGGACGGGGTTTTTGACGCAGTGATGGCGAACCAGTCGCTGCACCATGTCCTCGAACTGGAACGGCTTTATTCCGCGATCAGCCGGCAACTCGCCACGGGGGGGCTGTTTCCTCGTCTCCGACATGATCGGGCGCAACGGGCACATGCGCTGGCCGGAGGCGCGAATACTGGTGGACGCGGCGTGGAAATGGATGCCAAAGGCCTATCGATTCAACCGCCAGCTGCAGCGTGAAGAATCGCAGTTCATGGATTGGGACTGCTCGAACGAAGGTTTTGAGGGGGTTCGTGCGCAGGAGGTCCTGCCCCTGCTTCTGGACCAGTTTTCGCCAAGGGTCCTGCTGGCCTGGGGCAATATCATCGATGTCTTCATCGACCGGGGATTCGGCCATCATTTCCATCGCCAGAGCGAGTGGGACCTGAACTTCATCGACCAGGTCCATGCCATCGACCAGGCGGCCATCGATCGCGGCGAGATCATGCCGACCCACCTGCTGGCGAAATTCCAGAATGAGCCCGGCGAATGCCTGCGCTGGCCGGACCGGGATCCGCGGCTGCTGGTGAGGAACCCGGAGCAGCCACCGGTTCCGCAGGTCCGGCCTGAACCCGAATGGCGGTACGCCCCCGACGTGGATCCTGCCCCTCGCCCCATGCCGCGGCCGCTGCCGCTGCCGCGGCCGGTCAAGGAGGCGCTGAGGCGGATTCCGGGGCTGGAAGCGGTTTACCGGAGGATTCGCGGCATCCGCTGAGGGGGCGCTCCGGCCATTGCACGAAGGTACGTGTCGCATTGCAGCAAAGGGCGGCTAGAATTCCATGGCCCACCACTCGAGAGGACAGCCATGACGGCTTCGAAGCTTTTTCCCGATGCGCGAGCGGCGCTTTCGGGTCTGGTCGCCGATGGTCAGACACTCGCCGTCGGCGGCTTCGGCCTCTGCGGCATCCCCGAGGCGCTGATCGCGGCGCTGCGCGATTCCGGGGTGACCGGCCTGACCGCGATCTCCAACAACGCCGGCGTCGACGGCTTCGGCCTCGGCCAGCTGCTGGAGACCCGGCAGATCCGCAAGATGATCTCGTCCTACGTGGGCGAGAACAAGGAATTCGAGCGGCAGTTCCTGGCCGGCGAGCTGGAGCTGGAGTTCAACCCGCAGGGCACGCTGGCCGAGCGCCTGCGCGCCGGCGGCGCCGGCATCCCGGCGTTCTTCACCGCGACCGGCTACGGCACCGTGGTCGCCGAGGGCAAGGAAACGCGCGAGTTCGACGGCAAGCACTACGTGCTGGAGACGGCGCTGGTCGCCGATGTCTCCCTGGTCAAGGCGTGGAAGGCCGACGGCGCCGGCAACCTGCTGTTCCGCAAGACCGCACGCAACTTCAATCCCGCCTGCGCGATGGCCGGCAAGGTCTGCGTGGTGGAAGTGGAGGAGCTGGTCGAGACCGGTTCGATCGATCCCGACCAGGTCCACCTGCCGGGTATCTACGTCGACCGCATCGTGGTCAACGCCACCCCCGAGAAGCGCATCGAGCAGCGCACCGTGCGCGCAGCAGGAGACAAGTAATGGCCTGGACCCGCGACGAAATGGCGCAGCGCGCCGCCCGTGAACTCACCGATGGCGCCTATGTGAACCTCGGCATCGGCCTGCCGACGCTGGTGGCCAACTACATTCCCGACGGCTTCGACGTATGGCTGCAGTCGGAGAACGGCCTGCTCGGCATCGGCCCGTTCCCCACCGACGACGAGGTCGACGCCGACCTGATCAACGCCGGCAAGCAGACCGTCACCGCGCGCGTCGGCGCCAGCTACTTCGGCAGCCACGACTCCTTCGCGATGATCCGCGGCGGCCACATCGATCTGGCGATCCTCGGCGCGATGCAGGTGACCGACAAGGGCGACCTGGCCAACTGGATGGTGCCGGGCAAGATGGTCAAGGGCATGGGCGGCGCGATGGACCTCGTGGCCGGGGTCAAGCGCATCGTGGTGCTGATGGAGCACGTGGCCAAGAGCGGCGAGCACAAGATCCTGCCCGAGTGCAACCTGCCGCTGACCGGCGTGGGCGTGGTCGACCGGATCATCACCGATCTGGCCGTGTTCGATGTCACCGACGACGGGCTGGTGCTGGTCGAATCCGCGCCCGGCGTGACCGGGGACGAGCTCAAGGCCAAGACCGGGGTTCCGTTCACGGTGCGCTGAATCCGGGGAGCCCGCGGCGCGCGGGCTCCTGCATCCGGCTTCTGCGGCGTATTGGGGCTTTCCCGGGAGTTGTGCTAGTAGTACCGGATACCCGCCCGCAAGACCGGACAGATTGTGGATATCGAAGATGTCAGCGCCTCGTTGAAGCGTGGGGAAGAGGGCATCTTCCTTGCGACGGCCGATGCCGAGACGATTTCCTACGCGGCATCCGGCCACACGGAATGTTTCGGTGTCGAGGACCATTCGTTCTGGTTCCGCCATCGCAATGAATGCATTTCGGCGATGGTGAGACGCCATGGCTGCGCTGGGAGCTTCCTCGACGTCGGCGGCGGCAACGGCTATGTCGCCCAGCGCCTGCAGGCGGATGGCCACGAGGTTGTGCTGCTGGAGCCGGGTATCGAGGGGGCGCGCAACGCCAGGGTGCAGCGGGGGCTGGCGCACGTGGCTTGCGCGACGCTGCAGTCGGCGCAATTCCATGCGGGCTGCTTCGCCGCCGCCGGATTGTTCGATGTCATCGAGCATGTCGAGGACGACCGTGCCTTCCTGAAACAGGTCCGCGAGGTGCTGGCACCGGGCGGCAAGCTGTACTTGACGGTGCCCTGCCACAAGTGGCTCTGGTCGCAGGCCGATATCGATGCCGGGCACTTCCGGCGGCATACCTATGCGTCGCTGCAGCATCTGGTCGAGGGGGCATTCCAGATCGATTACATGAGCTATTTCTTCCGCGTGCTGGTCCTGCCGCAGTATCTGCTCCGTGCTCTCCCTTATCGGCTGGGATTCGGCCGCAACGGTTCCATGCTCTCGACCGGGGCCGAGCACGGCACGGGGGAAGGCCTGGCGACGCGAGTGGTCAGCCGGATGCTGCAGAGCGAGGTGGCTGCGGTCCAAGAGGGTAGGCCGCTGGGCCTCGGGGCAAGCTGCCTGGTGGCGGCCACGCGGATCTGAGCGAACGCATCGTCTTGCCCTCCGGAGCCCAGTTCACACGCCAGGATCCTTGTGCGCGTAGGCGTACTCGCCCTCGGGCTCCGGCTCCCCGCACAGGCTGGCGGCCGAGGCCATGCGGTAGCCGGCCGCTGCCGCCGCCAGCGCGACGATGCGCTCGATGCCGTGGGCAAGGGTGCCGTCCACCTGGCCGGCTTCGTCCTCGAACTCCCACTCGCCCAGGTGCGCGTCGAGCAGCGGGCGCAGCGCCGGCAGGCGCAGCCAGAACATGCTGCCGGCGATGAAACGGTCGCGGGCGGTGTCCGCCGGCGGGATGCCCAGGCGGGCGGCCAGGTGCGCGACGGTGCCGGCGTTGGCGCCCCAGAAGTAGTCGAGCGGCTGGACGTGGCCCTCCGGGGCGATCAGGCCCAGTGAAGGGTCGCCGGACAGCGCCTGCAGCAGCGTGCCGGCGCGCCGCGGCGCGAGCAGGCGGTCGAGCAGTTCGCCGCGCCAGGCGTCGCCGTCGCCGCGATGGGCGGAGCGCTTGGTGTGCAGCTTGAGCACGACCTCCACGCCCTCGTCGAGCAACCGGTCGGCCACGCGCAGGAAGGGCAGGATGTCGCGGCCGCGGTTGGCGGCGACCTCGATCTCGGCATCGGCGCCGAGCCGCTGCAGGCGTTCGCGCACGGCCGCTTCGCGTTCGGGCGCCGTGGTCACGAGCAGGCGCCAGTCGATGCCGCTGGCGCGCAGCGCGGCCACGATGTCGTCGAGCAGCTCCGGGTACCAGGCGTGGACGACGGCGCAGGGGCGCGAAGCAGGCGCTGCGGCCGCGGCCGGCGCGCAGCGTTCCAGCGCCTGCGCCGTGGCATCGAGCCAGGCGTGGCCCAGCCGCGCGTCCGGCTCCAGCACCGCGCCCTCGGCCCATTCGTTCCAGGCGTTGATGAAGACCAGGCGGCGCGTGGCCGGCGCCTGTGCCAGCCGGGTGCGGATCGTGGCTTCCAGCCAGTCGCGGTAGCCGCGCGGCGAGGCGTGCAGCCAGGCGGTGCCCGAGCCGGGCCGGCGCGGCTGGTTGTCCCAGCCGCAGTTGACGCCGGGGAAGGTGCCGGCGGCCAGCGGGCGGCCGGCGAATTCGCGGGCGAGCGCGCGCCAGTCGCGCACGTGCCCGCTGAAGCCCGGGTTGAGCAGGCGCTGGCTGGCGGTGATGTCGGGTGCGTTGGCCATGTTCGGCGGGAATTCCACCGCCGAATCGAAGCCGATGTCGGCCGGCGGCGGGCGTTCGAAGCCCTGTACGCAGGCCAAGTGGATCTCGCCGATGCCGCTGTCGCGGCACCAGGTGCGCCAGCGGGCGGCGGTGGCCTTCGGGTCCGGCAGCAGGCCCGGGCGGTAGACCAGCAGCAGCGGGCGGCCCTCGACGCGCAGGCAGCGCCGGTCGCGCAGGTAGTCGGCCACGTGGGCGATGAAGGCCAGGTCGTCGGCGGGGCTGTGCTGCTGGTCGACCAGGATGTCGTCGCCGCGCCCGTCCCAGCGCCGGCTCCACTTCTCGTTGGCCCAGCACAGGCAGAAGGGAAGGTCGAGCGCGGGGTCGGCCAGCCACTGCCGCAGCGGCGCCTCCAGCAGGGTGCGGCCGCCGAACCAGTAGAAGTAGAAGCAGAACGCGCCGATGCCGTGGCTGCGCGCCAGGCGCATCTGCTGGTGCATCACCTCGGGCAGGCGCAGGTCGTAGAAGCCCAGGTCGCCCGGCAGCCGTGGCTGGGCGTGGCCCTCGAACTGCGGCAGCGCGCGGCTGACGTTGCGCCATTCGGTGAAGCCCTTGCCCCAGGCCGCGTCGTTCTCCGGGATCGGATGGAACTGCGGCAGGTAGAAGGCGACCAGGGTCGCCGGCAGCGGCGAGGGCAGGGGCGCGCTGCGTGGCGGCCGCCAGCCGATCGCGCGGTGATCGGCGCGGTCGAACATGCGCGGCTGCACGCCGGTGCCCACCACCAGCTGTCCGCGCGGCGCGCCGGGGGCGAGGCCGGGGAAGCGGTCGAGCGCGCGCACGCGCAGGCGGTCGCGGGTGGCTTCGCGCATCGGCACCGCGCGGAACAGTGCGCGCAGGACGCGGAACAGGACGGGGCGCAGGCCGCGGGACGACTCGCTCATCGGCGTCCACCCGCCGGCCCCGGGCGAAGCCTGATCATGTCAGGCACCGTCCGTCGTCATCCCGGTCGCCGGTGGTTGCGGCGGCGGCAGGGCACGACAATTCTGCAGGGAGGCAGGCGGCGGCATCGGGACGCATCCAGCCATGATATTTCACCGGTCCGCCGAGTGTGGCCGTGGTGACTCCGGACAGCGCGGCTGCGGGGCAGGCCCGGCACGCCCCATCGATGCGTCAATGACGCGACTTCGTTCCGGCCGCCAGGCTCGCTCCACCGGAGGGTCGCACCTGACGCGGCAACGAGCCGCGTCCTGGCGGCCGGGGATCGCGGCCAAGCAAAACATGGATGTTCTGCGCGCGAGTCAGCCCATGGGTGAGTACGGACCGCTTGCGCGGCATGCCGCGCGTCCGTGCGAACGCGCGGCGCGCTGCGCCGGGCTGGACCGCGGAGCGGGGCTGACCGAGCGAAGAGCGATCCCCGGCCGGCAGGGCGCGGCGTCTCTCCGATGGCCGAACCAACAATTCTCCCGCACTTGGGGGAAGAACCGTTTTCGAGCACCGGGCTGACGGGTCATCCAGGCCAGGTGACGGACCGTTTCCGGGACAGCCGAGGTGGTGCGCTAACGCCGCGAATCCCCATGTTCCGCGTTCTCGTGCGCCTGGCCCGAGGACAGCGTCCAGCCGGAGATCTCGCCTGCGGCCCTGGCAAGCGCGCGCGAGAACGCGTCGACGACGCTGCCGGTATCGGTGGCGCCGGCGGGTTCGGCGTGCAGGAAGGTGCGCGCGGCCACGATCGACTGGTCGATGTTGTGGACCAGCTTGGCGCTGACCTCGATGGTGGCCGACGGCATGGCGCCGCCGGCGTAGTCGGCCTCGAAGCGGCGCACGTCCAGCAGCAGCTTGTAGTCCATGGCGATGCCCGTGCCCTGGCGCGAGACCGCGGCGATGCGGCCGGAGTCCTCGAGCGTGCGCAGCAGCGCGTCCTGGAGCATGTCGGTGGGCGTGCGCGCCCAGCCGGCGCCGGCGTAGACCTGCAGCTGGTCGGGAACCGGGCGCACCGCGATGCGATAGCTGTCGATCATGCGCGCCGCGGTCGGCGCGTTGATCGACAGCTGCCAGTCCACCGCGGGCCACGACGGATCGGCCAGCACCCGCGGATCCGGCGCATAGAGGGTGGAGCGCGCGCGCTCGCTGCCGCCGCTGCCGAGGATGGAGCATCCCGCGAGCCCCAGGCACAGCAGCCCGACCGCCGCGATCTTCGCAGGGTGCCGACGGCGCAGGACCGCGGCTGCATTCCCCGACCGGCCCGCCGCATCCGCGACCCGCCCTCCGGGCCGGCTTCGTGGTCCGTTTCGGCTTCCTGCCTGCGCAGCCCGATTCCCGGTTCCCGGCTTTTCCATCACGGTTCGAACTCCTTCGGCCCGTCGCGGCCCAGCAGGTAGCGCGCGGGATTGGCATCGAGGCGGTCGCTGATGCGGCGCAGGTCGCGGATCAGGCCGCGCAGCTCCGACAGGGTCGGGCCGAGCTGGCCCAGGCCGTCATTGGCGAAGCTGTTGATGGCGCCACGGTTCTCGTTGAGGATCGCGTCGGCGCCCCTGGCGGCCGAATCCATCCGCGCCAGCGTGCTCTCCAGGCGCGCGATCAGGTCCGGCAGCTTCTGCACCAGTTCGCGGTCCAGGCTGGTCATCGCGGTGTTGGTGGTCGCCAGCGTGCGTTCGAGCTGTTCGCTGGCGCGGCGGGTGTTGACGATCATCTGGCCCAGGTCCTCGCCCTGTCCGGCGATCACGCCGGTCATGGTCTCGAGGTTCTCCAGCGTGCTGGAGATGCGCGCCACGTTCTCCTCGCTCAGCGCCAGGTCGAGGCGTTCGACCAGGCGGTTGGCGGTGTCGGCGATGTTCTGCAGCGCCGAGGGCGCGGTCTGGATCGTCGGCGGCTCGCCCTCGCGCCGCGGGCGGAGTTCGGCCGCGCCGGGGCTGCCGCCGGTGAGCTGGATGATGGGCGGGCCGGTCAGGCTGGTCATCGACAGCCGCGCTCGGGTGTCGGTGCGCACCGGCGTGGACGAGTGCAGGCGCAGGCGGGCGATGACGTTGCGCGGATCGTCCGGTTCGAGCATCAGATTGTCCACCGTGCCCACGGCGATACCGTTGTACTGCACGCTGCTGCCCTCGGTCAGGCCGGTGACCGGCTCGTTGAAGACCACCCGGTAGACCCGCCAGTCGCGGTCGGAGGTGTACTTCGCCGCCCACAGCGCGAACAGCAGCAGGAACAGCGTCACCACGATGGTGAATGCGCCGATCAGGACGTAATTGGCCTTGGTTTCCATGTCAGGTCTCCTTGCCGGCGGCGCCGCGCGCCGCGCGCCCGCGGGGGCCGTGGAAATAATCCTGCACCCAGGGATGGTCGAACCGCTCGATCTCCGCGATCGGCGCCACCGCGACCACCTTCCTGTCGGCCAGCACCGCGACCCGGTCGCAGATAGCGTACAGGGTGTCGAGGTCATGGGTGATGAGGAACACGGTCAGCCCCAGCGCCTGCTGCAGGGTGCGGATCAGCCGGTCGAAGGCGGCGGCGCCGATGGGATCGAGCCCGGCGGTGGGTTCGTCGAGGAACAGCAGGGGCGGATCCAGCGCCAGCGCGCGCGCCAGGCCGGCGCGCTTGCGCATGCCGCCGGAGAGCTGCGAGGGCAGCTTGGCGACCGCATCGGCCGGCAGCCCGGCCAGCTTCACCTTCAGCAGGGCCAGCTCGCGGCGCAGGGTCTCGGGCAGGTCCGGGAAGTGCTCCTTCAGCGGCACCTGCACGTTCTCTCCCACCGTCAGCGAGGAGAACAGCGCGCCATCCTGGAACAGTACGCCGGTATTGCGCTCCACGTGCGTGCGCGCCGCCGCACTGTCGGAGGCGGCGTCCACGCCAAGCACCTCGATCCGGCCGGCATCGGGCCTGCGCAGCCCGATGATGCTGCGCATCAGCACCGACTTGCCCGAACCCGAGCCGCCAACGATCCCCAGGATCTCCCCGGTCCGCACGTCCAGGTCCAGCTCCTCGTGCACCACCTGCTGGCCGAACTGCGTGCGCAGCCCGCGCACCCGCACCGCCGGCGAGGCGTCCGCACCGCTCCCGCTCACCACCCCATCTCCATGAACCAGATCGCCGCCAGCGCATCGATGATGATCACCAGCGAGATCGTCTGCACCACGCTGGAAGTGGTGCGTTCGCCCACCGACTGCGCCGTGCCCTTGACCTGCATCCCCTCCAGGCAGCCGATCAGCCCGATCACCAGCGCGAACACGGGCGCCTTGGCCATGCCGATCAGGAAGTGGCGCAGCTCCATCTGGTCCTGCATGCGCGCCAGGTAGGCCTGCGGCGGGATGTCGAGGCTGAAGGCGCCAACGCTCAGGCCGCCGAGCAGGCCGGCGAGCATGGCGATGAAGGTCAGCAGCGGCAGCATGATCAGCAGCGCCAGCAGCCGCGGGATCACCAGCAGCTCCATCGGGTCCAGCCCGAGCGCGCGGATCGCGTCGACCTCCTCGCGGCTGACCATCGAGCCGATCTGCGCGGTGAACGCGCTGGCGGTGCGCCCGGCCAGCAGGATCGCGGTGAGCAGCACGCCGAACTCGCGGAGGAAGGCGATGCTGACCAGTTCCACCACGAAAATCGTGGCGCCGAAATCGGCCAGGATCTGTGCGCCGAGGAAGGCGATGACCGCGCCGACGAGGAACGACAGCAGGGCGACCAGCGGCACCGCGTCCAGGCCCACCTGCTCCATGTGGTGCACGGTGGGGGTGGCCCGGAACCGCGCCGGCTGCCGCAGCGTGCGCAGCAGCTTGGCCAGCGCCTCGCCCAGGAAGCTGACCAGCTCGATGATTTCCTTGCCGTTGCCGTGGACTCCGCGGCCCAGGCGCGCCAGCGCGGCGGTGAATCCGTATTCGCGCCGCGTCCGCGGCCGCTCGTCGTGGACGTCCTCGATTGCGCCGACCAGGGCCACGTGCTCGTCGCGGAAGCGGAAGCCGCCGAAGTCCAGGCTGCGCCGGTCGGCGAAGCGGAGCAGCTGCAGCACGCCGAGCGAATCCAGGCGTTCGACGCCGGCGGCGTCGACCGTCCGCGTGTCCTCCGGTGCGGTCTGGAGGACCGGCCCGATCTGCGTGGCGTGCTCCAGCGTCCAGCGTCCGCCGAGCACCAGCCGGGTCCGGTCGTTGCGGTCGGCATCGGCCTGTGGGGCTGTGGGGGCAGGAGGCGTCATGCGTGCGTGCGCGGCGGGGCGGGGAGGGTGCCGGGCGAGGATATCAGGCCGCCGGCGGACGCCATGGATGTGGCGTCGACCATGTGAAGGCGTCAAACGGGAGTGGACGTCCGCCGCGGCCGCGGATGCGTCGCCGCTGCGCCGGCTCCGCTGCTGCCGCCGGCGCGGCGACATGCGATCCTGTCGCGATGACCGCGCCCGTCCAGATCGACGCCAGCTATGCCGCCCGCATCGCCTTCCTGGTCGAGCTGGCCGAGCACCTGCACGGCTACGGCACCACGGCGCAGCGCCTGGAGGACGCGATGATCTCGGTGTCGCGCCGCCTGGGCCTGGAATGCGAGCCGTGGAGCAATCCGACCGGCATGATCCTGACCTTCAGCGATCCGCAGCGGCCACCGGGCGACAGCGACACCACCCGCGTCATCCGGCGCGCGCCGGGCGACAACGATCTGTACCGGTTGAGCGAGGCCGACCGTATCGCCGAAGAGGTCATGGCCGGTCGGCTGGGAATCGCCGACGGACACGCGGCGCTGCGCGCGCTGGACCGCCCGCCGACCCGCTCGGCGCGCCTGCTGCAGGCGGCGGGGTTCGGCCTGGCCGCGGCGAGCCTGGCCGGACTGCTGCGCCTGCCCTGGCTGGACATCGTCACCGCCGGCGCGATCGGGTTGATGGTGGGGCTGCTCGACCTGCTGGCGCAGCGGCGGCCGCGCCTGCGCGAGGGCAGCGACGCGGTGGCGGCCATCGTCGCCGGCTCGGTCGCCGTCTGCGTCGCTGCCTGGGTGGCGCCGCTGAACCTCAATACCGTGGTGATCACCTCGATGATCGTGCTGATGCCCGGCCTGTCGCTGACCAATGCCGTCAGCGAACTCACCAGCCAGCACCTGGTGGCGGGGACGGCCCGCTTTTCGGGTGCCGTGACCACCCTGCTCAAGCTCACCATCGGGGTGATGATCGCGCTGACCCTCGCGCAGCTGCTCGGCATCGAACCGCAGGTGCGCGCGCTGCGGCCGCAGCCGCCGTGGGTGGAATGGGCCTCGGTGCTGTTCGCCGCGTTCGCCTTCGCGGTGCTGTTCCGCGCCGGGCGCCGCGATTACCTGCTGGTGATGGCGGCAGCGGTGACCGGATATTCGGTGTCGCGCTTTGCCGGCGAAGCCTGGGGCGGCCCGGTCGGCGTGTTCCTGTCGGCGCTGGTGGTCACCGTGGCGGGGAACGGCTATGCGCGCTGGATGAAGCGTCCGGGGGCGCTGGTGCGCGTGCCCGGCATCATCATGCTGGTCCCCGGCAGCGTCAGCCTGCGCAGCGTGCTGACCCTGGTGCAGCAGCAGGACGTGGGCGCGGGCCAGGCCACGGCGATGGCGGTGCTGAACGTGCTGCTGGCGCTGATCGGCGGCATGCTGATCGGCAACCTGCTGCTGCCGGCGCGCCGCGCGCTGTGATCGCCGGCGGTCGGGGATGCGCCGCGCCGGCCTGGAGCCGGCGCAGGCGCCTGCGGGCGCGGGCCCGGCCTACTTCTTGATCAGGAAATCCTCGACCTTCTTGCCCTTCTCGACCTGCGCGGCCAGCCAGCGCGGCTGCTTGCCGCGGCCGGTCCAGGTTTCGTTGCGGTTGGCCGGATTGCGGTACTTCGGCGGCACCTTGCCGAGCTTCCTGCCGGTGGCAGCCTTCTTCTTCGCCGCGGGAGCGGCCTTCTTCGCGGCGGGCCTGGCGGCGAACAGTTCCTCGATGGTGTAGCCCTCGGCTGCGGCGAAATCGGTGATGCGCTTGCGGATCGCTGCGATCGGCTTGCGCTTGCGCAGGATGCTCTTGCGCTGCCGGGCCTGTTCGATCAGGGCGTCGAGTTCGGTTGCCGAAAAGGCGTTCAAATCAAATGGCATTCCATATTGCTCCGGTAACTGGGGATATTGTGCGCCGTGCCTGGTGCGGGCACATCATAATCGAAGTCGATTAATCGTGATAATCGCGACGCGGCCGGCGTGGAGGCGGCTCCGTTCCGGGCCCGGCCGCGCGGCGATAATCGGTGCGCCGTGCCTGCGGGCGGAAACCGCGCGCAGGCGGGGTCCTGCTCAGGCGCGCAGGCGAGAGAGCAGGGTCTCGCGGTCGAGATTCTCCGACGCTTCCGCCGTGCGGCCGCGGTATTCGAAGGTGCCTGCGGCCAGCCCGCGCTCGGACACCACGACCCGGTGCGGAATGCCGATGAGCTCGATATCGGCGAACATCGGTCCGGGGCGCAGCCCGCGGTCGTCGAGCGCGGTGTCGATGCCGGCCGCCGCCAGCTCGCGGTACAGCGCATCGGCGGCTGCGGCCACCTCGGCGTTGCCCTTGGGGTTGATCACGCACACCACCGCGTTCCACGGCGCCATCGGCCCGGGCCAGACGATGCCGGCGTCGTCGTGGTTCTGTTCGATGGCCGCGGCGACGATGCGCGACACGCCGATGCCGTAGCAGCCCATCGCCGGATGCACCGGTTTGCCGTCGGCGTCGAGCACGCTGCACTGCATGGCTTCGGAATAGCGGCGGCCGAGCGCGAAGACGTGGCCGACCTCGATGCCGCGCGCCAGCTCCAGGCTGCCCTTGCCGTCGGGCGAGGGATCGCCGGCGAGGACGTTGCGGATGTCGGCGACGCTGTCGGGCCCGGGCAGGTCGCGGCCCCAGTTGACGCCGGCGATGTGGAAGCCGGGCTCGTTGGCGCCGACCACAAAATCGGCCATCGCCGCCACCGTGCGGTCGGCGAGCACGCGGATCGGCCGGCGCGGGTTCAGCGGGCCGAGAAAGCCCGGCTCGCTGCCCAGGTGGTCCTGGATCTCGGCCTCGGTGGCCAGCCGGTACTCGGCCAGGCCGGGCTGCTTGGCCAGCTTGATCTCGTTGACCACGTGGTCGCCGCGGACCAGGGCGAGCACGAACTGCGGCGCGCCCTCGCCGTCGTGGCCCATCAGCGCCACCGACTTCACCGTGCGCTGCAGCGGAATGCCGAGCAGGGCGGCGACGTCCTCGCAGGTCTTCTGCACCGGCGTGTCGACCTTGCGCAGGGCTTCGGTCGCGTCCGCGCGCGGGCCAGGCGCGAGCGCTTCGGCCAGTTCGACGTTGGCCGCGTAGTCCGATCCCTCGCAGAACGCCAGCGCGTCCTCGCCCGATTCGGCCAGCACGTGGAACTCGTGCGAGGCGCTGCCGCCAATCGCGCCGGTGTCGGCGGCCACGGCGCGGAACTTCAGCCCGAGCCGGGTGAAGATGCGGTCGTAGGCGGCGTACATGTTGCGGTATTCGCGCTGCAGGTCCTCGTCGGAGACATGGAAGGAGTAGGCGTCCTTCATGATGAACTCGCGCGCGCGCATCACCCCGAAGCGCGGGCGGATCTCGTCGCGGAACTTGGCGGTGACCTGGTAGAGGTTCACCGGCAGCTGCCGGTAGCTGGAGAACTCCTGGCGGAAGAAATCGGTCACCGCCTCTTCCGCGGTCGGCGTGAAGCAGTATTCCTGATCCTTGCGGTCGCGGATCTTCAGCAACTGCGGGCCGAACTTCTCCCAGCGGCCGGTTTCCTGCCACAGCTCGCGCGGCTGCACCGAGGGCATCGCCATCTCGATCGCGCCGGCGCGGTTCATCTCCTCGCGCACGATGGCCTCGACCTTGCGCAGCACGCGCAGGCCCAGCGGCGACCAGGTGTACAGGCCCGAGGCGAGCTTGCGGATCATTCCCGCGCGGAGCATCAGCCGGTGGCTGGCGATCTCGGCGTCGGCGGGGGTTTCCTTCTCGGTGTGGAGGTGGAATTGCGACAGGCGCATGTGGCGTTCCGGGTGACTGGATCGGGGTCAGCCCACCATTCTGCCATGTCCGGGCGGGCGGCTCCGGCGCCCGCCGCGCCGCGGGGCGCGGCTCAGCCGCCTGGATTCCGGCAGTAGGCCTTGATCGCGGCGTTGGCCAGTTCGGTCTGGTTGGCGCGCTCCTCGGCGTTCAGGGCACGGCCGGGGTGGCCGTCGGCGCCGGCCTCGTGCACGGTGTCGCCGCTGCGCAGCGCGGCCAGGTTCTCGCGTGCGCTGGTGCACTGCGCGTTCTCCACCGGCTCCTCGCCCCCGGTGGCCGCCTGCGGCTGCGAGGCGCCCTTGTGGGTGATCGCGCGCTGCTGGTACTGGCCCTGGGCCGGCGGGGTCTGCGAATAGTGGGTGACGCCGTTGGCGTCCTTCCACTGGTAGACCTCCTGGACCTGGGCGAAGGCGCTGCCGGACGCGGCGAGCACGGAAAGTGCGGTGAAGGCGAAAACCTGCAGGCGGCCCATGGCGGTTCCGGTTGGCGGCGGCGGGAGCCCCGATTGCAACACCGGCGCCGGAGGCATGCAAGCCCGTGGCGGCCTGCCGGCGGCGACCGCAGGCGCTAAACTCCGGCGCATGGACGACGACACTCCGGCTCCCGCGCGCGGCCGCGGCATCTACCTGCTGCCCAACCTGTTCACCACGGGCGGGCTGTTCGCCGGCTTCTTCGCCATCATCGCCGCCTCGCAGGGGCGGATCACCGCGGCCTGCGTGGCGGTGTTCGTGGCCGCGATCCTGGACGGCATCGACGGCCGCGTGGCGCGGCTGACCAATACCCAGACCGAGTTCGGCGTGCAGTACGACTCGCTGGCCGACCTGATCAGCTTCGGCATGGCGCCGGCGCTGGTGATGTACCACTGGTCGCTGGTGTCGATGCGCCTGGACGGGCCGACCGCCGGCAAGATCGGCTGGCTGGCGGCCTTCCTGTATGCGGCCTGCGCCGCGCTGCGGCTGGCGCGCTTCAACAGCCAGGTGGGGACGGTGGACAAGCGCTGGTTCATCGGCCTGGCCAGCCCCGCCGCCGCCGGACTGATGGCGAGCTTCGTCTGGACCTGCCACGCCTTCGACCTGAGCGGCGACGACCTGCGCTATCCCGCGCTCGCGGTGACCGTGCTCGCCGGCCTGCTGATGGTCAGCCGGCTGCGCTACAGCAGTTTCAAGGGCGGCGGCTCCGGGCCGAAGTCGGACCGGGTGCCGTTCGCCGCGCTGCTGGTGGCGGTGGCGATCCTGATCGCGCTTTGGATCGACCCGCCGGTCACCCTGCTGGTGGCCTCCGGCCTGTATGCGCTGTCCGGTCCGGTGCTGTGGTTCTGGCGCCGGCGCGACCCGGCGCGGGGCGGGGCGCGGTGAGCTGGGACGACCTGCAGCGGGAGGTGCTGGAAGCGCTGGGCCACCGGCTGTACCGCGTCGACGTCGCGGCCGGGCTTCCCCCGGGCCGGCTGGTGGACGCGCTGCTGCAGGCGGCCGGCGCCGGGCCGCAGGCGGTCGCGCTGCTGCGCGCGCGGCTGGCGACGGGGCTTCCGCTGACGCCTGCCGCCAAGCGCGCGCTGTGGCCGGAGCTGCGCGCCCTGCGCCGCCGGACCGGCAGCGGATGAATGCGGTGGCCGCGGACGCCGGACCTGCCGCGGTGGGCATGCGCCCGATGCGCGAGTCCGATCTGCCCGCGGTGATGGAAATCGAACTGCGCGCCTATCCCTTCCCCTGGACCATGGGCATCTTCCGCGACTGCCTGCAGGCCGGGTATCGCGGCTGGACCATGCACCGCGATGCCCGCCTGGTCGGCTACGGCGTGGTCAGCGTGGCGGCCGACGAGGCGCACATCCTGAACCTGTGCGTGGATCCGGTGGAGCAGGGCGCGGGCCTGGGCCGGCGGCTGCTGCAGGCGCTGCTGCGGGTGGCCCGCGGCGAAGGCGCGCAGCGCGTGTTCCTGGAGGTCAGGCCCTCCAATCCGCACGCGATCGCGCTCTACCACGACACCGGCTTCAACGAGATCGGGCGGCGCCCGCGCTATTACCCGGCACACGGCGGGCGTGAAGACGCCATCGTGATGGCACTGGAGCTGCTGGACGACGACATCACCCGGATGCCGGCGATCCGGTGACGCTTGCGGACCCGGCTCGTCGTCTGCCGGGCCCGGCCGCCATGGACGACGGGCCGCCACGGCTTTCGCGAGGCGTTCACGGCGTCAGGGGCGCGGGACCTCCGGCGCGTCCGCCGGATCCGGTGGTGCGCTGCCAGGCGGCGACTGCAGCGCGGCATCGAGCCAGGCGATTTCCCCGCCGACCATCGTCAGCAGGCTGCGGGTGCCCGGGAGCGCCTGCGCCGGCAGCGCTTCGTCGAGCACGTCCTGCGACAGGACCGCGAGGTCGGCAAGGTATCCGGGCGCGAGCCGTCCCTTCACGGCCTCGGTGAACTCGGCGTAGGCGCTGCCTGCGGTGTAGGCCTGCAGCACCTGCTCGCGGCTCAGGGCCTGGTCCGGGCGGGTGGCGGGCGCGATCGCGAACATCATGTTCAGCCACGGGCTGGGCGGGCCGTCGCTGCCAAAAGCGAGCGGAATGCCGTCATCGAGCGCGGCTGCGAGCGGCTGCAGCGCGTGCGCGCGCATGAACGCCGCTTCGGGCGGCGGCAGCATGAGGTGCGAGGGGTTCTGTACCAGCACCAGGCCGAAGTCCCGCGCCCGCTGGACCAGGTCCGGCGCCAGCCCGTCGCCATGTTCGATCCGCGGGCGGAGCCTGCGCCAGGCCTCGGCAGCCGCGATCACCGCCATCGCATCCAGGACCGTGGCCATGGTCGCGTCGCCGGAAATGTGCAGCAGGGGCTGGTCGCGGCGCTCGAAGATTTCCCGCAGCAGCGCCCCGGTCTGGCGGGGGCTGAAGTTCTGGCGGCCGTGGCTGCCGTCCGGATATGCCGGACGCATCGCGGCCCCGCGCTCCATCGGGGTGCCGTCGAGAATCCACTTGGTGCCCGAGACGGTGATTCCGGGCGATGCGGGGTCGTGGGCCGGCAGGTCGAGATGGTCCGGGGCCTCGCCGGGGACCTTCGCCAGGGGCGTGCGGATGACGCGCACGCGCAGGAGAGTGCCTGTATCGCGCCATGCGGCGACGAAGTCAGGCACGGGGCTGCCGATGGCCATGTTCTGGATGCTGGTGATGCCGAGCTTGAGCAGGGTTTCGCTTTGGGCGGCGATGATCCCGCGCAGTTGCCGCGGACGCGGGGGCAGGCGCGCGCGCGGCGACCACTGCGCGTATTCGTACACGCGGCCATCGAACGCGCCGCTGGCGTCCCGCCCCAGCCAGCCGCCCGCGGGCACGTCCTCCGGCGACAGTCCGAGCGCGCGCCGGGCGGCGCTGTTGACCAGCATGCCGTGCCCGGTCCATCCGGTGAGAAGCACCGGGCGGTGCGGGTGCAGCGCGTCGAGCCCGGCCAGCCGCAGCGCCGGATCGTGCAGCGCATCCATGTCGATGCCGGCGGTGATCCACAGATCGCCGGTGGTCTCCTGCGCTGCGAGTGCGGCGGCGACGGCATCGCTGCCGCCCTGTCCCGGCGGGAAGCCGAGATGGACGGCCGGCGGGCCGGCTTCGATGTGGGTATGCGCGTCGTTGATGCCCGGCACCACGCGGCGGCCCTGGAGGTCGATGCGCCGGGTCGTGCCCGTGGCCAGCGACAGGATCGCGGCATCGTCGCCGACCGCAACGATGCGATCGCCCTCGACCGCCAGGGCGGTCGCGGATGGCTGCCCCGGGTCGCCGGTCCAGACCTTGCCGTTGTGCAGGACGGTGTCGACCGCCGCCGCGTCGGCGATGGCCAGCAGCAGACAAAGACCGGCCAGGAGGCGCATCGGAATTTCCCGCGGGAGATGCCCGGATCAACGCATCCTGGAGCTGGGCCCGGTCAGCCGAGCCGGCGGCGCTGCGCGGTGAGCGCCGAGTGCTGCGCGGCCCAGTCGGCCAGGCGCTGGCGCTCCTGGTCGACCACCGCCGGCGGCACCTTGTCGCTGAACTTCGCCAGCTTGGCTTCGCTCTTGTCCTTTTCGCCGGAGACGCGCGCGATCTCCCGGTCCAGGCGCGCGCGCTCGGCGTCCAGGTCGACCAGCCCCTCCAGCGGGACGAACAGCTTCAGTTCGCCGATCAGGCCGGCGGCGGCCGGCGGGGGCTCGCCTTCGATCGCCTCGATCCGGTCGAGCCGGTTGAGGAACTTCAGCTGCGAATCGAAGCGCTGCAGCCGCGCCGCGTCGCCGGCGGTGCCGGCCTGCACCAGCAGCGGCACCTGCTTCGACGGCGACACGCCGAGCTCGCTGCGGATGCGGCGCAGGGCGGTGACCATCTGCTTCAGCCATTCGACGTCGGCCTCGGCCCGGGCGAAATCCCCGGAGAAATCGCCGGCCTGCGGATAGCGCTGCAGCGAGATCGTGCCGCCGGCGATGCCCAGGCGCGGCGCCACCTGGCGCCACAGTTCCTCGGTCACGAACGGAATCAGCGGATGCAGCAGGCGCAGCAGCGCTTCGAGCACCTGCAGCAGGGTCTGCCGGGTGCTGTCCGCGGCCGCGGCATCGCCGCCCTGCAGCGCGGGCTTGGCGAGCTCGACGAACCAGTCGCAGTACTCGTTCCAGGCGAATTCGTAGAGCGTCTGCGCCAGCAGGTCGAAGCGGTAGGCGGCGAAGTGGGCCTGCGCGTCGGCGGCGGTTTTCGCAAGGCGCGAGAGGATCCACTTTTCCGCATCGGTGACGGGTGCTGGAACTTCCGAATCCCCGATCCCGGATCCCGAATCCCGGCCTTCGGTATTCATCAGCACGAAGCGGGTGGCGTTCCACAGCTTGTTGCAGAAGTTCTTGTAGCCCTCGGCGCGGCCGAGGTCGAACTTGATGTCGCGGCCGGGACCGGCGAGCGCGGCCATGGTGAAGCGCAGCGGATCGGCGCCGTGGGCGGCGATGCCCTCGGGGAACTCCTTGCGCGTGGCCTTCTCGATCTTCGGCGCGTCCTTGGGCTTCATCAGCCCGGTGGTGCGCTTGGCCACCAGGTCCTCGATGCTGATGCCGTCGATGATGTCGAGCGGGTCGAGGATGTTGCCCTTGGACTTGGACATCTTCTGGCCGTCCTTGTCGCGGACCAGGCCGGTGATGTAGACGTCGTCGAAGGCGACCTTGCCGGTCAGCGCGTCGGTCATCATGACCATGCGCGCGACCCAGAAGAAGATGATGTCGAAGCCGGTGACCAGCACGCTGGTCGGCAGGAAGTCGTCGAAGCCGCGCTCGCGCATCGCCGCCTCGTCCGGCCAGCCCAGGGTGCTGAACGGCCACAGCGCCGAGGAGAACCAGGTTTCGAGCACGTCGCTGTCCTGGCGCAGCGGCACCTGGCTGCCGATGCCGCCGCGGGCGCGCGCATCGGCCTCGTCGCGGCCGACGAAGATATTGCCGGCCTCGTCGAACCACGCCGGGATGCGGTGGCCCCACCAGAGCTGGCGGCTGATGGTCCAGTCCTGGATGTTCTCCATCCAGTGGCGGTAGGTGTTGATCCAGTTCGGCGGCACGAACTTCACCGAACCCGGCTTTCCATCAACACCTTCGACCAGCTCCATGCCGCGCTTGCCCATCCGGTCCATCGCGACGAACCACTGGTCGGTCAGGTAGGGCTCGATCACCTGGCCGCTGCGGTCGCCGCGCGGGACCTGCAGCTTGTGCGGCTTCGTTTCGACCAGCAGGCCGAGCGCATCGAGGTCTGCGAGCACGATCCTGCGCGCGTCGTAGCGGTCGAGGCCGCGGTACTTCTCCGGTGCCGCGTCGTTGACCGTGGCGGTATCGGTGAACAGGTTGATCATCGGCAGGCCGTGGCGCTGGCCCACCGCGTAGTCGTTGAAGTCGTGCGCGGGGGTGACCTTGACCACGCCGGTGCCGAAGTCGCGGTCGACGTAGTCGTCGGTGATCAGCGGGATCCGGCGGCCGGTCAGCGGCAGCTCGACGCTGGCCCCGTGCAGCGCGGCGTAGCGCGGGTCCTCCGGATGCACCATCACCGCGGTGTCGCCGAGCATGGTCTCGGGACGGGTGGTGGCGACGACGAGGTAATCGCGCGTTTCGCGCAGCAGCTCGTTGCCCTCGGCGTCGCGCTCGACGTGCTCGTAGCTGCGGCCGTCGGACAGCGGATAGCGGATCGACCAGAGGAAGCCGTCCTCCTCCTCGCTCACCACCTCCAGGTCCGACACCGCCGTCTGCAGCACCGGATCCCAGTTCACCAGGCGCTTGCCGCGGTAGATCAGCCCCTGCTCGTGCAGGCGCACGAAGGCCTCGATCACCGCCTTCGACGGCATCGCGTCCATGGTGAACACGCTGCGCGACCAGTCGCCGGAGGTGCCCATGCGGCGCATCTGCCGCTCGATGGTGTCGCCCGACTGCTGCTTCCACTCCCAGACTTTCGCGATGAAACCCTCGCGCCCCAGCGAGTCGCGCGTCTCGCCGCTGCCGGCGATCGCGAGGTTGCGGCTGACCACCATTTCGGTGGCGATGCCGGCGTGGTCGGTCCCCATCTGCCACAGCGTGCGGAAACCGCGCATGCGGTGGTAGCGGATCAGCGCGTCCTGCAGTGTGTGCTGGAACGCATGGCCCATGTGCAGGGTGCCGGTGACGTTGGGCGGCGGCAGCAGGATGGTGTAGGCCGGCCCGTCGCCGCGCGGCGCGAACACGCCGGACGCCTCCCACTCGGCGTAGAGGCGGGATTCGAAGGTGCCGGGGTCGTAGGTGGGGGAGAGGGACATGGGGCTGGGAATCGGGAATGGGGAATGGGGAATCGGGAATCGGGAATCGGGAATCGGGAATCGGGAATCGGGAATCGGGAATCGGGAATCGGGAATCGGGAATC
>CAKTDC010000003.1 GCA_934541015.1 uncultured Luteimonas sp.
GGGATGGCGGCCGGGCATGGAAATGCCGATGCTCACGGATGCGCTTCGAGGAACGCCAGCAGCCGCGCCTCGTCCCACACTTCGATACCAAGCCCGGTCGCCTTGGCCAGCTTGGAACCCGCCTCGGCGCCGGCGATCAGGAAACCGGTCTTCTTAGACACGCTGCCCGCGACCTTGGCGCCCAGCGCCTCCAGCTTCGCCTTCGCCTCGTCTCGGCCCATCGACTCCAGCGTGCCGGTGATCACCACGGTCACGCCGTCCAGCGGCCCGGCGGCGGCCTCGCCTTCTGGCAGCGCGGCCAGCAGCTCGGCCTGCATCGCGGCCGCAGCCAGCAGGGTGCGCCTGTTGGCCTCGTCCGACAGCCAGTCCGCCGCCGCGCCCGCGGCCTCGTCCGGCAGGCCGGCGATCACGAAGTTGTGGCGCTCCTGCGCGACGAGCGTCGCGGCGTCCGGGAAGGCCTCGGCCAGCTGCTTCGCGCGCAGCGGGGTCAGTTTCGGGATCGCGAAGTCGGCCAGCAGCTGCGCCAGGGTCAGGCCTTCGCGCAGCTTCGGCGACGGCGGATGCGCGTCGGTGATGCGCACGCCGGCGGCGAGCAGCGCGTCGATCACCGCCTGGTTGCCGGGCTGGTCGAGGAAGTGCCCCAGCGCACGCGCCACTTCGTCGCCGATATCCGGCACGCGCTTGAACAGCGGCCAGGGCGCGCGGCGGATGCGGTCGAGGTCGCCGAACCACGCCGCCAGCGCCTTCGCCGTGCTTTCGCCGACGTGCTCGATGCCGAGCGCGAACAGGAAGCGCTCCAGCGTGGTCTCGCGGCTGCGGTCGATCGCGGCCACCAGGTTCTCCGCCCACTTCGTGGCGACCTTGCCGGCCTTCACCGTCTCCGCCGTGGTGCCCTCCGTTTCCGCGGGGGCAGGCTTGCGCTCGTTCTCCAAGGGGACTTCCTTCGGGGCGTCCCCCAAGGGGACTTCCTTTGGGGCGTCGGCGAGGCGCTTCATTTCGACGAAGTCGTCTACGCCCAGCGCGTAGAGGTCGGCGACGTTCTTCACCTGGTTGAAGTCGACCAGGGCCTGGATCAGCCGCTCGCCCAGGCCCTCGATGTCCATCGCGCGCCGCGAGGCGAAGTGGAACAGGCCCTGCACGCGCTGCGCCGGGCACACCAGCTCGCCGCTGCAGCGCGCGACCACCTCGCCTTCCTCGCGCACGATCTCGGAGCCGCAGGCCGGGCAGCGTTCGGGCATCCGCCACGGCGTCGTGCCCTCGGGGCGGCGCTCGGAGATCACCCGCACCACCTCCGGGATCACGTCGCCGGCGCGGCGCACGATCACGCTGTCGCCCACGCGCACGTCCAGGCGGGCGACCTGGTCGGCGTTGTGCAGGGTGGCGCGGGTGACGGTCACACCGCCCACGTGCACCGGCTGCATCAGCACCCAGGGCGTGACCGCGCCGGTGCGGCCGACGTTGACCTCGATCGACTCGACGACCGTGGCCTCTTCCTGCGCCGGGAACTTGTGCGCGATCGCCCAGCGCGGCGCGCGCGAGACGAAGCCCAGGTCGGCCTGCAGCTCGTGGCTGTCGAGCTTGTAGACCACGCCGTCGATGTCGTAGGGCAGCCCGTCACGGGCCTCGCCGATGCGGCGGTAGTAGTCGAGCACGCCGTCCAGGCCGGCGGCCGTCTCCACCAGCGGCGATACCGGCAGGCCGAGGCCGCGCAGCCAGGCCAGCACGCCCGAATGGGTATCGGGCACGCGCGCACCGGCAACCTCGCCCAGCGCGTAGGCGAAAAAGGCCAGCGGCCGCTTCGCGGTGACCGCAGGGTCGAGCTGCCGCAGCGAACCCGCCGCGCCGTTGCGCGGATTGGCCAGCGGCCTGGCGCCATTGGCCAGCGCCCATTCGTTGTAGGCGGCGAAGCCGGCGCGCGGCATGTAGACCTCGCCGCGGACTTCCAGGACAGCGGGAATCGGGAATCGGGAGTCGGGAGTCGGAGGAGATGACGCCGCCGATTTTCCTGTTCCCGACTCCCCACTCCCGACTCTCTCCGGTCCGCGCAGGCGCAGTGGAATCGCCTTCACCGTGCGCAGGTTGGCGGTGACGTCCTCGCCGGTGGCACCGTCGCCGCGGGTGGCGCCGCGCACGAACAGGCCGTTCTCGTAGCGCAGGCTGATCGCCAGGCCGTCGAACTTGGGCTCCACCGAGAACACCGGCGCGTCCTCGCCGGTTTCGCGCACGATGCGGGTGACGAAGTCGGTGACTTCCTCGTCGCTGAAGGCGTTGCCCAGGGAGAGCATGGGCACGGCGTGTCGGACTTCGGCGAACTTCGACGACGGCGTGTTCCCCACCCGCTGCGTCGGCGAGTCAGGGGTCACCAGCTCCGGATGCGCGGCCTCCAGTGCCTCCAGCTCACGCAGCAGGCGGTCGTACTCCGCATCCGGGATGTCCGGCTGGTCGAGCACGTGGTAGCGGTAGTTGGCGTCATCGATGCGCGCGCGCAGCTCGGCGGCGCGGGAGGTGGCGGCAGGATCTGGCATCGACGAATTGTAGGGTGCGGGGACTGTTTTGGCGCCCGCCTGCCGGCGGCCGCCTCCTCCTTGATGTCGCTGCGGAAGCCCGCCGATCGCGACGAGGCCCGGCTCCGGATGCTCTGCTGCTCCGGTGGCGCGAGTCCCGTTTATCCTGCGGGCCTGCAAGGATTGCTTCCGACTCCCCTGCCCCTGCACATCGGATCACGAGCCTTGGATCCGGGCGCCAGCGACACTGGGCCCGGAGCCGAGCCCCGCCACCCGCGGCGGGGCCCCTCGGATCGCACCGTAGTCCCGGGACGACACGGGACCCGGAGGAGTGGCCTACCAGCGCGGGCTGCGCGTCACCGGCGGAGCCTCGTGCTCGCGGTCCCAGGCGCGCATTTCGTCGCGCAGGCCGGCGATGCGCTGGCGGCCGAGGGCGTTGCGCGATTCGTCCAGCACCAGGCCGTCGAGCAGTTCGGCCATGCGCTGGGCGGCCGGCAGCATCGCCTCCCATGCGTCGAGCGCGCCCACCGGCGCCGGCAGGGTCAGGAAGAAGGCGATGGCCGGCGTTTCCAGCGACTGGATCGCGGCCAGGTCGAAGCTGCCCGGCTTGCGGATGTTGGCCACGCTGAAGATCGGCCCGCGCTCGGGCTGGCTCTCGATCAGCCGGTGGAACACGTCCATGTGGCCGTAGGTCAGCCCCGCCTTCTCGGCCGCGACCACGATGTCCGGGCCGCGCAGCAGCTGGCCGGCCTTGGCGGCCACGTACAGGGTCACGATCCGGTCGAAGTCGTCGCTTGCGCGCCGGCCGAGCTCGCTGTTGGGAGACGGCGCCGCGGCCATCGCGCCGTCCGGCAGCTCCATCTCCGCCTGCACCGCGGCCTCTTGCGGATCGGCCGCTGCCGCCGCCAGTTCGCTCTCGAGCTGGGCGCCGAGCGTGGGCTCCATGCGGCCCGCGGACCCGCCGCGCTGCTCCGGCGCCCGCCGCCGGCCCTGCCCCCCGCGCGGGCGGCTGCCGAAATACCAGATCGCCGCCATCAGGATCAGGCCGGCAACGACGATGCCGATCCGCATCAGCCACACATCGGACATCCCACCACCTCCCTCGCGTCGTCAAGGATGCACGCGGGACACCGCGTGCGCGAAGCGCGACCTCAGGCCGCCCCGGCCAGGCGCGTGGCCTCGGCCAGGTCCACCGATACCAGGCGGCTCACGCCAGGCTCGCGCATGGTAACGCCACTGAGCTGCTGCGCGGCCTCCATCGTCGCCTTGTTGTGGGTGACGAACAGGAACTGCACCTGCTCGCTCATCTCGCTGACCATCGCCGTGAAGCGGCCGACGTTGGCTTCGTCCAGCGGCGCGTCGACCTCGTCGAGCAGGCAGAACGGCGCCGGGTTGAGCCGGAAGATCGCGAACACCAGGGCCACCGCGGTCATCGCCTTCTCGCCGCCCGAGAGCAGTGAGATGTTCGACACGCGCTTGCCGGGCGGGCGCGCCATGATCGCCACGCCGGTGTCGAGCAGGTCCTCGCCGGTAAGTTCGAGATAGGCGTGGCCGCCGCCGAACAGGCGCGGGTACAGCTCCTGCACGCCGGAATTGACGCGATCGAAGGTGTCCTTGAAGCGGCCGCGGGTCTCGCGGTCGATCTTGCGGATCGCCTCCTCCAGCGTCTCCAGCGCGGAGCTGAGGTCGGCGTCCTGCGCGTCCAGGTATTCCTTGCGCTGGGCGGCCTCGGCGTGCTCCTGGATCGCGGCGAGGTTGACCGGCTCCAGCCGGCGCAGCTTCGCGTCGAAGTCGGTGACCATCTTCTCCCACGCCGGGACCGTGGCATCTTCGGCCAGGCTGGCGATCACCTCGTCCATCGCGAAGCCGGCCTCGGCCACCGCCGCGGCCAGCTGCTCGGCGCTGATCGCCAGGGCCTGCTGGTCGAGCCGGCGCTGGGCGATCTTCTCGCGCTGCGCCAGCGCCTGCTCGTCGCGCTCGTGGCGGGTGCGCTCGAAGGCGCGCAGGTCGTTGTCGATGCCCTCGAGCGTGGAGCGCGCGGCGGCCAGCGCCTGCTCGGCCAGCACCCGCTGCTCCAGCGCGGCCTGGCGCTGCTGCTCCAGCGCGACCACCGGGGCGTCGCCATCGGACAGCTGCGCGGCCAGTTCGCCCAGGCGCGCGTCGAGCTGTCCGCGCTGGCCGCCCATGCGCTGCAGCGCCTGCGCCAGGGCCACGGCCTGGGCGCGCTGCGATTCCAGGGTGAGGGCCAGCGCGTGCGCGGTGTCGCGCGATTCGCGGGCGGCGGCGCGGGCGGCGTCACGGGCTTCGGTCAGGGTGCGGCGCTCGGCCTCGAGCGCGTTGCGGGCGGCTTCCAGCTCGGCCATGCGGCCGACCGCGTCCTCGAGCTTCGAGCGCGCCTCGCGCGCCTGCCGGGCGCTGCTGTCGATGGTCTCGACCAGCTGCGCCAGCTCGGCGTCGATCTTGCCGATGCGGTTGCGCGCGGTGTCCACCCGCCCCTGCTGGCTCTGCAGCTGGCCGGCCAGCTCCGAGGCGCTGCGGTGTGCGGCATAGAGCTGGCGCTGCGCATCCTCGCGCTGCTGCTCGGCGGCGAGCAGGCGCTCGCGGCCCGAGGCCAGCGCCTCCTCCAGTCCATGCTCACGCGCCTGCAGGTCCTCGATGGCGGCGCGCAGCGCCTTGATCTCGCGCTCGCGCAGCAGCGCGCCCTGCTTGGCCGCGCCCGAACGCAGCACCCGCACCCAGCCGGCGCCGAGGCGCTCGCCGCCGCGGGTGATCACCGATTCGCCATCGCCCAGCCGCGCCTGCAGCTCGCGCGCCTGCGGCAGCGATTCGGCCACGTGCAGGCGGGCCAGCATGCGCCGGACCGCAAGCGGGCCCTGCACCTTCGCCGCCAGCGAGGTCGGGGCGAAGTCGCCCTCGCCCGCCTGCGCCGACACCAGCGCCAGCCGCCCCTCGCCGAGGTCGCCCAGGGCTTCGACCAGCTCGCTGGCGATGGAATGTCCCGGCGCCTCCACCAGCACGCCTTCGATCAGCTGCCCGAGCGCGGCTTCGACCGCGTTCTCCCAGCCCGGCTCGACGACCAGCTGCTCGCCCACGCGCGCGGCCGCATCCAGCCCGCGCCGGCGCAGCCATTCGACCGCGGCGCCCTGCTCCTGGCCGAGCGCGGCGTGCTGCAGGGTTTCCAGCGAGGACAGGCGGCCGCGGGCCTCCTGCGCCTGCTTGCGCACGTCCGACAGTTCGTTCTGGATGGAGCGCTGCTGGTCCTGCAGGTCGAGCGCGGCCTGCTTGCGCGCGTCCAGGGTGTCGGTGAGGCCCTCGAGCGCCAGCTTCTGCTCCTCGTGGCGCAGGGCGATGTCCTCGAAGGCGTCCGACAGCGCGGCAAGATCGAGCGCGGAACGTTCGGCGCCAAGCTGTTCGCGGCGGCGGTCGGCCTCGAGCGACTGGCGGTCGAGGTAGTCGACGCGGGTGCGCTCGACGTCGCCCGCGCGCGAAGCCTCGTTCTGCTCGCGGTTGTGCGCCTCCCAGCGCTGCTGCCAGTCGGCCAGCGCTTCCTCGGCCTCGCGCAGGGTTTCCTGGCGGAGGCCGTCGTCCTCGCGCAGGGCTTCGAGCTGCGGTTCGGCGCCGCTGATCGCGGCCTGCAGCGATTCCAGCCGCGACTCGTCGCCGCTGATGTGGGCGCCGATCTCCTCCAGCGCGTGCCGGGTCTCCTCGCGCGCCCGGTGCAGGCGCTCGGCCATTTCGCGCTGGTGGGCGATCTGCTGCTCGATCCGCGCCAGGGTGCCGCCGACCTCGTAGTTCTCCGCCTGCGCGCGGTTGAGCGCCTCGCTGGCCTCCTCGCGGCGCACGCGGCCGGTCTCCAGCTCGCGTTCGGCCTCGCGCTGTTCGGCGATCAGCTGCTGCAGGCGGGTCTCCTCCTGCGACAGGCCTTCGCGCATGGCCTGCAGGCGGGCGTCGAGGGCGCGGAACTCCAGCGCCTTCCACTCGGCGTCGCGGATCTTCCGCTCGGCCTGGATCTGGGTGTACTGCTCGGCCTGGCGTGCCTGGCGCTTGAGGTGCTCGAGCTGCTTGCCGACTTCCTCGCGCAGGTCGCCGAGGCGGTCGAGGTTCTCGCGGGTGTGGCGGATGCGGGTCTCGGTTTCCTTGCGCCGTTCCTTGTACTTGGAGATTCCGGCGGCTTCCTCCAGATAGACGCGCAGGTCCTCGGGCCTGGCGTCGATGACCTGCGAGATCATGCCCTGCTCGATGATCGAGTAGCTGCGCGGGCCCAGGCCGGTGCCGAGGAACAGGTCGGTGATGTCGCGGCGGCGGCACTTGGCGCCGTTGAGGTAGTAGCCGCTCTGGCCGTCGCGGCTGACGGTGCGCTTGACCGAGATCTCGTTGAACGCCGCGTACTCGCCGGCGATGGTGTGGTCGGAGTTGTCGAAGATCAGCTCCACCATCGCCTGCGACACCGGCTTGCGGGCGCTGGAGCCGGCGAAGATCACGTCGGTGAGCGAGTCGCCGCGCAGGCGGCTGGCCGAGCTTTCGCCCATCACCCAGCGCACGGCGTCGATGATGTTCGACTTGCCGCAGCCGTTGGGCCCGACCACGCCGGTCATGTTGGTCGGCAGGTGCAGGGTGGTCGGATCGACGAAGGATTTGAAACCGGCGAGCTTGATCGTGGACAGGCGCATCTGGCGTTCGGTCGTCCCGGCCGCGTCACGGCGCGGCGCTGTTGTTCTTGCTGATTATCAGAAATGACATCCAAGTCATTGAATGGAATGGCAGTCAGCTGGCGCCGATTCCGTTCGAATCGGCGAGTATAGCGGGCTGGCGCCGGCCCATCAGGCAGGCCATGGGCCGGGACAGGGGTGCCGGGAGGCCCGCGGCCAGCTGTGCGGGGGAACGGTTGCCCATGGGTCGTCGGCCCGTGGCCGCGCCGGAGCCTGGCGTCGCGGAAGCGGCGAACTCCCGGGCATCGATTCACACTCGCCGCCCCGCGGGGCAGGTCCACGCCATTGCAAGGATCTTCTCCCAGGCGGAGGGGCCGGCTTCACTTCCGCCGTCGGAAGGACACCGCGCCCTGTCGGCCGGGGGATCGCTCTCCGCCCGGTCAGCCGCGCTGTCCGCAAGCCCCGATCCGGCTCTGCTCCTGCGAGTCCCCCGCGCCTGGGAGAAGAACCCATTACAGGGGGGCCGGGGCACCGAGGCGTTCGAGGAACCGCCGGCACCAGGTATGGATGTCGTTGCCGGAGACCGGCGCCATCATCGCCCGCCAGCGCTCGCGGCGTTCGGCCAGCGGCATGGTCGAGGCACGGGCAATGGCGTCGGCCACGCCGTCGAGGTCGTAGGGGTTGACCAGCAGCGCCGCGTCCAGCTCCAGCGCCGCGCCGGCGAGCATCGACAGCACCAGCACGCCCGGATCCTCCGGGTCCTGCGCGGCCACGTATTCCTTGGCCACCAGGTTCATGCCGTCGCGCAGCGGCGTCACCAGCGCCACCTTCGCCGCGCGGTAGAACCCGGTCAGCGTGGCGTGGGCGAAGTTGCGGTTGACGTAGCGCAGCGGCGTCCAGTCGGGTGATGCGTGGGTACCGTTGATGTGCCCGGAGATGCCCTCGAGCTGGTCGCGCAGATGGCGGTACTCGGCCACGTCGCCGCGCGAGACCGGCGCGATCTGCAGGAAGGTCAGGCGGCCGCGCTGGTCGGGATGGCGCTCGATGTAGCGGCCGAAGGCCCGGAACCGCTCCGGCAGGCCCTTCGAGTAGTCCAGCCGGTCCACGCCGATCGCGAGGAGGCGATCGCTCAGGCTTTCACGCAGCGCGCGCACCGCCGGTTTGTTCACCGCGGCCGCGGACTGCGTCGCAATCCGCGCGGCGTCGATGCCGATCGGGAACGCAGCGACCGACACGACGCCGCCGCCGGGCAGCACCAGCGTGCCGTCGGCCTCCACCCTGGCGCCGCCGAAGATGCGCGCGTAGGTGCGGAAGCGGTCGGCGTCGCGCCCGGTCTGGAAGCCGACCAGATCATGGGCGAACAGCGTCGAGAACAGCCGCCCGTGTTCGGGCAGCGCCGAGACCAGGTCCGCCGATGGCATCGGCACGTGCAGGAAGAAGCCGATGCGGCAGCGCACGCCGCGCGCGCGCAGCAGCGAGGCCAGCGGAATCAGGTGGTAGTCGTGGATCCACAGCAGGTCGTCGTCGCGCAGCAGCGGCGCCAGGCGGTCGGCGAACAGGGTATTGACCCGGTGGTAGCCCTCCCGGGTCTCGCGCGCGTAGTCGACCAGATCCAGCCGCGAGTGCAGCAGCGGCCACAGCGTGCGGTTGGCGAAACCGTTGTAGTAGTCGTCGTGGTCGCGCCGGTTGAGTTCCATGGTGGCGTAGCGCACCTCCCCCCCGACCTGCTCGTGCAGGCGGCCGCTGTCGCCGCGCACCACCTTGCCGTTCCAGCCGAACCAGAGGCCGCCGCGGCTCTTCAGCGCCGCCTCCAGCCCGACCGCCAGGCCGCCGGCGCGGCTCTCGCCGGGCAGCGCCACCCGGTTCGAAACCACCACCAGCCGGCTCACGACGCTTCCATCCAGTTCCGCGACAGCCGCATCGCCGCGATGATCAGCCCCACGTGCGAGTAGGTCTGCGGGAAGTTGCCCCAGGCCTCGCCGTCCTCGAACGCCGCATCTTCCGACAGCAGCCCCAGGTGGTTGCGCCGCGCCAGCACCCGCTCGAACATCGCGCGCGCCTCCTGCTCCCGCCCGATCGCGGCCAGCGCGTCGATGTACCAGAAGGTGCAGATGGTGAAGCTGGTTTCCGGCTCGCCGAAATCGTCCGGCGCGGTGTAGCGGAACAGCGCGTCGCCGCGGCGCAGCTCGCGGCCGATGGCCTCGACGGTGGCGACGTAGCGCGGATCGTCCGCGGCGACGAAGCCGATGTCGGCGAGCAGGAGCAGCGAGGCGTCCAGGTAGTCGCTCTGGAACGAAGCGCTGAAATGGCCCGCCTCCTGCCGCCAGGCGCGTTCGAGAGTGCGGTCGCGGATCGCGTCGGCGCGTCGCCGCCAGTGCGCGGAGCGGTCCTCCAGCGCCAGCGCCGCGGCGATCTTGGACAACCGGTCGCAGGCCGCCCAGCACATCGCCGCGGTATAGGTGTGCACCTCGGCGCGGCCGCGGAACTCCCACAGGCCGGCGTCGGGCTGGTCGTGCAGGGCGAAGGCGCGCTCGCCCAGCGACTCGAGCCGTTCGAACGCCGCCACGCCGCCGGACTGCTCCAGGCGCAGGTCGAAGAACAGGTGGGTCGAGGCCAGCACCACGCTGCCGTAGACATCGTGCTGCTTCTGCAGCCAGGCCAGGTTGCCGCGACGCACCGGCCCCATGCCGCGGTAGCCGCGCAGGCTGGTGACCTCCACCTCCTCCAGCTCCTCGGCGAAATCGATGCCGTACAGCGGCTGCAGGCTGCCGTCGTGGCTGGCGATGTTGAAGATGTAGCGCAGGAACTCCTCCATGCTGCGGGTCGCGCCCAGGCGGTTGAGCGCGCGCACCACGAAGGCCGCGTCGCGCAGCCAGCAGTAGCGGTAATCCCAGTTGCGCACCGAGCCCGGCGCCTCCGGGATCGAGGTCGTCATCGCCGCGATGATCGCGCCGCTGTCCTCGTACTGGCACAGCTTGAGCGTGATCGCGCTGCGGATCACCGCCGCCTGCCAGTCCAGCGGCACCGAGAGGTAGCGCACCCATTCGCGCCAGTAGTCGGCGGTGCGGCCCAGCGCCTCGTCGACATAGCCGTCGATCGAGCGCAGCAGCGGTTCGTCCGGCCCCAGCACCAGGTGCATCGTGCCGGCGAGCACGAATGGGGTTTCCTCGCGCACGAAGCGCACAGGCACGTCGGTGGTCAGGCGCAGGGTGTAGTCGGGCAGCAGCCAGCGGATGTGGTTGCTGCCCCAGGTGGATTCCGGCCGGCGCGCGCCCCAGTCGGCCAGGGGCCGCAGGCGCACGCGCACGCGCGGCGTGCCGGCGACCGGAACCAGCCTGCGGATGATCGACACCGGCCGGTAGATGCGACCGTGCTGCTTCCAGCGCGGCGCGAAATCCAGCACCTCCACCGCCCCGCCGTGGCGGTCGTGCAGCACCGTGCGCAGGATCGCGGTATTGGTCAGGTATTCCTGCTCGCTGCGCTCGAAATCCTCCAGTTCGATCACGAAGTCGCCGCCGTCGTGGCTGCGCGGCGACAGCAGCGAGCAGAAGGCGGGATCGCCGTCGAAGGCCGGCATGCAGCTCCACACCACCCCTGCCCTGCGGTCGACCAGCGCGCCGAAGCTGCCGTTGCCGATCACGCCAAGATCGAGCGTCGGCCGCACATCGCCGCTCACGCCGCCGCTCCCAGCCAGGCGCGCACCGCCGCCGGATCGGGCAGGCTGCAGCGGGCTGCACTGCCGGCGCGGGCGCCGACCAGGATGCTGATGCCGCCGCGGGCGTTGACCACCTCGAAACCATGTTCGTCGGTCAGGTCGTCCCCGGCGAACACCGGCAGGCGGCCGCGGAAGGGCTCGCGCGCAAGGAACTCCGCGATCGCCGTGCCCTTGTCCGCACCTCCGGGCCTGAGCTCGATCACGCTGTCGCCCGGCTGCAGCCGGTAGCCGGGCAGCCGCGGCAGCGCGCTGCCGGCGAACGATTCCACCACCGGCCGGGCAGCAGGCGCGGCGCGCCAGTGCAGCGCCACCGCCGTCCCCTTGTCCTCCACCAGCGCGCCCGGAAATCCGGCCAGCGCCTCGCGCGCGGCGTCGACCAGGGCCGGCAGCGCCTCCGGCACACCCGGCTGCAGCGTCTCCAGGTCTTCTCCGTTGAAGCGCCGCTCGACGCCGTGCAGTCCGGCGGCGGGGAACCGGGCCGGCGCGAACATCCGGTCCAGCACCGGGATCGTCCTGCCGCTGACCAGCGCCAGCGCGCCCTCCAGACGCCCGGTGAGCGACAGCAGGGAGCCCACCAGCGCCGGCGGCGCGACCACCTCCGCGGGATCGTCGGCGAAATCGACCAGGCAGCCGTCCACGTCGAGGAACAGCGCCCAGCCTGCGGCGACAGGCGGCGGGAGCGGAAGCGGAACAGCGGCAGCGGGCATGGGCATCATCGGAAGCAACGGAGGCGTCGCGCGCGCAGCAGGCGCGTGCGGCAATCCAACCATCATCGCTTGCGGCGCGATAAATTCCCGTCAAGACGGCAGCGCAGTGCTGCCGAATCGCGCGAAACCGGAGTGGTTCGAGGCCGGCGTGCGCCAGCCGAGCGCGCCGGTCAGGCCTCGTGCCTGCGCCCGTCCACCGGATCGAAGAAGTGCAGGCGCCGGCCATCGATCCGCAGCGGCAGCGCGCTTCCGGGAACGGGCAGATCCTGCGGCGGCAGGCGCACCACCAGCGGCCTGTCGCCCAGGCGCAGGTTGACGAAGGTTTCGCTTCCCACCGGCTCGACCACTTCCACCACCGGCACGAGGTCGGCCTGGCCATCCTCTGCCCGGCGCATGTCCTCCGGGCGCACGCCGACATGCCAGTCGCGCCCGAGCGCGCCGGCCGGCAGCTGCGCGTCCTGCGGCAGCGCGATCCGCATGCCGTCGTCCATCCGCAGCTGCAGCCCGCCCTCGGCCACCAGGGTGCCGCTGAACAGGTTCATCGCCGGGCTGCCGAGGAAGCCGGCCACGAACAGGTTGGCCGGCCGGCGGTAGATCGCCATCGGCACATCGATCTGCTGGATCTCGCCCGCGTCCATCACCACGATACGCTGGCCGAGCGTCATCGCCTCGACCTGGTCGTGGGTGACGTAGATCATCGTGGTTGCGAGCCTGCGGTGCAGCCGCGCGATCTCCACCCGCATGCCCGCGCGCAGCTTGGCGTCGAGGTTGGACAGCGGCTCATCGAGCAGGAACACCTGCGGCTGGCGCACCAGCGCGCGTCCGAGCGCCACGCGCTGGCGCTGGCCGCCCGAGAGCTGCCCCGGCTTGCGCGCGAGCAGCGGCTCCAGCTCAAGCATGCGCGCGGCCTGCGCGACCCGGTCGGCGACCGCCTGCCGGTCGGCGCCGCGCAGCTTCAGCCCGAAGGCCAGGTTTCCGGCCACGCTCATGTGCGGATACAGGGCGTAGCTCTGGAACACCATGGCGATGTCGCGATCCTTTGGTGCCACCTCGTTGACCACGCGCTCACCGATGCGCAGGGTGCCCGAGGTGATCGCCTCCAGCCCCGCGATCATCCGCAGCAGGGTCGACTTGCCGCAGCCCGACGGCCCGACCAGCACCAGCAGTTCGCCGTCGGCGGCTTCGAAGCTGGCGCCGGCAACACCGACGTGGCCGTCGGGATAGACCTTGCGCAGGTTGTCGAGCAGTACGCGCGCCATCTCGCCTCCGCCGGAATTCCATCCTGGATCATGCGGCGCGGACGCGCATCGAATACGAATGCACAGCCGCCGCAGACCATCGTTCCGCGCATACACTGGCCCGGATGATTGCGGTATTCTGGCATGTAATCGTTTTCATGCCATTGGTTGCGGCGCAACACAGGAAACGGGGCCCGACGCGTCGGCTTTCCGGCAAGACCTTCCGCTGTCCCGAAGGCTTCCTGCATGGCGCCGCCACCGCCGGACAGCCCGCGGCCCGCGCCATGCAGGGTCGCTCCTACTGGATTGCCGACCCGACGCCATGATGACGCCAGCCGCCCGATCCCCTGCCCCGATGCTCGACTCCCTGCTGCTGTTCGGCGCCACCGGCGACCTCGCGCAGCGCTACCTGTTCCCGTCGCTGATGCACCTGCTGCGCGACCGGCTGCTGCCGCCGGACTTCCGCGTCATCGCCATCGGCCGCACCGAGCACGACGACGACGGTTTCCGCGCCTGGCTGCGCGAGCGCATCGGCGACGGCGACCCGCGCGCCGACGGACCGCTGGACGACCTGCTCGCCCGCACCCGCTACCACGCGCTCGACCTCAACGACGCCGCAGCGATGTCCACGCTGCTGTCGCCCTACGCCGGGCGCCCGGCGGTCAGCTACCTGTCGACGCCACCCAACCTGTTCGAACCGGCCTGCAGCGGGCTCAAGGCCGCCGGTCTGCTGGAGCCGCCGTCGCGGCTGGTGCTGGAGAAGCCGATCGGCCACGACCTGGCGTCCGCGCGCAGGATCGACGCCACGCTCAAGGCGGCGCTGGACGAGTCGCGGATCTTCCGCATCGACCACTACCTGGGCAAGGCGCCGGTGCAGAACCTGATGGCGCTGCGCTTCGGCAATACCCTGCTCGAGGCCGTGTGGGAGCGCCGCTGGATCGAATCGGTCGACATCATGGTCGCCGAGACCGCCGGCGTGGACGGACGCGAGGGCTATTACGCCGACTACGGCGCGCTGCGCGACATGGTCCAGAACCACATGCTGCAGCTGCTGGCGCTGATCGCGATGGAGCCGCCGGCCGCGCTCGATGCCGACAGCGTGCGCGACGAGAAGCGCAAGGTGCTGCGCGCGCTGCGGCCCATGGCCGCGGCCGACGTCGGCGTGGACAGCGTGCGCGGCCGCTACGGCGCCGGCGTGGTCGAGGGCGCGGCGGTGAAGGGATTCAGCGCCACCGCCGAGGTCGAGACCTTCGTCGGCCTGCGCGCCTGGATCGACAACTGGCGCTGGGCCGGGGTGCCGTTCCGGCTGGTCACCGGCAAGCGCATGCCCTCGCGCACCACCGAGGTGCGCATCCACTTCAAGCCGGTCACGCACTGGCTGTTCGACCGCCCCGACCGCGAGCGCGCCGCCCCCAACACCCTGCGCATGCGGCTGCAGCCGGAGGAGACCATCGAGCTGGGCCTGATGGGCAGCCTGGCCGCGCCCGAGTGGGGTGCGACCGAGCTGCTGCCGATGTCGCTGGACCTGGCGATGCTGCCGCCCAAGCGCCGCATCGCCTACGAGCGGCTGATGATCGACGCGCTCAAGGGCGACCAGACCCTGTTCGTGCGCGACGACGAGGTCGAGGCCGCCTGGCGCTGGATCGACAGCGTCAGCGACGCCTGGCGCGAAGCCGGCACGCCGGTGGTCGAGTACCCGGCCGGGTCGTGGGGACCGCCCGACGCGCAGCCGTTCCTGCCGCGTCCGGTGCCCGGAGCGAAGAAATGAGCGCCGCCGCCGCGCCGGCGCCGCCCGTGCTGCTGGCCGACATCGGCGGCACCAACGCCCGCTTCGCCCTGGCCGACACCGGCGCCGGGCAGCCGCTGCTCGCCGACACGGTGCAGGCGTTCGCGGTCGCCGACTTCCCCTCGCTCGCCGAGGCGGCGCGCCACTACCTGGACGTCTCCGGACACGCCGACGCCGGCATCGACGAGGCGGTGTTCGCGGTCGCCGGCCGCGTCGAGGGCGACCAGGCGCGCATCACCAACCACCCGTGGGTGATCTCGCGCCCGCGCACGCAGGCGCAGCTGGGCTTCGCGCACATCGCGCTGATCAATGACTTTGCCGCCCAGGCGATGGCGATCCCGCTGCTGGAGGCCGCCGACGTGACGCCCGTCGGCGGCGTGTCCTGGGCCCCGGAAACGGCGCCCCGGCACCGCACCTATGCCATCCTCGGCCCCGGCACCGGGCTGGGCGTGGGCGCCCTGGTGATCCGCGAGGGGCGCCAGTATCCGCTCGAGACCGAGGGCGGCCACGTCAGCTTCCCGCCCGGCACGCCGGAGGAACTGGCGATCCTGGACCGGCTTTCGGCGCAGTTCGGACGCGTGTCGAACGAGCGCCTGGTCTGCGGGCCCGGCCTGGTCAACATCCACCGCGCGCTGAGCGAACTGGCCGGCGAGGATCCGGGTCCGATGCAGCCGGTCGACATCGCCACCGGCGCCCGCGCCGGTGATCCGCGCTGCATGCGCGCGGTCGACGTGTTCTGCGCGGTGTTCGGCGCCATCGCCGGCGACCTGGTGCTGACCCTGGGCGCCTGGGACGGCGTGTTCCTCACCGGCGGCCTGGTGCCGAAGATGCTCGATGAGCTGACCCACTCGGGATTCCGCCAGCGCTTCGAGCACAAGGGCAGGTTCTCGCCGAACATGGCCAAGGTGCCGTCGATGGCGGTGCTGCACCCCAACGCCGGCCTGCTCGGCGCCGCAGCGGTCGCGCAGCGCGCCAAGTTGAGGCAGGATTCGGGGTGATGAATCCCTCCCTGGCCACCGACGCAACCGATCCTCCGGGCTTCGACGACGGCACCGCGCCGCGCTTCCACGCCTACGAGTCGCGGATGCAGTGGACCTGGGGCGCGGCGATCTCGATCTCGTCGGCGCTGTCGCGCGACCTGCAGCGGCGGCCGCGGGCGCGCCTGTTGCTCTCGGGCGGCAGTACGCCGGCGCCGGTCTACGAAGCGCTGTCCAAGGCGCCGCTGGACTGGGACCGGATCGACATCGCCCTGGTCGACGAGCGCTGGCTGCTGCCCGACGATCCCGACAGCAACGCGCGCCTGGTGCGCGAGTCGCTGCTGCAGAACAAGGCCGCCAATGCGCGCTTCGAAACCATCACCCGCCCCGGGCGCAGCATCGAGGAGGCGGTGAGCGTGGCCAGCCTGCACGCCAGCCACGCGCCGAGCGTGGTGGTGCTGGGCATGGGCGAGGACGGCCACACCGCGTCGCTGTTCCCGCGCATGCAGGGGCTGCAGCACGCACTGGCCACGCGCTCGCCCTACGTTGCCGTCGACGCGACCGGCTGCGCCGGCGCCGGCCGCTTCCTGCGCCGGGTGAGCCTGACGCCCGCCGGACTGGAGCCGGCGCAGGCACGCATCCTGCTCATCCGCGGCAGCGCCAAGCGCGCGCTGTTCGAGCGCGCGCTCGAAAGCGACGACGCGACCGAATTCCCGGTGCGCATCGCGTTCACCACCCCGGGCGCACAATTGAACGTCCACTGGTGTCCGTGAGCACGATCGCCGCGGACGCGGCCGCCAGACCCGCCCACTCGCCAAGCCGGGCGCGTCCCGGCCCCGGACAGCCATGAGCCTGCACCCCCGCCTGCTGGAAGTCACCGAACGCATCCGCGAACGCAGCCGCGCCTCGCGCGCCGCCTACCTGGCCGGCATCGACGCGATGCATCGCGCCGGCCCGCACCGCGCCCACCTGAGCTGCGGCAACCTCGCCCACGCCTTCGCCGCCTGCGGTCCCACCGACAAATCACGCATGCGCGGAGGGGCCACGCCGAACCTGGGCATCGTCACCGCCTACAACGACATGCTCTCGGCGCACCAGCCGTACGAGGCCTATCCCGAGTGCATCCGCACCATCGCCCGCGAGCAGGGCGCCACCGCCCAGGTCGCCGGCGGCGTGCCGGCGATGTGCGACGGCGTCACCCAGGGGCGCGCAGGCATGGAGCTGTCGCTGTTCTCGCGCGACGTGATCGCCCAGGCGACCGCGATCGGCCTCTCGCACGACGCCTTCGACACCACGGTGCACCTGGGCATCTGCGACAAGATCGTGCCCGGCCTGCTGATCGGCGCGCTCGCCTTCGGCCACCTGCCCGCGATCTTCATCCCCGCCGGTCCGATGACGCCGGGCATCCCCAACCGGCAGAAGGCCGAGGTGCGCGAGCGCTTCGCCGCCGGCGAGGCCACGCGCGAGGAACTGCTGGAGGCCGAGTCCGGCTCCTACCACTCGCCGGGCACCTGCACCTTCTACGGCACCGCCAACTCCAACCAGGTGATGCTCGAGGCCATGGGCGTACAGCTGCCGGGCTCGTTCGCCAACCCCGGCACACCGGTCCGCGACGCCCTCACCCGCGCCGCGGTGCTGCGCGCCCTGCGCATCAGCGCGCTGGGCGACGACTACCGTCCGCTCGGCCGCCTGATCGACGAGCGCGCCATCGTCAACGCCGTCGCCGTGCTGATGGCCACCGGCGGCTCCACCAACCACACCATCCACTGGGTCGCGGTGGCGCGCGCGGCGGGCATCGTGCTCACCTGGGAAGACATGGACGCGCTGTCGCAGGTGGTGCCGCTGCTGGCCCGCGTCTACCCCAACGGCGAGGCCGACGTGAACCGCTTCCAGGCCGCCGGCGGCCCCGCCTTCGTGTTCCGCGAACTGCTCGACGCCGGGCTGATGCACCCCGACCTGGCCACCGTGCTTCCCGGCGGCATCCGCGCCTGGTGCGACGAGCCGCGGCTGGACGGCGGCGCGCTGTCGTACGCGCCCTCGCTCGCGACCAGCGCCGACCCCGCCGTGGTGCGCCCGGTCGCCGAGCCGTTCGAAGCCCAGGGCGGGCTGCGCCTGCTGCGCGGCAACCTCGGGCGCTCGCTGATCAAGCTCTCGGCGGTGAAACCCGAGCACCGTTTCATCGAGGCGCCAGCGGTGGTGGTGGACGACCCGCGCGCGCTCAACACCCTGCACGCCGCGGGCGCGCTGCCGCACGACTTCGTCGCCGTCGTGCGCTACCAGGGCCCGAAGGCCAACGGCATGCCCGAGCTGCATTCACTGGCGCCGCTGCTGGGCATGCTGCAGAACCAGGGCCGGCGGGTGGCGCTGGTGACCGACGGCCGGCTCTCCGGTGCCTCGGGCAAATTCTCCGCCGCCATCCACCTGACCCCGGAAACCGCCCGCGGCGGCCCGCTGGGCCGGCTGCGCGAGGGCGACATGATCCGCCTGGACGGCGAAGGCGGCACCCTCGACGCACTGGTGCCCGCGCCGGAGTGGGCGGAACGCGACCTCGCCCCCAGCACCGCGCACAGCGCCTGGGACATCGGCCGCAACCTGTTCGCGTTCAACCGCGCGATGGTCTCGCCCGCCGACCAGGGCGCACTGTCGATCTCCTGCGGCCCGCCCGCACGCGACGGCGGCCAGTGGGACTACGACGCCGAATACGTGCTCGGCGACATTCCCGAGATCGCCGCCGAAGCCCCCCACGAAGCCAAGGACGCCTGATGTCGATCGATGCCCTGCAGCTGCGCGCCGACCGGATGCTGCGCGACGCCGGCATCATGCCGGTGCTCACCGTGGACAGCGTCGAGCAGGGACTGCGCATGGCCGAAGCCCTGGCCGAAGGCGGCCTGACCACGCTGGAGCTGACCCTGCGCACGCCAGCGGCGCTGGCCGCGCTGTCGGCGATGAAGCAGGCGCAGCCGCAGCTGCTGATCGGCGCCGGGACGGTGCTGTCGCCGCAGCAGGTGCAATCGTCGATCGACGCCGGCGCCGATTTCCTGGTCACCCCCGGTACCCCGCCGGCGCTGGCCGAAGCGCTCGCCGCGGCGCCGGTCCCGGCCGTGCCCGGCGCCGCCACGCCCGGCGAATTCGTCGCCCTGCTCGGCCACGGCTTCCGCGTGTGCAAGCTCTTCCCCGCCGGCGTGCTCGGCGGACCCGCCATGGCGCGCGCGCTGGCCGGCCCCTTCCCCGAACTGCAGCTGTGCGCCAACGGCGGCGTCAGCGAAGCCAGCGCCGCCGGCTACCTCGCCGAGCCCAACGTGGTCTGCGTCGGCGGCTCTTGGATGCTGTCGAAGGACTGGGTGGCCGCGGGCGAGTGGCACAGGGTGCGCGCGAGCGCGGCCGCCGCGGCAGCGATCGTCGCCGGACTGCGGCGCTGAAGACGGTGAAGCCCGGCCCCGGCAATCCTGTCGTCCCGGTCCGGGCCGCGGGCTTCCGCTGGCGTTGCTGGCGCCGGGGAGCTTCCGGCGCTGGCCGCACGGAGCGATCCGCCGCAGCTCCGGCCGCACTCGCCCTGGCGCTGCTTCCGGGATGCCTGGCCGGCTGCGGCGCGCCATCCGGAGACGCCGCCGCGCCGGGGGCCGCCCGGACCACGGTGACGCCGCTGCAGGGCATCCCCGGGAGTGCCGACACCCGCCTCTACCTCGTTGCCGGCCTGCGCGGCACGATTCCGCGCGGCGACGAGCTGCTGGTGATGGTGCACGGACCGGCGGCGAAGGAGTCGCGGGTCCAGCGGGAATACGTGGAAAAGGGCCAGTCCAGCCTGCGCCGCTGGCTCGACGGGCAGGCGGATGAGCCGGAAGCGGGAGATGGCGGGGAAACATCGGCCGACCGCCACCAGAAGGTCCCAGACCTGGACGACGCCAGCGGAAGCCGGTTCTATTATTTCGAACGCACCGCGGCGGACGGATGGCGGCTGCTGGCGATCTGCGCCGGCGCCGGCACCGACGATCCGGCTGCCGCGGAGGAACCGCCGCGGCCCGCAACCTGCAGCGTCAGCTACCCGCTGGACGGGCGGACAGTGACCTTCCGGCTGGACGAGCCGGTCCTGCTGTCCGATCGCCATGACAGGATCCGCCGCCACGTGCTGTCGGCCCTCGCCAAACCCTGAAACTGGTGTCAGGGACAATTGTTCCTGGTCCACAGATTGTCCCTGACACCATTTGCTGACAGCCGGTAGTCGCTCGCCCGCCACAGCGCCGCGTGCGCGAGGAGCCAGGCCACCAGTCCGAGGCCGAGCAGCCATTCGAGCGCGTTCTCGAAGCGGTCCTGGAAGTCGCTGCCGCCGGCCACGGCCAGCGCCACCAGGTGCGCCACGCCCAGCGCCAGCATCCAGCCGCAGACCAGGCGCAGCGCGAGCACGATGTGCCGGTGCCGGTCGAATCCGCGCAGGCCGCGCAGGAACAGCAGCTGGGCGAGGAAGCCGGCGCCGAAGAACACCACCACGCCGTTGCGGCGCAGCGCCCGGTAGATGTCGCCATCGGTGCCGAGGAAGGTGGCGTACACCGCCAGCGCCAGCGCCGCCAGCGTGCCCAGCCAGGCCAGGCCACGGCCGCGCCCACCCAGCCAGTGCGCCGACAGCCACCAGTGCGCCGCCACCAGCAGCGCGCACGGCAGCACCAACAGGCGGAACAGGTGGTTGCCCAGGCCGTGGCGCGCGGCCCGGCTGATCGAGGTGCAGCCTTCCAGATAGGGAATGCAGGCGGGCACCCAGCCGTCGCGGATCGACAGCCACAGCGCCACGTGCACGGCCAGCGCCAGCACCGCGGCGATCGTCAGCGGCAGCGGCCACAGCGGCCAGCCCACGCCCTGCCCCCGCCCGCCTTCATCGGCTGCCGGAGCGCCGTCGCGCGGCTGGCCGGGGCCGCTCATTCGAGCGCGATCTCGACCCTGGCCGGCAGCCGCAGGAGGCGCAGCTCGCGGCCTTCCCACTGCACCGGCACGCCGTCGATGCTGGCCGCCCCCGGCTCGCCGTCATAGGGCCAGGGCAGCACCAGGCCGCCCGCGGGAACGGCCAGCCCCTCCTTCACCTCCAGCAGCAGCTTTCCGTCGCGCTCGCGCAGGGCGTAGGCCAGCTCGCCCTCGGGCATGCGCAGTCCCGCCAAGGCAACGCCCTCCCCCGCCAGCCACGCCGGCGGGATGCCGGCCGCCAGCACCAGGCTGGCGTCGGCTTCGCGCGGGTAGGCGAACATCTCCAGCGCCGAGCGCATGAAGTCCGAGGCCACCCAGGCGTGCGGCAGGTCGCCGAGGAAGAAGCTTTCGCGCGGGGTGCTGCTGACCACTTCGCCCCACTGGTTCCAGGCCTGCGGCGTGCGGTGGCCGAAGAACCAGTCGAACACCTGCTTCGCCCGGCCGCGCCAGCCCAGGCGCACCATCGCCGCGACGTTGCGCCATTCGTAGGGCGTGTAGTCCTTCCACGCCTGCCTGCCGTCGCGGCGATCGGCGAAGTGCGTCCAGTAGCGCTCGAACGTGTTTTTCAGCAGCTCCTGCGGCAGCCACGCCTGCTCGCCGCCGGGTGCGAGCGCGATGGTGGTGGAGGTGGGATCGAAATCGCCCAGCTCCGCGGCGCCGGGCAGGTAGTCGATGCCGTGCGCGCGGGTCGCGGCGAGCAGAGAAGCCATCAGGTCGGCGCGGAACTGGTCGCGTGCCGCGACCAGGCGCGGCAGCTCCCCGGTCCTGCCCAGCGCGGTGGCCACCTCGACGGCATCCTTGTATCCGCGCAGCGCCCAGAAGTTGTCCCAGTACGAGTGCATCGGCTTGGCCGAATAGCCCTCGTGGCTGATCGACGCCGGCATCATCCCGTAGAAGGCCGGATCGAGCGCGCGGTTGGCCGCGGTGCGCTCGCTGGCACGCAGCACCTCCATGTACCCGAACGCCGCCTGCACGTGCGGCCACATCCGCTCCAGGAACGCGGTATCGCCGGTGTAGCGCCAGTACTCGGCGATGGCATGGATCAGCTGGCCATGGCTGTCGTTCTCCGGCACCGGATCGCTGCCGCGGTCGTCGACGCAGCACGGCACCATGCCGTTGTCGAACTGGTATGGCGCGTACCACTCCAGGTAGTCCCGCACCACCTCCGGGCGGCCCATGCGCAACAGCCCTTCGGAAATCATCGCGCCGTCGCGGATCCAGCTACGCGCGTAGGAGCGCGTGCCCGGCTGCAGCCGCGGGCCAATGCGCGAGATCAGCATGTGCGCGAGCGCGGTGCGCAGCGCGTTCGCCGTCGCCTGCGCTTCCGGCGGGCCGTCGATGCGCACCTGGTCGAGCTTGCGCCGCCACTCGTCCGCGACCACCTCCTGCAGCGATCCCGCATCCCACCAGCGCCGCGCCAGCGCCGCGGTCCCGGTCAGCGGCACCATCACCTCGATGGTCCGGCTCTCGAACGGGCGCAGCGCGATCTCGTACAGCAGCGCGCCCGAGGCCAGGCCGGTGTCGTCCTGTACCCGCCTGGCCGCCGGCAGCCGGCCGCTGTCGAGGTGTGCGGCGGCCATGCCGGCATCGAAGACGGTGGCGAAGCTGCGGTCCGGGATCTGCTTGGCATAGACCCGCGCCACGCCGTCGACCTGGACCGTGCCGCCATCGAACGCCAGCGACCCGATCCGGCTCACCCCGCCGATGGTGTTGAGGAACTGCCCGGGCGCATTGACCTGGAACGGCTGCACCGCCAGCGCCAGGGTGTACCTGCGCGCCTTGCCGCCGGGATTGGCCAGCCGGTAGCGCACCACCAGCTGCGACTCGCGCGGGCGCCCGTGAGCGAAGGCGGTGACCTGCAGGTCCAGGTCCTCGCGCGTCCAGTGCACGGTGGGGATCGGCAGGTAGCCGTCCTGCAGCGACTGCGTCACCTGCACGTCGGCCCAGGTCGCGAGCCGTCCGTCGACACGCAGGAACGGCTCCAGGCTGAAGCCGCCCCTGGCCACTTCCACCGCGCCGTCCTCGCCGATCAGGCCCTGCTGCAGCCCGCCGTCGAGCCCCAGGATGGTCCAGTACGGCTGCTCGCCGCTGAAGCCGCGCGGAAACAGGCCGCGGCGCGAGGCAGCGGCAACGGCCTCGATGAAGTCGTTGGGATGGGCCGCGAACGCCAGCGGCTGCAGTTCCACCTCGCCCAGCGCGAAGCCTTCGCCCGGGCCGTCGATCAGGTCGAGCGCGACGTAGCGCGCCTCCGACTCCGGCAGCGCGATCCAGTCGGTGCCACCGTTGCCGGCGCGCACGCGGCTGACCCGTCGCCAGCGCTGGCCGTCTTCCGACAGCTCCACCTCGTAGCGCGAGGCGTGGCCGCCCTCCTTCCAGTCGAGCCGCAGGCCGCCGAACTCGCGCGTGCGGCCCAGATCGAGCACGATCCGCTGCGGATCGTCCGGCGCCCGCCAGGCCGTCGCCGGATCGCCGTCGAACAGCACCGACGCATCGTTCGCCGGAACCGTCGACTCGGCCGCAACCGGCCGCAGTGGCGTACCGTCGTCGACCGGAAGCGCCTCGAACAGCAGGCTGTCGAAGCACACCGTGCCGCGGCCGCCGGCGTTGTTGTTGATGGTGAACTCGAGCTTCCCGCTGCGGCGCAGGGTCCTGTCCGGATCCGGCCCCCAGGCCTTGTCGATGTGGCGCCTGCGGTAGCGGACCTCGGTCCAGCCGCGCGGGAACTCGTAGCGCGGCCGGTTCACCCACCACACGTTGTCGCCGCTGGCGTCGACCAGCTTGAACTGCAGGTCGTTCTTCGGCGAATCGCCGCGCAGCTGGAAGCTGAAGCGGTAGTTCTCCGGGTACTCCAGGGGCAGGTCGCGCTGGATGCCGACGTAGCCGGACACGCCGTTGAAATCGTAGTCCAGGCACAGCGCCCTGCCTTCGGCGCCGTCGCTGCCGCGGAGGCTGCCGCTGACCTGGCTGGAGGCGATCACGCGCCACTTCGACGGTTCCTCGAAACCGTCGAGCAGCGCCGGCGGCGGCAGCACGGCCTGCGGCGTGGCGTCATCCGGCAGGCCCTGCTGCACCGCGGTCTCCTGCGCCAGGGCCGCACCTGCGCCCGTCGCCCCGGCCAGGACCGCCCACACCGCCATCCGGGCGAACCCCGGGACCCGTTGCGGCCTTCCCTGCGCATGCGGCCACGCGGCGACGAGGCTTCCCATTCCCGCCAGAAACCACTCCAGCGTCACCGAGCCGGACATCGCTTTCCCCATTCCATCCTCACCCTTTCACGCTTCCCAGCAGCAGCCCCTGGATGTAGTAGCGCTGCAGCGCCAGGAACAGCAGCAGCACCGGCAGCACCGTCACCACCGCCCCGGCCATCATCATCTCGACCTCCATGATGTGCTCGCGCGACAGCGCCGCCAGCGCCACCGGCAGAGTGTAGTTCTGCTGGTCGGTCAGCACGATCAGCGGCCACATGAAATCGTTCCACGCCGCCATGAAGGTGAAGATCGCCAGCGTCACCAGCACCGGCCTAAGCATCGGCAGCACGATCTGGAAGAAGATCCTCACCTCCCCGGCCCCGTCCAGTCGCGCCGCCTCGAGCAGTTCGTCGGGAATGCTGCGCGCGTACTGGCGCACCAGGAAGATGCCGAACACCGTCGCCAGCGCCGGCAGGATGACCCCGGCGAAACTGTTGACCAGTCCCAGCTGCTTCATCAGCAGGAACAGCGGCAGCATCGCCACCTGCGCCGGGATCACCAGCGCCGCCAGCAGCCACTGGAAGATACGGTCGCGGCCGATGAAGCGCAGCTTGGCGAAGGCGTAGCCGGCCATCGTGTTCACCAGCAGCGACAGCAGGGTGATCGCGCCGGAGACGAACAGGCTGTTGGCGAAGTTGCGCGCCGCATCGGTGCGCGCGAACAGCCGGCGGTAGTTGTCCAGCGTGGCCTCGTCCGGCAGCAGCGGCGGCGGGAAGCGGCTGGCCTCGCCCATCGGCATGAACGACACCGAGACCATCCACAGCAGCGGCGCCAGGCTCACGAGGGCGAGCAGCAGCAGCGCGCCGTTCACCAGCCAGGCGTGGGCGCGGGTGGCGCCGACTTCGCGCTCGCTCGCGCCGCTCATACCAGCGCCCGCCTGCGGCCGAAGCGCAGCAGCGCCGCCGTCACCGCCAGGATGATCACGAACAGCAGGAACGCGACTGCCGAGGCGCGGCCGAGGTTCCACCATTTGAAGCCTTCCTCGAACATGTAGTACAGCACGCTGACCGTGCTCTGCAGCGGATCGCCGCGGGTCATCACATAGGGTTCGGCGAACATCTGGAAGTAGCCGGAGATGGTGATCACGCCCACCACCAGCAGCACCGGGCCGAGCATCGGCAGGGTCACGTGCAGGAACTGCTGCCAGCGCGAGGCGCCGTCGATGCGCGCGGCCTCGTACAGGTCCTGCGGGATCGACTGCAGCCCGGCCAGCAGGATCACCATGTTGTAGCCGAAGTTCTTCCAGGCCGCGAACAGCATGATCGTCGGCATCGCCCAGCGCGGATCGCCCAGCCAGTCGACCGGGCCGATGCCGACATGGCCCAGCGCCCAGTTCACCAGGCCGTAGCTGGTGTGGAACAGGTAGCGCCAGATCACCGCCACCGCCACCAGGGTGGTCACCACCGGCGCGAACAGCGCGGTGCGGAACAGCGGCTTGAAGCGCGCCACCTTCGCGTGCAGCAGCAGCGCCGCCGCCAGCGACAGCGCGATCGACAGCGGCACCCCGACCACGACGAAATAGCTGGTATTGCCCAGCGCCTTCCAGAACAGCGGCGTGCGCAGCAGCTCCAGGTAGTTGTCGAAGGCGACGAAGCGCAGGTGCTCGCGATCGGCGAGCGCATAGAGGTCGAAATCGGTCAGGCTCAGCGCCAGCGCGGCCAGAACCGGCAGGCCGAAGAACACCAGCAGCACCACCAGCGCCGGCGCAGCGAAGATCCAGCCGACGAGGCTAGCGCGCATGGAGGACTCCCCACCCCGAGACACCGGGGCTTGGGGACGGGCCTGCACTCCAGGCCATCGGCAGACTCATTCGCCCGCCTCCCGATCCATGACCCAGCGTCGCTTCTCCAGGATCGCATCCACCCGCGCGTCCAGCTCCGCGACCGCGCGATCCTGCGCCACTCCGCCGCGCACCACCCGCTCGGTGGCCAGCCGCATCTCCTGCACGATACGCTCCCATTCCAGCACCTTGGGCACCGGCTTCACCCGTTCGAGCTGGTCGCGGAAGGCCACCGCCAGCGTGTCCTGCCGCAGCCCCGGTCGCTCCCATGTGCTGCGCCGCGGCGGCAGGTTGCCGATCAGCGCGTGGAAGCGCTCCTGCACGTCCGGCCGCGAGAGGTATTCGATCAGCTGCCAGGCCTCGTCCTTGTGCCGCGACTGGCGGAACACCACAAGACTGGCACCACCCGCAATCCCGGCACCGGGGCCGTCCGGGCCAGGCAGCGGCATCGTCGACCAGGCATCGGCGAGCGCGGCCGGCTGCCTGCGCCGGAACTCGCGGATATTCCACGGCCCCGACAGGTAGAAGGCGTAGTAGCCGTTGAAGAACTCGTCCCAGACGTTGGAGATCTCGGTCTCGGACATCTTCGGCGCCCAGCCCTGCTCGAACATCCCGGCGTAGAACGCCAGCGCCCGCCGGAAGCCGGGGCTGCGGAAGTTGCCGTAGCGGTCGCGGTCGCGCAGCAGCGGATCGTCGAACTGCAGCGCCAGCGACAGCTGCTGTTCGAACTCGTTGACCGGCAGCAGGATCGCGTAGCGGTCCGGGCCGACGTTGCGCTTGATCGCCGCCATCGCCGCTTCCCATTCAGCCCAGGTCTCCGGCGGCCGGTCGAATCCCGCCTGCGCGAGGATGTCGCTGCGGTAGAACAGCAGCCGCGTGTCGACGTACCAGGGCACGCCCAGCAGTTCGCCGTCGACGACGCTGGTGTCCCAGATGCCGGCGAAGTAGTCGTCCTGGTCGACCACCGCCGAGGCGTCGACCCGCGCCTGCAGGGGCTCCAGCGCACCGAGCGTGGCGAACTCCGGGATCCAGGTGTTGCCGAGCTGGCAGATGTCCGGCAGTCCGTCGGCGGCGTACGCGGTCAGCAGCTTCTCGTGCGCGGCGGTCATCGGCACCGCCTGCAGGTCGACGCGGATGCCCGGGTGCTCGCGCTCGAAGTCGCGCACCAGCTCGGCGACGACCTCCGCCTCCTTGCCCATCGCCCAGAAGCCGATGGTGGTGGTGCCGTCGTCGCTGCCGCAGGCCGCCAGCAGCAGCGGCAGCACGATGGCCAGCAGCGGAACGGGGATGCGCTTCATCCGCGGCAGTCTAGGGCCTGTCGCCGCCGGCCGGCGCTAGCGCGGCGGCTCCTGCGACCCCGACCCGGCCGGCGGTGCGGGCGGATCCGGCATGCGCTGCTGCGCCTGGCCGATGTCGTCGGCGGCCGCGGCCTTCGGATCGGGCTCACCCGAGGTCTGCGGGCCGTCCGGCGGCGCCAGCCAGCCGCCGGTGAATCCGGCGCGCTCCAGTCCGGTGCGGATATAGGGATTGCGCTTCATCACGTTCCAGACGAACTCGCTGCGGTAGTTGGCGATCATCGCCAGGATCGGCCCCTGGTCGATGGCGATGTAGTCGCTGGCCACCCAGCCCTTGCCCGGCACGATGCGGCCGGTGCGCAGCGGGATGTCGTATTCGAAGCTGGGGTTGAACGCGTCCAGGAAACCGTAGCTCGAATACAGGTAGTCGCCGTAGCGGCGGTGCATCTCCTCGGTGGCGGGGATGACGATCTCGGGCGCGAACGCGATCGAGGCCACCGCCGCGGTCGGCGCGATGGTGCCGTCGTCGAAGGCGTTGGTCAGCCCGGCGCCGCGCGCGCTGTACTGGCGGAAGCGCCGCTGCTCGCCGCGGTACTCCTGGGTGGTGTTCTGCGGCCCGTCGCTCGCGGTCAGTCCCCAGACGTTCTCGCCGTAGTCCTTCCACTGCATCGGGTTCTCGATCGCGTAGGCGCGCTGGGCATAGGTCGCGCGCCGGCTGTTCTCGAAGTAGTCCAGGCCGCGGTCGCGCATCCAGGCGTCGCGGATGCCGCGGAAGTCGACCCAGGTCTGGGTGTACTGGTGGCCGAAGTGCGGCGCGAAGCTCAGGTATTCCTGGCCCTGGAACACGCCCCATTCGTTGACGTAGCTGCGGGTCCAGGCCTCCCATGCCTCCGGCTCCACCGCATGCGTCGGCGAGCCCAGCGCCAGGATGTAGACCAGCATCGCCTCGTCGTAGCCGTTCCAGTCGTGCTCGATGAAGCCGCGGTCGGGATACCAGCCCATCGAGATCAGCGGCTTGCGCTGCTGCAGCCAGGGCCACTGCACGGCGCGGTAGAGCTGGTCGGCGACCTCGCGGATCTCGACCTCGCGCAGATCGTCGCCGTCGTAGTAGGACTGCGCCATCAGCACGCCCATCATCAGCAGGCCGGTGTCGACGCTCGACAGCTCCACCCACTTGTTGTAGCGGGTGCCGTCCTGGATATCGATGAAGTGGTAGAAGAACCCCTTGTAGCCCGCCCTGCCCTCGGCCTGCGGCCCCATCGGCGCATCCTTCAGGAACCTGAGCGTGGTCAGGGTGCGGTCAACCGCCTGGGTCCGGCTCACCCAGCCGTTCTCGATGCCGATGGGATACGCGGTCAGGGCGAAGCCGACCGCGGCGATGCTGGCGAACGGGCGCGACGGATAGCGGTCCGGGGTCAGCCCGTTCGTGGCATTGGTGGTATCCCAGAAGAACTGGAAGGTGCGCCGTTCGATGTCGGCGAACAGCGGCGGCAGTTCGGGCCTGTCGCTGACGGCGGGCGCAGCTTCGCCGTCGGCCACCACGACCTGTTCGATGGGGCCGGGTTCGGGCGGGGCGATCTCGGGCTGTGGCGCCTGCGGCCGGCAGCCGGCCAGGGCGATCGCGAACACCAGCAGCGCAAGGGTGTGCAGCGTGGTTCCGGGGGGGCGTACGGACATTGTTCCTGTCTCTTCGGTCTGCAGGTGCTGCCGGCGCGTGCCGGCAAAAAAGAAGTTCTTCTCCCAAGTGAGGGGGAATCGGAAGAGCAGAGCTGGATCGGGGCTTGCGGACAGCGGGTCGCCCCGGGCCGGGGATTGCTCCCCGGCTCGGTCAGCCATCCATGGCTGACTCGCCGCCGCAGCGCATCCATGCGCTGCTCTCCGCAATTCCCCGGCCCGGGACGCCCCATCAATCCGTTGACGACTCCACTTCGTTTAGGCAGCGAAGCACTTGCTCCCGAAGCACCGAAGCAGACGCAGCAACGAGCCGCGTCCTGGCGGCCGGGGATCGCGGCCAAGCAAAACATGGATGTTTTGCGCGCGAGTCAGCCCATGGGTGAGTACGGACCGCTTGCGCGGCATGCCGCGCGTCCGTGCGAACGCCCGGCGCGCTGCGCCGGGCTGGACCGCGGAGCGGGGCTGACCGAGCGAAGAGCGATTCCCGGCCGACAGGGCGCGGCGTCCTTCCGACGCCGAAAGTGAAAGCAGCCCTCGCACTTGAGAGAAGAACCGAAAAAGAGGCCGGCCACCGGAGTGGCCGGCCAGCGGGGAGACTCACCAGTCGAGGCCGAAGGAGAGCTTGAAGGTCCGGGTTGGCCACAGGACATTGATGCCGTTGCGCTGCCCGAAATTCGGATTGGCGACGCCGGGGGCACCGCGCCAGTCGTCGTAATTGGTCCAGTTTCGCCAGTTGAAGGCATTGATCAGGTCCGCGCGCACCTTCAGTTTCAGGTCTGTCCCCGTGTTCCACACCTTCTGCAGGGCCACGTCGAACTGCTTGAACCCGAGCGTGGTGTCGAGCTCGTAGGGATCGAAGAAGCAGTGGTCGTTGCTGGCCGCGTCGTAGCAGTTGGTGGCATTGCGCGGGATCGGCGTGGACAGGATCAGCTTGCTCGAGACCGTGATGTCCCAGGGCAGGCCGACGATGCCGGTCATCACCAGCCGGTGCCTGGGCACGCCCGTGGACATGTAGAACGTGTCGCCGATGTCCGGATAGTCGAAGACATAGGTTTCGCCCGTCGACGAATTGGTGCGCGTCTCGGTCGCGTCGCTGTAGGTGTAGGCGAGGGTCACGCCCCAGGGGGACATTGCCGTGTACGGCTTGTCGATCGACACCAGCAGCGAGTTGAGCCTGGTTTCGACCCCGTTCTGGCCCAGGATCAGGCTGCCGTAGCCCGGGATCGCCTGCCCCCAGGGCTGCCGGCCCCAGGTGGCGCCGGGGAACGCCGGATCACGGAAGCTGCCGCCCGGATAGCGGTTGCCGAGGCGGAAGTAGATGCCGTCATAGCCGCGGATGTGCGACAGCGTCACCGCCGTGTTCCAGTCGTGGCCGGCCACCGCAACGATGTTGCGCATGCCCAGGCTGAACTGGTCGGCGTAGGGCGTTTCGAGGTCGTTGACCAGCAGGTTGACCTCGCCGCCCGCGGTCGGATTGGCCGCGGCATAGGCGGCCAGCCCCGCTTCCGTCATCAGCGCCGGATTGAACGGGATGCAGTTGCTGCCGCCGCAGGTGTGCAGCGCGGTCGGAAAGTTGATGGTGTAGGTGGTGAACGCGCCGCCGTAGTACTCGCGCGCCATGTAGTCGAACAGGTTGCGGTCGTAGGAGCGGCCCGCGCCGCCGAAGATCACGTGCCGCTGGTCGCCGGCCAGATCGAAGGAGAAGCCCAGCCGCGGCGCGAAGTTGTCCTTGTCAGACTTGCGGTTGCTGCCGTTGCTGATGTAGTCCTCGACGTCGTAGTCGGTGTTCTGGATGTTGCTCCAGCCGCGCAGCGCGCTGACGATGGCCGGATCGAGCACGTAGTCGGTGTAGGCCGACATGTCCTCGTAGTCCCAGCGGAGGCCCAGGTTCAGCGTCAGCCGCTCGGTGGCCTGCCAGTCGTCCTGGATGTAGATGCCGAACTGCTTGTTGCCCGACTCCACGAACGGCGTGCGGCCCACGCGCGCGGTGGTGTATTCGATGCGGTAGGGCTGGGTCATGCTCTCGCCCACGTCGAAGATGTAGCGCGGGTTGGGCGGGAACTGCTGGAAGGCGTTGAGGTCGATGTCCTTGTACTTGACGCCCGCCTTGATCGTGTGGCCCTCCCAGCCGTAGAAGGTGAAGTCGTCCTGGATGCTCCACCCGGTCTGGCCCTTGTCCTGGAAATTCGGGCCGCCGCCGGTGGTGAGCACCGTGACGTCGCCGTTGTTGGCCTGGTTGCGCACCGTGTAGCGCGCGATCGCCGCGTTGACCAGCGGGCTGGGGTTGTAGGCCGACTCCTCCCAGGTGACATGGGCGTCGTTCATCCAGGTGTCGGCCGAATAGACCGAGCGCAGGTCGTAGCGCTTCTCGTCGTTCACCAGCGCGGTGGCGGCGGTCGGGGCATTGACCCCGCCGACGTCGAGGATGCCGGTCTCGTCGCGGATGCGCGCCGAGAATTCGACCAGGTGCGCATCGCTCGCCTGCCAGCTCAGCTTGCCGAAGTAGACGTCCTGGTTGAACGGGCGGCTGGTCAGGCCGTACTGCGAGGTGATCTGCGGCGGCAGGACCACGTGGCTGGCGGCGTTCGGCGGAAGGATGGTCTCCGGGACGACGAAATCCTTGGCCTCGTAGGTGACGAAGAAATGCAGCCGGTCGCGGATGATCGGGCCGCCGAAGGAAAAGCCGTACTGCTCGGTGCGCTCCGGGCTCTTGGCGCCGGCGAGGTCCTCGATCGGCGTGCCCTTGCGCCATTCATCGCTGTAACGGTCCCAGAAGAAGCTGCCGCTGAAATCGTTGGTGCCCGATCGGGTGACCGCGGTGACGGCCGCCGAGCTGATCTGGTCGTACTCGGCCTTGTAGTTGGAGGTGATGACCTTGTACTCGCCGATCGCCAGCTGCGGGAACGGGTTGCCGCGGCTGTCGTCCTGGCCGGTGATGCCGCCGGGAGTGACGTAGTTCTTCTGGCCGACGCCGTCGATGAACACGTTGATCTGGCTGGCGCCCTGGGCGCCGCTGCGCAGCTGGGTCTCGTTGCCGTTGCCCGAGGTGACGAACTGCATGCCCGGAACGGTGTCGGCGAAGGCGAGGAAGTTGCGCGAGTTCTGCGGCAGCAGTTCGATCTGCTGCTGGCTGACGTAGGTCGCCACTTCCGAGGTCCTGGTCTCCACCATCAGCGGCGCGGTGACGCGCACCCGGTCCAGATCGGTGGCCGCGCCCGGGTCCGCGGTTTCGGCAACACCACCGACTCCGAGGTCGAGGGTCGCGGTCTGGCCCACGGCCAGGGTGACGGTCTGCGAGCTGGTCCGGCCGTTCGCGGTCACGTCGATGCGGTAGGTGCCAGGCGGCAGGCCGCCGATCACGTAGCTGCCCGAAGCGGCCGACGTGGCGCTGCGGCTCAGCCCCGTGGCCACGTTGGTGATGCTGACGCGGGCGTCGCCGGCCGGCGAAGAATCCAGCATCACCCGGCCCTGGACGGTAGCCGAGGTGGACTGCGCTTGGACGGCGGGCACCGACAACAGCAGGCATCCTGCCAGCGCGGTGCACAGCAGACTGCGGTCGAGCCTGCGGCTTGCTTGGATCTTGCGGTTCATGACTCACTCCCGAAGCGGTCGAATGATTGAAAACGGTTACAAGGCCCCGCAAATTTTTTTGCCTCACCGGCGCCGGCACCGCCGGTCACCCCTGGCCACCTCCCGGTCCAGCCCGTCGCGGGGCCGTGGACCCGCGCACCACCAGCTGGGGCGCGAGCAGGGTCGGGGCGGGCGGCGATTCCCCGCCGGCATCCATGTCCAGCAGCATCCGCGCCGCACTCGCCCCCAGCTCGGCGATGTCCACGCGCATCGTGGTGAGTGCCGGGTGTACGTAGCGTGCAAGTGGAACGTCGTCGAATCCCGCCAGCGCGATGTCCTCCGGCACCCGCACGCCGGCCTGCACCAGCGCCGACAGGCAGCCCAGCGCCATCATGTCGTTGGCGGCGAAGATCGCGTCCGGGCGCCCACCCTCGAGCAGACTGATGCCGGCACGATGGCCCGAGGCCTCGTCGAACGCGCCCGGCGCCACCCGCGGCGCAACGCCCGGCAGCAGGGCAGCCATGGCGTCGCGATAGCCGCGCAGGCGCTCGAAGGCGTCGAAGTTGCCCTCCGGCCCGGCAATGAAGGCGATCGCGCGGTGGCCGGCCCCGGCCAGGTGCTCCACCATCGCCCGCGCGCCGCCATAACCGTCCACGCGCAGCGCCGGGCGCGCGCTGTCGCCGGGCGCGGTATTCATCAGCACCACCGGCATCGACGGCGCCAGGTTGGCCTCGATGAAGCCGCCGTTGCCGGCGAAGGGGGACATCAGCAGCAGCCCGTCGACGCGCCCGCGCATGGCGCGCAGGGCCGCGCCCTGCTCCTGCGGATGGCCGTGGTAGCTCGACACCAGCAGGTGCAGGCCGTGCTCGCGCGCGACCTGGTCGATGCCGCGGATCAGCTCGGAGAAGAACTCCCCGTACAGGTCGGGCAGGACCACGCCGATGGTGTGGGTGCGGCGGCTGCTGAGGCTGCGCGCGGCGTGGTGCGGGCTGTAGTTGAGCTCGTTGGCCGCAGTCAGGACCCGGCTGCGCACGGCGTCGGCCACGTTCTGGTGGCCGTTGAGCGCACGCGATACCGTCGCCACCGAGACGTTGGCGCGACGCGCCACGTCCTTGATCGTTACGCTCATCCTCCCTCCAGGATGGCCAACCCGGCCCGACTGTAACCGTTTTCAACACGGTATGTAAACAAGTCGTTACACGCCGCTCCCACCCGTTCCGGCCACTCCGCCCCCGGCGGCGGTGGACACCGCCGGCGTTGCTCCATCCGTCGCCGAGCAGGCTGCCGGGCGGCTGCCCGCAGCCGCGCCATTCCCGGCAAGTGCGGTGCCGCACCCGGGACCAGCAGCCAGCACAGCGCGCCGATCCCGGGGAGAGGCGTCACTGCGCCGTCACCTCGAAGCGGGTTTCCAGCGTGGCCGTCGAACTGCCTCCGACGAAGACCGTGAAGCCGCCGGGCTCGATCACCGGACGCATCGCCGCGTCGAGCAGCGACAGGTCGTCGAAGCCCAGCATGAAGGTCACAGTCTTCGACTCGCCCGGGCGCAGGGTCACGCGCTCGAACCCGCGCAGCCGCCGTACCGGCCGGGTGACGCTGGCGACATCGTCGCGCAGGTACAGCTGCACCACCTCGGTGCCCTCGCGCCTGCCGGTGTTGGTCACGCGCACGCTCACCCGCTGCCGCGGGGAATCCGCCGGCAACCGCGCGTGCTCCACCTGCAGCTGGTCGTATCCGAACGTGGTGTAGCTCAGGCCGTGGCCGAACGGGTACAGCGGCGTCCAGTGCACGTCGATGTACTTGCTCGAGTACTTCTCCTCCTCGCGCGGCGGACGGCCGGTGTTCTTGTGCGCGTAGTAGATCGGCACCTGGCCGACGTTGCGCGGGAAGGTCATCGGCAGCTTGCCCGAGGGCGCCACGTCGCCCAGCAGCACGTCGGCGATGGCGTGCCCGCCCTCGATCCCGGGGAACCAGGCCTCCAGGATCGCCGGCACCCTGCCCTGCAGCGCGCCGATCGACAGCGGCCGGCCGTTGAGCAGCACCGCAACCACCGGCTTGCCCGTCGCAGCGACGGCGAGCGCCAGCTGCTCCTGCACGCCGGGCAGATCGAGCGAGGTCCGGTTGTGCGCTTCGGCACTCATGTCCGGATGCTCGCCGAGGAACATCACCACCGCATCGGCCTGCTCGGCCGCGCGCACCGCCCCGGCGATGCCCGAGGCGTCCGTGCCCTCGATGTCCGCGCCCCTGGCCACGATCAGCCGGGTGCCCTCGCCCAGCGCCGCGCGCAGCCCTTCGAGCGGGGTCACCGCATCCTCCTCGCGCCCGGCAACCGCCCAGTTGCCGAGCATCGCGCGGCGGTGGTCGGACAGCGGGCCGATCACCGCCAGCGTGCGCAGCGACTTCGGCAGCGGCAGGGTGTCGCGGTCGTTCTCCAGCAGCACGAACGATTTCTGCGCCATCCGCCGCGCCGCGGCGCGCTGTTCGGCGGTGAGCGTGAACGCCGCCTGGCGGTCCGGATCGCTGCAGTAGCGGTAGGGATCCTCGAACAGCCCGAGGCGGAACTTGGCGTTGAGCACCCGCCGCACCGAGGCGTCGACCTGCGCCATCGGCACGCGCCCCTCGCGCACCGCGGCGGGCAGATCCCTGAGGTAGATCTCGCTGACCATGTCGATATCCACGCCGGCGGCCAGACCCAGTCGCCCGGCGTGCTCGCGGTCTGCGGTCACGCCGTGGGCGATCAGCTCCATGATGCCGGTGTAGTCGCTGACCAGCAGGCCGTCCCACTTCCACGCCTCGCGCAGCACGCCTTCGATCAGTTCCCGGTGCGCGTGCATGGGCACGCCCGCGATCTCGTTGAACGAGGCCATGATCGACTCCGCGCCGGCGTCGACCGCGGCCTTGAACGGCGGCAGGTAGACCTCGCGCAGGGTGCGCGCGGAGAAATCGGCGACGTCGTAGTCGCGCCCGCCCTCGGCGGCGCCGTAGCCCAGGTAGTGCTTGGGCGTGGCCAGGATGGTGTCGGCTGCGGCCAGGTCATCGCCCTGGAAGCCGCGCACCCGCGCCGCCGCGAGCACCGAGCCCAGGTAAGGATCCTCGCCCGCGCCTTCCACCACCCGCCCCCAGCGCGGATCGCGGGAAATGTCGACCATCGGCGCATAGGTCCAGTGGATGCCGTGCGCGCTGGCCTCGACCGCGGCGTGGCGGGCGGCGATGCGCACCTCCTCCGGATCGAAGCTGGCCGATTCCGCCAGCGGCACCGGGAACACCGTACGGTGGCCGTGGATCACGTCCGAGGCGAACAGCATCGGGATGCCGAGCCGGCTCTGCTCCACCGCCACCCGCTGCAGGCGGCAGGTGAGCTCGGCGCCGTGCGAGCCGAGGATCGAGCCGATCGCGCCGCTGGCGATCTGCGACTCGCTCGCCGCCATCGCCGCCGGCCCGGTGTCGCTGCCCAGCCCGCGCGGCTGGTTCAGCTGGCCCAGCTTTTCCTCCAGGGTCATTTTCGCCAGCAGGGCATCGACGAAGGCACGCTCGGCGGCACGGTCGCCGGCGGAGGTGTAGGCGACGGCGGGAGACGCCGTGTCGGCGGCGGCAGGGCCCGCGGCAAGCGCGGCCAGCAGCAGCCCGGTCGGGATCGGGCCTGGCATGTCGTCTCCTTCTGGGAACTTCGGCGGGGCCGGCATGTGCCGCTCCTGTGGTCTCTACGGCGCGGACAGCGAGCGGGCCGGGCCGCGGCACCCGTCCGGGGCCCTGGCGGCGGCGGGCGGTTGCCGGATGATGTTTCCCGGCAATGTAATCGTTTTCAGATGCAGATGTCACCCGATCCGGGGCGTCGCCGGGGACCCGGGCCCGGCAACACGTCGCGGCGCAAAAGCGAGCCGGCCAGGCACGGCCTGGACAGCCGGGGCCGCCGAGGGATCAGGGCAGGACCGCCCTGAAGGGCCGCACATCCACCCGTTCGTAGACGCCCGCCTCGACATACGGATCGGCCTCGGCCCAGGCCCGCGCCGCGGCCAGCGAATCGAACTCGGCCACGATCAGGCTGCCGCTGTAGCCCGCCGGGCCCGGATCCTCCGCGTCCAGCGCCGCACACGGGCCCGCCAGCAGCAGCCGCCCCGCGTCGCGCAGCGTGCCCAGTCGCGCCAGGTGGGCGCCACGCGAGGCCACCCGCCGCTCCAGCGAACCTTCCCGGTCGTGGCCGAGGATGAGGTACCACATGCGCCCGTCTCCGCAATGAGTCCGGCGGCATTGTAGTCGGCGTTCATCGGCCCGCTGGACACGCCGCCGGGCGAGCGCTTACTCTAGTCGCCAGTCCCGGGGCAGCAATTCGGGCCGCCTTTCCAGAGGTTCGGGTTTCCAGCGCGCCCGACGGCCCGATGGAAGCGGCCGCACAGACGATCCTTACCAGCCGTGACCTTGCGCCGCATCGGGCGCAGCTTCCGGCTGCTGGCGGGGATTCCGGGGTTTGCAGTTCCAGCGCACCGACGGGCAGCGGCAACCGGCCGCCCCCCGGAATGGACGCAAGCGGGGGCCGCGGCAAAGCCCGGTTCCCGGAGTGGCGAGGGTCGCTTGCGTGGGAGGCACGCGCCCGGATACACAGCACACCGGTCCGCACCGGCGGACGACGGCGGCATCGCGCCCTCCATGCGCGTTCCCGTGACACCTGCCGCGGCACGCCCATGCCGCGAAGCTCCATCGAACTGGCCCGGAGGGGCCGCATGTGACCCAAACCGGCCCGCAGCCCGCCCACACGGCAGCCAGCAAGACCGCGGCCCCGCATCCGCAACAGCAGGAAATGCCGTTGGCGGTGGTGCACGGCCAGCCGCTGCTGCAGATCCCGCAGGACCTCTACATCCCGCCGGACGCGCTGGAAGTCATCCTCGAGGCGTTCGAGGGTCCGCTCGACCTGCTGCTGTACCTGATCCGGCGCCAGAACCTGGACATCCTCGACATCCCGGTCGCGGAGATCACCCGCCAGTACGTCGAGTACATCGAGGTGATGCAGGAACTGCGCTTCGAGCTGGCCGCCGAGTACCTGGTCATGGCCGCGATCCTGGCCGAGATCAAATCGCGCATGCTGCTGCCGCGGCCGCCGCGCGAGGACGGCGAGGAGGACGACCCCCGCGCCGACCTGGTCCGCCGGCTGCAGGAATACGAGCGCTTCAAGCAGGCCGCCGAGGACCTGGACACCCTGCCCCGCCAGGACCGCGACACCAGCCCCGCCTCGGCCTTCGTGCCCGACCGCGCCTCGGTCCGACTGCCGCCGCCGGTGGAGCTGCGCGAGATGCTGCTGGCCCTGCACGATGTGCTCAAGCGCGCCGAACTGCTGACCAGCCACGCGATCCGCCGCGACGCGCTGAGCGTGCGCCAGCGCATGGGCGAAGTGCTGGAGCGGCTGGCCGACGGCGCCTTCCACCGCTTCGAGGCGCTGTTCGATCCGGCCGAGGGCAGGCTCGGGATCGTTGTGAGCTTCCTCTCGATCCTGGAGCTGGCCAAGGAGCGCCTGCTCGACGTGGTGCAGGAAGCGCCGCTGGCGCCGATCTACGTCAAGTCGCTCGCCACCGCGCGGGCCGGCGAGCCGCTGGAGCTGACCAGCGAGTTCGACGACGACGCGGCCAACGACGCCGCCACCTGAAACACACCGGCCGCGCGCGGGCCGGGACCGGGCCCGTGCCGCCGCCGGGCGCAAACCGACAGACAGCTCTCGAAGAATGGAACAGACCCTGATCAACCGCATCGTCGAGGCCGCCCTGCTCGCGGCCAGCCAGCCGCTCACCGTGGTGCAGCTCAACGCGCTGTTCCCGCTGGACGAACCGGCCCCCGAAGGCAGCGTGCAGCGCGCGCTGTCGGACCTGCAGGCGCAGTGCGTCGATCGCGGCGTGGAACTGGTCGAAGTCGCCTCCGGCTGGCGCTACCAGGTGAAGGCCGACGTGCATCCCTGGGTGGCGCGGCTGTGGACCGAGCGCCAGACGAAATACACCCGCGCCACCCTGGAAACCCTGGCGCTGATCGCCTACCGCCAGCCGATCACCCGCGGCGAGATCGAGCAGGTGCGCGGCGTGGCCACCAGCAGCAACATCATCAAGGCGCTGGAAGAGCGCGAGTGGATCCGCGTCGTCGGCCACCGCGACATGCCCGGCCGCCCCGAACTGCTCGGCACCACCCGCACCTTCCTCGACTACTTCGGGCTCAAGCGCCTGGACGAACTGCCGCCGCTGTCGGAGCTCAAGGACTTCGGCGAACTGGACCCGCAGCTCGAATTCGACGGCGACGCGCGCGCCGTCGGCGACATCGCCACTGCCGATGCCGATGCCGGCTCCGCTGAAGGCGACGACGACGTCGGAACGCCCGGGCCGGCAACCGCCGACAGCGATTCCGGCGCAGCCGACTCCCCCTCCGCAGACACCCCGGCCGGCGACGACACCGACGCCGCGCACACTTCCGAACACGACACACCTGCCCTGGCCGAAGACGGCAATGGCACCGGAGCAAGACATGACTGAGCAACACCATACCCCCAGCCGCAAGCTGTCCCTCAAGCGCGGCGAGGAAAAGACCACCGAGACCCCGCGCCTCGAAGAGCGCCTGCACAAGGTCCTGGCGCAGGCCGGGCTCGGCTCGCGCCGTGCGCTCGAACAGCGCATCGCCGACGGCCTGGTCAAGGTCAACGGCGAGACCGCGCAGACCGGCATGTCGGTCCGCGGCGGCGACCGCATCGACATCGACGGCAAGAGCTTCGTCGCCAGCGCGCTGACCGAACCGGCGCGCGTGCTGATGTACAACAAGCCCGAAGGCGAGGTCACCACGCGCGAGGATCCCGAGGGCCGCCCGACGATCTTCGAAGCGCTGCCGGCGCTGAAGGGCGCGCGCTGGATCGCGATCGGGCGCCTCGACCTCAACACCACCGGCCTGCTGCTGCTGACCACCGACGGCGAGCTGGCCAACGCGATGATGCATCCCTCGCACGAGGTCGAGCGCGAGTACGTGGTCCGCGTGCGCGCGCCCGAGGGCGAGGAGACGGTATCGGACAAGCTCGTCGACCGCCTGCGCCGCGGCGTTGCGCTGGACGACGGCCCGGCGAGGTTCGACGAGATCGAACGCATCGGCGGCACCGACTCGCACGACTGGTTCCGCGTGCTGCTCAAGGAAGGCCGCAACCGCGAAGTCCGCCGCCTGTGGGAATCGCAGGGCTGCCAGGTCAGCCGCCTCAAGCGCGTGCGCTACGGCAAGGTCGGCCTGCCGCAGCCGCTGCTGCGCGGACAGTCGCAGGAGCTTCCGGCCGCGCAGGTCGAAACCCTGCGCCGCGAGCTGGGCCTGGAGGAAGGCCCGCCGCCGGCCCTGACCCTGCTGCCGGTGATCGGCCAGCGCCGGGCCGCGAAGGCCACCGTGCAGGTCTCTGGCGAGTCGCGCGGCAAAGCCTACGTCAACGGCCACAACACCGCCGACGAGGGCCGCGAACTGCGCCGCTTCGACCACGTCCGCGAGGATCGCGGCCGCCGCGGCAACCGCAAGCCGTCCGGCGGACTGACCGTGAGCGGCGAGCAGGCGGCGAACCAGTCGCAGAAGCCGTTCAAGCAGCGCAAGCACAAGGGTCCCAAGCCCCTGCCCGACGGCAATCCGGCCGCGTTCCGCACCTGGTATGTCCCCGACGGCGTCGAGACTGGCCCCAGCGGCCACCGCAACGCCGACGGCCGCGGGCCGCGCAAGCCCGGCGGCGGTCGCGGAAAGCCAGGCTCCGGCGGCAGGCAGGGCGCCGGGGGACAGCAGGGACAGAGCCGCGGCCAGGCGCCCCGCCCCTACGGCCACCCTGACAGCGCGCCGATGTTCCCCTCCGACCACGCTTCACCGGGCCACCATCCCTACGGCCGCCCGCGTGGCCCGAAGCCGGCGGGCAACCGGCCCGGTGGCCCGCGCGGCCCGCGTTCCGGCGGAAACCGCGGCCCGCGCGGCAATCGCGGCCAGTAGCCCGCTCCCCGTCGCTCCGGCACCATCCGTCCCCACCTCACCACGCAGGCGGGGAAGCTCGGATCGGGGACAAGTGGCAGCGTCGCCCCCTCCGCCGCTGCGCGGGGACTTCCCCCGCAAGCAGGGGAAGGAACGGCGCCCAGACGCTGCGGATCGACCGCTTCACCGTCACTTCACCGCCCTGCCATCGACAGCACAAGCCGCCCGCCGATGATCCGTCCAGGCATCGTGGCCCGGAGCGCAGTGGAATGAACGATGGTGGCGGCAGCCAGTGGGATCTGGTGATCGTCGGCGCCAGTTTCGCCGGGGTGGCCTGCGCGCTGGCGGCGCGCGAAGCCGGGCTGCGGGTCTGCGTGCTCGAACGCAAGCGCGACCCCGGCATCAAGCTGCACACCACCGGGATCATCGTGTGCGAGGCCGCGCAGACCGGCCTGCTGTCGCGGATTCCGTCGCAACTCGTCCATCGCGTGCCCGGCGTGCGGCTGTATTCGCCGGATTTGCGCAGCATCGCGCTGCGATCGGCCGGCGACTACTTCCTGACCACCGACACGCCGGAACTCATGCGCTGGCTCGCGGCGCAGCTGATCGGGCAAGGCGTGGACCTGCGCCTGATGCAGTCGTTCACCGACGCCGAGCGTGTCGGCGAAAGCTGGCGCGTGCACGGGCTGGGAACGACCCGCTTCCTGGTCGGCGCCGACGGCGCCAAGTCGCGGGTCGCCATGCGCATCGGACTTGGACGCACCCGCGAATTCCTCTACGGCGTCGAACACGAGTTCCACGGCGCGCAGCTGCGCGAACCCGACGCCCTGCACTGCTTCATCACCCGCCGCCTCGCGCCCGGCTACATCGGCTGGGCCACGCAGAACCCGACCGGCGTGCAGTTCGGCCTCGCCTTCCGCCACCGCCCCGACCGCACCGGAGTGCCCGACATCGACGGCCTGTTCCAGCGCGTCGCGCCGCTGCTCGGCCTCGACGCGCGCCGCCCCGACGCGACCCGCGCCGGCCTGATCCCCTGCGGCGGCCCGGTCTTGCCCCTCGCCGCACCCGGCGTGATCCTCACCGGCGACGCCGCCGGCATCGTCTCCCCGGTCACCGCCGGCGGCATCCACTCGGCCTGGAAGCACGGCGACGCCGTCGGCCGCGCCATCGCCGCCCACCTCCTGCACGACGGCCCATCGCCCGAACGCGAAGCCGAACGCGCCGCCCCGCGCTTCCGCACCAAACGCCTGCTGCGCACCGCCTTCGACCGCCTGCAGATGGACTGGCCCTTCGACCTGCTGCTGCGCACGCCGATGTTGCGATGGATGGCAAGCCGGATCTATTTCAGCCGCGGCCGCGACACCTCAGGCTGACGGCAGGCCCTCCAGCGCGAACCCGTCGCCATCGAGCATCGCCGGGAACCGCGCGCGGTGCGCGGCCAGCTCCTGCGCCTGCAGGGTCGTGGTGGCCACCACTTCCTGGTCGGTACATTCGCTCAACGGCTGGCCGAGGAAGTCGATCACGGCGCTGTCGCCGGAATAGTCCAGGCCGTTGCCGTCGCTGCCGACGCGGTTGAGGCCGGCGACGTAGCACAGGTTCTCGATGGCACGGGCGCGCAGCAGGGTCTTCCAGGCGTAGGCACGCGGCGAGGGCCAGTTGGCCACGTAGATCAGCAGGTCGTAGTCGAGTCGATCGGGCCGCTCGACGCTGTATCGGTTGCGCGAGAACACCGGAAAGCGCAGGTCGTAGCAGACCAGCGGGCAGATGCGCCAGCCCTTCCACTCCACGGTCAGGCGGCGATGACCCGCGGCGTAGCGCTCGTGCTCGCGCGCGTAGCGGAACAGGTGGCGCTTGTCGTAGTGCGCCAGCGCGCCGTCGGGTGTGGCCCACAGCATGCGGTTGAAGACATCGTCGCCGACGCGCAGCTGCACGCTGCCGCAGACCGCGGCGCCAAGCTGCGCCGCCTGCTCGCGCACCCAGGCGACGGTGGCGCCGTCCATGGTCTCGGCCTGCTCCAGGGCGTCGTTGGAGAAGCCGCTGGTAAAGGTTTCCGGCAGCAGCACGACATCGGTGATGCCGCGCAGCGGAGCGATCAGTCCGCCGTAGTACTCGCGGTTGGCGGCGGGGTCGTGCCAGAGCGTGTCGCCCTGGACCAGGGAGATGCGGAGGTTGTCCATGCAGGGAACGGGAGCTGGAGGGAGACAGGGAGCGTACCCGGGGCGGTTGGGTTTCTCCATCGCTGGCAGAGTGCCGGGCTGCACGCCGGACGCCCGATGGCCGTTCTCCGGCGAACGCCGGAATCCACTTCGCAGTGGCTCCGGCGATGGACGTCCAACGTCCGAATGGAGTCCGCGTAGAGCCATTACGCGGTGGCGCATCGTCCACGGCCGACGATGAGCGGCGCACGTCAAACAGCGAACGTCAAAATGGATCCCGGCGTTCGCCGGGACGACGGCATTGATATCGCGGCTGCCGGTCACTCGTCCCACGGGATGATGGCATTGATGTCGCGGCTGCCGGTCACTTCGGCCCACGGGATGACGGCATTGATGTCCCGGCAGCCGGTCGCTCGTCCCCCGGGATGACGGCATTGATGTCCCGGCTGCCGGTCACCTCGGCCACCGGGATCACGGCATTGATGTCCCGGCTGCCGGTCACTCGTCCCACGGGATGACGGCATTGATATCGCGGCTGCCGGTCACTCGTCCCACGGGATGACGGCATTGATGTCGCGGCTGCCGGTCACTTCGGCCCACGGGATGACGGCATTGATGTCCCGGCAGCCGGTCGCCTCGGCCCCAGGGATGACGGAATTGATGTCCCGGGAGCCGGGGATGGCCCGGGGCCGGGCGACCGGCAGCCGGCTACAGCATCCGCAGCCGCTCGATCGCCGCGTCCAGCGTCGCCTCGTTCTTGGCGAAGCACAGCCGCGCCAGCCGCTGCCCCGGCGGCGGCGAGGCGTAGAACGGCGACAGCGGGATTGCCGCCACGCCCTTGTCCACCGTCAGCCAGCGGCAGAAGGCGGCATCGTCGAGGTCGCTGATCGCCGAGTAGTCCACCAGCTGGAAATAGCCGCCGGCCACCGGCAGTGGCCGCAGCTTCGTCTCCAGCAGCTGCTGGCGGAAGCGGTCGCGCTTGGCCTGGTAGAAGGCGCCAAGCTCCTCGTAGTGCCCGGGCTCGTGCTCCAGCATCGCCGCAAAGGCGTGCTGCGCCGGGTTGAAGCTGCAGAACACGTTGTACTGGTGCACCTTGCGGAACTCCACCGACAGCGCCGGCGGCGCAATGCAGTAGCCGAGCTTCCAGCCGGTGCAGTGGTAGGTCTTGCCGAAGCTCGACACCACGAAGGCGCGCTCGCGCAGCGCCGGCCAGCGCAGCGCCGACTCGTGGCGGGCGCCGTCGAACACGATGTGCTCGTAGACCTCGTCCGAAAGCAGGAAGATGCCGGTGCCGTCGAGAATCGCCTCCACTTCGCGCATGTCGTCGGCCGAGAGCGTTGCGCCGGAAGGATTGTGCGGGCTGTTGATGACCAGCATGCGGGTGCGCGGGGTGACCGCATCGCGCACGCGCTGCCAGTCGGGCGCGAAGGTCTCCGGGTCCAGCGGCACGTGCACCGCCGTCGCGCCGGCCAGGTCGATCGCCGGCTCGTAGCTGTCGTAGCAGGGATCGAGCACGATGACCTCGTCGCCGGCGCGGACCACGGCGTGGACCGCGTTGAAGATCGCTTCGGTGGCGCCGCTGGTCACCGTCACCTCGCTGTCGGCGTCGGGACGATGGCCGTAGACGCGCGCGGTCTTGGCCGCGATCGCCTGGCGCAGCGCCGGCACGCCGGTCATTGGCGCGTACTGGTTGTGGCCGGCGCGCATCGCCTCCGCCAGCGCTTCGATCAGCCGCCCGGGCACCGGGAAATCGGGAAACCCCTGGCCGAGGTTGACCGCGCCGTGCTCGGCGGCAAGCTGCGACATCACCGTGAAGATCGTGGTGCCGACCCTGGGCAACTTGCTGTCGATCATCCTGGTTCCTGCTCCGTGGCCAGCGCTGGGGGGACCGGCAGTTTACGTTCAGGCCCGGATCGGTTAAACCATGTCGATGCAAACGCATCCATCCCCTCCGGACGATGCGCGCGTGGCCGAACTCGCGCACGCCTATCTGGACGCGGAGTATCGCTGGCTGCATCACGGCAGCTGGCCCGAACTCCGGATCGCGCAGCCCGCGCCGGAACTGGAACGCAGCTTCCCGGACCTGGCCTCGTTCGGCCTGCTCTCGGCCTGGAACCCGATGTCCTGCACGCGCGACGATGACACCAACCGCCACCAGGACGACCTGCTGCACCAGGCGCTGGCCGACGCCGGACACCTGCTGTCGCCCGCCTTCTCGTCGGCCCGCAACCGCACCTGGCGCGAACCGGGCTGGCTGGTGCACGGCATGGACACGGACCGGTTCGATGCGCTGGCCCGCCGCTTCGGCCAGCTCGGCACGCTGTGGTGGAACCGGGGCGAACCGGTGCAGCTGCGCATGGACGCCCGCCGCCCGGCCGGGTTCGCGGACGCGGCGCACGTGCATTGGCTAAGATGAGCGCCGGGCCGCCTCCGCGGCCGTCGCCTCGTCCATGCCCGATCCATCCGACCCTTCGCCCGCGCTGTTGACCGTCCGCGGATGCACCTTCGCGCGCAACGACGTGCCGGTGTTCGGCCCGCTGGATTTCGAGGTGGCGCCGGGCGAGGCGCTGCTGGTCCAGGGCGGAAACGGCGCTGGCAAGACCTCGCTGCTGCGGGTGCTCGCCGGCCTGCTGCGCGCCGATTCCGGCCGGATCCTGGTGTCCGGGCGGCCGGCGGGAGACGCCTCGCTGGTCGGCACCGCCGTGTATCTGGGCCATCTGCCGGGGCTGAAGGGCGATCTTTCCGTGCTGGAGAACCTGCAGTACCTGTGCGGCCTGCAGGGCCCGCGCGACGATGCGACGATCCTCGACGCGCTGGCCGCCGTGGGCCTGGGGGGATTCGAGGATGCGCCGGTGCGCACGCTGTCGGCCGGCCAGCGCAAGCGCGTATCGCTGGCCCGGGTGTGGCTGTCCCCGGCGCCGCTGTGGCTGCTCGACGAACCCTACGCCAACCTCGACCTGCAGGGCATCGACCTGGTCAACCGCATGGTCCGCGCGCACCTGGACGAGGGCGGCGCGGCGCTGGTGACCACGCACGGCGCCTATGCCGCGCCGCCGGTGCGCACCCGCCTGCTGACGCTCGACGCGCGGCCGCTGGAGGGCTGAAGGCGGCATGGAGACCCCCTCGACAAGCGCACTGGGCGCCGCCGGCGCCCTGGTCCGGCGCGACCTGCGGCTGCTGCTGCGCCGGCGCGGCGACGCGCTGCAGCCGGCGCTGTTCGCGGTGCTGGTGGTGGTGCTGTTCGCCTTCGCCCTGGGCAGCGAACGCGCCCTGCTGGCGCGGGTCGCGCCCGGCGTGATCTGGGTGGCGGCGCTGCTGTCGGGCCTGCTGTCGCTGGACTCGATGTTCCGCGGCGACGCCGAGGACGGTTCGCTGGAGCAGTGGCGGCTGGCGCCGGTGCCCCTGCCCTGGCTGGTGCTGGTGCGCACGCTGACCCACTGGCTGACCACGGCCCTGCCGCTGCTGCTGATCGCCCCGCTGCTGGCCGAGCTGCTCTACCTGCCGCGCACGCTGTGGCCTGTACTGCTGGCCACCCTGGCCGTGGGCACGCCGCTGCTGAGCCTGCTCGGCGCGGTGGTGGCGGCGCTGACGGTCGGCATGCGCCGCGCCGGGGTGCTGCTGGCGCTGCTGGCGCTGCCGCTGTACCTGCCGGTGCTGGTGTTCGGCGCCGGCGGCGTGGCCGCGGCGGCGCAGGGCCACGACGCCAGCGGCGGCCTGCTGCTGCTGGGCGCCGGCCTGCTGCTGGCGCTGGTGCTGGCGCCGGTGGCGGCGGCAACGGCGATACGGATCGCAATGACATGAGCCGCAGTCGAGGATGCCGGCCATGGTGAAGAAGACAACTCCCCCACCGCCGCCGCCCGGGCGCCAGAACCGACGCCTGAAACCCAGCGGCCGAGCCAGGGAGCGCATCGACTGCTTCCTTGAAGCTGCAATCGCGGTGCTTCTGGAAAAGGGCTACCGCAACACCCGCCTGACCGACATCGTCGCCATCACCGGCGGCTCGCTGTCCACGCTGTACCCCGCATATGGCGACAAGGAAGGCCTGGTGCACGCGATCATGGAACGCAGCATCCGCTCCTTCGGCGAAGGCCTTGACATCCTCGACCAGCCCGAGGTCGCCCCGGCCGAGGCGCTTCCCGCGGCCGCCGAGCGCCTGGCGGTGGAGATGCTCACGCCGGAGCGGACCGTCAGCCACCGCATCGTCATCGGCGAGGGCCTGGCCTTCCCGGAGTTGCGCGACTGGTTCTTCGAGCACGGGGTGGAGCCGGCGCACCTGCGCCTGGAAGAATATTTCGCGCGTCAGGCCGCAGCCGGGGTGCTGGTGGTCGAGTCCGCCGAGGCAGCGGCGAACCAGTTCTACATGGCTGCGTTCGGGAGCACGATCCTCCGGACCGTCAGCGGCAAGCTCAGCATGGCCGATGCACCGAAGGTGCGCGCCGACGCCCGTGAGGCCGCCCTGGTCTTCCTCCGCGGTGCCCTCCCGCGATAATCCCTTGCCTGGCCCACCTCGCCGCGGCGCAGCTTGACGAAAGCTGAACAACCGGCAATCATCAGTACCCGTAACGCCTATTACACGCCAGCCGATCCCAGATCGGGCCAGCCAACCGGGGAGAGGGCGATGCGCTATGTGACTGGGAGCCTGCTTGCGGCCGCTGCCGCAGCCCTGCTCGCCGCCGGCCTGCTGACGCCCGTGGCCGCACAGCAGTCGCCGGCCAGCCGCCTGCCCTCGACCCACTTCGGCAGCGAGCAGCCGGTGTCCGCGCATGGCTTCAGCGCCGCGCCCGGCTTCGCCCACGCGCCGGTCGCGCACAACCCCGACAGCCCCGGCGCGCGCATGGTCGGCGAGCCGGTCTGCACTTCCTGCCACTCGCTGGAGACCGGAAACTTCGCCCACACCGTGCACGCCCTGGGCATGAGCGCGGCACTGGCCGCCAACCCCGGCACCGCCACCTGCGAGTCCTGCCACGGCGGCGGCTCGCGACACATCGAATCCCCGGCCACGCCCGGCTCGATCATCGCCTTCACCAAGGACGGCGGCACCGGCGTGGAGACCCAGGCCGCGGCCTGCCTGGGCTGCCACTCCGGCGGCCAGCGCGATCACTGGACCGGTTCGGTGCACCAGCGCAACCAGCTCTCGTGCAGCGACTGCCACAACCCGATGGCGAAGCTGTCCGGAGAAGGCCTGCTCGCCAGGCAGTCGATCAGCGAGACCTGCGCCGGCTGCCACCGCGACATCCGCCAGCAGTTCAACCGCCGCTCGCACATGCCCCTGCCCGAGGGCCAGATGAGCTGCGCGGACTGCCACAACCCGCACGGCACCATCAACGCGACCCTGCTCAAGACCGATACGGTCAACGAGACCTGCTACCAGTGCCACGCCGAGAAGCGCGGCCCGATGCTGTTCGAGCACGCCCCGGTACGCGACAGCTGCCTCAACTGCCACACCCCGCACGGCTCGAACCAGCATGCGCTGCTGGTCGCCCCGATGCCCTTCCTGTGCCAGCAGTGCCATTCGCACGTGCGCCATCCCAACGACCTGTTCACCCGCACCTCGCAGCCCGGCGGCGGCGCACCCGACGAACGCCTGATGGCGCGAAGCTGCATCAGCTGCCACTCGCAGGTGCACGGTTCCAACCATCCTTCAGGCCCGCGGCTGCACAAATAGCGGCGCGACCACGCGCAGGAGGTTCAGGCATGAGTCCTCGTCAAGGCAGGCCCGCACGCCGCCACCCGTTGGCCCTGGCGCTGCTCGCCGCGCTCGCCTTCCCGGCGATGGCGCAGGACAGCGGCGTGGGCGTGGACCTGCAGCTGGGCACCGCGCTCGACGCCGCCGATTCCCCCGCCTGCCACCCTGACGGCATGACCTGGCTCAGCGCCGAGCGCAAGCGTTCGCCCAGCGGCCACCTGTACCCCTGCGTGCCCGACTTCGGCCAGCCGCGCGCGCTCGACGCCGGCTGGCTGTTCTCCGGCAGCCTGGGCGTCGGCTACCTGCACATCAACGACGAGAACAACACCAGCTGGCTGCGCTTCAACGACTGGTCCGACGGGCTGGTCGCGCGCCTTTCGCTGGCCTACAGCCGTCCCGCCGACGGCAGCTGGGCCGAGGTCCGCGGCAGCCGCGTCAACTCCGACAACCAGTACCTGCGCGCGGCCTGGGGCCGCGCCGGCCACTTCCGGCTGGAGGCCTTCGGGCGCAGCCAGCCCAACGTCACCAGCGGCGCGGCGCGCTCGATCTGGGACGGCGTGGGCAGCGACTACCTCTCGCTGAAGCCCGGGCTCACGCCCGGCGGCAGCACCCACGCCGAGGTGGCCGCGGTGTCCGCCAGCACCCCGCCGCAGGCGCTCAGGGTGGTGCGCGACAAATTCGGCCTCACCGGCAGCTACATGTTCAACCGCCGGCTCAGCGCCTACTTCGGCGCCAGCCACGAGCAGCGCAAGGGCGCGCGCCCGTTCGGAGGCGCCTTTTTCTTCGCCTTCATCTTCCCCGGTTCCGGCGGCGTGTACGAGACCCCGCGCCCGATCGACGACAGCACCTTCAACTTCAACGCCGGCCTGCGCTACGCCGGCAACGACTGGAATTTCGACGTCGGCTACAGCGGTTCGATGTTCCGCAACGACATGCGCGGATTCAGCTACGAGGTGCCGTTCGCGTTCCCGTCGCTGGTGCCGGGCTTCGGCAACTATCCGCTCACGCTGGGCGAATTCGCCTACGAGCCGGAGAACGATTACCACAACCTTCGCGCCACCGCGACGCGCAAGCTCGACAACAACGGCCAGTTCAGCCTCACCGCCTCGCTCTCGACCTCGCGCCAGGACGACGACCTGCTGGCGCCGATGAACTGCGCCAGCGGCGACCGGTTCGGCCTCACCGTGCCGCCGTTCGCCTTCAACTGCTCCGACTGGAACACCACCGCCGCGCTCTCACGGCGCAGCGCCGACCTCAGCATCGACAGCACCCTGGTCAACGCCCGCCTGGTGCTGCAGCCGGCCGACCGGGTGACCGTGCAGGGCAACCTCAGGTATCACCGCCAGGACTACAAGGGCGACTATTTCGCATACAACCCGCTGACCGGGCAGTACGGCTACATCGCCGAGAACGGCGCCCAGGGCAGTTCGGTGCCGCTGGAGATGGGCGTCTGGGATCGGGTGCTGTTCCCGAGCGTGCTGACCCGCGTGCGCAACCTGCCGCTGGACAAGGACATCCTGGAAGCCCACGCCGCAGTCGACTGGCGCGTCAACAGCAAGAACACGCTGGGCGCCTCGCTCACCTTCACCCGCACCGACCGCGACCACCGCGAGGTCGAACGCCAGGAGGACACCCTGCTCAAGCTGAGCTGGAGCAGCCGCGCGATCGACGACATGACCCTGCGCGCGAACTATTCCTACCTGGACCGCTCCGGCAGCGACTACAACTACGATCCCTACCACTTCACCTATTCCACCGACCTGCCCGGCTTCGTCGATCCCGGCAACCTGCCGCCGCACACCATCGCCGGCCTGCGCAAGTACGACGTCGGCGACCGCAGGCAGCACAAGGCCACCCTGATCGCGACCCTGGCGCTGCCGGCCAACCAGACCCTGTCGGGCACCCTGCGCGGCGACTGGAACGACTACGACGCCGAGTTCGGCCGCCAGGACTACGACAGCCTCGGCGCCAGCCTGTCCTGGGACTGGCAGCCCGACGGGCACACAACCGCCAACGTTTTCCTCGGCTACGACCGCTCCGAGCTGGGCATGGCCAACATCAACGAAATCGCGGCCTTCGGCAGCGACCCGGAGCTCGGCGGCGACAGCTACATCGACGCCGGCCGCTGGTGGGTCGACGACGACCAGCGCAACTACTACGCCGGAATCAACTTCAGCCGCCGCTTCGACCGCAGCCACCTGGAGCTGGGCTGGAGTTACAGCGATTCGCGCGGCGAGACCGGCTACCGCTTCAACTCTCCCGACGCGCTCGCCTACCCGGCGCTGGCCGCCGCCGCGGGCAACGGCTTCGCGCCCATGGTGCACCGGGTGAACAGCTTCAGCGTGGCCTGGACGATCCCGCTCGGCACGCGCATGCATCTGCGCCTGTTCGACACCTACGAGACTGCGCGGCTCGGCGACTGGCACTACTACGGCTTCGAGGACGGACTGGTGAGCGCAAACCGCGTGTTCCTGGACAGCGGCCCGTCGGGCTATTCGGTCAACATGGTCGGCGCGATGCTGGAGGTGCGGCTGTGAGCCGGCGAGCGCGCGCCGGACTGCTGGCCATCGCCGCCGTCGCGGCCATGGCGATCGCGGCCGCGGTACCGGCCCAGGACGACGGAGCCGGCGCGGAAGCGGCCCCCGGAACCGATGCTTCCGCGAAAGGTCCACGCTACTTCGACCTGCGCCGGATCACCCCGATCACCGGCGATATCGCCCGCGGCAAGGCCCGCACCGAGCTGTGCAGCGCCTGCCACGGCGACGACGGCATCTCGATCGTGCCCATCTACCCCGACATCGCCGGGCAGAGCGCCGACTACATGTACTGGCAACTGGTGAAGTTCAAGGATGCCGGCTTCGGCGAAACCGTGATGGCGGTGGCCCTGGAGAACGTCAACGACCAAGACATGCGCGACCTCTCGCTCTACTACGCCAGCCTGCCCTATGCCGGCGCACCGGCCGACCCTGCCGACGAGCCGGTGGAAGAGGAGCCACGCGATCCGGCGCTGCTGGCCAAGGGCGAGCAGCTGTACATGCACGGTGACCCCGCGGCCGGGATCCCGCCTTGCCAGGCCTGCCACGGCGCCGATGCGCGCGGCCATCCCAGGGCCCGCGAGGTCGACGCCGCCGGCTTCACGCCCTATGCCGCCTACCCGGCCCTGCGCGGCCAGCGCGACGCCTACCTGGTGACCCGGATCGGCGAATACCAGCAGGGCAAGCACGTGAGCCTGACCACCGACTTCGTGATGATCGGGGCCGTCCGCCACCTGGACCAGGCCGGCGTCGAAGCGCTTGCCGCCTGGCTGTCCTCGCTGCCGCGCTGATCGCCGGTCAGCCCCCGTTGCCCTCGCCCGGATAAACTGTATTTGCGGTTACACCTTCCCGCCCACCCGTTCCGGAGACCCGCCATGATCCGCAAGATCCTTTTCGCCTCGCTCCTGATGCTCGGCGCCCCGGCCGCTATGGCCGCCACCTGCTCGGTCGATATCGAAGGCAACGACCAGATGAAGTACAACGTCGCCAATATCGACGTCAGCAAGGCCTGCACCGACTTCACCATCAACCTCAAGCACGTCGGCAAGCTGCCGAAGGCCGCGATGGGCCACAACGTGGTCGTCGCCGCCACTTCCGACATCAAGGCCATCGACAGCGACGGCATCAAGGCCGGTGCCGCCAACGACTACGTCAAGCCCGGCGACGCGCGCGTCATCGCCCACTCGAAGATGATCGGCGGCGGCGAGAGCACCTCGGTGACCTTCCCGGTGGCCAAGCTCGGAGGCGCGGGTCCGTACTCGTTCTTCTGCAGCTTCCCGGGCCACTCGGCGCTGATGAAGGGCACGATCACCCTGACGCCGTAAGCGTCCGGGACCTGCTGGAAACCGCGCGGGGCGGCCCTCCGGGACCGCCCCGCGCGCTTGGCCCGGGGGGGCAAACCTGAAAGAATGCACGGGCGGACGCCGGGGCGTCCGTCGAGACCTGAGCCGGCCCACCCGGGGCCCGCTGACCTCGCTGCCAGCGAAGACCAGATGTCCAACATGAACCCGGTGATCCGCTGGTTCCACCAGCTTGGTTCACCGCCCTACTTCGACCGCTTCGCCGCGCGCTGGGCCCCCTGGGCGTACGCGGCAGCGCTGCTGACGATGGCGATCGGGCTGTACGGCGCGCTGTTCGTGGTCCCGCCCGACTACCAGCAGGGCGACAGCTTCCGCATCCTCTACATCCACGTGCCCAGCGCCTGGATGAGCATGGCGGTGTTCGCGGCCATGGCCTTCTACGCCGTGATCGCGCTGGTCTGGCGGATCAAGCTGTGCGAGATCCTGGCCATGGCCTGCGCCCCGATCGGCGCCGCCTTCACCCTGATCACCCTGGTCACCGGCAGCATCTGGGGCAAGCCGATGTGGGGCACCTGGTGGGACTGGGACCCGCGCCTGACCACCGAACTGGTGCTGCTGTTCCTGTACCTGGGGGTCATGGGCCTGTACGCGGCGATCGAGGACCGCCGCACCGCCGCGCGCGCCGCCTCGCTGCTGGCGATCGTGGGCGTGGTGATGCTGCCGGTCATCCGCTACTCGGTGGTGTGGTGGAACTCGCTGCACCAGGGCGCGACGATCCGCATGTTCGGCGAATCCTCGATGGACCCGAGCATGATGCCGCCGCTGTGGTGGATGATCGTCGGCACCAAGTTCTGGTTCGTCGGCTCGCTGCTGGTGCGCGCCCGCGCCGACAATCTGCAGCGCGAGGCCAACCGCGACTGGGCGCGCAAGGCCGCCGGGGTGCAGTCGTGACCTACCTCGAGTACGTCGTGGCCGCCTACGCGGTGTTCGCCACGGTGCTGCTGTGGGATTTCGTGGTCCCGCGCATCCGCATCGCCCGCCTGCGGCGCGCGATCCGCCTCCTTGCCGGCCGCCAGAGCGCGCGGCGGGCGCCGCCTCCGGAACTGAAACGATGAACCCCACCCGCCGCCGCCGCCTCTGGTTCGTGCTCGCGCTGCTGGTCGCCGCCGCGCTGTCGACCGCGCTGGTGGTGCTGGCGCTGCAGCGCAACGTCGCCTACCTGTACACGCCGCAGGAAGTGCTGTCGGGAGCGGCGGGCGAGGCGGTACGCTCGGGCGAGGCCCGGTTCCGCCTCGGCGGCATGGTCGAGAAGGGATCGTTCCGGCGCGAGACCGGCTCGATGGTCTCGCAGTTCCGGGTCACCGATGGCGACGCCCAGCTCGCGGTGAGCTACGACCGCATCCTCCCCGACCTGTTCCGCGAGGACCAGGCGGTCGTCGCCACCGGCCGCATGCGGGGCGACGTGTTCGTGGCCGAGGACGTGCTCGCCAAGCACGACGAGACCTACGTGCCCAAGGAAGTGGCCGACAAGATGGGCCTGGCGCACGCCAGGCACAACGTCGACGATCCGGCGCCGGCCGCGGCGGACGAGCGCTAGGTGCTCGCCGAGGCCGGACAATTCGCCCTGCTCCTGGCGCTGCTCGCCGCCGCGCTGCAGGCGGTGCTGCCGCTGGCCGGGGCGCAGGCCGGCAAGCCCGCCCTGCTGGCGGTGGCGCGGCCCGCGGCCTACGCGCAGCTGGCGCTGCTGCTGTTCGCCTACGTCGCGCTCACCGCGGCCTTCGTGCTCCAGGATTTCTCGGTCAAGTACGTGGCCGACAACTCCAACACTCTGCTGCCGATGATCTACCGCTACACCGCGGTCTGGGGCGCGCACGAGGGCTCGCTGCTGCTGTGGGTGCTGATGCTGGCGGTGTGGAACGGCGCGGTCGCGCTGTTCTCGCGGCAGCTGCCGCCGGAGGTGATGGGCCGGGTGCTGGGCGTGATCGGCTGGATCGCGGTGGGCTTCCTGTCGTTCATGATCTTCACCTCCAATCCGTTCGAGCGCCTCCTCCCGGCGCCGCCGCAGGGCCACGACCTCAACCCGCTGCTGCAGGACCCGGGGATGATCATCCATCCGCCGATGCTGTACGCGGGCTACATCGGCTTCGTGGTGCCGTTCGCCTTCGCCATCGCCGCCCTGCTCGAAGGCAAGGTCGACGCGCGCTGGCTGCGCTGGACGCGGCCGTGGACCAACGTCGCCTGGGGCTTCCTGACCATCGGCATCGCGCTCGGCTCGTGGTGGGCCTACTACGAGCTGGGCTGGGGCGGCTGGTGGTTCTGGGATCCGGTCGAGAACGCCAGCTTCATGCCGTGGCTGGCCGGCGCCGCGCTGATCCACTCGCAGGCTGCCACCGAGAAGCGCGGCAGCTTCGGCGGCTGGACCCTGCTGCTGGCGATCGCCGCGTTCTCGCTGTCGCTGCTGGGCGCCTTCCTGGTGCGCTCGGGCGTGCTGACCAGCGTGCATTCGTTCGCCGCCGACCCCACCCGCGGGCTGTTCATCCTCGCCTTCCTGGCGGCGGTGATCGGACCGGCGCTGGTGCTGTACGTGCTCCGCGCCCCCGGCCTGCCGCAGGGGCGTCCGTTCGCCGCCAGCTCCCGTGAAACGCTGCTGCTGGTCAACAACCTGCTGCTGGCCACCGCCTGCGCGATGGTGCTGCTGGGCACGCTGTATCCGCTGATCGCCGACGCGCTGGACCTGGGCAAGATCTCGGTCGGACCGCCCTACTTCGGCACCCTGTTCATGCTGCTGATGGCGCCGCTGGTGCTGCTGGTGCCGTTCGGGCCGCTCACCCGCTGGCAGCAGCAGCAGGCCTCGAAGGTGGTGGCGATGCTGCTGCCCTGGCTGCTGCTCGCCGCCGCCGCCGGCCTGGTCGGCTGGTTCCTCGCGCCGCACAGCCGGTTCAAGACCGCGGTGGGCGTGTTCCTGGCCGCGTGGGTGGCGCTGGGCACGCTGCGCTTCATCTGGAGCCGGGTGCGCGCCCAGGGCCGCGCGTTCACCCCGGAAATGGCCGGCATGGTGCTGGCGCACCTGGGCATCGCGGTGTTCCTGGCCGGCGCGCTGCTGGTCGAGGCGCTCAAGGTCGAGCGCGAGGTGCCGATGCAGGTGGGGCAGACCGAACAGATCGGCCGCTATGCGTTCCGCTTCGACGGCGTCGAGCGCGTGCGCGGCCCCAACTACGACGCCGACCGCGGCCTGGTGCAGACCTTCCGCAACGACCGGCCGCTGGCCCTGCTGCATCCGGAGAAGCGCGCCTACGCCAGCGGCGGCCAGGTGATGACCGACGCCGGCATCCACGCCGGCGTGTTCGCCGACGTGTTCGTGGCGCTGGGCGAGCCGCTCGGCGACGAGTCCTGGGCGGTGCGGCTGCAGGTCAAGCCCTTCGTGCGCTGGGTCTGGGCCGGCGCCTTCCTGATGGCGCTGGGCGGCTTCGTCACCGCCACCGACCGGCGCTTCCGCCGCGTCCCGCAGGAGCGGACATGAGCCGCGATCCCGCCACTCCCGCCGCACGCGGCAAGACCACCGCGATCATCATCGCGTCGGTGTTCATCGCCCTGTTCGGCCTGCTGTTCTATGCCGTGCTGATCTCCGACCGCCCGGACCGCGAGACCCTGCCCTCGCCGCTGATCGGGCGCCCGGCGCCGGAGTTCTCGCTGCCGGTGCTGCACCAGCCCGGCCAGCTGGTGTCCTCGGGCGACCTGCGCGGCCAGCCCTACCTGCTCAACGTCTGGGGCAGCTGGTGCCCGGCCTGCCGCGACGAGCATCCGGTGATCACCCGCTTCGCCGAAACCCGGCGCCTGCGGGTGATCGGCTACAACTGGAAGGACGAGCACGCCGACGCCCTGCGCTGGCTGGAGCAGTTCGGCAATCCCTACTGGCTGGTGCTGGTCGACTACGACGGCCGCAAGGCGATCGACTGGGGCATCTACGGCGCACCCGAGACCTTCCTGGTCGATGCGGAGGGCCAGGTGCAGTGGAAGCACGTGGGCCCGCTGAGCGACGAGACCATCCAGAGCACCCTGGTGCCGCTGCTCGACCGGCTCGGAGTGCCGGAATGAGCCTGTCCGGCGCCCGCGCCCTGATCGCGCCGCTGCTGGCTGCGGCGCTGCTGCTGTGCCTGGCCGCGGCACCGCGCCCGGCGTTCGCGCAGGCCGCCATCGACGCCACTCCGCTGGAGTTCCGCGACCGCGCCGAAGAGCGCCGCTTCCAGGCGCTGATCGCCGAACTGCGCTGCGTGATGTGCCAGAACCAGTCGCTGGCCGACTCCAACGCGCAGATCGCCCACGACCTGCGGCGCGAGGTCTTCGACCTGATGCGCCAGGGCCGCAGCGACCGCGAGATCAAGCAGTTCCTGGTCGAACGCTACGGCGAGTTCGTGCTCTACCGGCCGCGCTTCGGCGCCCACACCTGGCTGCTGTGGCTGGGGCCGGCGCTGCTGCTGGGCGCGGGCGGCCTGGTGGTGGTGCGGATCGTGCGCAGCCGCCGGCGGCTGCCGATCGAGCCCGAGGAGGACCAGGAATGGTGACCACCTACGCCTTCCTCGCCACCGCCTCGCTGCTCGCGCTGGCCGTCGCCGCGCTGTGCCTGTGGCCGCTGCGCAAGGCCGCGCCGCGGCTGTTCGGCGCGCTGGTGGCCGTTGTTCCCCTGCTCGCGCTGGCGCTGTACCTGCTGGTGGGCACACCCGCCGCGCTCGACGCCACCGCGCTGGAGCCGCAGCAGGCGCCGCAATCGCTGGACGAAGCGGTCGCCCAGCTCGAGGCCGCGCTCGAACGCGACCCCGCGCAGCCCGAAGGCTGGGCCCTGCTCGCCCGCTCCCATGCCGCCCAGGGCCGCTTCGAGGAATCGCGCGAGGCCTGGGCCAGGGTCCTGGAGCTGATGCCCGACGAGCCGGATGTCCTGGTCGAAGCAGCGCAGTCGCGCGCCCAGGCCGATCCACAGCGCCGTTTCGACGATGAGGCGCTGGACATGCTGCAGCGGGCGGCACGGCTCGACCCGGGCAACCAGCGCGCGCCCTGGTTCATCGGCGTGGTGCAGCGCCAGCGCGGCCAGGACGCGGACGCCGCCGCCACCTGGGAGGCGCTGCTGCCGCGGGTCGAGCCGGCCACCGCCGCCGCGCTGCGCCAGCAGATCGCCGAGGCGCGCCAGGCCGCCGGCCTGCCGCCGCTGGCCGAAAGCGCTCCCGCCGCCCGGGACCCGGCCGCGGCAAGCGCCGGCGACGGCCTGCGCGTGCGCGTGGCCCTGGATCCGGACTTCGCCGCCCGCGTGCGCCTGCGCGGCGATGCCCAGGTCTTCGTGATCGCCCGCGTGCCCGACGGCCCGCCGATGCCGGTCGCGGTGGAGCGGCACCCGGTCAGCGCCCTGCCGCTGGACATCGTGCTCGACGACGACGACAGCCTCATGCCCACGCAGAAGCTTTCGGCACTGCAGGACGTCGAGATCCTCGCGCGCCTGTCCGCCAGCGGCAGCGCCAACCGCCAGGACGGCGATGTCGAGTCGATCCCGGTGCGCGTGCAGCAGCCGGCCGCGGCGCCGGTCGAACTGGTGATCGGGAAGTCCGGGCCTTAGCGAAGGTCTGAACAACCTGGCTTTCGGTCGCCATTCCCGCGAAGGCCGGGATCCATTCGGCCTGTGCGTCAGGCATCCCGCGCCCCTGTCTGCAGCAGGTGGCCGCATCCCGCCGGCGGGGGTTGCTGCCGTTCCCGCGGCAGGTTTCCACCCGCACATCCGCATTGTTTCCGCCGCCAATGGCGGCAAAACAGCACTCTGCCGATAGAATCCAGCCATGACCGAGTTCATCCCCCCCGGCACGCGCTGGATCGCGCTGCCCTCGCCGTTTCCGATGAAGCGCGGCGGCGCGCTGGAAGGCGCGCGCATCGCATACGAAACCTGGGGCACGCTCAATGCCGCCCGCGACAACGCGATCCTGATCGTCACCGGCCTGTCGCCCAACGCCCACGCAGCCGCCAACGCCGGCAATCCCGAGCCGGGCTGGTGGGAGGCGATGCTCGGCCCGGGCAAGCCCATCGACAGCGACCGCTGGTTCGTGGTCTGCGTGAACTCGCTGGGCAGCTGCAAGGGATCCACCGGCCCGGCCTCGCCGCATCCCGCCACCGGCCTGCCCTACAGGCTCGCCTTCCCCGAGCTGTCGATCGAGGACGGCGCCGCCGCCGCCGCGCACGTGGTGGATGCCCTGGGCATCGCACGCCTGGCCTGCGTGATCGGCAACTCGATGGGCGGCATGACCGCGCTGGCCCTGCTCACGCAGCGGCCGGGCATCGCGCGCAGCCACATCAATATCTCCGGCGCCGCGCACGCGCTGCCGTTCTCCATCGCCATCCGCTCGCTGCAGCGCGAGGCCATCCGCCTCGACCCGGACTGGAACAACGGCGACTACGACGAGCAGCGCTACCCCGAAAGCGGCATGCGCATGGCGCGCAAGCTCGGCGTCATCACCTACCGCTCGGCGCTGGAGTGGGACGGCCGCTTCGGCCGCGTGCGCCTGGACTCGGACCGCCGCGACGACGAGGATCCGTTCGGCCTGGAGTTCCAGGTGGAAAGCTACCTGGAGGCCCATGCGCGGCGCTTCGTGCGCATGTTCGATCCCAACAGCTACCTCTACCTGAGCCGCTCGATGGACTGGTTCGACCTGGGCGAAACCCGCGGCGGCAACACCGATGCCGGCCTGGCCGCGATCCATGACCTGGAGAAGGCGCTGGCGATCGGCGTGCATACCGACATCCTGTTCCCGCTGCAGCAGCAGGAGCAGATCGCCGACGGCCTGCGCGCCGGCGGCACCGATGCGGCCTTCCTCGCGCTGGAGTCGCCGCAGGGCCACGATGCCTTCCTGGTCGACTTCGACCGCTTCGGCCCCGCCATCGGCGGCTTCCTGGCCGGGCTATGAGCACCACCATGGCGTTCCAGCCATCGCCGGCACAGACCGCCCCCGCACTCGAGACGCTGCGGGCGCATTTCGGCGACCGCTTCAGCGATGCACCGGGGAGTCGCCGCCAGCATGCGCGCGGCGAAGGCTTCCCGGGCGCCCATCCGCCCGATGCGGTGGTCTGGCCCGGGTCCACGGACGAGGTCGCCTTCGTCCTGCGCACCTGCAGCGCGCACGGCGTACCGGTGATCGCCTTCGGCGCGGGCAGCTCGCTGGAGGGACAGGTCAACGCGCCCTCCGGCGGCGTTTGCCTGGAGATGTCGCACATGGACCAGCTGCTCGCCGTGCGCGCCGAGGACGGCGACTGCGTGGTGCAGCCGGGCATCACCCGCGAGGCTCTCAACAGCGCGCTGCGCGACACCGGCCTGTACTTCCCGATCGATCCCGGCGCCAATGCCTCGATCGGCGGCATGGTTTCCACCCGCGCCTCGGGCACCACCACCATCTGCTACGGCACCATCGCCGACAACGTGCTGGCGCTGGAGGTCGTGCTCGCCGACGGCCGCGTCATCCGCTGCGGCACGCGCGCGCGCAAGAGTTCCGCCGGCTACGACCTGGTGCGCCTGTTCACCGGCTCCGAAGGCACGCTGGGCGTCATCACCGAGGTCACGCTGAGGCTGCACGGACGCCCCGAGGCCGTGGGCAGCGGCATGTGCACCTTCGACGCGCTGCGCCCGGCGGTGGAGGCGGTCACCGAGCTGATCCAGCTCGGCGCCCCGCTGGGCCGCATCGAGTTCCTCGACGAGGTGCAGGTGCGCGCCTGCAACCGCCATTCGCGGCTGGCGCTGCCCGAGCGACCGACCCTGTTCATCGAATTCAACGGCACCGCGGCCAGCGTCGCCGAACAGTTCGAACGCGCGCAGGCCACCATCGCCGCGCACGGCGGCGGCGCGCTGGAGTGGGCCGACGATGAAGCCCGCCGCGCCGCGCTGTGGAAGGCCCGGCATTCGGCCTACTTCGCCGCCCGCGCGCTGCGGCCTGATGCCGACTGCATCGTCTCGGACGTGTGCGTGCCGGTCTCGGCCCTGGCCGCAAACGTCGAGGCGGCGCGCCGCGACATCGACGCCGAAGGCCTGCTCGCGCCGATCGTCGGCCATGTCGGCGACGGCAACTTCCACGTGCTGTTCCTGGTCGAGCCCGGCAACGCCGCCGAACAGGCCGCGCTCGACCGCGTCTACGACGCCATGATCGCCCGCGCCCACGCCGCCGGCGGCACCTGCACCGGCGAACACGGCATCGGCCTGGGCAAGCGCGACAAGCTGGTCGCCGAATTCGGCCCCGACACCGTGGGGCTGATGCGCAGCATCAAGGCCGCCTTCGATCCCCAGGGCATCCTCAACCCGGGGAAGCTGTTCCTCTAGGGTGCTGTCCCGCAAGAAAATTTCTTCCGTCATCCCCGCGCAGGCGGGGATCCATGGACGTTAACCCGTTGAAATCAAAGTCCTTGGATGATCAGCGCTCCGCGCTGTTGGGAAGCACCTCCCGCCTGCGCGGGAATGACGAGCACAAGAAACCTGCGGGACAGCACACTAGCGAACGCGCGGACACGGGTCCTCGCCGATGCACCTCCGGATTCGGCGGACTGGCGCTGGCCAGGCTGCGCACGACGGCGGGCGTCCTGACTCCCCCGCTCCCGGCAGGCCCTCATCCGGCGCCGAAAAGACGGGCCCGGATCCGGACCGCAGCTCCCTGCGCACCCCCGCAGACAGTTTCAGGCGTTACGGACTAGAATCGGGCGATGGACAGCGACGCCCTTCCCGACATCCCGTTCGAAGGCCGCGACCGATTCATCGCCGCCGTCGACGCCGCGGTCGCCAGCGGCGACGGCCACGCCATCACCGCCGCGCTGCGCAGCACCCTGTGCGGCCTCATCCGCGACCCGGGCATCCGCCTCCCCGCCTGCGTCCATGCCCCCATCAGCGACCACTACGCGCGCCGCGAGCTCTACCGCAGCCCCCACCACGGCTACAGCATCGTCGCCATGACCTGGGGCCCCGGCCAGGGCACGCCCGTGCACGACCACTGCGGGCTGTGGTGCGTCGAGGGCGTCTGGGACGGCGAGCTGGAGGTCACCCAGTACGAACTCCTGGACACCGACGGCGAACGCACCCGGCTTCGCCCCGCCGGCGGCATGCAGGCAGGCCCCGGCACCGCCGGCAGCCTCATACCGCCGCACGAATATCACACCATCCGCAACGCCAGCAGCGACCAGGTCGCCGTCTCCGTGCACATCTACCAGGGCCTGCTGGACCACTGCTGCCGCTTCGAACACCTGCAGGGCGAGTGGTACCGGCGCGTCCCCGCCGAACTGCTGGTCGACCAGGCCGGCTGAGCGCCGGCCCCGCTATACTGCACGTCCGCGCCGGAATGGCGGAATCGGTAGACGCAGCGGACTCAAAATCCGCCGCCCTTAAAAGCGTGTGGGTTCGAGTCCCACTTCCGGCACCACCTGTCCGGCGGCACAAAAACAGAAGGCCCAGTCTTTCGGTTTGCACCGATCGGCTGAGCCTTCTTTGCCGGAGCGATTGCGTTCTGCTTGCGCTTCCCGCTTTTTCTCCGACGGGTGCAGGTTACAACCGTCACCGTTAGATAAAAGTAAAACAGTGCGACCGTTCGTCGGCTGGCCGATGCGCGGGATCCGGGGCCAGTCAGCGGACCGGACTGCTGTGCTGCAACATCCGCGGTTGCACTGGGACCGTGCGCTGACCCCGCGACCATCCGCGCACCCGTCCGGCGGGAAGCGCGGATCGCCCGGGCGCGTCAAGCGAACCGGCGCCAGCGCCATGACTGCGTGGATCGATGCCCGCGAAGATCGTCCTCGCACACGCACCGCCGTCGTCGGGGCACCCGCCGGACGCGATCACCACGGCCACCACCCACGCCCGGTCTGCGCATAGCGGTCGGCCGCGCGCTCGAAGCGGTTGCGCACGCTGATGCCGCCGCAGAGGAAATACAGCGGCACGAACAGCGGGCCCAGCGCCATGTACTGGTAGACGTGGGCGCGCTCGTGGTCGCCCAGCACGATCGACGGCTCCTCGCACAGCCCGGCGCGATGCGCGTAGGTCGTGCAGGCGCTGTCGAGGCTGTCGCCTGTGTGCAGGATCACGTTGCCCAGGGTCATCGCGCCGCCGGGGCCCCAGGGCCAGCGGTGGAACACGAGCGCGCGCTCGCGACGGTTGGCACGCAGCTGCGCGCCGAACGGCAGGCCGGCAGCGCCGGCGAGCAGGCCGAGCAGCGTATTGGGCAGCGTCCACAGGGCACCGGACACGAACAGCAGCGGTGACCAGCGCACGCCCATCAGCCCTGCCTCCGGCAAGCGGCGTCCCGCCGCGGCGGCCCCGGGAACGCCTGGTTCCGGCGAGCGGGAAACCGCACCGGCCCACTGCAGCACGCCGGCACCCTGCGCCGCACGCGACGCACCTGTCCGTCGTTCCCGCGAAGGCGGGAACCCATGGACGTCCAGCGCCATCCTCCGCGTGCGCCACCCCTGTGCCGCACGCAACCCGGCGGACGGATCCCCGCCGCTGCCGCAGGTAGGGCGCCAGGCCGCATCGCGCCTACGCCTCCCCCTCCGGCATCAGCACCCACAGCCCGAGGTAGACGAAGATTCCCGGCAGCCCCGCCAGCAGCGCCGTCACCAGCACGAAGCCGACGCGGGTCCAGAAGGGATTCCAGCCGAAGCGCCGCGCAATGCCGCCAACCACGCCGGCCAGCACGCGATCCTCCACGACCCTGCTCAGCGTGGGCCTGCTCATGCGGGCGCCTCGACGACGCAGCGGCGAAGACGGAAGCTTCCCCTCAGCGGCTGCGCTTGCGCAGCCATTCGTGGATCGCCGTGGGCACTTCCTTCTGCGCCCGCCCGGAGACGTAGATGCCGATGTGGCCGCCGCGGAAGGACAGTTCGGAATAATCGTCGCTGCCCACGACCTTCTTCAGCACGCGCGACGCATCCGGCGGCACCAGGTGGTCGTGTTCGGCATAGATGTTGAGCACCGGCATGTCGACGAAGCCCAGGTCGACCTCCTGGTCGCCGATGCGTACGCCACCGTTGATGAAGCCGTTGCCCTGGTAGAACTGCTTGATGAACTCGCGGAAGGCTTCGCCGGCCTGGTCGGGGGAGTCGAAGATCCACTTCTCCATGCGCAGGAAATCCTCCAGCGCCTTGCGGTCGTCGAGGATGTCCACCAGGCCGACGTACTTCTGCACGAACAGCCGCCACGGCTTCAGCGTGAGGTAGCACAGGTTCATCATGTCCGCCGGGACGTTGCCCAGCGTGTCGACCAGCAGGTCCACGTCCATGCCCCGCGTCCAGTTCGAGAGCATGTTGTCGTCGGTGTGGAAGTCGACCGGCGTGACCATCGTGATCAGGTTCTTGACCTTCTCCGGATTGAGCGCGGCGTAGCACAGCGAGAACGCGCCGCCCTGGCAGATGCCGAGCAGGTTCACCGCATCGAGCCCGTGCGCCTGGCGCAGGTAATCGACCGCACCGCCGATGAAGCGCTGGATGTAGTCCTCCAGGGTCAGGAACCGGTCGGAGCGGTCCGGGTAGCCCCAGTCGATGATGTAGATGTCCTCGCCGCGCTCGAGCAGGCCCTTGACCAGCGAGCGGTCCTCCTGCAGGTCGACCATGTAGGGGCGGTTGACCAGCGCGTAGCTGATCACGATGGGAATCCGCGCGGTCGGCTTCTTCTCGCTGACGAAGCGGTACAGGACCACCTTGCCGTCGCGCCAGACCTCCTGCCGGGAGGTGACGCCGAAATCGACGTCGTCGACTTCGCGCAGTGTCTGCAGGCCGGCTCCGAGCTTCTGCTGCAGCCTGGCCGCTTCCTCGGCGAGGCCGTCGAGTGTGATGTTCAATGGACCGTTCATGCCGGCACGTTCTCCCTATGGCTGGCGATCAGGCGTCTTTGCCCGATGCCAGCGGCATCGGCGCGACCGGGATCATCGTCGAGAAACCGTTGGTCGGTGCGGCACCGGCGCGCCTGGCGGACCCGCTGGCGCGGCTGCGCGACGGCTTGGCCGCAGACTTCGATGTGGACTTGGCCGTGGACTTGGCCGCGGGCTTGGCTGCGGATTTGCCCGTGGTGCGCGCAGTCTTCGCTGACGCAGGCTTGGGCTTGGCTTCCGCTTCGGGTTTTGCGGCCACCGGCGCGGTCGATCGAGCGCTCCGGCCGCCGGCGGACGCCGACCTGCTGCGCGCGGACTTCTTCTTCGCCGCACGCTTCACCGGCTCGCCGCCCCCGGCCGCGGGCGCCGCCCGCCCGGCCTCGTCGCGCAGCCGGCGCAGCGCGCGCTCGAGCTCCACGATCTTGCGGTGCGCGCCGTCGAGCTCGCTGCGCGTGGGCATGCCCAGCGCCGCACTGGCCAGCTCGACCTCCTTCTGCACCCCCGAGCGCAGCTGCATCTGGGTGTTGACCAGGTTGCCGTAGGCCTCGCGGTACTCCGTCGACAGCGCGATCTCGGCATAGGCCTGCTCGGCGGCATCGACCCACAGGTCGAACAGCTCCCGCGGCGAACTGATCTGCTTGCCCGGCTCCTCGCGCTCGGACAGCAGGCGCTCGAAGATCACGAATGCGGCATCGGACACCTTGAGCATCAGGGTGTTGAAGGCGTTGGAGGCCTCCTGCGCCTTGAGCTGTGCCTGCGCCAGCTCCTGCGCCCGCTCCTGGTGCTCGCGGGTGAAGCCGAAGGTGGGCAGGTTCAGCCACGAGTTGCCTTCCATGCGCGCGGCCTGCAGCAGCGGCGCGATGTCCTCCGACCACTGCTCGACGCCCTGCACGCCCCTGCCGGCCATCGAGTGGAGCATGTCGGCGAAGGTGTTCACCGCCGAACCGCCCAGGGCTTCCTTCCAGGCCTTGGCAACCTGCGCCGCGCTGGCGCCGGTCCCGGCGAACTGCGCCGCCACCTGCTGCGCCTGCGCGTACCAGTCGCTGGCCTGCCGGTTGAACCGCCCCAGCACATCCTCGTGCGCCGGCCGCGTGGCCGCCTGGCTGGTCCACCAGGCGATCGAATCCTGCCAGGCGCGGGTACCGATCTGCACCGGGTCCGGTGGCGACACGCTGGTGGCGGCGTTGCGCAGCATCTCCCCCCAGGCACCCCAGTACTGGCGCGACAGGCGCTCGAAATCGTCCGTCGAACCCGGAATCCCGCCGAAACCCGAAAACCGATTCACCATCTCAACCTCCTCGCTGGCCTTCGATCATAGCAACCGCAGGCGGCAATCCGCTGACATTCAGGGCTTGGGAATGCGCAAGGTCTTGCTCACCATCAGCGTGCCCGAGAGCGCGTACACCAGCACCAGCGGATGGAACTGCCACGGCCCCAGCTGCAGCTGCCCCAGCCAGAGCGCATCGCCGATCCTCCCCTGCCACGCCGCCACCGCCAGCAGCACCACGATCAGCAGGCTGGTCGGGATCGGCGTGCCTTCGAAATACTTCACCTTGTCGCCGCCGTCGGCCAGGGTTTCGGCGGTGACGTTGTAGCGCGCCAGCCGGCTCACCCCGCAGGCGACGAAACAGCTCAGCACCACCCAGTCCCAGCCGCCCTGCAGGCCGCAGGCGTAGCCCAGCGCCGCCGGGGCCACGCCGAAGGAAATGACATCGGCCAGCGAGTCCAGCTCGCGGCCCAGGGTGGAGGCGACCTTGCGCCAGCGCGCAACGCGGCCGTCGAGCGCGTCGAAGACGAAGGCCAGCGGGATCAGCGCCATGCCCACCAGCAGGTCGCGGACCACGCCGTCCTGCAGGAAGCGCATCGCCGCGAACACCGCACCGGTGCCGCAGACGGCATTGGCCAGGGTGAACCAGTCGGCGAGGTGGAAGTCGCGCAGCAGCGAGAAGTGGCGTTTGGCGGGCATGCGGTTGGAGTCCTGCGACAGCCGGGCGTGCAGTGTCCGCCGGGAGACCCGGCTTGGCCAGTTCCGGGAACAGGGCCGCATTCAATTGATAACAGCTCTCATTTGCATCAAAATTGCGGGCCGAGTCGGGAATGTCTCCCGGCGTCCACAAGCCGCGAAAGCCATGCCCCACACCATCACGCTTCCCCGCCCCACCCGCCCTGCCGGGCCCCGGCGCCTCCTCCTGCTCTCGGCGGCGATCTCCTGCGCCCTGCTGCTGCATCCGGCCCATGCCCAGAACACGAGCGGCGCAACCGCCCAGGAGCAGACCTACTCGATTCCCGCACAGTCCCTGGATGCGGCGCTGCGCGCCTGGTCCCGGCAATCGGGAATCGCGCTGTCCGTCGATCCCGCGCTCGTGCGCGGACTGGCCTCGCCCGGCTTCGACGGCGCGACAGCGCGGAGCGGGCCCTGACCCGCCTGTTGGCAGGTACCGGACTGGTCGCCAGGCGCACGCCCGCGGGCGGCATGGTCGTGGATCGCGGCCCTGACACCGCCGGGACCGGCCTGATCACCACCGACGCGCTGGAAGTCGCCGGCCGCGACGGCCCTGGCACGGGAGCGAACACGCTCGGCCGCGGCGACCTTGCCGGCACGCCCAACTTCAGCGGCAGCATGGAGGACGCGCTGCGCCTGATGCCCGAGGTCCAGTTCGACATGGCCGCCCAGCGCTCGCTGCAGATGGGCGAGATCAGGCCGCCGCTGATCTCGATCTCCGGCGGCCGCCCCTACGAGAACAGCTACGTCATCGACGGGCTCGGCAACAACAACTACGTGACGCCGGTAACCCTGGTCAACAACGGCAACCCGGAGCAGCCGAACTACATCCGCACCCGGTCGCAGCTGTCGCTGCCCAACGCCACGCCGCAGGGATACAACCTCGACGTCGAGCTGCTGGACAACATCGAGATCCACGACTCGCGGGTCCCGGTGAAGTACAGCGGATTCACCGGCGGCGTGGTCGCCGCGGAGACGCGGATGCCGGAAACCGGCGTCTTCAGCGGCCGCGTCCACTGGAAGCACAGCTCCGACGACTGGGCCGAGATCCACTTCGATCCGGCGTCGCTGCGCGGTGCAGACTTCGACGTCTCCTTCGACGAGGCCCGGCAGCCGCGCTTCATCCGCGACAGCTTCGGTGCCAGCCTCAACATCCCGATCAGCGACCGCTTCGCCGGCATCGTGTCCTACGACCGCAACCGCACCCGCATCCCGCTGACCTACTACGCCGGCTCCGCCGCCGAACGCGTCGGCAAGGACCAGCATCGCGATGCGCGCACCTGGTTCGCCAAGCTTGGCGGCCAGCTCGACAACGGCATGGACCTCGAGCTCACCGCGGTGCACTACGACTACAGGGGCATCTACCACGAGGTCAACGCGATCAATTCAGGGCACGACGAGGTGCAGGTGACTTCGGACCTGGCGCTGAAGGTCTCGCAGGACGCAGGCTTCGGCACCTGGACGCTCAAGGCCAAGTACGCCGACATGTCCTCGCGCCGCGACGTGGAGACCAACATCTACAAGCCCTGGCGCAACTACGGCGAAATCGACTGGGGCGGCGACACCTCGCCGGCACGATGGATCACGGTGCCCACCAGCCCGCTGTACGGCTTCATGCTGGCCCCCGGCTTCGCGGTGGACGGCAACCTCAGCGCGATCGACCTCGATTTCGGGCAGCGCACCTTCGGCAGCGCCTTCGACATCGCCTTCAACGCCTTCGACTGGGGCAGCAGCCGCCACAGCGTGAGCGCCGGGTTCAACTCCGAGCTGGTCTGGGGTTCGCTGGAAAGCGGCGGCGGCACTGTCTACAACGGCACCATCCTCGCCCTCAACGGGCCGCTGGCATCCGGTCAGGACGGAGTCTCCTACAACTGGAGCCGCACCGGCGGCGCGCTCTACGACCAGTACTTCTACACCCGTGACGTCACCGACGCCTTCCGCACCAGCGCCGCCACGCGCACGCTCTCGCTGTGGCTGCAGGACGACATCGAGATCGGCCGGGTGAGCCTGCAGCCCGGCCTGCGCCTGGACCACGACGACCAGTTCGGCAACTACAACCTGGCGCCGCGCCTGGCCGGCAGCTGGAACGTCGGCAGCCGCGGCGATCTCGTCCTGCACGCCGGCGTGGCCCGCTACTACGGCGGCCCCAACCTGCACTACGCGCTCTATCACACGCTGGGCTACACCCGCTACACGCGGCCCGGCGCCAACGGCGTCTCCGCCGAGGGCATGCTGGAGTGGACGCCCAATACCCGCACCTTCGGCGCCGACTACGACGCGCGCGACCTGGACACCCCCTACTCCGACGAAACCAGCTTCGGCCTGGACTTCAGCGCGCCCGGCGACTTCGTCTTCGACTACAACTTCGTCCACCGGCGGGGCCGGGACGGCATCACGAAGCGCGAGGTCCGGCGCGAAGACGGCAGGACCGAAACGCTGGCCGACAACGGCGGCCGCAGCCGCTACGAAGGCCACACCCTGAGCATCTCCAACCAGCACTTCGAGAACCACTATTTCCGCCTCGCCGCGAACTGGTCGCGGACGCGCGCCAACTACGCCGACTACTACAGCTCCTCGGGCTCTCTGCTCGACACCACGCTCAACCGCGACCGCTCGCGCGTGATCCACAACGGCACGCTGATGGCCGCCGACCTGCTGGACATGGGCAACTTCAACACCCCGGTCAAGGTGGTCGGCTTCCATCGCACGCGGCTGTTCGACCGCCTCGACCTGTCGACGACGGCGACCTGGGCCGGGCGCACGCCGACCCTGGTCTTCCTGGGCTGGAAGCCGGTGGACGATGGCATGAACGTGGCCTCGTACGAGGACTACGAGCTGCCCTCGCGGGTGACCGTCGACATGAAACTCGGCTGGGATATCTTCAGCAGCCACCAGCAGGCCCTGAAACTGACCGTGGACGTGTTCAACGTGTTCAACGCCCGCAACGCCTACGGCCGCGGCTCCTACTCCGAGTCGGTGCCCGGACAGGGGCTGGTGACCCGCTACTTCGACTACTACGCGCCCGGCCGCTCCTTCCAGGCGGCACTGGAATACCGGTTCTGATGACGGCGGTGGTGCCGGCCGCCGCCGGCGGGGACTCCCCGCTGATCGTGTGCGAGGGGCTGCGCTACGCCTACGGCGGCACGCCGGTCATCGACGACCTGTCCTTCAGCGTGCCCCGGGGCGGCATCCACGGCCTGCTCGGCAAGAACGGCGCCGGCAAGACCACGACCATCAACATGCTGATGGGCTTCCTGGAACCCGATGCCGGCCGCTGCACGGTGCTGGGCGAGCCCAGCCACCGCCTGCGGCCGGACACCCGCCGGCGCATCGGCCTGCTGCACGAGGGCTTCGTCCAGTACGACTTCATGAGCATCGCCGAGCTGGAGGCCTTCCACCGGCGCTTCCATCCGGACTGGCGCAGCGACCTGTTCCACGAACTGGTGTCGCGGCTCGAGGTGCCGGCCTCGCGGCGGCTGTCGCGGATGTCCTGGGGCCAGCGCTCGCAGGTCTGCCTGGGCCTGCTGATGGCCCAGGTGCCGGAGCTGCTGATCCTGGACGACTACTCCATGGGCCTGGACGCGGGCTACCGCCGCCTGTTCCTCGACTACCTCAGGGCCTACGCCGCCGACACCGGCACCACGGTGCTGCTGACCTCGCACATCGTCCAGGACCTGGAGCGGCTGATCGATCACATGCTGGTGCTGCAGCGCGGCCGGCTGCTGTACTCGGCGCCGCGCGGCCGCTTCTTCGAAGGCTTCCGGCAGTGGCGGATGCAGCGCACCCGACAGTCCTCACAGCTTGCCGCCGGCGATGACCTGACCTGCGTGGAGCACATTGGTCACGACACCTTCGTCACCTGCTTCCTCGGCGAACAGGAGCTGCGCGCCCTGCTCCGCGCGCGCGGCATCGAGCCGCAGGGCTGGGCCGAGGTGCCGATGGGCTTCGAGGACGCCTTCCTCAACCTGACGGGGAAATACTGATGCCCGGCGCGCAGGTCCTGCAGGGACTGCTGTTCAAGGAATGGATCAAGCTGCGCCTCGCCGCCTGGCTGCCCTTCCTGCTCCTGCTGCTGGGCCTGCTCGACGCCTGGCAGCAGATGCGCGGGCTGAAATCGGCCGCGGGCGGCGCCGCGCTTTGGGAGCAGGTGCTGGTGCGCGACAAGCTGTATTTCGAACACCTGCGCTACCTGCCGGCATTTGCCGGCGCGTGGTGGGCGGCGGCACAGTGGTGGCCGGAGTGCCGCGACCACCGCCTGCGCCTGTTCTTCCACCTGCCGGTGCGCGAGCAGCGCGCACTGGCGGTGGTCGCGGGCATCGGTCTGGCCCTGCTTGCTCTGCTGACGGCCGCCCTGTGCGCGTCCAGCGCGGCGATCAGCGCGGCCTTCCTGCCGTGGGAGGCTGCGCGGATGACCGCGCTGACGGTGCTGCCCTGGTGCCTGGCCGGCATCGTCACCTATGCCGCCACCGCCGGCATGCTGATCGAGCGGCGGCCGCTGCGCAGGCTGTGGCACGGCCTGGTCGGTGCGGCCTTCGTGCTGCTGCTGTGCGGCGCCAGCGGGCACGGCCGCCACATCGACCACCTGCCCGCCTTCGCCCTGCTCGCCGGGCTGTGGCTGCTGCCGCTGCCCGCACTGCTCGACCGCGCACGGAGGGGCGGCGCATGCTGAGGCTGTCGCGCCTGGCCCTGCTGCTGCTGTCGGTGCTGATGCTCGCGCACGCGCTGCCTCGCTACCTCGACAAGGCCTTTGCCAGCGACTACCAGTCCACCCTGGTCGGCTACAGCGCGGTCATGGACCGCTTCGTGCTGTCGCAGGTGCGCGGCGGCCACTGGAGCTGGCGCGACGAGGACGGCCGCGCGATGACGCAGGAACAGGTGCGCCTGGCGATGCCCTTCGAGCACCTGGACATCCTCCAGCGCACCGGCCGGCTGCCGGGCGAGGTCGCCGGCTGGCCGATGGACCCGGAGGAGGCCCGGCGCCTCTCCAGCCGCATGCGGCTGACCCCGCGCGCGCTCGACCGGCCCGACCCCGGCCTGTACTCCCTGCTCGAGTCCGAGCCCGGCCCCGAAGGGCTGCGCACGCCGCCGGACCTGTTCCGCATGGGCGCAACCGGGATGGAGTTCATCATCGCCGCCACCAACCGCGTCGACGCCGACAAGAGCGGCCGCTTCAGCGCCGCGCTGGCCCGGGCCGGCTTCGAGCTTCCGGCGCGGATGGTCGCGGACGCGCCCGGCACGCTGAAGCCCTACGACAACGGCGTGCTGCTGGTCGATCGCGACGGCCGGCTGTTTCACCTCTGGCAGGTACGGGGCCGCCCCAGGGTGGAGCGCACCGGGACCCGCATCCCCGGGCACGCGCTCTCCCTGCACGTCTTCAGCCAGCCGCGGCGCGAGTACCACGGCGCCTACCTGCTGCCCGATGCGGTGGTCCTGCTGGACTGGAAGGACCACGCGCCGCAGGCGGTGCCGCTGGAGGGCTGCGACTTCACCCGCCAGGGCTTCGCCGCCGACGGCGACGTACTGAACTGGAACTTCTCCTGCCAGGCCGGCAACCGCGGGCCGCGGCAGACCGTGGCCACCGACCGCGAGCTGCGCGTGCTGCGCCGGCACCACTGGGAGCCGGGCAGCGAGGACCGGCGCAAGCAGGCGCTGCATGCCGGGGTGATGGGCGCACTGTTCCCCTTCCAGCTGCAGTCGAGCTCGCCCGACCGCACCCAGGTCGGCCTGCGCCTGCGTCCCTCGCAGGCCCACCCGCTGGTGACCCTGGGCGGGATCCTGGCGGCGATGCTGGCCTATGTGGCCTGGCATCGCTGGCGCCGTCGCCGCCTGCCGCGCTGGCCCGACCTCGCGCTGGTCGCCGTCACCGGCTGGTCCGGCGCGATCGCCCTGGCCGCACTCGGGCCGCTGCACGCGCCACGCCCGGCCGTCGGGCAGGGCTGAGCCGCTTCAGCGCCGGCGGATGAAGAAGCTGACCGGCACCATCACCTCCACGCGCTCGCCCTCGATGGCAGGCAGCGGCGGGGGCAGCGGATCGGCGCGGCGCAGGGTTGCCAGGGTTTCCTCATCGAGCAGCGGATGGCCGCTGCTGCGGCCGATCCGCGCCCCCGAGACCCTGCCCTGCCGGTCGACGGTGAAGCGCACGTAGGCCACGCCCTCCTGGCGCGCGCGCTCGGCCGCACGCGGATAGCGGCGGTGCTTTTCCAGGTGTGCGAGCAGCATCCCCTGCCAGGTGGCGACAGCGGCCGCGCTGGTCCCCGACGCATCCAGCGGCGCTGCGTAGGCATCGGCGTCGCGCGCCTGCACCTCGGGGGGAGCACGGCTGATATCGACGGCCGCCTGCGCGGCCTCATCCGGCGCCTGGCGATCGTCGGGCCGGGGCTCGGGCAGCGAAGCCTCCGCCACGGCCACTGGCGCCGGCGGAAGTTCGGGCAGCGGCTCGGGCGGCCGCGGCGCGGGCTGCGCCGCCGGCCGCGGCTGCTGCGCCTGCTGCTCGGGCCCCGGCGGCAGCTCGGACGGAGGCGCGGGAGGGGCGGTTGGCTCCGGAGCCAGCTCGACCACCATCGCCTCCAGACCCTCGCCGGCATCCGCGTCACCGGCGCGTCCGGACCACCACAGTGCGCCGCTGGCCACGCCCAGGTGCAGGGCCAGCACGATCGCCAGGCTGGTCGCCCAGCGCGCGCGGTCGTGCCGGCAGCCGTTCACGGCCCGCCCTGCTCCACGCCGACGAGGGCGACTTTCAGGTAGCCGGCATCGCGCAGGCGGTCGAGCGCCACCATCAGGTCGGCATAGGCCACGCTGCGATCCGCGCGCAGGAAGATGCGCTCCTCGCGGTTGCCCGCGGTGGCCCGTTCCAGCGCAGCCGCCAGGTCGCCTGCGGCGACCGGCTCCTCGCCCAGGGTCAGCGACAGGTCCGCTTCCAGGGTGAGGAACACCGGCTCGCCCTCGCGCGGCACCGCCGGGGCGGCCGACGCGGGCAGGTCCACCGGCAGATCGACCGTCGCCAGCGGCGCGGCCACCATGAACACGATCAGCAGCACCAGCATCACGTCGATGAAGGGCGTGACGTTGATCTCGTGCTGTTCGTCCAGCGCGTCATCGGCCTCCGGACGGGCGGTGCGGATGGCCATGGCTCAGCCCCGGTCCAGGTCGCGCGAGACCATCTGCTGGACGCCGGCCGACAGGTCGCCGATCAGGCCCCGCAGTCCCGCCAGGGTGCGGGAAAAATGGTTGTAGACGATCACCGCCGGAATTGCGGCCACCAGGCCCATGGCGGTGGCGAGCAGCGCCTCGGCGATGCCCGGCGCCACCACCGCCAGGTTGGTGGTGCTCAGACGGGCGATGCCGATGAAACTGTTCATGATCCCCCACACGGTGCCGAACAGGCCCACGAAGGGGGCCGTGGCACCGATGGTCGCCAGCACCCCGGTGCCGCGGCGCAGGCGCCGCGCGTGCCCGAGCTCGATGCGTTCGAGCCGCGAGGCGATGCGCTCCTTCACGCCCTCGGCGCTGGACAGGCCCTGCGACAGGCGCAGCTCCAGCTGCGCCGCTTCGACGAACTCGCGACCCACGCCCGACGACAGCGCCTGCGCGGCGATGGCTGCGGACAGGCCTGCTTCCTCCTTCAGCAGCGCGTCGCGCGCAGCGAGGAGCGCGCGCCTGGCGCCCGCGAATTCGCGCGCCTTGGCCACGAGGACCGTCCAGGTGATCACCGAAGCGATCGCCAGTCCGATCATTACCGCCTTCACCACCCAGTCGGCATCCAGGTACATGCCCCACGGGGTGAGGTTTCCAGGCAGCGTCGCCGCTGCCGGCATCGCGCCAGCCTGCATCGTCGTTTCCAGTCGGGATCCGGCGCGCTGGCGATCTGGCTGGCGCGGAGGCCAGCCAGTTTATCGCGAAAGGCCCGCGCCAGCCGCGGACGTGCGGCGCCGACGCCTCAGGGCAGCGCCAGGTGACGAGCTTCCAGCGGCTTGCCGGCCCCGCGCGGGACGGTGGCGATGTCGGCGTCGGCCGGCAGCGCGCCCTTGCCGTCCAGGTGCGCGTCCAGCCGGTCCAGCGCCGAATAGACGTAGGGCAGCATCGGCAGGTAGCGGGCGCCGTAGTCAGGCAGGCCGAGGAAGCCGTCGAAATGCTGGGCGTTGCGAACCTGCCAGAAGCTCACCTGGCTGCCCGCGGCCTTTGCCGCAGCGACATAGGGCACGCTGGTGAAGGCCATCGGGATCAGGCCGTCGTCGACGCCATGGATGACCACGACCGGCAGCCCCCTGCGCGGCGCGGCGGCGCGGGTGCCGGCGATGCCCTCGCGCACCCGGCGGGAAGCCTCGTCGCTGCCGCCATCGAGCGCCCGCAGGCACTGCAGCCCGGCGAAGGTGGGATCGGGCAGCGCCAGCTTCGGGTCGACGATGCCGATGCCGGAGCCGGGCGGGATGCCGCTGCCGTCGCTCCACCACGCAGCGCGCTCGGCGGCGGTGGCCGTGCGCGCCGAAGTGTCGGGGTTCTGCGCCGAGAAGGCGAAGCCGCAAGGGTGCTGGCCCACGCCGTAGCGGCCGTAGGCCGAGGCGTAGGTGACCGCGACCGAGCGCCACAGGTCGAACCCGGTCGACAGCGCGCCGGCACGGAGCGCGCCGTCGGCCCAGCCGGCCGCCTGCATGCGTTCATAGGCGGACTTCGCCTGCTCCGCAGTGTCGCCACCTTCGACCAGGCCCGCCGCCTTGAGCGAGGCGCAGCGCGCGGCCCACAGCGGCGCCACCTGCGCGGTCAGCGGCGGCTGCGGCAGGTTCTGCATGTGCAACTGCGCGCAGGGCATCAGCAGCGCCGCTTCGGTGCTGTAGTCGTACAGGGTGCGGCTGCCGTGGCCCTCGACGTAGACGTTGGGCTCGCCCGCAACCACGCCGTCGAGCCAGTCGCCCTCCAGCTCGGCCGCGCGCAGTACCGCGCCGCCGCCGTTGGAGATGCCCACGGCGAGGATCCGGGTGTTCTCGAAGGTGAACGGCGCCGCCGCCGGCAGCGCCTCGTCGAGCGTCTGCAGCGCGAACTGCGCCGCCTGCTTCACGTGGCGCCCCCAGTCCGCCTCCGGGTTGTCGCCCGAGTGCGCGTGCTTGACGGCCACGCCCGAGGCGGCCACCGGCGCGTCGGGTACGAAGGCCAGGTCGCCGGCCTCGAAGCTGCCGATGGTGCCGTCGGCGCGCGGGCCGAGCTTGGTTTCCAGATCGAAATAGTCGCTGCCGGCACCCTTGTCGGTGTAGGCGATGGCGCAGCCCCGGGGCAGGCCCCAGGCGCCGGCGACCGCGATCGAGCCGTAGATGCCGCGCGAACCGGAGGATGCCGTGACCACCACGCAGCGCTTGCCGGCGTCGAAGTCATCGGGCAGCTGCAGCAGCACGCGGTGCGGGTGCTTCGCGCCGGGCACGGTCGCGTAGGCGTGGAACTCGCGGCCGGGGACGCTGGCCAGGCTGCCGTACAGTTCGCCGTAGCCGCCGCCGGGAGCGAGGTCGGCGATGCCGCGCCAGTTGCTCCACAGGGCGCGGCGGCGCAGCTCGGCCACCGTGGGGCTGGCCGGATCGGCGAAGGCCGGCGGCGCCATCGCGCGCAGTCCGTCCAGGCCCAGCCCGGCGGTCAGCAGGTCGTCGCTGCCGCGGTGCTCGCTGGCGCGCTGTGCCGTGAACATGACCGCCTCCGTCGCCGGTTTCGAACCAGGGCCACCTGCGCAGGCGGCCAGTCCCGCCACCGCCGCGGCCATGCACAGCTTTCCGATCATGACTGTCTTCATGGATTCCACGTTAGCAGCGGCGCCGATTGGCGCTCATCGTACTTTGGTACCACGCCGCCGGCGACCGGTCCTGATAACGTTTCATCTCCCCTCCCCCAGGCTGTGTCCATGAACGATCGATTCCTCGAAGGCCGTACCGCGCTGGTCACCGGCAGCACGTCCGGCATCGGCCTGGCCATCGCCCGCTCGCTCGCCGCGCACGGCGCGCGCGTGGCCGTCAACGGGCTGGGGAGCGCCGAGCAGATCGAGGCAGCGGTGGTTGCGGTACGCGAGGCCGGCGCCACCGATGCGCGGCATTTCAACGCCGACCTGCGCGACCCGGCGCAGATCGAGACGATGATCGCCGACATCCAGGCCTGGTCGCCGATCGACGTGCTGGTCAACAACGCCGGCATCCAGCACACCGCGCCGCTGGCGGAGATGCCGCTGCAGAAGTGGAACGACATCATCGCGATCAACCTCAGCTCCGCCTTCCACAGCATGCGCCTGGTGCTGCCGGGCATGGCCGAACGCGGCTACGGCCGCGTGGTCAACATCGCCTCGGTCCACGGCCTGGTGGCCTCGAAGGAAAAGGCGCCGTACGTGGCCAGCAAGTTCGGCATCGTCGGGCTGAGCAAGGTCAGCGCGCTCGAGTACGCCGCGGCCGGCAGCCGCGAGAGCGGCGGCGTGACCGTCAACTGCATCTGCCCGGGCTGGGTGGAAACCCCGCTGATCGAGCCGCAGATCGAGGCCCGCCGCAACGGCGGCAGTCGCGACGACGGCGTCCGGGCGCTGCTGTCGGAAAAGCAGCCGAGCGTGCGCATGTCGCTGCCCGAGGACATCGGCGCGATGGCGGTGTGGCTGTGCCGCCGCGAGGCGCACAACGTCACCGGCACCGCGCTGCCGGTGGACGGTGGCTGGACGGCGCAATAACCGCGACACCCAGACAGGACAGACTCCCGGTATCCTGATCCACAATCGCCCCGGAACCGTGCAAGGCCTACAACAGCAAACGCAGGGACCGGAGCGGAACCCGGCCCTCACGGCACACCTTCCCATGCCTACCCTGCTGATCGCCGACGACCACCCGCTGTTCCGCGCGGCCCTTCGCGGCGCGGCGATGGAGGCCGCCGCCAACGTCGTCACCTTCGAGGCCGAATCGCTCGACGGCGTGCTGGCGCTGCTGGAGTCGCGCGACGACATCGACCTGGTGCTGCTGGACCTGCACATGCCCGGCAACCACGGCCTGGCCGGGCTGGCGGCGATCCGCGCGCAGTTCCCCGCGGTCGCCGTGGTGCTGGTGTCGGCCAACGAGGATCCGCAGACCGTGCGCCGCGCCCTGGACCACGGCGCCGCCGGCTACATCCCCAAGAGTTCCGGCCTGGACGAACTGCGCGACGCCGTGCGCACCGTCCTGGCCTGCGAACAGTGGCTGCCGCCGGCCCTGCGCGGCGCCGTCACCCGCACCCAGTCCTCCCCCGCCGACGCCGACCTGGCCGCGCGCCTGGCCAGCCTCACCCCGCAGCAGTTCCGCGTCCTGACCCTGGTCGCCGAAGGCCTGCTCAACAAGCAGATCGCCGACCGCCTCGACATCCAGGAGCGCACCGTCAAGGCGCACCTGTCGGTGATCTTCGAAAAACTCGGCGCCCGCAACCGCACCCAGGCCGGCGTGATCCTTCGCGAGCTGGAGATCGGGGATCCGAGCAGGCAGGTGATGGGCTGAGGGAGGGTTTCCCGGTCCTCGCCTGAGATCTTGGCTCTACGCGGATCAGTGTGGGTCCAAACGGGCGTTTTGAGGTAGCGCGGGCAGGAAGCTGGCGATGACCTTGAGCTTGAGGTAGTCCTCGTCGCGGTAGCCATAGGCGCTGCGCTGGATGACGCGGATCTTGTTGTTCAGCCCTTCCACCAGCCCCTGAACCGCCCCGGGATTCCTGGAGGCTCCAACCTTTGAGAGGATGGAGTCATGACCAAGCCAGTGAAGTATTCCCCGGAAGTGCGGGAGCGAGCGGTGCGGATGGTGCTCGAGCACCAGGACGAGCACGGTTCGCAGTGGGCGGCGATGCCGTCCCAGTGCCGCTCGATCATGCGCACGAACTTCTGGTACGGCGCCAACCGCTGCCAGCGCAGGCTCTGCTTCCAGCGCTCGAAGAACGCCCGGGCGCCGCGCTCGGTGCGGTAGCTCCACAGCTGGCCGAAGGACTCCTTGAGCACGTAGGCAGTGTTCAGGCGCTTGTTGGCGGCCAGCAGTTTCTTGAGCGCCTTGCGCCCATCCAGGCTGAGGTTCTCGCGGCTGGACAGCAGGGTGTAGCGCTGGCCCTTGATGTAGCTGCGGTCGGTGCCCTGCAGGCGCTTGTACTCGTCCCGCCGCACCTGGTCGAGCGCGTCAGAGAGGTGGAACTTGTCGAACACGATGGCGGCATCGGGCGCGTTCTTACCCACCGAGTTGCGGAACGGGCGCCACATGTCCATCACCGCCAGCTCGATGCGGGCGCTTTTTTTTGGCCCCAGATCGGCGAAGAACTGGTCGATGTCCGCTTCGGTGCGGCCGTTGCCGCCGAACCAGATCGGCCGCCCGCGCTCCAGATCGCTGACCACCACGCGGTAGTCGTGGCCCTTGTGGATGGCGATCTCGTCGATGTCGATTGCCCGCGGGGCTGGCGTCCCGGCTGGACGCACCTGCTCGGCCATGTACAGCTTGGACAGGTCCTTGACCGTGCTGTCGTGCAGCCGCTCCAACTCGGCCACAGCCTTGTTGGTCATGCTCCGGCACAGGTTGCCCACGTGCAGGGCAAAGCGCTCGGTGTGGCGCGGGTTGTTTGCCAGCCAGTCCAGCCGCTCTACGTGCACGCCGCCACACCCGGGGCAGCTGACCCGCCAGCGCTCGAACTTCACGTGCATGATCCAGTTCGCCACCCGCAGGTCGCGGGCACGGCAGATGCGCTTGTCGTATCGGCTGCGGCAACGGTGGCCGCAGTTCGAGCACACGGCCGTTTTTTTCGGCGTCGCAGGGTCACGACCCGGGCCTTCGGATCGCCGAACACACCCTTGAGCGTGGCGGCCGCAACGAAGCCCTGGAAGGAGAACAGCTCACGCAGACTGCGGCCTGTCTTCATCGGAAAATCCTGTTCATGAGGTCAGTGCAGGAATCGCCGGCCCTTTTCAACCCACAAGATGGCTGGATTGCAGGGAGATTGGCAACGTCCAAGGCTCAAAATCACCCACACGAATCCGCGATGAGCCAAAAGCATTTCGGCCACCTGTCAGTGCCTCATCCATCCCACCGATCACAGAAGCTGGGGCGCAACTCCTCCAGCGTTGCAGGAAGCCGATCGTTGCAGACCAAGCCCAGGTAGGTAGCGGCTCGCGTCGCACCCACGTAGAGATAACGTTCAAACAGCTCGGGCTGAAGCTCTGCCAGGCGGTCCACATCAACGAAGAAAACTGCCTCGAACTCCAATCCTTTGATGTGCTTTACCTCGAACACGCGAACATCGGTTCCCTCGCCCAATGTCCGCTCGTCACATGCCACGGCCCTCAAGCTGATGTCCTCGAGCCGCTCTGTCAGCGCGCTCGCCATCGGCTCAACGTCATCGCGACCATTAACCAAAACCGCAATAGTGGGCATTTCACGGACCGTACGTTCAACTTCCCTGATCCGGTCTGCGATCCAGGACGCGCGCTCCGTCCCTGCCCCCTCAAGTAATGCTACCGGCACCCCATCGTGGGTGCTGGTGGATGGCAGCTCACCCTGCGCATCAAGATCCCCACCCATAAGGCGAAGGAGGTCGCCGGCGAAAGCATTGAGCAGCCGGCTTTGGCGGTACACCAGGTTGATCGACTCCGGCACGATGGATGGTGATACCCACGCAAGCTGATCCTTCGACCGCAGCCCCGACGCCGTAATCCTTTGATTGAAGTCGCCACACGCAAAGAACGACCTGCTAGGCGCGGCCGCCAGCGCCTCCATACAGGCAAGTTCAAGCGCCGAAAAATCCGTCGCCTCATCCACCATGATCTGCGTACGAAAAAGACTTGAAACCCTCTTTACAACCTCGAAACGCGGTGCATCCAGATTCGAGGCGACGAAGGATTGCTTCAGTAGCATCCTGCAGTTTCGGAGCATCAGCAGGATCACGGCGTCCAGCTCCAGCGGAGACAGATGCAACGCGCTGGGCGGAGCGCCCAGATAGTAGCGCTCATCGCTCGCATGTTCGCGTCGGAATGCCCGGTAACTGCTCGGAACATCCGAGATGTAGCGTCTGAACGCGTTGATGAATCGTCGCAACCCGTTCTGGAAGCTGATGCGTTGGCCGATCTCGAGCAACACCCCGTCATCCGGCAGCGATGGACCAAGCCAGGCGATAATTCTGGCAGCGCGCGTCTCCTTCTTCATGGTCCGCTTCTGATAGCGGCTCCTGGACAAGGCACGCACTGCAGCCAGATACGCCTTGACTGCCGCCTGTATGTCGCTCGATGACGCGCCCACCTTGTCGGTGACCTCGTGCTCATCATCGTCGAACTCGGCGTCTTCATCTTCCTGGTCGTCTTCCTGCTGCAATCCAGACAGGAACTGGGCTAGCCGGCTGAAAATTTCCTTGTCGTTGTTGTGAAGTCTGTTGCGCTCCCCCTTTATCAAACCATCCGCTACTCCCCGGGATTCTTCCAGCGCGGCACGAATCGCCGCATCACGCGCTTCCAGGTCACGGTAGACTTCCATCCACGAGCGCCCTTCCAACGAGGCAGCCAGTTCCATCAGCTCCATCACCAATGGCTCTGCGGATCGGGGCGCCGCCCCAGCTGCCATATCCGCGCCATCCTCCAGCTGTTTGCGCAACCGCTGGTCGTGAAAGCCCTGGAACGCGCCGAACCAGTCTCGCGAGTCTGCGAACAGCGAGCCAGCTAGATGATCGTGTTCCAATTTCAGCGTGAACCGCCCGCCATTGGTTGACCGCAAGACGCCAAGCGTGTTGCGTGCGATGGTGATTCGGTAGGCCTCCCACGTCTGGATACGAGCATCCGTGGCTGGCACTTGCTCGCGGTTGAAAGCTTCCTTCAGGTAGTGCTTGAGCAACTCGGACGGGGTGAACATCATCCAGTTGATCTCGTGCGGAAGCGCCCCGTTGGCACTCGCCACGATTCTGCGTTCACTCTCTTCGAGAGCATCCAGGTCGAGTTTTTGCCCCAGTCGTTTGATCAGCGTGGTGGTCTTGCCGGTACCCGGTGGGCCAAGGATGATCAGTTGACTGTCCAGCGGGCGTCGGAAGATCCCGCCCTGGAACTTGTCCAAGACGGGCTGATCACGTAGCCCCATCGCCGTACGCACTTGGTGGCTGATGCCTGATTTGATAGCTTCCGCCAGCGCGGCCTGCTCCAGCAGTCGATCCAGATCGTCGCTGACATCGCTGCCATGTGGCTCCAGGAGCTCGCGCAGCGAGCGGATCGAGAATGTCCCGCCGTCAAGATCTAGATGGAGACTCCCTACGGAATCCCATCCTGCGTCCAAAAACTGGGGATTGAGCGAGGTCTTTTCGAGCAGACTGTAGGTCTTGGACTCGCCGACTCTCTGCACGGTTATTTCGTCGCCCACGTCCAACTCAGCCAGCCGTCCCAGCGCGGTATCGTAGTTCGCTACCTCCCTACCGGATGGAAGGATTGTTCCGGTCTTGCGAGCGATGTACAGCACGCGCTGCGACCCTGACTCGTCCTCAACGATCAGGCGCGAAATGGCCGGCTCGCGACGCAGCGCGGCCCAACCCTCACGTGTCTTTCGAGAACTCTCGCCCAGCCTCCGAAAAGCTTCCTCGCTGGTAAAGGTGTTGCCCCCTGCCAGACCGCTGGTGGCGCCCGCCGACGCATCCAGTTTATCTCTTGCCAAGTTTGCGGCTTCGGCGAAGGTGTCTAACACCTCATTGGCCAATGCAGAAAAATCTGGATGACTCATCGATCCCCCCTGGTTCCGATGCTGTTGTGTTATGGCTTGTACTCGATTGCACAGGCCAGCTAGTACCGGCCACCTTTCGCGAGTGACCAGCATCCCTACATTTCCGCCAAAAGCCCATCCACCGTTTTCTGGACAACATACTTTGCAGGCGCCTCTCCCACCCCCAGCTCCTCAAAGTGCGCCTTGCCGCACTTGATTTTCCCTTCCTCAATCGGCCGCAGCGCATCACCAACCAGGCTGTGCTTGGTCTCCACCACGAAGTACAGCCGCTCCTTGCCGTCCTTCCCGATCACCACCACCGCCCAGTCCGGGTTGTAGGTTCCCAGCGGCGTCGGCACCTTGAACCAGCCGGGCAGCTTGGCGTACACCTTCACCGCTTCGTTGGTTTCCAGCGCCTGGGCAAACTCCCGCTCGACCTCGGAGTCGTACACCACGTGCTCGTACACGGCCTTGCGCGTGTCCATGAGCATGTTGTCGAGGTAACCGCTGAGCTCGTTCTCCTCGAACAGCTCCTGGGCGTAGTACTCGCCATCGCCCAGGCGGCGGTAGCGGATGCCGTCCACCAGCGCCATGCGCTTGCAGCGGTTGATGGCGTCCGAGGCCTGCTCGATGAACTTCTGCGGATTGCGCTTGAAGTCGTCCAGCCGCCCGCTGCCGGTGAGGATGCGGTGGATCGAGCGCCGGGTGAGCTGGGTGCGGTCCTGCATCTCGGTGAGGATGTCGGGCAGCGGAATGTCCGATTCGTCCAGCGCGATCGGGCCGGAGGTGGCCTTGAGGGTCGCTTCCACGCCGGCCTCGCCGATCGCCAGCCCGGCCTTGCGCCACTGCAGGCGCGCGCGGGCGATATGCGGCGAGCCGCGCACCGCCTCGATGCAGGATTCGATCAGCTTCTCGTTGTCGAACTGCACCCGGTAGGTCGTGCGGTGCTTGATCCGGTCCCACAGCGCCTTGAACTCGGGGCTGTCCAGGTTCGCGCGGCGCACCGGGATCGCGTTGCGGCGCTTGTTCGCATCCTTGACCTCCAGGCGCCCGGCCAGCTTGCGCAGGATGGCGACGATGGGCTCGCGCTGGGCCTCGAACTCCGCGGGCAGCTGCACGGTGCCATCCTTGATGGCGGTCCGCAGCTCGTCCTTGATCCTGCCGTCCTTGGCCAGATAGCCCTGGTCCTGCAGAGCCTTGCGCAGCGCCTCCGACCTCTCATGCCCGAACGGCACCACGCTCCCATCGTCCGCAGTGACCGGGATGGGCGAGAACTGCTCGGGCACCACCACGCCGAAGCGGATGCCGATGCCGGTCTTCGGATCCTCCAGCTCCTGCTGCAGCCCCTGCGCGAACTCCTCGTAGCTCTCGTTGGCAATCACCGTCAGCGTATTGACGTCAAAGCCGCGCACACGCTCGCCGTCCCGGTTCACGCACAGGCGCAGGCCGCGGCCGATCGACTGCCGGCGTTCACGCTCGGTGCGGATGTCGCGCAGCACGCAGATCTGGAAGACGTTGGGGTTGTCCCAGCCCTCGCGCAGCGCGGAGTGGGAGAAGATGAACTTGAGCGGCGTCTTCAGGTCGAGCAGCTTCTCCTTGTCCTTCATGATCAGGCTGTAGGTATCGTCGTCTGCGCGCGTGACACCGGTGGTGTCCTTGAACACCTCGACCGTCTTGCCGCCTACGCGCTTCCGGTCGATCGAGAAGTAGCCGTTGTGCACCTCGTCGACCGGGTGATCCATGTCCAGCTCCTGGAACAGGCTCTGGTAGTCGTGGTGCCGTGCCCAGCGCTGGTACTCCTCCTCGAAGATCTGCGCGTAGATACCCTTGATCGGGTTGCCCTCGTCGTCGTGGCCGCGGTACTTGGCCACTTCGTCGATGAAGAACAGCGACAGCACCTTGATGCCCTTGGGCCGCAGCAGGCGCTCCTTGTCCAGGTGCTCCTTGATGGCGCGGGAAATCATCTGGCGCTGGATGGCCAGCGGGTCCACGTCTCCCCAGGCCTCCCCGGGCTCCAGGAACTTCACATCGCCCGGCACCCGCAGCTCCATGAACTGCTTGCTGCGCCCGGCCCGGATCTCCCCCACCCGGCAATCGCGGTAGATGGCGCGCTTCGTCGTCTGGGCCAGGTCATCGCCGTCCATGACGGTCACCGTCTTCCAGCGGACCGTGCCGCCTTCTTCCACGTCCAGCTCGACCGTGGCCGTCACGGTGCCGCGCGCGCTCTTTGAGCCGACAAAGCGGACATAGGGCTTGTTGCTGGCCCCTTCGATCTCCGCCGTCGCCACCTCGATCTGCTTCACCAGGCCCTGCTCGTAGGCATCGATCGCGTCCAGCCGGTAGACCATGTGGTGCTTGTCCACGTGCGTGGCCGAATAGCGCAGCGTGCAAAGCGGATTCATCCTGGCCAGGGCCTGCCTGCCCTTGCCATCCAGGCCGCCGTCCACGCTCTGCGGCTCATCGACGATCAGGATCGGCCGGGTGGCGCGGATCAGGTCGATCGGCCGCTCGCCGCCGGTCTTCTCGCTGGGCCGGTACATCACATTCTTCGTCTTCTCCCGGCGCCGCTCTTCGTCCGACTCCTCGCGCTCCGCCTCGTCCTCGTCGCCAAACCGGTTGATGGCACCCACGGTGACCACCATGATCTGGATGGTGGCGCTGGTGGCGAAGTTACGGACCCGGCCAAGCTCCGCCGAGTCGTACACGAAGTACTCCGCCGGGGTGCCGGCATAGAGCTCGCGGAAGTGCGCTTCCGTCATCTCCAGGGACTTCAGCACGCCCTCGCGGATCGCCACCGAAGGCACCACGATCACGAACTTGGTGAAGCCGTACAGCCGGTTCAGCTCGAAGATCGTGCGCAGGTACACGTAGGTCTTGCCGGTACCGGTTTCCATCTCCACGGTGAAGTTGCCGTCCGCCAGCGCGGTGGAGGGCGGCAAGGCGTTGTGCAGCTGAATATCGACCAGGTTGCGGTGCAATTCGTCGTCGAGCAGGGTCAGGCGATTGCCCACGCCCAGCGTGGACTCTTCGATGCCCGCCTCCAGCACCAGGTCCAGCTGCGGCGATGCCGCCGGTCGGGTGACGGTGAACTCGGTGCGGCAGATTTCCTGGCCGCGGAATAGATTGCAAACCGCCGTAATTGCGGCCAGCTGGTGTGGAAGGTCATCTTCAAAGTGAAGTTTCATCGGACGAGTCTCAACTGCTGCAGCGTTATCAAACCCCTAGACCAGGAAAAACCAGAGAGTTCTATTGCCTAGAGATCAGGTTTCTTGAATCAATGCTCTTGCGGTTGAAGAATCACCGCTCGCCCCTTTAACAGGTCGCTTCAGCTGAAGCATGAATCAAAACCACCCATATTCTCTAGCTGTCGTTCTCCCTAATGTTCCAGCACGCTCAGTTGCCTTACGCATCGCCCTGAACTCAGGGCTACGAAGTCTAATGAACTTCAGCTCAACACCCTTGTCTTTACGGGAGAAAACAGCGACATAGCTGGATCTAAGCAACTTCCCGCTTCTCCGCATCCTCAATCCAGCTTTTACCTCAGGAATTGACTGAGGCAACAAGAATCGCCACATATCATTCTTCGGAAAATAATGCAGCGGCACCGTCACTCGCCCACCCGAAGTCAACTTGAACTTAAAATCTCTGTTCTTACCGCCATGCCGCGGCATTGAGAAAAAGGGAAGCTGCTCCCCTTTTATCTCTAACTGATCCTGCTTGAACCCCGTAATATTTCCAACCTCAATCCAGCATACCTGCGCAAGGGATGGATCCACGCGAGCATCATCACTGGTAAGTACCGGCTCGTTCTTCTTGCGGCCACCACCGGTCTTTTTGTCGACCAGTAAACCAGCCTTCTTCCTTGCCTTACGAGCCGACTCGAAGTCCTGCCTGTACTCTTCGAGCTTCCTCTCAGTAATCTTCCGCCCCAACTTCCACGCTGCGCGCCAAACATCATCAAGCGCGGCAGAATCAACCTCACTGCCCACCTTCAACAGCGTAACGGCCTCAACATTGCCGCCCAGTCCACCCGCTGTTAGATTGGCCGACCCCATCACTAGTGAGGAAGTGAAATCACCACCGGAGAACCAGTACAGCTTAGGGTGGAAGATCCAAACACCCCGCTGTCCACTGACAACCCGAACTTGCGCTCCTTGCATCTTCATCACGCGTTTGATTGCATCTGGATGCGTAATGAAATTATCCAACCCAAACAGCCAGTAGCTCTTTGCAGGCAACCGCTTCGCAAGAATCGAATCCAACAACTCGGCAACACCCGCCACACTTGCGAAAGCTACAGCCACTTTGATTGTGTTGAACTCCTCTTCGGAAGCAGCGCTCTTCAGAATGGCGCCGACGCGCCGCTCCCCTGCTTTCTGAAACTCAACTTTTGGCAAAGACATATGCCTCCCCCTATATGCTGCGGACCTGGAATCCATCTTGTTTTAGAATTTCTGCCAAGTTCGTCTTCGACACGTCATCTTCAAAAGACGTATCAACGAATAGCGCAGTTGGTGCACCTACGGGTGCCAACTCCTCACGCCAGCGAACCATTTCGGCTGCCAGAACCTCAGCCTCCGCGGCCGGAATCCGTCCCGCCAAGCAAGCCATTAGAACGCCACCGCCCACGCTATGGATGGAAACAGTCCCCACCTGGCGCTGTTCTATCGGCTCGGTCAGCGCTAGCCCTAGCTTTAGAACTGCCTCGTAGAGCATATCCATACTTGACCGATCTGGAAGCACGTTCTCAACGCTATCCAGCAACGTCCTTGGAAGTTCGTCCGCTTTCGGATTCCACGCACGGATATTGCTCGTGTCCAACCTAAAGCATTGAAACCCCTCTAGGCGCGCTGGTGATTTAAGAACCTCACCTGCCCGTCGAAGCCGCTCCCTCGTCAACGAGCTAATCACCGGAGTTATGCCGATTTTCTCACAGTATTTTGAAGAAGCACCATTCGGATCAAGCGCCTCGGGGAGCTGCACCAAAATGTAGCGCCGCCTACCTCCATCCTCCGCATTCAACGCAATGACCGCATGCCCAGTCGTTCCTGAGCCCGCGAAAAAATCCATAACAATGTCATCGCCGGAGGTGCAACTATTGACGAGATACTTCAGCAAACTGACTGGCTTCGGGTAATCGAAGACACGGGCGCCCATCAGCCTCTCAAGCTCCACGCCTGCGGATTCATTCGTCCCCACACCTACCGCTTCATCAATTAGGTTCGGAAGCGCTTCGCGACCGTAACTATCCTTTTCATAGCTAGGCAACAGTTTGTTCGTAGCGATACGCACCCTTGTACCGTCCGCCATCTGCTGCTCTAGATAGGCTTGACTCCACCGAAATCGAGCCTTGAGACGAAACGGCGAGATGAAACGCCCGCCGCGAACTTCAACCGTATCCAGAAGCTCCACTGTGTAGTTGGACGACCCGTATGTACCCGGTTGAAGCGTGCCATCCGCTATGCCGGTTTCAACCCCTGCAGGGAAAGACAACACGCTTACGGAGTTAGGCTGGTTCAGCAAAGTGTTGGCACTTTGAGCCGGCTTTTCGATACCAAGCAGCGGCTGATCGGTTCGGCTTCGTTCGTAGCAAACAACATACTCCACCACATTCTTCGTTTTCTGTGACAAGGCGGCAGGAGTGCGCGTCCTCACCCAACTGAAGATATTGACAAAATTTTCTTCACCAAACACATCATCCAACAACATCTTCAAGGTGCCTATCTCACCCTGATCGATACTTACGTAGATGACACCATCCTGCCTAAGAAGGCTCCGCGCCAACTTCAGACGCGGATACATCATATTGAGCCAATCAGTGTGGAATCGGCCCGACGCCTCCGTATTCGAACTGTTCTTTCGACCGCTCTCCAGCTGCCCAGTCACTTCCAGATAGTTCTTGATGCTGTCCTGAAAGTTGTCCGGATACACGAAGTCCTTACCCGTGTTATACGGCGGATCTATATAGATCAGCTTCACCTTCCCGGCATAGCTCTTCTGCAGCAGCTTCAGCACCTCAAGGTTGTCGCCCTCGATCATCAGGTTCTGCGTGGTGTCCCAGTCCACGCTCTCTTCCGGGCACGGCCGCAGCGTGCCCAGGCTCGGCGTCAGCGCCAGCTGTCGCGCGCGGCGCTTGCCGTGCCAGTTGAGCCCGTACTTCTCTTCGGCATCGGTCACGGTGGCGTCGCCGACGAGCTGCTTGAGCACGTCGACATTGACCGCCGAACCGTCCTTGCCTTCGGTGACCAGTTCGGGAAACAGGGCCTTGAGCCGGGCGATGTTGCCGGCCACCAGGTCGGCGGAGCGGGCTTCGGGATCGTTGGCAGTGATCTTTTCCATGTCGGGTCCTTTGTCCTGGGCTACAGGCGGGCGTGCGCCGCGGCGAGTTCGGCCTGCAGCCGTCTGATTTCGATATTGAGTTCAACCTGTCGCGCAAGCTGAGACGTCTTCGTGGCGTCCCTGCGCAGGCTCGCGATGCGGGCCTGCAGGCCCGCCGCCGCGCGCAGGGATTCGCGCCGCTCCGCGAGCCGTTCGGCGGAATCCAGCACCTGGAACGTACCGGTCAGTGCGGCAGCCTGCAGCGCGGTGACGGTATCCATCCAGCCCTGGTAGAGCGCAAGCAGCGAGGCGCGCGGCTGGCGGTCCAAGGACAGCGCCTGCAGGAACGCGGCACCGACCGGCGTGTCCGCGCCGGGCATCTCGGCGCTCACCGGGTCGCCGTCGAGCACCACCTTGTCCGCCTCCTTGAGCGCGGCGCGCTTGTGCGCCAGCGAAAGCGAAACCGCATCCCCCGCCTCCACCGCCATCACCACCGGGTAAGGCACCGCACGGTGCAGCAGTTCGGCAAGCCGCACTTCGCGGGTGCCGGGGCGAAGCCTGAGCCGCAGCACGACGATTTCGAGGTACTCGCGGGTGCCATCGCGGTACTCAGGCACGCCGCAGTGGGCGGGCTTGAGGGCGGCGAGCCAGTGGATGGCTTCGATGCCCTCGGCCACCAGGCGCCTGTCGGCAGCGGTGGGCGCGCCGTGGTGTTCGAGCAGGAGCTTCTTCGGTACCCGCTGGCCCACCAGCGCGGCCGGCGGCAGCCCGAGCGCAGCAACCAGTCCGTCCGCGCTCACGCCGGCTCCGCGGGCAGCACGGCGAGCCATGCGACCACTTCGAAGTCGTCGCTGCCGGCGAACTCGCCGCGCAGCGCGTGGGTACCGCCCGGGGTGAACAGGCTGGCCACGGCGCGCTCCTCGCTCTTGCCGGCCACGGAGGAAATTGCCGCGGCCAGGAGCTGCTGGGCCGTCCGCATGTCCTGCCCATCCCGGGTCTGGCGATCAAACCGCGCGCAGGCCGAGGCATCGGGAAGGTCGCGGCCGTGGGCCAATCGCTTCAGGCGGTCCAGGATACGCTTGACCTGGGTATGCGGCAGGAGCGTGGCGCCGTCTTCGCCCACGTGCACGAGATAGTGCGGGGCGAGCGGGTAGCCGGGATCGACGGCCTTCTCCGCCGCGGCGCCCTCCGCCCGCAGGCAGAAGATGATGCCGGGCGGAATGTCCTCGTCCCGGGTGGTGGTGGCCGCCATGGCGCCCAGCGGCAGGTTCTCCACCTGCTCCGGGTGGGCCTTGAGGTATTCGGCCAGATCGATGCGGAAATCGGTCAGGGTCAGGTCGGTGATGGAGACGCCGCTGGAAAGGTCCTCCATGTCGATCACCGCGTCCTGCAGCTTGAGCAGCTGCCGGCGGCGGTATTCCAGGTCGTTCATCGGGTCGCCGGACTCGGTCTGGATCAGGTTCTCCTCGCCGGTGGCGGAGATGTCGAGCAGCACCATCTTGCCGCTGACCCGCTGTTCCAGGTTGATGTACTCGTCCAGCTCCATGTTCGGCCAGAAGTTGACCAGCTGGATCGCCTCGTTGGGCGAGCCGATGCGGTCGATGCGGCCGAAGCGCTGGATGATCCGCACCGGGTTCCAGTGGATGTCGTAGTTCACCAGCCAGTCGCAGTCCTGCAGGTTCTGGCCCTCGGAAATGCAGTCGGTGGCGATCAGGAGGTCCAGCTCACCCTCCCCGGCCAGCTCCTCCGGGCGCTCCTTGGATCGCGGCGAGAAGGCGGTGAGGATCGAACCGAGGTCCTTGCCCAGGTGCGGCAGCGTGGTCCGGTTGCTGCCGGAACCGGTGACAAGCGCGCTTTCGATGCCGAGGGTTTCCCGCGCCCAGGGCGCCAGGTGTTCGTACAGGTAGCGCGCCGTGTCGGCAAAGGCGGTGAAGACGATGACCTTGCGATTGCCCGGGTTGGTGGGGTGCTCGCACTTGTGGGCAATGGTGTCCCGCAGCGCGTGCAGCTTGGCATCCCTGTCCGCATCCACCTGGCGTGCGGCGGACAGCAGGGTGTGCAGGCGGTTGCGGTCCTCCACTAGGTCCTGCTTCCAGCGGACCAGGTCGACGTCGGCGAGCAGCACCTTGATGCGCTTGCCGACCAGCAGGGGCTCGAACGCCGGATCATCGATATCGACGTCTTCGATATCGATCTCCTCCACGTCGTCGGCCCGGGCGTCGATGCGCTCCAGCATGCGTTCCACGTCCCTGAGCTGGCGCTCCACGGTGAGCGCGAACGAGAACACCGCACTTTCCATGCGCTTGAGCACGTTCACCCGCAGCAGGTGGATCAGGCTTTCCTCGCGGTCGGCCTGCCGGAAGAACCCCTCGCCGCCGCGCACTTCGGTGCTGTACTTGAGGTCGTAGGCTTCCTGCTTGTGCGGCAGCACGTAGCGCAGCGGCGCATAGGCGGCCAGGTTCAGGCGCCGGATCTCGTCGTTGATCTCTCGGATGGGCCGGAACTCTCCGGACAAGTCGACGTCCGGCTTGATGTTGATCGGCGGCAGCCGCGCCGGGAACTTGCCCGTCTCGTCCGTGCCGTAGTACTTCTCGATGTGCTTGCGCGAGCGGGCGATGGTGAGGTGGTCGAGCAGCGTGAAGTAGTCGAAGCCGAGCATTTCCACCAGGCGGGCCGGGGTGCGCTCGGCATCGTCCATCTCCAGCCAGCGGTTGAACTCCCGCTGCGCCAGCCGCGTGGTGGCCTCGATGCTGGCGATGCCGTGGTCGGCCAGCGCCAGGTCGTCGCCTTCGGTGGCGAAGGCGATCTGGTTGCGCAGGTCGGCCAGGCGGTTGTTCACGGGCGTGGCGGAGAGCATCAGCACCCGCGTTTTGACGCCCTCGCGGATGATCCGGCGCATCAGCCGGTGGTAGCGGGATTCCCGATCCTTGTGCGTGGCCTTGTTGCGGAAGTTGTGGGATTCGTCGATCACCACCAGGTCGTAGTTGCCCCAGTTGACGTGCGCGAGGTTGATGTCGCCCGACATCCCCTTGTCGCGTGACAGGTCCGTGTGGTTGAGCACGTCGTAGTTGAACCGGTCCGCGGCCAGCACGTTGCGGCGATCGTTGCTGCGGTAGAGGGTCCAGTTGTCGCGCAGGCGCTTGGGGCACAGCACCAGCACCCGGTCGTTGCGCAGCTCGTGGTACTTGATGACGGCCAGCGCCTCGAAGGTCTTACCCAGGCCCACGCTGTCGGCAATGATGCAGCCGCCGAACCGCTGCAGCTTGTCGATGGCGCCGACCACGCCGTCGCGCTGGAACTTGTAGAGCTTCTTCCAGATCACGGTATTGCGGATGCCCGTTGCCGACTTGACGATCCGCTCCTCGTCCATCTGGTCATCGTCGGCCGCGAACAGCTGGCGCAGGATCAGGGCATAGACCGCCGCCGGCGGCTGGTGCGCGGCAAGGTCCTGGAAGATTTCCACCAGCTGCCGCCGGGCTTCCGGCTGCGCCTGCAGCGCCGCCCACTGCACGTCGAACCATTGGCTCAGGAGCAGGCTTTCCTCGGGGGTCTCCGAGGCTTGAATAAGACTCAACGGATTCCCCGGCGTGGTCCCGAGGCCGTCGGTGCTGAAGCCGAACGAGCCGAGGACGGCCTGGATCGGCTGGCCCGCGGAGTCACGGACGACCAGAGCCCCTTGTGGCACGGCCCCCGCCGCGCGCCGGACTTCCGCCTTTTCCTTCAGCCACTCGGCGAAGCGCCTGGCCAGCCAGCGTGTCCGGAGCTGGTTGCGGGCCGGACGGTCGGCTTCGGTGCCGAGAATTGCCAGTCCCGACTCTTCCGCGGGCAGCAACAGCCGCGCCTCGTCGGTCCTGGAGGCGTCGTCCATCAGTTCGGCGAATGCGAACAGGGACAGCGTGGGGGTGACGACATCCAGTCGATGGCCGGGCTGCATCTGGGGGCGAACCAGATCGATGACACGCTCCGTGCCGGTATTCCTGATGATTTTCACGGTTTCAGCCCGCCCCCATCGAGCCCAGTCCACGCGGCCGTCTCCGGCTGCCGCAGCGTCCAGAAGCCTAGCGCAACGATCATGCCAGTTTGGAGTCCAGGCCTGCACGCGTGAGCTGCCTGGTCGCGTTCAAGCACCGAGAACCAGAGGCCGGAAAACAAAAAGGCCGACGGGATCACCCATCGGCCTTCTTGCTGTCTCTATGGCGCGCCCGGTTCGAGCCTCCGACCCCCAAAGATTCGTAGCCGGTGCTTGGGGTCGGCGTCCAGCGTTGCAGGCTGGTACCAGCTGGGCTTAAACGACAAACCCTTTCCATATCAATGGCTTGCCGGATGCACTTCGCAGCCCGTTTTCTACCGGTTGACCCCGTCCCGGATGGCCGATGGCACAGGATGGGCACGGAGCCCGGTAGAAAAGCGACCTCCAAGTGTGTGGCACACGCAACCGCCGACACCGCTGCCTGGGGGTCGCATCACACCCGGTCGACCGGCCCTGCCTGGCGGCGATTGCCGCCAGGTCAGCTCTGCTCACGGTGTGCTTCCTGCACCCACCCTTCGCGGGGCTCCCAGCTCCAGTCCCCATCGCCTTCGTCAATCAGGGGCAGGAGGAATCGCGCAAGGTCCGCGACCAGTTCCGCCAGTTGTCCAGGCGCGGCCGCCATGCGCTCACGGGCCAGGAACGCCTTCCACTGCCCGCCCCAGGATTCCACATACGCCGGGCTGAATCCGGCCAGCTCCCCATCGGGAAGCGTTGTTTCACGCCGGTCGAAAGTCTGGCGAACAGCCCTGGCCAGCAGCGACCTTTCCAGCTCGAACGTCTCCGCGATCAGCCAGAGGTCGTAGTAGTCCTTCAGGCGGCTGTTGGCGATGCCGAGAGTGACGAGCGCATGAAGCTTCTCGGCGACCACGGTCTCCACCGGATACGCCCTCAGATGCGGGGTGGGCGCATCAAGCAGCACTGGATAGTCGATCTCGACCGGGCCTGGCGTGATCGCATCGCCGAAACCCACGTCCACCTGGATCGGAACGCGCGCACCGCCAATCGTCGCCGCGGTGCGCACCCGTACGCCGCCGTACTCGATATCCTCGCGGATCGACGCAGCTTCAAGTCCCTGGATATCGAAGACCACCCCATCGTCCTCAACCGCCACGGCCAGGATCGCGCGGAACGCGTCGCCGATCGCCTCAGGCGTGTTCTCTCCGTAGCCAAGCAGATCCAGGTCGCGCGTCGGCCGGAACGGCGCCTCCACCCAGGTCACGAACAGCATGGCCCCCTTGAGGATGAACCGGTCCCGGTGTTCCGAGAGGCTCAGCCGGTACAGCAGCCTCTCCAGTGCATAGCGCGTCAGCAGGATCTGGAAATCCGCACGCTCGTCGCGGGAACGCTGCAGCAGCCTGGCGCGAACGGAGGCGCCGACGTTCTTCAGGGGCTCACCCGCCATCGGCCACCGTTGCCTCGACATAGGGTTTCATGGTGGACCAGATCCTTGCCTTCGTCGCGTAGCGCCACAGCTGGTCGCTCGTTGCCTTGCGCTGCCGGAGGCCCTCGCGCAGTCCTTCCAGCGCGCCATCGATCCCGACCTTGGCCCGGTAACGGAAGCAATCGACGATGGTCCGTGCCGGATCAGTGATCGGGACCTCGATGCCTTCGATGCGATGGTGCTCCACGCCCTCGTCGAGGGCCGTACGGCTGAAGCGCACGAAATTGATGACCGGGTAATCGATGCGTGGAAGCCACGCCGAGCGTTCAATCGCCATCCATACGGCGGACGGCATCTGCAGCGTCAGTTCGTGGAATTGCAGGGCCGACACCAGACAGATCACGCCCTTGGGGACGAGCGTCGCGGCTTCAGCCAGAGCAAGGCGGGCATCGGTTGGACCACCGGCAAGCTGGTAAAGCCCCCGCGCCGGCCGCACCACGACGCCCTCCCGGACAAGGCGCGACAGCGTCTCCGGGGAGATCCCGTGGGAGGCAAAGTCCCTTGCTCGCAGCATGGAATGGCTGCCAAGCAGGTCGAGTGCCTTCTTGCGTTGGCCAGCAATCCTGCAAATGTGACATTTCCTACGCTTTTAATTGATCTTAGCACGGGTTTTGTCACATCGAAGGGTACTTCGGATACGACGCGCCATCAGGGACACCGCTCCTCCGGCATCCTGCTCACCTGGCTGAAGAACGCCGAATGCGTTGTATGGCATTTCCTAGGGGCGGCCCATCTGTTGACACCGCAATGCCTACTCCCATCACGGCAGACTCATCCGCCATGCCCCATCAAGGGCATACGCGGAACCCAGGTCACCAGAAGCGACCACCAAGCCACATGACCACTTTTGCCCGAAGTGGCACAGGTGCCCTTCTGGACATGACACAGATCTGGCACGGATCTGGCACGAGCGCCGCGCGTGCCCCACAACGCAAAAGGGCCAACGAGCGCTAACCCGTTGACCCTTGTGCTTTTTCCATGGCGCGCCCGGAAGGATTCGAACCTCCGACCCCCAAGTTCGTAGCCTGGTGCTCTATCCAGCTGAGCTACGGGCGCGCAGAAGCGGAATTCTGCAGGAAGCAACGGATTTTGGCAATCCGCGATTCGCTGCGATGTGGCGGAGACTGAGGGATTCGAACCCTCGATGGAGCTTTTGACCCCATACTCCCTTAGCAGGGGAGCCCCTTCGGCCTCTCGGGCAAGTCTCCGTAACGATCACGCGTTACGCGCAGGGCGCGAAGGATACCGTTTTGCGGTGGTCTGCGGCAAATGTCAGCCCGGCGTTTCCTCGCCGGAGTCGCCGGCAGGCGGGTCCGAACCCTCGCCGCGGCGGATGCGCTGGTAGATCTCTTCGCGGTGTACGCCGACGTCCTTGGGCGCGGTGATGCCGATGCGGACCTGGTTGCCCTTCACTCCCAGCACCGTCACCGTCACCGAGTCGCCGATCATCAGCGTTTCCCCCACCCGGCGGGTCAAAATCAACATCCTGGCTCTCCAAGGGCTCCAGCCCTTCCATTGCCCGCCGCCGGAAAAATCTAGGCACCCGGCAGGGTGCCGGTGACCGGCCACGCACGAATTCAGATACGTGAAGCATCGCCGGGACCGGACAACCGGTCAACCAGCCAATGGCACAAGTTACACCTGATCAGCCGGGAATCGCGCCGATCCAGCCGGGAATTTCATCAAGGACAAGCTGCAGTTCAGGACCGTCGCTGCCGCCGCCCTGGGCCATGTCCGGGCGCCCGCCGCCCTTGCCGCCGATCCTGGCGGCCACGCGCCCGAGCAGCTCGCCGGCCGCCACCTTGCCGGTGGCCGCGCCGCTGACGCCGGCGACCAGGGCGACCTTGCCGTCCTGCACGCCGGCGAGCACGATCACCGCGTCGCCGAGCTGCTGCTTGAGCCTGTCGACGGCCTCGCGCAGGGCCTTGGCATCGAACTTCTCCAGCCGCGCCGCGAGCACCCGCACCCCGGCGACTTCGACCGCCTGCGAGGCCAGGTCGGCGGTGGCGCCGCTGGCGGCCCTGGCCCGCATCGCCTCGAGTTCGCGCTCGAGCTTCTTCTGCTTCTCGAGCAGTCCGCGCAGCTTGTCGGCCACGTCGGCGGAGGTGCCGCCGAGCAGCCCGGCCGCCTGCTGCAGCCGCTGCTCGCCGGTCGCGACGTGGTCGAGCGCGGCCTGCCCGGTCAGCGCCTCGACCCGGCGCACGCCGGAGGACACGCCGCCTTCGGAGACCAGCTTGAACAGGCCGATCTCGCCGGTGCGACCGACGTGGGTGCCGCCGCACAGTTCGACCGACTCGCCCATCTGCACCACGCGCACGCGTTCGCCGTACTTCTCGCCGAACAGGGCGATGGCGCCGGCGTCCATGGCTTCCTGCATGCCCATCTCGCGGATCACCACCGGGTGGTTGGCGCGCACTTCGACGTTGACCCGGCGCTCGATCTCGGCCAGTTCCTCGCCGCTGACCGGCTGGAAGTGGGAGAAGTCGAAGCGCAGGCGGTCGGGCGCGACCAGCGAGCCCTTCTGCGCCACGTGGGTGCCGAGCAGGCCGCGCAGGGCGCCGTGCAGCAGGTGGGTGGCGCTGTGGTTGAGGACGATGGTGCCGCGGCGCGCCGCGTCGACCGCGCCGGCAACGCGATCGCCGCGGCGCAGGGTGCCCGCCTGCAGCGTGCCGGAGTGGGCGAAGAACTGGCCGGCGAGCTTCTGCGTGTCGGCCACCGCGAAGCGGGTATCCGGCCCGTGCAGCTCGCCGCTGTCGCCGACCTGGCCGCCGGATTCGCCGTAGAACGGGGTCTGGTCGAGGATGACGATGGCGTCGTCGCCGGCATCGATGGATTCCACCGGGCGGCCGTCCTTCAGCAGCGCCAGCACTGCCAGTCCGTCGGCCTGCAGGGCGTCGTAGCCGAGGAAACGCGTGGGCTGCAGCTGCGCGACCAGGTCGGCCGGCAGCTGCACGCCGCCGCCGAACTTGCCGGCCGCGCGCGCGGTCTCGCGCTGCTGCTCCATCGCCGCGTCGAAGCCGGCGGTGTCGACGGTCATGCCGCGCTCGCGGGCGATGTCCTGGGTGAGGTCGAGCGGGAAGCCGTAGGTGTCGTAGAGGCGGAAGGCGTCGATGCCGGGGATGGTCTTGCCGCCGTGGCGCTCGGCCACGTCGTCGAAGATCTTCATGCCGGCGTCGAGGGTCTCGGCGAAGCGCTCCTCTTCGGCGAGCAGCGCCTTCTCGACCAGCTCGCGCTTTGCCGGAAGCTCCGGGTAGGCCTCGCCCATCAGCTCGCCGAGCGTGGCCACCAGCCTGTGGAAGAACGGCTCGCGCGTGCCCAGCATCCAGCCGTGGCGCAGGGCGCGGCGGATGATCCGGCGCAGCACGTAGCCGCGGCCCTCGTTGGACGGCAGCACGCCGTCGACGATCAGGAAGGAGCAGGCGCGGATGTGGTCGGCGATCACGCGCAGCGACTTGTTCTCCAGGTCCGCGGTGCCGGTGAGTTCGGCGGCCTTGCGGATCAGGGTCTGGAACAGGTCGATCTCGTAGTTGCTGTGCACGTGCTGGAGCACGGCCGCCAGGCGCTCCAGACCCATCCCGGTATCGACGCAGGGCGCCGGCAGCGGTACCAGGGTGCCGTCGGGCTGCTTGTCGAACTGCATGAACACCAGGTTCCAGATCTCGATGTAGCGGTCGCCGTCCTCGTCGGGCGAACCCGGCGGGCCGCCGAAGTGCTCCGGGCCGTGGTCGTAGAAGATCTCGGTGCAGGGGCCGCAGGGGCCGGTGTCGGCCATCTGCCAGAAGTTGTCCGAGGCGTAGGGCGCGCCCTTGTTGTCGCCGATGCGGACGATGCGCTCGGCCGGCACGCCGATCACGTCGTGCCAGAGCGCGTAGGCCTCGTCGTCGGTGTGGTAGACGGTGACCAGCAGGCGGTCCTTGGGCAGCTTCCAGACTTCGGTCAGCAGCTCCCAGGCCCAGCCGATCGCTTCCTTCTTGAAGTAGTCGCCGAACGACCAGTTGCCCAGCATCTCGAAGAAGGTGTGGTGGCGGGCGGTGTAGCCGACCGAGTCGAGGTCGTTGTGCTTGCCGCCGGCGCGCAGACAGCGCTGGACGTCGGCCGCGCGCGGGTTGGCGCGCTTCTCGGCGCCGAGGAAGACGTCCTTGAACTGGACCATGCCCGAGTTGGTGAACAGCAGGGTCGGGTCGTTGGCCGGCACCAGCGGCGCCGAGGGCACGATCTCGTGGTCCTTGCTGCGGAAGAAGTCGAGGAAGTCGCTGCGGATGCGCGCGGTCGAATAGGGATTTGGCGTGGTCATGGGGAGGCTGGCGTGGGGCTGGCGGGCGCACGTTCCGTGCCGCGGTGCTCCGGATGGGGCTGCGGCCAGAGACGGGAGCCCGGCGAAGCCACCAGATTAGCAAACGGGGCGGGGTGAGTCGCCGGTGGCGGCGGTGATGTGCCGACGGTGGCCGGGTGGATCCGGGGCGCCGGACGGCAGGCACGTGGCAGCGGCGGGCTGCGCGGGATGCTCGGTCCTCCCCCGCGTGCGGGGGAGGCCACCTTCGACCGGGAGCCACCTTGGTTCCCCAGCGCTCCTCCCCGCGTGCGGCGGAGGCCGGGAACAGGCAGGCCGCTGCGTCGCACCAGGCCATTCCTCCCCCGCGTGCGGGGGAGGCCGGGTGGGGGTACGTGCCGCAAGCACGCCGCCCGCCCTACCCGCCCTCGCCGTCCTCCGGATCGAACCGGGTTGCGCGGCGGATGCTGTCGGCATCGAAGCCGCGGCGCATGAGCAGTTCGGCGGCCTTGCGGCGCTGGACCGGGTCGCGGGGGCCGGCTTCGCCGAAGCGGCGGCGGACGAGATCGCGGGCGACGTCGGTCCAGTCGCCTTCGAATTCGTCCATCGCCGCGGCGATGGCGTCGCGGTCGAGGCCGTGCGTGCCGAGCTCGGCGCGGATGTGCAGCGGGCCGTAGCCGCTGGCCGAGCGGCTGCGCACCAGCGATCCGGCGAAGCGCTGGTCGTCCTGCCAGCCGGCCTCGGCGAGCCTGGCGATGGCGGCCTCGGCTTCGCCGGGCTCGACCCCGCGCGAAGTGAGCTTGCGGGTGAGTTCGCGCCGCGAATGCTCGCGCCGGGTAAGCAGGCCCAGCGCCCGCTGGGTGGCGGTGGGCTGCGGGCGCGGGCGGCGCGGGCGCGGGCTGTCGGTCATGCGGCGACCCCGCGTGCCGCCAGCTCGGCACAGTAGATCTCGAACGCGGTGCGCGAGAAGCAGCAGAAGATGACGGCCTCGAGCGAACGCGGCTCGTGCGCCAGCACCGTGTCCACCGCGATGCGCGTCGCCGCTTCCAGCGGATAGCCGTAGACGCCGGTGCTGATCGCAGGGAAGGCGATGTCGCGGGCACCGAGCCCCTCGGCCAGCACAAGGGCCTCGCGGTAGCACGACGCCAGCAGCCCGGGCTCCCCGGATTCCCCGCCGTTCCAGACCGGCCCCACCGCGTGCAGCACGTGCTTCGCGGGCAGGCGGTGGCCGGCGGTCGCCTTCACCTGCCCCGTGGCCGCGCCGCCAAGGCCGCGGCATTCGGCCAGCAGCCCGGGCCCGGCGGCGCGATGGATCGCGCCATCCACGCCGCCACCGCCGAGCAGGGAAGCGTTGGCCGCGTTGACAATGGCGTCGACCTGCAGCGTGGTGATGTCGGCCTGGACGGCGGACAGCTTCATTTGCGACGGCCCCCGGCCTTCCCGCCCTCCCTGCGGACCGCCGCCTTGCGTCGCGGCGCCTTCGCTTTCGGCGCCGGCAGCGCGTCGGCCGTCACCTGCAGCAGCCGCTGCAGCAGCGGCGTGTCGTCCAGGAATTCGTCGACCACGTAGTAGTCCTTCGCTTCCGGATAGGGCTTGCCCAACGTGACCACGGGCAATGCCGCCCTGCCCGCCTCCGTGGGCTTGAGCAGCAGGCTGTCGTCGCAGGCGAAGGCGACCACCTTTCCGTCCAGGTAGAGGGCATATTCGCCGAACATGCGTTTATGCGTCAGGCGCTCGCCGAAGGCGGCCTGTTCGTGCACATACCCGATGAAGTCGACGCTGGTGGCCATGGTCCGCTATCCCTCCGCCGGAGAAAGGCTATCCATGGCCGCGAAGTCCGTGACGGCGCCCGGGCAATCCCGGGCAGCCGGGGATGTGCTTGCCTTGTTCCCGCACGGGGCCCGCCTCCGCGTGGCCGGCGGGGCGGCCGCCATGGACGTCAACGGAGTGACGCCCATGGATGACCGGATACGCATCCGTCGCGGGGCGCTTCCGCCTGCGCGGAACTGCCGGCGGCGGCCAGGTCCGTCAGCCCCCGCCACCCGCAGCATCGTCGGTCTCGTCGCGCTTTGCGTCCGCGGGCTGGAACTTGCCGCGCAGCTCCGCTTCCAGCTTCGCCACGACCGCAGGATTCTCCTTGAGGTAGTTGCGGGCGTTCTCCTTGCCCTGGCCGATGCGCTCGCTGCCGTAGCTGTACCAGGCGCCGGCCTTCTCCACGAGCTTGGCGTCCACGCCCATGTCGATCAGCTCGCCCTCGCGGCTGATGCCTTCGCCGTAGAGGATCTCGGTGATGACCTGCTTGAACGGCGGAGCCATCTTGTTCTTGACCACCTTGATCCGGGTCTGGTTGCCGATGATCTCGTCGCCCTTCTTGATCGCGCCGATGCGGCGGATGTCCAGGCGCACCGAGGCGTAGAACTTGAGCGCGTTGCCGCCGGTGGTGGTTTCCGGGCTCTGGCCGGGCATCATGATGCCGATCTTGTGGCGCAGCTGGTTGATGAAGATCACCATGCAGTTGCTGCGCTTGATGTTGCCGGTCAGCTTGCGCAGCGCCTGGCTCATCAGCCGCGCCTGCAGGCCCGGGAGCTGGTCGCCCATCTCGCCCTCGATCTCGGCCTTGGGCGTGAGCGCGGCGACCGAGTCGATCACCACCACGTCCACCGCGTTGGAGCGCACCAGCATGTCGGCGATCTCCAGCGCCTGCTCGCCGGTGTCGGGCTGGCTGACCAGCAGGTCGTCGAGGTTCACGCCGAGTTTCTGCGCGTAGGTCGGGTCGAGCGCGTGCTCGGCGTCGATGAAGGCGGCGGTGCCGCCGGCCTTCTGGCACTCGGCGATGGTCTGCAGGGTGAGCGTGGTCTTGCCCGAGGACTCCGGACCGTAGATCTCCACGACCCGGCCCTTGGGCAGGCCGCCGATGCCCAGCGCCATGTCGAGCATGAGCGAACCGGTACCGATGACCTCGACCGCCTCCACCGTGCCGTCGCCCATGCGCATCACCGAGCCCTTGCCGAACTGCTTCTCGATCTGGCCCAGGGCGGCGGACAGCGCGCGCTTCTTGTTCTCATCCATTGTGGTCGTCCTCATCGGTGATGGTTGGGATGGGTGCATCCTTGCAGCGGCGGGTCGCAGGGGCTGCGACTCCGGCGCCTGGATCGAAATTACGGGGGCACGCGCCGGCCGGCCATCGCCGAACCGCCCGCGCGCGTGTCGGAAAACCCCGCATCAGCGGTTGGGCCGCACCAGCCCGCAGTACAGGCCTTCGATGGCGAAGTCCTGGTCGGGCAGCACCTCGATGGGCGCGTGGTCGGGGTTGCGCGGCAGCAGACGGATGCGGTCCTTGCCGATCCTGAGCAGCTTGACGGTGACCGCATCGTCGACGCGGGCGACCACGATCTGGCCGCTGCGGGCGTCGCTGGTGCGGTGCACGCCGATCAGGTCGCCCTCGAAGATGCCCTCGTCGATCATCGAATCGCCCTTCACCTTGAGCAGGTAGTCGGGCCGGGGCGAGAACAGCACGCGGTCGAGGACGATGAAGTCCTCGCTGCCGATATCCGCGCCGATCGGCTGCCCGGCGGCCACCTGCCCCAGCACCGGCAGGCGCAGCGCGTCGTCATTGGCCGGCAGCGGCAGCTCCGGCTGCTGCGACGGCGGCGGCACCAGCACGCGGATGCCGCGCGCCCTGCCCGGCACCCGCTCGATGGCGCCGGCGGACTCCAGCGCCTCCAGGTGGTACTGCGCGGCGCGCACGCTGCTGAAGCCGAGGGCGCGGGCGATCTCGGTCTGCGAGGGCGGCACGCCCTCGGCCTCGATGCGCTCGGCGATGAGTTCGAGGATGGCCTGCTGGGTGTCGGTAAGCTTCATGTTGGTAGTAATACTACTAACCGCCCCCGTTGGCAAGCCGCACCAACCGGACGGCGCCGCGGATCAGGGCCCGGGCCGCCCTGCCCGCTGCGGCGGAGGGCCTGGCGGCATCCGCTTCACTGCGCGTCGAGCTCGATCGGCCGCACGATCACATTGCCGATCTTGCGCCCGCTGTCCACGCGCGCGTGTGCCGCCGCGATCTGCGACAGCGGCAACACCCGGTCGGTCACGACGCGGAGCCGGCCAGCGGCAACGAGGTCGAGCAGCCGGGTGAAGTCCCCGGGCCGTTCCTCCGCAGCCCCGGCGCTGATCCGCCCGCGGGCGCGCAGGGTGTCGCCAAGGCCTGCCGAAACGAGCAGCAATCTTCCGTCCTCCTTCAGCAGGCGGCGTCCGCTGGCTGCAGTCAGCGTCCCGACGGCGTCGAGCACCATGTCGTAGCGCTCGCGAAGGGCGTCGGGAGGCGTGTCCCGATAGTCGATCACCCGATGCGCCCCCAGAGACGACACCAGCGCGGCGTTGGCCGCCGAGCACACTCCGGTCACCGTCGCGCCGGCCAGGCGCGCGAGCTGCACGGCATTGCTGCCGACCGCGCCCGAAGCGCCGATCACCAGCACCGAATCCTTCTCGCGAAGCCCGCCTTTGGCATGCAGGAAGTGCAGCGCCGTGGTTCCGCCGAACAGGACGCCCGCGGCATCGTCATGGCCGACCGCATCGGGCTTCGGCACCAGGCAGCGGGCAGGGACGGCGACCAGCTCCGCATGCGCGCCCATCCGCATGCCGGTCATTCCGCAGACGGCGTCGCCCAGGCGCACGCCATCGGCGCCGGCGCCCGCGTCCTCGACGATCCCCGACAGCACGCCGCCGAGCACCGGCTGGCGCAGGCGCACGATGCCGAACGCCAGTCTCCCGGGAACCGTGAACCCCGGCGGGAATCTCGAACCGCGGATACGGGCGTCCGCGGAGGTCACCGCGGTCGCATGGACACGCACCAGGGCTTCGCCACGACCGGCCCTGGCCACCGGCACGCGATCGACGCGAACCTCCGCTGCGCTGCCGTAGCGCCGGACGACGGCTGCCCGCATGGTGTCGTCGGTCATGTCGAAGCCATCGCCCTGAAACCACGGCCGGCACCGGTCCGGCCCACCGCGTACCAGAACACAGCGCGTTTGCGCGGGCATGACAGCGCTGACCAGGGATCCGCTGCCTGCTCCGTGCGCGGCTACTTCCGCCCGCCCCGCCAGATCGAGAACAGCACCCACACCCCGCACAGCGCGGCGCCGATGAAGCCCACCGCCCCCAGGGTGCGCAGCCAGCCGCTGCTGGCGCCGCCGCCGCTGTTGAGCACGATCGAGGAGCCGACGATCAGCGCGGCGGTGACCACGCCCATCGTCAGCCGGCTGACCGCGCGGTCGATGCGGTCGCCGAAGGCCTGCAGCGAATCGACATCCACGTGCACGCGCAGCCTGCCGCGGCGCGCGGTCCGCAGCAGGCGGCGCACGTCCTTGGGCATGTCGCGCGCCAGGTCGAGCACGCCCAGCAGGGTGCGCTGGCTGTGGCGGGCCAGCGCGGCCGGCGAATGGCGCTCGAGCATGGCGCGCTGGACGAAGGGGCGGGCCTCGGCCGCCATGTCGAAATCCGGATCGAGCTGGCGCCCCATGCCCTCCAGGGTGAGGAAGGCCTTGATCATCAGCGCCAGGTCCGGCGGCAGGGTCAGGCCGTGCTCGCGCAGCATGGCCGCGACGTCCGAGAGCATCGTGCCCATGCGCAGGTTCTTCAGCGGCACCCCGCGGTAGTTGTCGACGAACAGGTCCACCGAGGCCTGCAGCTGCGATTCGTCGACGTCCGGATCGTCCCCGGTCCAGTCGACCAGCACGTCCGCGACCGCCTGCGAATCCTGCCCGACCAGGCCGTGGAGCAGGCGCACGATCTGGTAGCGGCGCTGCTCGGACACGTGCCCGACCATGCCGAAATCGATCACGCCGATCGCCCCGCCGGGCATGTAGAAGATGTTGCCCGGGTGCGGATCGGCGTGGAAGAAGCCGTCCTGGAGCACCATCTTCAGCACGATGCCGGCGCCGGCGCGGGCCAGCTGGCGGCGATCCAGTCCGGCCGCGTCCACCGCCGCCAGATCGAGCCCGGGGATGCCTTCGAGCAGCTGCTGCACGTTGAGCCGCTCGCAGGTCAGCTCCCAGTACACCCGGGGAATGACGATGTCGTCGCGACCGGCGAAGTTGGCGGCGATGCGCTCGGCGTTGCGGCATTCGGCGGCGAAGTCCAGCTCGCGTCGCAGCGAGCCGGCAAACTGGCGCAGGATCGCCGCCGGGCGGTAGCGCCGCATCTCCGGCATCTGCTTCTCGACGATCGCGGCCAGCTGCCTGAGCAGGCGCAGGTCCGCCTCGACGGTCTCGCGGATCCCGGGCCGCCGCACCTTGAGCACCACGCGGCTGCCGTCGTGCAGGGTCGCGCGGTGGGCCTGCGCCAGCGAGGCCGCCGCCAGCGGCGTGCGCTCGATGCTGGCGAACACCGTTTCCGGCTCCGCGCCCAGGTCCTCGACCAGCTGCGGCCGGATCTGCCCGTAGTCCAGCGCCGGCACCGCGTTCTGCAGCTCGCCCAGCTCCGCGATCCAGGGCGGCGGCAGCAGGTCCACGCGCGTGGCCAGCACCTGGCCGAGCTTGACGAAGGTCGGGCCGAGGTCCTGCATCGCCGCGCGCACGCGGGCCGGGGTATCGAGCTTGAGCAGGCCCTCTTCGGCCTGCTGCCAGTGCACCAGGCGCCCGGCTTTTTCCAGGGTGCCGGCCAGGCCGATGCGGCGCACCACGTCGCCGAAGCCGTAGCGGACCAGGACGCCGGCGATCTCCTGCAGCCGCCCCAGGTCACGCACGGTCCCCAGCGCCTCCCACATCACGCCTGCTCCCGGCCGTGCCCGCCCGCGCTCACGCCTTCAGGCCATCGAGCCCGCGCAGAGCGGCGGCCACGGTCTGCCGGCGCACGGCCTCGCGGTCGCCTTCGAACTGGAAGATGTCCGCCCGGGCATAGCCGCCGCGGCGCTTCCAGGCGATCCAGACCGTGCCCACAGGCTTGTCCGGGCTGCCGCCGCCGGGCCCGGCGATGCCGGTGACGGCCACCGCCACGCTGGCACCGGAGTGCACCAGCGCGCCGGACACCATTTCGATGGCGGTCTCGCGGCTGACCGCGCCGTGCACCTCCAGGGTCTGCGGGCTCACGCCCAGCAGGGCCTGCTTGGCCTCGTAGCTGTAGACGGCCATGCCGCAGTCGAACCAGGCCGACGAGCCGGCAATGTCGGTCACCACCTTGGCGATCCAGCCGCCGGTGCAGCTTTCGGCGGTGACCAGCATGTCCCTGCCCGCGAGCAGGCGCGCGCCGACCTCGCCCGCAAGCAGGCTCAGGGCTTCGTCGGTCGGGATCGGATCGGGCATGGCGGATTCCGCGGCGGGGGGAGGTCTTTGTACCGCAATACCCGGGGGCGATACAGGACGCGGGCCGAAGCCGGGCCGCGCCGGCGGCATCACGCGGCGCGCCTGAGGGCCCCCACCCTCGGCCCGTCGCTCAGGCGATCTCCACCACCGGGATCCTGCCGATCCGCGCCTGCCATTCCCGCGGGCCGGTGCGGTGCACCGACTCGCCGCTGGAATCCACGGCCACCGTCACCGGCATGTCCTTGACCTCGAACTCGTAGATCGCCTCCATGCCCAGGTCCTCGAAGCCGACCACCTTCGCCGCCTTGATCGCCTTCGACACCAGGTAGGCCGAACCGCCGACCGCCATCAGGTACACCGACCGGTGTTTGCGGATGGCCTCCAGCGCCGCCGGGCCGCGCTCGGCCTTGCCGATCATGCCCAGCAGGCCGGTCTGCTCGAGCACCTGGTCGGTGAATTTGTCCATGCGCGTGGCCGTGGTCGGGCCGGCCGGGCCGACGACCTCGTCGCGCACCGGGTCCACCGGGCCCACGTAATAGATGAAGCGCCCGCGCAGATCGACCGGCAGCGGCTCGCCCTTGTTGAGCATGTCGACCATGCGCTTGTGCGCGGCGTCGCGGCCGGTGAGCATCCTGCCGTTGAGCAGCAGCACCTCGCCGGGCCTGAAGGTGGCAACCTCTTCCCGGGTGATGGTGTCGAGATCCACCCGGCGCGCGTTCTGCGGGTTGTAGGTGAGCTTCGGCCAGTCCTCCAGCGACGGCGGCTCCAGCGCGACCGGGCCGCTGCCGTCGAGGGTGAAGTGCGCGTGGCGGGTGGCGGCGCAGTTCGGGATCATCGCCACCGGCAGGTTGGCCGCGTGCGTCGGGTAGTCCCTGATCTTGACGTCGAGCACCGTGGTCAGGCCGCCCAGGCCCTGGGCGCCGATGCCCAGCGCGTTGACCTTCCCGTACAGCTCGATGCGCATCTCCTCGATCCGGTTCGACGGGCCGCGCGCGATCAGGTCCTGGATGTCGATGTGCTCCATCAGCGACTCCTTGGCCAGCAGCATCGCCTTCTCGGCGGTGCCGCCGATGCCGATGCCGAGCATGCCCGGCGGGCACCAGCCGGCGCCCATGGTCGGTACGGTCTTGAGCACCCAGTCGACGATCGAGTCGGAGGGGTTGAGCATGGCGAACTTCGACTTGGCCTCGGAGCCGCCGCCCTTGGCCGCGACGATCACGTCGACCTTGTCGCCGGCCACGATCTTCACGTTGATCACGGCCGGGGTGTTGTCCTTCGTGTTCAGGCGGCGACCGGCCGGGTCGGCCAGCACGCTGGCGCGCAGCTTGTTGTCCGGATGCGCGTAGGCGCGGCGCACGCCCTCGTTGACCGCGTCCTCGAGCGAGCCGGTGAAGCCCTCCCAGCGCACGTCCATGCCCACTTCCAGGAACACGGTGACGATGCCGGTGTCCTGGCAGATCGGGCGGTGGCCTTCGGCGCACATGCGCGAGTTGATCAGGATCTGCGCCATCGCGTCCCTGGCCGCGGGCGACTCCTCGCGCTCGTAGGCCGCGGCCAGGCTCCTGATGTAGTCGACCGGGTGGTAGTAGCTGATGTACTGGAGGGCGTCGGCGACGGACTGGACGAGGTCGTCCTGCTTGATCGTGGTCATGGGGGCTGCTCGCTGCTGGCCGTGGGGCTGGCGGATGAAGCCTTCCATTTTAGCCGCTGGGGCCGGCACGGCTGCTGCGACCCTGGAACGATGCGGATCGCGGGACACTGGACCCAACCCGGCCCTCCCCGCAGGCGGGGGAGGGAGGCAGCCGGCCCACCCGGCCCTCCCGCAGGCGGGGGTGAGGATGGTCCGGCTGCGCAGCACGGCTGCGCGGATCATCCGGACGCACGGTGCGCTGCGCCGGGCCGGACGGGTCGGGGTGGGGGTGCGTCCGCCTCGTCGCCCCTGACTGATCTCCGGCGCAATTGCACCTTGCCGTTCAAACCATTCCGCCCCCGGCCGAATCCAAGTCGATATGCTGATGGCCACGATGACCGCCGCCCCCGACCGCGCGGACTCCTCCCCGGACCCGTCGGTCGCCGACGACCAGGGGCTGGCGCGGGCCAGCGCCAATGGCGACATGGCCGCGTTCGAGGCGCTGTACCGGCGCCATGTCGCGGCCGTCCACGGCGTCATCCAGCGTCTGGTCGGGCGCCAACACGGCCGCGCCGAGGACCTGACCCAGGAAGCCTTCGTCCGTGCATGGCAGGCGCTGCCTGCGTTCCGGTTCGAGAGCGGGATCGGCACCTGGCTGCACCGCCTGGCCGTCAACACCGCGCTGATGGAGCTGCGCTCGCGCCGCTCCGGGCTGCGGATGGACGGCGACGGCGAGGACCCGGAGCACATCGCCGACGTCGACAGCGCGGGCCACCGCACCGCGCTGTCGCTGGACCTGGAACAGGCGGTGGCCGGACTTCCGCCCGGCGCCCGCGCGGTGCTGGTCCTGTACGACATCGAAGGCTGGAAGCACGAGGAAATCGCCCACGCGCTGGACATCGCCGTGGGCAGCTCCAAGGCACAACTGCACCGCGCGCGCAGGCTGCTGCGCGCCCGGCTGGGAGACCACCGATGACCCGTCCGCACGATTCCGGCCGCGACCTGCCCGCCGACCTGCGCCTGCAGCTGCGCGGGCTGCGCCAGGGGCAGATGCCGCAGCGCGACCTGTGGCCGGGCATTGCCGCGCGGCTGGCCGAACCGCCGGCCCGCGCCCCCGCGCAGGTGCAGCCGGACCGCCGCATGGCGCGCGCCCTGCCCGCGCTGGCCACGGCCGCGGCGCTGGTGCTCGCGATCGGCCTCGGCTGGCAGCCGGGCAACGGACCGGGCGCACCTGCGGGCACTGCGGCCGCGCCCGCGGCCGGCCCCGCCCCCCTGCTGCGCGAAGCCGAAGCGATGACCCGCGAATACCAGGGCGCGCTGCGCGAACTGACCGCTTCGCGCCCGCCAACCGGGGCCCACCCCGATCTCCTGCAGCTCGACGCCAGCGCCGACCGCATCCGCCAGGCGCTGCAGCAGGACCCCGACGCCCGCTTCCTGCTGCGCCGGCTGCAGCGCATCCACGCCCAGCGCCTGGACCTGACCCGGCGCTACGCCCAGGCCTGACCCGGCCACTCCCCTTCCGCCCCGCACGAGGACCCGCCATGAACACCACGACTGCCCTGCTCGCACTGCTCGCCACGGCCTGCCTCCCGGCGCTGGCCGCCACGCCCATCGACGAAACCCGCCCGCTCGACCCGCGCGGCCGGCTGGAGGTCTCCAACGTCAAGGGCAGCATCGAGGTGCGGGCCTGGGACCGGCCGGAAGTGCGGATTTCCGGCAGCCTCGGCGACGGCGTCGAGCGCCTGGAGATCGACGGCAGCTCCGGCAAGCTGACGGTCAAGGTCCGCTACCCGCGCAACAGCCGCAGCACGGAACCGACCACCCTGGTGCTCGACGTGCCGCAGCGCGCCAGCGTCGATGTCGAAGGCGTGGCGGCGCGCATCGACGTGTCCGGGCTGGCCGGCGACCGGATCGAGGTCGAGAGCGTGAGCGGCGACGTCACCGTGGTCGGCGCCCCGCGCAAGGCCGACATCAGCAGCGTCAGCGGCCAGCAGTCGCTCAACCTCAACAGCCGCGAGGTCGAGGCCGAGAGCGTGAGCGGCAACGTCCGCCTGCGCGGGCGCATCGACGGTGCGGTCGACATCGAGACGGTCTCGGGCAACATCGAGGTCGACACCCGCGGCGAGCGCGCCCGCCGCTTCGAGGCGGCCAGCGTGTCCGGCGACATCCGCTACACCGGCGGCCTGGCCGACGGCGGCAGGATCGAGGTCGAGTCGGTCAGCGGCGACATCCTGCTGCGGCTGCCCGCCTCGCTGTCGGCGCGGGTGGCGGCCGAGAGCTTCAGCGGCAGCCTCTCGGCGCCGGCAGCCGCGATCCAGAAGCCCAAGTACGGGCCGGGATCAAGCTTCGAGCACCGCTACGGCAGCGGCGCGGGCGACATCCGCATCGAGAGCTTCTCCGGCGACCTGAAGCTGCAGCTCGACTGACCGGTTCCACGCCCCGGCGACCCCATCGCCGGGGCAGTCGCCGGAGGCCCCGGCCCGCGCCATCCGCCCGGTGCGGGCACAATAGGGCCGATGAGCCGCCCCTCCGACGCCGATTCCGACGACGCCAAGCCGCGTCGCGCCGACAGCCGCCCCAGCCTGCGCGAACGCTTCCACGCGATGCGCAATCTCGGGCCCTTCCTGCGCCAGATCTGGGCCACCAGCCGCACCCTGACCCTGCTCAGTCTGGGCCTGCGCCTGATCCGCGCCTTCCTGCCGATCGCGATGCTCTACATCGGCAAGCTGATCATCGACGAGGCGATCCGCCTGGTCGGGCTGGACGTCGGCTTCGCGCGCCTCGGCGATGCCTGGGCCACCGGCGAGCTGCAGCCCCTGCTCTGGCTGCTGGCGCTGGAGTTCGGGCTGGCGATCTTCTCCGACCTGCTCGGCCGGCTGGTGAGCTATTCCGACGGCCAGCTTTCGGAACTGTTCACCAACGCCACCAGCATCCGCCTGATGGAGCACGCGGCGACCCTGGACCTGGAGGATTTCGAGGATCCGGAGCTGCAGGACAAGCTCGACCGCGCCCGCCGCCAGACCATGGGCCGGATGAGCCTGATGGGCCAGCTGTTCGGCCAGGCCCAGGACGCGATCACCGTGGTCAGCTTCGCCATCGGCCTGCTGGTCTACGCGCCGTGGCTGATCGTGCTGCTGGCGGTGGCGCTGATCCCGGCCTTCGTCGGCGAGTCGCACTTCAACGCGCTGGGCTATTCGCTCAACTTCCAGTGGACGCCCGAGCGCCGCCAGCTCGAATACGTGCGCCAGACCGGGGCCAGCGTGGAAACGGCCAAGGAGGTGAAGATCTTCAACCTCCATCGCTTCCTGATCGACCGCTACCGCACCCTGGCCCACAAGTTCTACCTGGCCAACCGCGCGCTGGCCCGGCGGCGGGCGCTGTGGGGCACGCTCCTGGCCGCGCTGGGAACGCTGGGCTACTACGTGGCCTATGCCTACATCGCCTGGCGCACGGTGCGCGGCGATTTCACCATCGGCGACCTGACCTTCCTGGCCGGCAGCTTCCGCCGCCTGCGCCAGCTGCTCGAAAGCCTGCTGATCGGTTTCTCGCAGGTGGCCGGGCAGGCGCTGTACCTGGACGACCTGTTCTCGTTTTTCGAGATCGAGCCGGAAATCACCTCGCCGGAGAATCCGGTGCCGTTCCCGGTGCCGATCCGGCAGGGCTTCGTGTTCGAGGACGTGGGCTTCCGCTATCCCGGCGCCGAGCGCTGGGCGGTGCGGCACCTGGATTTCGAACTGCGCGCCGGCGAGGTGCTGGCGCTGGTGGGCGAGAACGGCGCCGGCAAGACCACCCTGGTCAAGCTGCTGGCGCGGCTGTACGACCCGGACGAAGGCCGCATCCTGCTCGACGGGCGCGACCTGCGCGAGTACGACATCGACGCGCTGCGCGCGAACATCGGCGTGATCTTCCAGGACTTCGTGCGCTACCACCTGACCGCGGGCGAGAACATCGGCGTCGGCCTGATCGACCGGATGGAGGACCGCGCCCGGATCGAGGACGCGGCGCGCAGGGCGATGGCCGACGAGGTGATCGCCGAGCTGCCCGGCGGCTACGACCAGCTGATCGGCCGCCGCTTCAAGACCGGCGTCGACCTGTCCGGCGGGCAGTGGCAGAAGATCGCCATCGCCCGCGCCTACATGCGCGACGCGCAGGTGATGATCCTGGACGAACCCACCGCCGCACTCGACGCGCGCAGCGAGTTCGAGGTGTTCCAGCGCTTCAAGGAGCTGTCCGACGACCGCACCGCGGTGCTGATCTCGCACCGCTTCTCCAGCGTGCGCATGGCCGACCGCATCCTGGTGCTGGCGGCGGGCAAGGTGGAGGCCAGCGGCACCCACGAGCAGCTGATGGCCCAGGGCGGTCGCTATGCGGAGCTGTTCGAGCTGCAGGCGGCGGGGTATCGCTGAGGCGGTCACGGGCCCCCGCCCCGGGCCATCCGATATAATGAAGGGCTGTACTTCCGCCTCCCCCGGGCCCCGCATGTCCTCTGCCTTCGGCACCGAAACGGTGCTCGACGTCCGCCACTGGACGGACGACTACTTCAGCTTCACCACCACCCGCGACGACGGATTCCGTTTCGACAACGGCCAGTTCGTGATGATCGGGCTGATGGTCGAGGGCAAGCCGCTGATGCGTGCCTACTCCATCGCCAGCGCCAACTGGGAGGAGCAGCTGGAATTCTTCAGCATCAAGGTCGCCGCCGGCCCGCTGACCTCGCGGCTGCAGCACATCGGCCTGGGCGACCGGATCCTGATCGGCCGCAAGCCCACCGGCACCCTGCTGATCAGCGACCTGCACCCGGGCCGCAACCTGTTCCTGCTCGGCACCGGCACCGGGCTGGCGCCGTGGCTGTCGATCATCAAGGATCCGGAGACCTACGAGCGCTTCGACAACGTGGTGCTGTGCCACGGCGTGCGCTCGGAGCGGGACCTGGCCTACCGCGACTACATCGTCGGCGAGCTGCCCCGGCACGAGTTTCTGGGCGAGCAGATCGCGGCGAAGCTGCGCTACTTCCCGGCGGTGAGCCGGGAGGCGTTCGACTACGAGGGCCGCGACCACCGCGGCCGCCTCACCGACATGCTCGACAGCGGCCGCATGACCGGCATCCTCGGCCTGCCGCCGATCGACCCGGAACACGACCGGATGATGATCTGCGGCAGCCCGGCGATGCTGGCCGACTTCCGCCGCCTGCTCGACGCCCGCGGCTTCGCCCCGGCGCCGCGCATCGGCACCCCGGGGCAGTACGTGTTCGAGCGCGCCTTCGTCGAAAGGTGAACGGCCGGACTACAATGGGCCGGCATCCACACGGGAAGTCCAGATGAAGATCCTCGTCACCGTCGACGGCAGCGACATCAGCTCCCGCGCGCTCAAGCAGGCCGTCAAGCTGGCCAAGCAGTTCGCCAGGCCCGCCAAGGTGGCCGTGCTGCACGTCGACCCGCCGGTGTTCCCCGGCGTGCAGCGCCGCATCGGCGTGGACGCGGTGCGCGCCTACCACGCCGACAACCACGAGTACGCGCTGTCCGCGGCGCGCAAGGCGCTCGGGCGCAGCAAGGCCGACGTCGAAGAGCTCACCGCGGTCGGCGAGATCGCCGAGACCATCCTCGAGGTCGCGCGCAAGCGCAAGATCGACCTGATCGTGATGGGTTCGCACGGCCGCGGCGCGGTCAAGGGCGTGCTGCTGGGCTCGGTCTCGTCCAAGGTCATCGCCCAGGCCGAGATTCCGGTGATGATCGTCCGCTGAGCGGGCGCGTGCGGGCGGCCGCGGCCGGGCAGCGCCAGGCCGGGCGTCGAGATCCGTCGATCACCGCCTGCCGGGGCGACGACACCGGCGGCCCGGGCGTTCCCGGCGCCTGTCCGGCCCCGCCCCGCCGAAGTCAGGCCGCCAGCGCGGCCTCGATGTCGCCGCGCAGCGATTCCGGCGTGTCCGTGGGCGCATAGCGCGCGATCACCCGGCCGTCGCGGCCGGTCAGGAACTTGCTGAAGTTCCACTTGATCCCGGTGGTGCCGAGCACGCCGGGCTTTTCCTGCCTGAGCCATCGCCACAGCGGGTGGGCCGCCTCGCCGTTGACGTCGACCTTGGCGAACATCGGGAAGTCGACCCCGTAGTTGAGCGAGCAGAACTCGCCGATTTCGGCCTCCGCGCCCGGCTCCTGCTGGCCGAACTGGTTGCAGGGGAAGCCCAGCACCACCAGCCCGCGCTCCCGGTAGTCTTCCCACAGCTGCTGCAGGCCCGCGTACTGGGGCGTGAACCCGCAGCGCGAGGCGACGTTGACCACCAGCAGGACCTTGCCGGCGTAGTCGGAGAGCGGCACCTCGCGCCCGTCCAGGGCGGTGGCGGAAAAGTCGTGGGCGAGGGTCATGCGGCGTCTCCTGCGGGCGGGCCGATTCTACCCGGCCGGGGGGCTTCGCCGCCCCCGCACGTGCCGAAGGTCACCCCCTTGGCTGCGCCCGGGATCGGCTACCCTTGGTGGTTTGTCCTCCGAGGATCCCCAGATGATCAAGCACCCGCTCGCCGCCGCCCTCGCCATCGCGCTCGCCGGCACCCTCGCGACCACGGCCTGCACGAAGACCTCGCCCCAGGACGGCGCCACCGCCGAGCAGTCCGAGGCCGGGAGCGAGCAGGCCAACCCGCTGATGGCCGAGAGCACGCTGCCGCTGCAGTACCCGCAGTTCGACCGGATCAAGGACGAGCACTTCGCCCCGGCGTTCGACGCCGGCATGGCCGAGGAGCTGCGGGAGATCGAGGCGATCGCGAACAACCCCGAGCCGGCGACCTTCGAGAACACCATCGTCGCGCTGGAAAACTCCGGCAAGCTGCTGTCGAAGGCGCGCCGCATCTTCGGCAACCTCAACGGCACCGACACCAACGACGTGCGCAAGCAGATCAACAGCGACTACGCGCCGAAGTTCGCCGCGCACAACGACACGATCATGCTCAACCCCGCGCTGTTCGCGCGCGTGGAGGCGATCCACGCCCAGCTGGGCGAGCTGGGGCTGGATGCGGAAAGCCAGCGCCTGGTCGAACGCCGCCATACCGACTTCGTGCGCGCCGGCGCCCAGCTGTCCGACGCCGACAAGACCCGGCTGAAGGAGATCAACGCGCGCATGGCCGAGCTGGGCACGCAGTTCAGCAACAACGTGCTCGACGAGGTGAACGACTCGGCGGTGATCGTCGACACGGCGGCCGAGCTCGAAGGCATGAGCCCGGCGCAGATCGCCAGCGCCGCCGAAGCGGCGAAGTCGCGCGGCCACGAGGGCAAGTACGCCATCACCCTGCTCAACACCACCGGGCAGCCGCCGCTGCCGCAGCTCGACAACCGCGACGTCCGCCGCCGCGTGCACGAGGCCTCGGTCGCCCGCGGCAGCCGCGGCAACCAGTGGGACACCACCGGGATCGTGGCCGAAATGCTCAAGCTGCGCGACGACAAGGCCAAGCTGCTGGGCTTCGCCAACCACGCCGAGTTCGTGCTCGCCAACGAGACCGCCAGCACCATTTCCGCCGTGAACGGGATGCTGGGCAGGCTGGCGCCGGCCGCGGTGGCCAACGCCCGCCGCGAAGGCGCGGAGCTGCAGGCCATGATCGACCGCGAGCAGGCCGCGAAGGGCGAGCCGACCTTCCAGCTCGAGCCCTGGGACTGGGCCTACTACACCGAGAAGGTGCGCAAGGCCAAGTACGATTTCGACGACGGCCAGCTCAAGCCCTACTTCGAGATGATCAACGTGCTCGAGAACGGCGTGTTCTTCGCCGCCACCGAGCTGTACGGCATCACCTTCAAGCCGCGCACCGACCTGCCCCGTTACCACCCCGACACCTGGACCTACGATGTCTTCGACAAGGACGGCGAGCAGCTGGCGATCTTCATCTTCGACCCGTACGCGCGTCCGTCCAAGCGCGGCGGCGCGTGGATGAACTCCTACGTCAACCAGTCGGAGCTCGAAGGCACCCTGCCGGTCGTGGCCAACCACCAGAACATCCCCAAGCCGGCGGAGGGCGAGCCGGCGCTGCTGACCTGGGATGAAGTGACCACGATGTTCCACGAGTTCGGCCACGCCCTGCACGGCATGTTCTCGGACGTGAAGTACCCGTACTTCTACATGCGGGTGCCGCGCGATTTCGTCGAGTTCCCGTCGCAGGTCAACGAGATGTGGGCGGACTGGCCGTCGATCCTGGCCAACTACGCCAAGCACCACGAGACCGGCGAGCCGCTGCCGCAGGAGCTGCTGGACCGGAAGATGGCCTCGGCCACATTCAACGAGGGCTTCGCGACCACCGAGTACCTGGGCGCGGCGATGCTCGACCAGTACCTGCACCAGTTGCCCACCGACCGCCTGCCCGCTGCGGGCGACGTGGTCGCGGCCGAAGCGGCCGGGCTCAAGGCCGCGGGTCTGGACTACGCCGCGGTGCCGCCGCGCTACCGCGCCCCCTACTTCAGCCACGTGTTCAGCGGCGCCAGCGGCTATTCGGCCGCCTATTACGCCTACATCTGGTCGGAAGTGCTCGACGCCAACACGGTGGACTGGATCAAGGCCAACGGCGGCCTCAAGCGCGAGAACGGCGACCGCCTGCGCGACACCCTGCTTTCCCGCGGCGGTGCGAAGGACGCCCGCGAGCTGTTCCGCGACTTCACCGGCAGCGAGCCGAAGATCGAGCCGCTGCTCAAGAAGCGCGGCCTGGACGGCGCGCCGCAGTAAACCTGCGACGCCCTGCCAGATCCGAAAAAGCCGCCGGCCAGACCGGCGGTTTTTTTGGTTCTTCTCCCAAGTGCGGGGGAATCGGCAAGAGCAGAGCTGGATCGGGGCTTACGGACAGAGGGTCGTCCCGGGCCGGGGATTGCTCCTCGGCTCGGTCAGCCCCGCTCCGCGGTCCGGCCCGGCGCAGCGCGCCGGGCTGGACCGCGGAGCGGGGCTGACCGAGCGAAGAGCGATCCCCGGCCGGCAGGGCGCGGCGTCTCTCCGACGGCCGAACTAGTAGTTCTCCCGCACTTGGGAGAAGAACCTTTTTTGTGGGCCCCACGAACTCATCGCGGGGCGAGGTAGCCGCCGGGGACGCCTTCGGGTGAGTACACGATCTGCCAGAGCTGGATCTGGCGGGCGCGGAAGCTGGCCATCGAGCCGGACAGGTAGTAGCGCCACATCCGGCGGAAGCGCTCGTCGTGCTGCGGCAGCGCAGGCCAGGCGCACTCGATGTTGTCGCGCCAGGCCTGCAGGGTCAGGTCGTAATCGGTGCCGAAGCCGTGCCAGTCCTCCATCACCAGCAGGCCCTCGCCCGCGACGGCGATCTGCGCGGCCGAGGGCAGCATCGAGTTGGGGAAAATGTAGCGCGCGATCCAGGGATCGGTGCGTCGCCTGGAGACATTGCTGCCGATGCAGTGCAGCAGGAACAGCCCATCCCCGGCCAGGCAACGGCGCACGGTTCCGAAGAAGTTCCGGTAGTTCTTCACCCCGACATGCTCGAACATGCCGATCGAGACGATGCGGTCGAAACGCTGGCCGAGCGCGCGGTAGTCCTGCAGGCGGATTTCCACCGGCAGCCCGGCGCACAGGCGTTGCGCATGCCCGGCCTGCCGCTCCGAAATGGTGATGCCCACGCCGGACACGCCGTATCGCTCCGCCGCGAACTTCAGCATCTCGCCCCAGCCGCAGCCGATGTCGAGCAGGGTCATGCCCGGCCGCAGCCCGAGCTTGCGGCAGCACAGGTCGAGCTTGGCCTCCTGGGCCTCGTCCAGGTTCCGCGCATCGCGCCAGTAGCCGCAGCTGTAGACCAGCCGCCGGCCGAGCATCGCCGCGTAGAGGGCGTTGTCCAGATCGTAGTGGCGCCTGCCGACCTCGAAGCTGCGCCGGCCGCGCTGCAGGTTGATCAGCCGCGCCAGCAGCCCGTCAACGACATCGGCCGGTCCGTGCACGCGCTCGTGCAGCCGCGCCTGCAGCAACCGCAACAGCAGGCCGTCGAGCGAACCGGCGTCCCACCAGCCGTCCATGTACGACTCGCCCAGGCCAAGCGAACCCTGCGCCAGCACCCGGGCGGGGAAGCGGGCGTCGTTGATCCGCAGGTCCCACGGACGGTCGCCGTCGAGGCGGACGTCGGCGTCCTCCAGCAGCGCCTGCAGCCGGCGATGGAATCGATCGGTGGCCATGGCGTCACGGGCGCCCCTAGCCGGGGGCCCGCAGCGAGTTTAGCGCGCCCGCCCGGGGCGGCCCACTGCGGGGCATCCCGGGCGCGATGCCGCAGCCTTGCGCGGGGCTATTGCCCGCCGGCGAACAGCTCGCGGTACTGCGGCGCCACGTGCGGCAGCAGCACGCTGGCCGGGACTTCGACCACCTGGTTGCCGTCCGAATAGGGCCCGACCTGGTAGGGCGGGAAGACGAAGCGCAGCGCCTGTATCCTGCCCCCGGCATCGAGTACGGGCTCGTACTGCGAGAAGTTCTCGCTTTCCGGCGTGGTGCCTTCGTCGATCATCCGCCCGGCGGTGCGCACGATCCGCTCGCGCTCGCCCGGTTCGAACTCGTCGGCGTCGATGCGCTGGGACAGCGCCGCGTGCAGTTGCTCGCGCACCTGCGCGGAGATGTCGCGCCAGGCGGCGTCGGCCGGGAACAGGTCGCCGATCGCCAGCGCCCGGTCCTGGTCGGGCAGCCAGACGAAGCGCGCCACCAGCGGGGCCGCGTGCGCGCCGCCGGTGAAGATGCTGCCGTCGGCGGCGATGGCGAGGATCCGCGGGGTGCCGACCACGGTGCTGAAGGCCAGCGACAGGTCGTAGGGCCCGCCACCGGCCTCGCCGCGCTCCTCCACCGCCTTCATCAGCTCGGCGCGCGCTTCCCCGGTATAGCGGTGGAGTTCGGCCGCCAGTCCGGGATGGCGGTTGGCCTCGGGCGGGTAGCTGATGCCGATGATGAAGCGCGGGTCGGTCTCCACCGTGTCCTTGAGCTCGGGCACGGGCTCGTCCTCTTCGAGCGGCTGCACCTCCTCGGCCGCCGCGGGGGATTGCGTCGCGGCCTGCGGCGACTGCGGCGCCTCCGGCCGGCAGGCCGCCAGCGCCAGCAGCGCCAGGCAGACAATCAGGTATCTCATGGATCGTGGCTCACGGGATGATGGAACGGTTGCGCGGCAGCATCGGCAATGGCCGGTAACCGCGGCGTCAGCATACCGGCTGGCAACGGACTTAAGGACAGCCAAAAAAGGAGATTCTTCTCCCGAGTGCGGGGAGGATCATCAGCTCCGCCGTCGGAACGACGCCGCGCCCTGCCGGCCGGGGATCGCTCTCCGCTCGGTCAGCCCGCTGTCCGCAAGCCCCGATCCAGCTCTGATCTTTCGATTCCCCCCGCACTGGGGAGAAGAACCAAAAAGAAACCCCGGACGTTTCCGCCCGGGGTTTCCGGCGATGCGAGCCGCGACCGGGTTTAGACGGTCTGGACTTCGTCGGCCTGCAGGCCCTTCTGGCCCTGGACGACCTTGAAGGTGACCTTCTGGCCTTCCTGCAGCGACTTGAAGCCGCTGCCCTGGATCGAACGGAAGTGGACGAACACGTCCTGGCCGCTCTCGGGGGTGATGAAGCCGAAGCCCTTGGCGTCGTTGAACCACTTGACGGTTCCGGTCTGACGTTCGGACATTGTGTTACTCCTCAAAGAAAAACAGTGGATGGATACCGGCCTCCCATCTGGAAACCGGACTGTGTCTAGCAAGGGGTAACGCGAACGATGGAGCGGATCGTCCAGTTGGCCTTCGCCGCCTGGAATCTGTGATCTACCGCATCGGAGTCACGATGTACCGTGATCCCGGCCTTGAACAGTCCGCGCACAATAGCGCACTTCGGCCCGCAAGTGTGAACGGCCGCCCTGCGCCGCCCGTCCAGCCCCCCGGCCCCTGCCCGTCCGTCCCCCGGCCGCGGGCATCCGCGGCCCGCCGCCCCCGTGCCGCCACGGCGGATCGGCAGCGACTGCCCCCTGGCGGCGGCGCGCGGCGTCACTTCCGCGGACTCCTGACCAAATGCGTCACCCTGAACTGCGATGCCGGTCACCCTCCCGGCTGGCACGGAATCTGCTTTCCAATCTCCTGCAGACACGCATCACGTCCAGGGGAATCACACATGAGCAACACCGATGACGCCGCCACGCACGAAGCCGTCAACCGCCTGTTCGAACTCGCCCAGGCCGGTGACGTGGGCAGCCTCGAGTTCTCCCAGCTCGATTCGCTGATCTACGAAAGCCTCGAACAGACCTACAGCGCCGAGATCATCCAGGCGCCGGTGCAGGCCCGCGCCGCCTGATCGCCGCTTGCCCCCGCGTCCCGCGCGGGGGCCCTGCCGTCCGGCCCCGGGGCTGACGCCTACGGCTGCATCAGCCGTGCCGGAAAGGTGATCGCCACCGCCGGCTCCATGGCCACCGTGAACAGCATCCCGTAGACCGCGCCCCACAGGTGGGCGCTGTGGTTGACGTTGCCGGTCCCGCGGCGGTCCATCCAGATGCTGTAGCCCAGATAGGCGATCGCGAACACGAACGCCGGGATCCCGATCGGGATCAGGAAGATGTAGATCGGCGCCCACGGCGCCAGCAGGATGAACGAGAACAGCACCGCCGAGACCGCGCCCGAGGCCCCCAGGCTGCGGTAGCCAGGGTCGTGCCGGTGGCGCAGGTAGGTCGGCAGGATCGCCACCACCACCGCCGACAGGTAGAACAGCACGTAGCCCACGACCCCGATCCGCTCCACGAACCAGCCTTCGAGCGCCTGCCCGAAGAAGTACAGCGTGATCATGTTGAACGCCAGGTGCATGCCGTCGGCGTGGATGAAGCCATGGCTGAGCAGGCGCCCGTACTGGCCGTGGCGGGCGATGGCCGGCGGCCACAGGACCAGCCGCTCCAGCAGCGCACGATCATTGAACGCGCGCCACGACACCAGCACGGTCACGCCGATCAGCACCCAGGTGGCGATATTGTCCATGGCGGGCACCGCGGTCAGGTGGCGACGCGGTAGTTGTCCTGCATCGGGTAGCGCCGCGCGTAGGCAGCGAACGCCAGCGCCGCGACGAAGGCGAAGCCGGCGAAGAAGAACATCAGGAAGGCCGGTTCGCTCAGCCCGGACTGCGCGATCATCGCCTTGAAGCCGTCGTTGCGCACGCCGGCGTTGGTCAGCAGCACCCACAGGCTGCCGAAGGTGCTGGTCAGGTACCAGAAGGCCATGATCACGCCCTTCATCGCGTGCGGCGCCTGGCTGTAGGCGAACTCGAGCGCGGTGGCCGAGACCAGCACCTCGCCGAAGGTCAGCAGCAGGTAGGGCAGCGACTGCCAGGCCAGCGAGACCTCGGCGCCGCCGTCGATCCACAGCTGCAGCACGCCGGCCACGATCCACGACACGCCCGAGAAGGCGATGCCCCAGCCCATCCGCCGCAGCGCGGTGACCGTGAAGCCCATCCGCCGCAGCGCCGGGTACAGCACGAGGTTGTTGAACGGGATCAGCAGCATGACCAGCAGCGGGTTGAGCGCCTGCATCTGCGCCGGCTCCTGGATCAGCCAGCTCGGCCACCACGCCGCCTCGTGCGGGATCACCATGGCGTTGCCCTGGATGATCCAGGTCGAGGCCTTCTGGTCGAACAGCGACCAGAACGGCGTCACCAGCGCGAACACGATCAGGATCCGCAGCACTGCGCGCACGCCGTCGACCGCCGCGTCCGGGTGCCGGCCGCGGGCGCGCTCGAGCTGCAGCGAGGCGCCCCAGCCGCCGAAGGCGATCAGCACGCCCAGCGCCAGGCAGGCGGTGATGACGAAGCCGAACGAATCCGGCCACCAGGGCAGCGCCACACCCACCGCCTTGAGCGCCCACAGCGCCAGCATCAGCGCCGCGACCACGATCCCGCCCCAGGCCACCACGGTGCCGGCGTTGCCCTGCCCCGCCCGGCGCTCGCGCAGCGCGGTGCGGATCACGTTGAGGAAGGAGTCCGGGTCGTTGCCCGAGGGCGGCACGTTGACGTACTTCCGGCGGCCGGCCCAGAAGATCACCGTGGCGATGAACATCAGCACGCCCGGCACCCCGAACGCCACCGCCGGCCCGTAGTGGCGCAGCAGCAGCGGCGCGAACAGCGAGGCGAAGAACGAGCCGAAGTTGATGATCCAGTAGAACGCGTCGAAGACCACCTTGGCCTTGTCCTTGTTCGACTGGTCGAACTGGTCGCCGCAGAACGAGACCACCAGCGGCTTGATCCCGCCCGAGCCCAGCGCGATCAGGAACAGGCCGGTGAAGAAGCCGCTGCGGCTGTCCTCGAACAGCGCCAGGCAGGCGTGGCCTGCGCAGTAGATCAGCGAGAACCACAGGACGGTGTTGTACTTGCCGAAGAAGCGGTCCGACAGCCAGCCGCCGAGCAGCGGGAAGAAATACACGCCGATCACGAAGGTGTGGAACACGTCCTTCGCCATCGCCTCGCGCTCGCTGCCCTCGGGCAGGTAGCCCAGCAGCACCGAGCTGATCAGGAACGGCACCAGGATGTTGCGCATCCCGTAGAAGCTGAACCGCTCGCAGGCCTCGTTGCCGATGATGTACTTGATCTGGCGGGGCATCGGCCCCTGCGAGGCGGGCGTCGCGGCAGTGCTCATGCGGTGTCCGGTCCTGGAGGCGATGGAGGTCGAAGGCTAACCCATCCCGGCGCCGGCCGCGCGTGCGCCGGGTCACCCCGGCGGGGCGGCGCCGGCCGGCCGACGCTGGCATCATGCCGGCACCGTCAACCCGTCCGGACCGCGATGAAGCACGCCCTGTTCGCCGCCACCCTCGCCCTGCTCGCCGCCCCGGCCCTCGCCCAGGCGCCCCTGACCACGCACGCCGAGCGCAGCCGCTTCGAGGAGACCGGGCCCTACGCCGAGACCCTGGCGCTGTGCGCCGCCTTCGCCGAGCGCCATCCCGACACGGTGCGCTGCTTCGACTTCGGCACCACGCCCGAGGGCCGGCCGATGGCGGCGATGGCGGTCTCGCGCAGCGGCGTGCTCAATGCCCGCGACGCGCGCGAGCGCGGGATCCCGGTGGTGCTGGTCCAGGGCGGCATCCACGCCGGCGAGATCGACGGCAAGGACGCGGGTTTCCTGGCCCTGCGCGAAGCCCTCGACGGCCGCGGCGCCAGCGCCGCGCTGGAGTCGCTGGTGTGGCTGTTCGTGCCGGTGTTCAACGTCGACGGACACGAGCGCTTCGGCGCATGGAACCGCCCCAACCAGCGCGGGCCGAAGGAGATGGGCTGGCGCACCACCGCCCGCAACCACAACCTCAACCGCGACTACGCCAAGGCCGATGCGCCCGAGATGCGGGCGATGCTGGCGCTGGTCGAGGAGTGGGACCCGATCGCCTACGTCGACCTGCACGCGACCAACGGCGCCCGGTTCGAGCACGACATCTCGATCCAGGTCGAGCCGGTGCACGCGGGCGACGAGGCCCTGCGCGCCGTCGGCACGGCCCTGCGCGATGCGGTGATCGCGGACCTGGCTGCGCAGGGATCGCTGCCGCTGCCGTTCTATCCCTCGTTCCAGGACTACCAGGACCCGGCCTCGGGCTTCGAGGACGGGGTGTCGCCGCCGCGGTTCTCGACCGGCTACTTCCTGCTGCGCAACCGCCTGGCCATGCTGGTGGAAACCCACTCCTGGAAGCCGTATCCGGTGCGCGTGCGCATCACCCGCAACACCATCGTCTCGGTGCTGCAGCAGGTTGCGCGCCACGGCCGCGAATGGATGGCGGTCGCGCGCGCGGCCGACGAGCGCGCCGCGGCCCTGGCCGGCGCCCCGGTGCCGCTGTCCTACCGCGCCAGCGGGGAGAGCCGGGTGATCGAGTTCCGCGGCTACGCCTACGAACGCTCGCTGTCGGAGATCTCCGGCGCAATGATGACGCGCTACGACGAGACCACTCCGGCGGTCTGGAAGGTGCCGCTGCGCGACCGCATCGTGCCCGACCTGGTGGTGAACGCGCCGGCCGCCGGCTATATCGTGCCGGCGGCCTGGGCAGACGCGGTCGAGCCGGCCCTGGCCGTGCACGGCATCGGCTTCCGCCGCCTCGGCTGCCGCGACCGCGGCGGCGCCGGCCAGTGCGGCCTTGCTCCGCCGCAGGCGCGCGAGGTGCAGGTGTTCCGCGCCACCGCGGCCACGCCCGCGGCGCAGTCGATGGAGGGGCGGCAGCGGCTGGCGGTCGAGGGCCAGTGGCGGCCGGAATCGCTGCCGGTGCGCGACGGCGCGCTGTTCGTGCCCATCGCCCAGCCCAGGGCGCGCCTGGTCATGGCCCTGCTCGAGCCGCAGGCGCCCGATTCCCTGCTGGCCTGGGGCTGGTTCAACAACCATTTCGAGCGCAAGGAATACATGGAGGCCTACGTGGCCGAAGCGGTGGCGCGCGAGATGCTCGCCGCCGATCCGCAGCTCAGGGCCGGATTCGAACAGCGCCTGCGCGACAATCCGGCCTTCGCCGCGGATCCGGCCGCGCGCCTGGGCTTCTTCCACCGCAGGCACGGTTCATGGGACGCGCAGTACAACCTGTATCCGATCCTGCGCACGGACCGGACGCCGCCATGAACCGCCTCGCCGCCCTCGCCCTGCTCGCCTGCGCCGCGCTGCTGGCGGCCTGCGCCCAGCCCCCGCGCCCCACGCCGACGCCGGAGGACACGTTGCGGATCGTCACCCTGAACATCTACCACGACAGGGCCGAGTGGGCCCGGCGCGAGCCGCTGGTCGTGGCCGGGCTGCGCCAACTGCAGCCGGACGTGATCACGCTGCAGGAAGTGCTGCAGCACGAACAGTTGCCGAACCAGGCGCAGACCATCGCCGACGCCCTGGGCTACCGGGTCCACTTCGTCTCCATCGATCCGGAATCCGCCGCGCGCCGCTACGGCAACGCCATCCTCACCCGGCACCACCTGCTGCACGCCGGCGCGCAGCGGCTGCAGCCGCTGGAGGATTCGCGCACCGTGGCCCACGCCAGGATCGACACCGGCAGCGCGACCGTCGATGTCTACGCCACCCATCTGCACTGGACCCACGCGGGCGGCTCGATCCGCGAGCGCCAGGTGCGCGACCTGGTGGAGTACATCGCCGCCACCCGCGGCGATGCACCGGTGATCGTCGCCGGCGACTTCAACGCGCCGGCCGATGCACCCGAGTTCGCCCTGCTGCGCGAGGGATTCGTCGACGCCTACGGCGCGGCGCATCCGTCCGCTGGCGACGGCACGGGCGAGGCCTATACCACCCTCAACCCCGCCTTCTTCGAGCGCCGCTCGCGCATCGACCACGTGTTCGTCGAACGTGGCCGCGTGGATGTCGTGGACGCCGCGCGCATCCTCGATGCGGCGGGCGCCGACGGCACCTGGCCCAGCGACCACTTCGGCATATCGGCCACGCTGCGCCTGCGCCGCTGAGCCCCCCTGCAACCGGAGCACCACCATGTCCCTCTTCCCGCGCATCTCCCTCCCGCTGGTCCTGCTGGTCGCGCTCGCCGGCTGCCGCCCCGACGCCGGCCCGGCCGCCGACCCTGTGCCGCCCGCCCCCTCCCCCGACGCCTCCCTGGCCGACGGCGAGGCACCGCTCGAAGCCGTCTACCGCTGCGGCGACATGCTGGTGGAGGCGCTGTTCGACAACGCGGCGGGCAACGTCAGCCTGTCGATCAACGCCCGCGCGCTGGTGCTGCCGCAGACGGTGTCGGCCTCCGGCGCGCGCTACGGCGGCGAGGACGGCGCCGACGAGTTCTGGACCAAAGGCGAGGAAGCCACCTTCACCCTGGACGGCATCCGCCACGACTGCCGCATGGTCGACGAGACCACGCCCTGGGCCGAGGCGCGCGCCCGCGGCGTCGGCTTCCGCGGCCTGGGCACCGAACCGTTCTGGGCGGTCGAGGTCGACTCCGGCGATTCGCCCGCGATGCGCCTGGACCTGGAGATGGGCGGGCGCCGGCTGCTGGTCGCGCAGGCATCGCCGCTCGCCGACGGCCAGGGCTACGTCGGCCGCGCCGACGACGCCAGCGAAGTGGTCCTGCGCATCGCCGAAGGCGACTGCAGCGACGGCATGAGCGACCAGGTCTATCCGGCCAGCGTCGCTCTGCAGGTCGGCGACCGCATGCTCAGCGGCTGCGGCGCGTTCCTGGACCGCTGAACCGCCCGGCCGCCCGCCTCAACCGCTGCGGACGCGATCCCTCGCCGATGCAGTCGCCACCCGCCGCAGGCGGCCCGGCCACGCCCTCTCCCGACGCGCTCTCCTGACACCTGCCGCCTTGAAACCGTCCAGACGCCACCCGCTCCTGCTGCTGTTGCTGGCCGTCGCCCTGGTCTCGGCGGCGCTGTGGCTGCAGCGCGAGCCGGCCCCGGCCGCCGAAGCCGGAACCGGAACCGCCGCGCCCGCCGCGGCGGCGGAGCGTCCCCGGCCGGCGGACAGCGCCCCGCACTGGCCCGCCTTCCTCCCGCCCGAAGCGCGGCCGGTGCTGCGGCGGATCGCCAGCGACGGCCCGCACCCGCATCGCCAGGACGGCAGCGTCTTCCAGAACCGCGAAGGACGCCTGCCGGCGCAGCCGCGCGGCTACTACCGCGAATACACCGTCGACACCCCCGGGCTGAACCACCGCGGCGCGCGGCGCATCGTCACCGGAGGCCACCCGCCCGCGGTCTACTACTACACCGGCGACCACTACGGCAGCTTCCGCCGCTTCGACCCGCCCGGGGAGTCCGCGCCATGACCGCATCCGGCTTCGAATCCGGCCTGTTCGCCCCCGGCCTCGCCGGCGTCCACGCGGTTCCCGACGACGAGCTGCCGATGGTCGCCATGGCTGCGGTCGACGCCGGCCTGCGCCCGACCTGGATCGATCTGGCGCACTGCAGCGGCAAGTCCATGCTGCTGCTGCGCATGGCGGTGGCGCTGGACGCCCCGTCCGGCAGCGGCCGCAACTGGGACGCGCTGTCGGACCTGCTGCGCGACCTCGGCTGGCTCGACGCCCCCGGCGGGCACGCCCTGCTGCTGGCCTTCGCCGGCGACCTGCGCGAGGCCGCGCCCGCCGACTTCGACACCCTGCTGTCGATCCTGCACGAAGCCGTGGAGTCCTGGGCCGGCACTGACACCCCCCTGTGGGTCTTCCTCGGCCTGGCCGGAAGCGGGGTCGAATCCTCCGGAGACGACGACGCGTGAGCCCGCGTTGCCCACGTCTGCGCGATGCAGGGGCGCGGCGCTAGCCAGGCCCCGGCTCCATGGCGCTCCGGCAGCGGCGCTCAGGAGCTGCAGGACAGCATCGAGCAGCCGGCCTTCGATGCCGCCCAGTCCGGACGCCTGGCGGCGCAGCGCTCGCGGCCGGGCTGATCCACGTACGGACGGCGCATCACTTCGAGCAGCTCGTCGATGCCGCCGGTGTCGCCGGCTTCGGCCCGGTCGATCGCCAGCTGGGCCAGGTAGTTGCGCAGCACGTAGCGGGGATTGGCGGCATCCATCTTCGCGCGACGCCCGTCCACGGTGAGCGCATCCCCGCGCAGGCGGGCAGCGTAGCGCGCGAGCCAGCCCTCGAAGGCCTCCGCATTCGCCCGGCGCCGGTCCGGCACGTAGAACGCATCCTCCAGCGGCGCCAGCGACGGCGCCGCCGGATCCAGCCGCGCCAGCTGCCGGAAGAACAGCGTCATGTCGGCGCCGGCGCGGTGCATCAGCCGCTGCAGGTCGCGCATCAGCTCCAGATCGCCCTCGCCGCAGGCCGACAGGCCCAGCTTGCGCGCCGCGTCCTCGCGCTCCATCGCGGCGTAGACCGCCGCGTAGCGGTCCAGGCCCGCCTGCAGCGGAGCCGCTTCGGCGAACAGCGGCGAGAGCGCCTGCGCCAGCTGCAGCAGGTTCCAGTGGGCGATCCGCGGCTGCCAGCCGAAGCGGTAGCGGCGGCCCTGCGCATCGGTGGTGTTGGGCGTCCAGTCCGGGTCGTAGTCGTCGATCCAGCCGTAGGGGCCGTAGTCGATGGTCAGGCCCAGGATCGACATGTTGTCGGTGTTGAGCACGCCGTGGACGAAACCCACGCGCATCCAGCCGGCCACCGTCCGCGCGGTGCGTTCGCAGACCTCGGCGAACCACGCGCCGTACCGCGCCTCGTCGAACGCGCCCGCCTCGCGCAGTTCCGCCAGCGGCCCGGCGCGCCCGTCCAGCAGGTGCGGGAAATCGCGCCAGATGCAGAAATCGGCCAGGTTCCGCAGCAGGCCATGGTCGCCGCGCGAATACGGCAGCTGGAAATGCCCGAACCGCAGGAACGAGGGCGCCACCCGGCACACGATCGCGCCCGGCTCCACCTCCGGATGGCCGTCGTAGAACATGTCGCGCACCACGCCCTCGCCGGTCGCCACCAGCGACAGCGCGCGCGTGGTCGGGATGCCGAGGTGGTGCATCGCCTCCGAGCACAGGAACTCGCGCAGCGACGAGCGCAGCACCGCGCGGCCGTCGGCCCCGCGCGAGAACGGGGTCTGGCCGGCGCCCTTGAGCTGCAGCTCGTGGCGGTGGCCGTCGGCGCCGATCGCCTCGCCCAGCGTGATCGCGCGACCGTCGCCCAGCTGCCCGGCCCAGTGCCCGAACTGGTGCCCGCCGTAGTTCGTGGCGAACGGGTCCATGCCCGGCAGCAGGGCGTTGCCGCCGAACACCTGCGCGAACTGCGGCGAGCCCACGTCGCCTTCGCCGAAGCCCAGCGCCGCCGCCACCTCGCGCGAATGCGCCAGCAGCGACGGCGCGGCAACCGGCGCGGGCAGCACCCGCGACCACGCCGCGGCCACCTGCCGGATCCGCGGCCCGGTGTCCGGATCGCCCGGCAGCTCGCGCAGCAGCGCGTTGTCGAAATCCGGGACGAACATGCTCAGCCCCGGTCGCCGCACCGGCCGCGGCCGCGGGGGCTGCGCGGATGCGCGGGAGGGTGGACGGGGGACGCGGCGGTTTGCGTGGGCACGCCACATCGTAGCGGACGCTGGGTTTACCCGGCGCTACGGCGCCTCGCGGCCCCGGCGCGTACACTGTGCGCCCTGTTTTTCGTGACCGGCGCCGCCCGGAGACACCATGAGCGCCGACGCCCCGTCCGTCCGTTTCGCCGATTTTGCCCTGCCCGGGCCCCTGCTGCGGGCCCTGTCCGACGTCGGCTACGAATCGCCCTCGCCGATCCAGGCAGCGACCATTCCGCCACTGCTGGCCGGCCGCGACGTGCTCGGCCAGGCCCAGACCGGCACCGGCAAGACCGCCGCCTTCGCCCTGCCTGCGCTCGCCCGGCTCGACCCGGCCGCGCGCAAGCCGCAGGTGCTGGTGCTGGCGCCCACGCGCGAGCTGGCGATCCAGGTCGCCGAGGCCTTCCAGAAGTACGCCAGCCACCTGCCCGGCTTCCAGGTGCTGCCGATCTACGGCGGCCAGGGCTACGGCCAGCAGCTCTCCGCGCTCAGGCGCGGCGTGCAGGTGGTCGTGGGCACCCCGGGGCGCGTGATCGACCACCTCGAGCGCGGCTCGCTCGACCTGTCCGGGCTGCGCACGCTGGTGCTCGACGAGGCCGACGAGATGCTGCGCATGGGCTTCATCGACGACGTCGAGGCGGTGCTGAAGAAGACCCCGGAGACGCGCCAGGTGGCGCTGTTCTCGGCGACCATGCCGGCGCCGATCAAGCGCATCGCCCAGACCTACCTGAAGGACCCGGTCGAGATCGCGATCAAGGCGCAGACTGCGACCGCCGCCAACATCCGCCAGCGCTACTGGGCGGTGAGCGGCGTGCACAAGCTCGACGCGCTGACCCGCATTCTCGAAGCCGAACCGTTCGACGCGATGATCGTATTCTCGCGCACCAAGCTCGGCACCGAGGAGCTGGCCGAGAAACTGTCGGCGCGCGGCCTGGCCGCCGCGGCGATCAACGGCGACCTCGACCAGAAGCAGCGCGAGCGCACCATCCAGCAGCTCAAGGACGGCCGCATCGACGTGCTGGTCGCCACCGACGTCGCCGCGCGCGGGCTGGACGTGGAGCGCATCAGCCACGTGCTCAACTACGACATCCCCTACGACACCGAGAGCTACGTCCACCGCATCGGCCGCACCGGACGCGCCGGACGCGCGGGCGAAGCGATCCTGTTCGTCACCCCGCGCGAGCGCGGCATGCTGCGCGCGATCGAGCGCGCCACGCGCCAGCCGATCGAGCAGATGGAGCTGCCGAGCGTGGAAACGGTGAACGAGCGCCGCGTGGAAAAGTTCATGACGCGCATCAGCGACGCGCTCGGCAGCCCGGACCTGGCCCTGTTCCGCGACCTGGTCGAGCGCTACGAGCGCGAGCACGACGTGCCGGCGGCGGAGATCGCCGCGGCCCTGGCCAAGGTCGTGCAGGGCGACACGCCGCTGCTGCTGGCGCCGGCCGCGGACCGGCCGCGCAGGGATCGCGACGAGGGCCGCGGACCGCGCGAACGCATGGAGCGCCGCGAAGCCGCCGCCCGCGCCGGCACGC
>CAKTDC010000004.1 GCA_934541015.1 uncultured Luteimonas sp.
ATCGGGAATCGGGAATCGGGAATCGGGAATCGGGAATCGGGAATCGGGAATCGGGAATCGGGAATCGGGAATCGGAAGGCCGTCGCGCGTCCTCGCCCTTCCGCCTGGGAGCCTCTGAACAACCCGTTTTGATCGTCATTCCCGCCTTCGCGGGGATGACGGTAGTTGCCCAGAGGTTCCCTGGAAACCAGGGTGCCCGACGCATCTGTCTTTACGAATCACCACCCATCACCAGTCACCAGTCACCAGTCACGGCTCTCCCATGACCGCATCCCCCGCCAGCCACCAGCCACGCCGCTACCCGCGGGGCGTGCTGTTCGATCTCGACGGCACCCTGCTCGACAGCGCGCCGGACATGCTGGCCACGCTCAACCGCATGCGTGATGCGCGGGGCAGGGCGCCGATGGTGCTGGATGCGATCCGCCCGCACGTTTCGCGCGGGGCGCGGGCGATGTCGTCGGCCGCATTCCCCGATGTGCCGCCCGAGCGCGTGCCGGAGATGGTCCCCGAGTTCCTGGCGATCTACCGCGAGGAGCTGGGTCGGCACAGCCGCCCGTTCGACGGCGTCGAGGCCATGCTCGCGGCGCTCGAGGCCGACGGCGTGCGCTGGGGCATCGTCACCAACAAGCCCGAGTACCTGGCCCGCGACATCCTGCCGCAGCTGGGCTGGCAGTCGCGCTGCGCGGTGCTGGTCGGCGGGGATACCCTGGCCGAGCGCAAGCCGCACCCGCTGCCGCTGCTGCACGCGGCAGCGGCGATCGGGATTGCGCCGGGAGAGTGTGTCTACGTCGGCGATGACCGCCGTGACATCGACGCCGCGCGCGCGGCGGGCATGCCGTCGGTGGTGGCGCTGTGGGGCTACCGGCTCGATGACGACGACCCGGCCGCGTGGCAGGGCGATGCGATGGCCGACGAGGTCGCCGCGCTGCTCGATCCGGCCACCTGGCCGCCCGGTCGCCCGCCGGGATAGCGCCCGCGATCGCCTCGCCCCGGCCGTCGCGCCCGTCGTGCGCTCCTACAATGGGCCGATGACAGGCATCGAATCCTCCGACAGCTTCATCGACAAATGGCGCCGGCGCTGGCCCGAATGGAGCGTGCTGGCCGCGTTCCTGCCTGTCGCGCAGCGCCGGCCGTTCTGGGCCTGGATGGCGCTGCTGCAGGAGGTCGGCGATGCCGCCTGGGGCGGCGGCGATCCGACCCCGGGGCTGGCCAAGCTGGCCTGGTGGCAGGAGGAGCTGCGCGGCTGGGGCCGCGGCGCGCGGCGGCACCCGCTGGGAGAGGTCCTGCGCAAGCACGATGCGCCCTGGGAGTCGCTGGCCCTGGCCCTGGCGGCCCTGCCGGGCTCGCGCACTGCCGCCTCGGAGGGGGAGGACGCAGCGGCCCTGCAGCCGCTGGCGCGCGCGGTGCTGGCCTGCGAAGCCGCGCTGTTCGGCCGGGAGGGGCGGTACCCGGAGGGAGCGGGAGAGGCCGCGCTGGTCGCCGCGCTGCGCGGCGAGCGGTCGCTGGTCCAGGGCGATCGCGAGGCTGCACAGGCCGGGATCGGCGCCCTCCCGGACCGCGGGCTGACCCGTCCCAGGCGCCTGCACGCGGTGCTGCTGCGCCGGCGCCTGGACGAGTTCGCGAGCGGACGGGGGGCGTCGCGCAACGCTGTCGGCCTGCTCTGGGCCGGCTGGCGCGCCGCCCGCGAAAGCTGAACGGAATGCTGCGTTGCGGCGCGGACCGCCGATGACCGCTAAACTGGCCCCTTCCCCGCAGTTCCCCGCCGCCGTGACCCTGCCCCTGCGAACCCCGCTTCCCGATGTTGCCGGCGATGCCGCCGGTGCCGCACGCCCGCTCGACTGGGTCGGAATGGACCGGATCGCGCTGCCGCTGCAGCTCGTCGGCGGGGACGGCGTGCGCGTGCAGGTGCCGGCTTCGGTCGATATCGCGGTGGACCTGCGCGACGCCGACGCCCGCGGCATCCACATGTCGCGGCTGTACCTGCGTCTCCAGGAGGCGCTGGCCGCCGAACCGCCCGGACACGCGCGGCTGCGCCAGGTGCTGCAGGACTGCATCGATTCGCAGCAGGGCCTGTCCTCGAGCGCGCGGATCGCGCTGCGCTTCGAACAGCTGCTGCGGCGCCGGGCGCTGGCCAGCGACAACAGCGGCTGGAAGGCCTATCCGGTGGAGATGGTGGCGCAGCTGACGCCCGCGGGCTTCACCCTCGACCTCACGCTGTCGGTGGACTATTCCAGCACCTGCCCGGCCTCGGCCGCGCTGTCGCGCCAGCTCAACGCGCTCCGCTTCGGCGAGGATTTCGGCGGCGCCCAGCCGCTGACCGCCGCGGTCGTCCAGGACTGGCTGCAGTCCCCGCGCGGCCTGGCGGCGACGCCGCACGCGCAGCGCAGCCGCGCCACTGTCACCGTCCGGCTGCGGCCGATGTTCGAGGCGCCGCCGGTGGAAGCGCTGGTCGATGCGGTCGAGGACGCCCTCGGCACCCCGGTGCAGACCGCGGTCAAGCGCGAGGACGAGCAGGCCTTCGCCGCGCTCAATGCCGCCAACCTGATGTTCTGCGAGGACGCCGCCCGCCGCATCGCCGCGACGCTGTCGAGCGACGAGCGGGTCGAGCGCTTCGACGTCGCGGTCGCGCATCTGGAAAGTCTGCACGCGCACGACGCGGTGGCGCGGGTAAGCGGCGGCCGCAGGGACTGAACGCGTCGCCACGCGCGATGGCGTCAGGGCAATGCTGATCAAGTGTCGTCATTCCCGCGAAGGTGGGGATCTGGCGACGCCAAACCGTTGAAGATCAAAGGACGCCGGGTTCCCGCCTTCGCGGGAATGACGGGCGAGGGCGACTTGATCAGCGCTGCCTTGGACAGCCGGGGCTGCCGCATCCGCCCGGGCCCCCGCTGCCGGTCGACGCACATGCTGAACCGCGCACCGCGCGCCGCCCGGCTGCAGAAGCGATGAACGCCACACCGGGTGCAACGTCGGCGGAACCCCGCGCCTATCGCCCGCGTTCCAGCACCAGCTGCGGATCGATGCGGACGTTGAGCCGCGCCAGGTGGGTCGAGGGGCGCGACGATGCTGGACGCGCCGCCACGCGCAACGCCGGTGACAGGCCGCGTTTACCGCTCGCGTTCGAGAACGAGCTGTGGATCGATGCGGACGTGGAACCAGCTCATCCCCCAGTGCAGGTGCGGCCCGGTCGATCGCCCGGTCGAACCCACCGCCGCCACCGCCTGCCCCTGCTCCACCCGCTCGCCCACCTCCACGTCGATGCGCGACAGGTGCAGGAAGTTCGAGCTGATGCCGTGACCGTGGTCGATCAGCAGGGTGCCGCCGGTGAGGTAGAGGTCGGCGTCGGCGAAGGTGACGATGCCCGCCGCCGGCGCCTTCACCGGCGTCCCCGCGGGGGCGGCGATGTCCATGCCCGAATGCGGCGAACCGGGCTGGCCGTTGTAGACGCGGGCGCGGCCGAAGCGGCCGCTGATGCGCCCTTCGACCGGGCGGATGAACACCTGGGCGAAATCCGCACGGGCGTCGTCGCGCTGGCGGGCTTCGGCCACGCGTGCCTGCTCGCGGCGGATGCGTTCGGCGATGGCCGGCGGCGGGTTCACCGTCGCCGGAGGCACACCGCTGATCCGCTGCTCCGGCCAGTCGCGCGCGGTGACCGCGACGCTGGCGGTCTCGCGGCTGCCGTCGGGGCGGGTCACCGCCACCGCGAGCGGACCCTTCTCGTCGCGCCCCACGCCGAACACCACGCTGCCGTAGCCGGTGCTGCGCAGCCTGCGCCCGGCGTACTCGACCGTGCTGCCCGGCGGCACCTTGCCGATCACCATCGACCCCTGCTGCACGCTGGCCGGAAACACGATGCGCGGGTCGTCCGCCGTCTGCGCCTGCAGCGCCGCGGCGCAGCCGCAGGCGACCAGCGCGATGAGGGTGGGCAGGCGCCGCATCAGCGGTCGAAGGCCAGCCGCTGGCCGTGCGGATCGCCCACCAGCGCCGTACCGTCCCAGGCCAGTTCGCCGTTGACCCAGGTCGAGGCGATGCGCGAGCGGAAGGTGGTGCCTTCGAACGGTGACCAGCCGCACTTCGACAGCACGTCCTCGCGCCTCACCGTGAGCGGCGTGTCCTCGACCAGCACCAGGTCGGCGAAATAGCCCTCGCGCAGGAAGCCGCGCTCGCGCACGTCGAACAGCTGTGCCGGCGCGTGCGCGAACTTCTGCACCAGCTGCGCGATGCCGAAGTGGCGCTCGTGCACGCATTCCAGCGCCGCGACCAGCGCGTACTGCACCAGGGGCAGGCCGCTGGGCGCGCGCACGTAGGGGTTCTGCTTCTCCTCCCAGGTGTGCGGCGCGTGGTCGGTGGCCAGCACATCGATCACGTCCCCGGCCAGGGCCGCGAGCAGGGCCTGGCGGTCGGACGCGTCCTTGATCGCCGGATTGCACTTGATCTGGTGGCCAAGGCGCGCGTAGTCGGCGCGGTCGAAACGCAGGAAGTGGATGCAGGTTTCGGCGGTGATGCGCTTGCGGCTGCCGTCGGCGCGGATCATCGGCCCGCGCTCGAACAGCGCCAGTTCGTCGGCCGTGGACAGGTGCAGCACGTGCAGGCGGGTATCGTGGCGGCGCGCCAGCTCCAGCGCCAGGCGGGTGGACTTGATGCAGGCCTCGCGCGAACGGATGTCGGGGTGGCACTGCGCCGGGATGTCGTCGCCGTACCTGGCGCGGTAGTCGGCGAGGATCGCGTCGATGGTCGGCGTGTCCTCGCAGTGGGTGATGATCGGCACCGGGGTGTCGCGGAAGATGCCGTCGAGGGTGTCCGGGTCGTCCACCAGCATGTTGCCGGTGGAGGCGCCCATGAACACCTTCAGGCCGGGCGTGGCCGCCGGATCGATGCCGCGCACGTTGTCGAGGTTGTCGTTGCTGGCGCCGAAGTAGAAGCCGTAGTTGGCGCGGGAGCGGCCGGCGGCGCGGGCATACTTGTCCTCCAGCGCGGCCGCGTCGAGCGTCGGCGGGCTGGTGTTGGGCATGTCCATGAAGCTGGTCAGCCCGCCTGCGACAGCGGCGGCGGACTCGCTGGCGATGTCGGCCTTGTATTCCAGGCCCGGCTCGCGGAAGTGCACCTGGTCGTCGATCATGCCCGGCAGCAGGCGGCGGCCGTCGGCGTCGATCACGCTGTCGCGGCCGCGCACGGACAGCCCGCTGCCGATGGCGGCGATGCGCCCGCCGGAGATGCGCAGGTCGCTGTCGAACTCGCGGCCCTCGTTCACCAGCCGGGCGTTGATGATCAGGGTGTCGGAGTCGGACATTCAGCGGTTTCCGTCGAGAGCGGGCGGCACCGGATCGTGGCCGCCTGGGTGGAGGGGGTGGCAGCGGGCGAGCCGCCTGGCGGTCAGCCAGCTGCCGCGGAAGGCGCCGAATCGCCCGATCGCCACCATCGCGTACTCCGAGCAGCTCGGATAAAACCGGCAGCGTGGACCAAGCAGGGGGCTGATCAGGCTTTTGTAGCCACGAAGCAGTAGGATGAGCAGACGGTCGATCACGGTGTCAACGGGGCCCGACGCGGTTGCCGCTGTCGTCGGGGCAGGGTATAACAGCGCGCTTTCCCTTCCAAGGGAACAAGAGGATTCCAGTCAAGTGGCAGTGAAGAAGTCCGCGAAGAAGGCCGCCAAGCCGGCGAAGTCCAGCACCAGGGCCGCCAAGCCGGCCGCGAAGAAGCCCGCGGCGAAGAAGCCCGCGGCGAAGAAGCCGGCCGCGAAGAAGGCGGTGGCGAAGAAGGCGGTGGCAAAGAAGACGGCTGCGGCCAAGGCTCCGGCGAAGAAGGTCGCCAAGACCAGCAAGCCCGTTGCCAAGGCCACGAAGACCGCCAGGCCCGCGGTGAAGAAGGCGGCTGTGGCCAAGGCGCCGGCCACGAAGGCGGCTGCGAAGGCGGCTGCGAAGAAGACCCCGGCCAGCAAGGCGGCTGCGAAGAAGACGCCGGAGAAGAAGGTCCTCGCCCGCAAGGCCGCTGCCGGCCCGGCGGTGAAGAAGGCCGCCCCGGCCAAGGCCGCGGCGCCGGCACAGAAGGCCACGGCACCCAGGGTGGCAGCGGTCGCGAAGAAGCAGGCTGCTGCGCCGGCGCCCGCGCCCGCGCCGGCCCCCGCGCCGCGCCCCGGCACGCCGGTCAGGCTGACGCCGGCCAGGGGCCTGAAGGGCAAGGTGGCGGTCGCGGTGGCGGCCAAGCCCGCCGAACCTGCGGCGCGCCCCAGCTTCAAGGAGGTGCCGTACAGGACGGACCCGGAAACCGGTCGCCCGATCCTGCCCGAGGGCTACCGGCCAGGCGCAGACGAGGAGTACATGAGCCCGCTGCAGCTGGAGTACTTCCGGCAGCGGCTGCTCGACTGGCGCGCGGACCTGGTCGAGGAATCCAAGCAGACCATCGAGAACCTGAAGGACGAGGTGCGCGACGTCGGCGACGAGGCCGAGCGCGCCACCCGCGAAACCGAGAACTCGCTGGAGCTGCGCACCCGTGACCGCTACCGCAAGCTGATCGGCAAGATCGACAGCACGCTCAAGCGCGTCGACTCGGGTGAATACGGCTACAGCGTCGACTCGGGCGAGGAAATCGGCCTCGATCGCCTGGAGGCGCGCCTGACCGCCGAGCGTACCATCGACGAACAGGAACGCTGGGAGCATCTGCAGAAGCAGATGGGGGATTGACCGGAAAAAGCCCCGCATTCGCGGGGTTTTTTCTGGATCTTCTCCCAAGTGCGGGGACTGCTTTCACTTCTGCCGTCGGAAGGACGCCGCGCCCTGCCGGCCGGGGTCGCTCTTCGCTCGGTCAGCCCCGCTCCGCGGTCCGGCCCGGCGCAGCGCGCCGGGCGTTCGCACGGGCGCGCGGCATGCCGCGCAAACCACCCGTGCTCACCCATGGGCTGACTCGCGCGCAAAACATCCATGTTTTGCTTGGCCGCGATCCCCGGCCGCCAGGACGCGGCTCGTTGCTGCGTCTGCTTCGGTGCTTCGGGAGCAAGTGCTTCGCTGCCTAAACGAAGTGGAGTCGTCAACGGATTGATGGGGCGTCCCGGGCCGGGGAATTGCGGAGAGCAGCGCATGGATGCGCTGCGGCGGCGAGTCAGCCATGGATGGCTGACCGAGCCGGGGAGCAATCCCCGGTCCGGGGCGACCCGCTGTCCGCAAGCCCCGATCCAGCTCTGCTCTTGACCATTCCCCCGCACTTGGGAGAAGAACCTTTTTTCTGGCGGGATTCGGGATTCGGGATTCGGGAAAGGCGGAAGTGTGGCTCCCGGGCTTTTCCGGACGCCGATCCCCTTGCCTCACTTCAGCTCCCTGAAGTGAAGGCGACGCAACCGCGGTGCCCGCCACGCCGCGACCGCGGCGACGCCCATGGTGACGCAGCCACCGAGCACGACGGCGGGGACGAGGCCGAGCAGGCGGGCCATGGAGCCGGCGTAGAAGGCACCGATCTCGTTGGACGAGCCGACGAACAGGCCGTTGATCGACGACACGCGGCCGCGCATGTGGTCGGGCGTGGCCAGCTGCATGATGGTGGAGCGGGTGACCACCGAGACGCCGTCGCAGACGCCCGACAGCAGCAGGAAGAACACCGACAGCCAGAACGCCCGGGACAGGCCGAAGCCGATCATGCACAGGCCGAAGCCGACCACCGCCAGCAGCAGGATCCTGCCCGCGTTGCGGTCCAGCGGGTGCCTGGCCAGCCAGACGCCCATGGCGACCGCGCCCAGCGCCGGGGCCGCGCGCATGATCCCCAGGCCTTCGGGGCCGTAGTGCAGGATCTCCTTGAGGAAGGCCGGCGCCAGCGAGATCGCGCCGCCGAACATCACCGCGAACATGTCCAGCGCCAGCGCCGCCAGCAGCACCTGGTGGCCGAACACGAAGCGCCCGCCTTCGACGATGCTGGCCAGGATCGGCGCGCGCTGCAGCTGCGGCGCCGGTTCGCTCACCTTCAGCCGCAGCATGGCGATGGCGGCCAGGATTGCGAACAGCACCGAAATCCCGTAGGCGACCGGCTTGCCCGCCCAGGCCACGAGGAAGCCGGCGATCGCCGGCCCGGTGACCAGCGCCGACTGGAACACGATGCTGCCCAGGCCCGCGCCGCGCACGTACTGCTCGCGCGGCAGCACGCGGGCGAACAGCGCGTTGTAGACCGGGCCGAGGAAAGCGCGCACGCAGCCGGTCAGCGCGATCGCGGCATAGATGATCGCCACCCCGGCCGATGCCCACCAGCCACCGGCGATGGCCACCAGCAGCAGCGGCGTGATGCCCAGGCCGGTCGCGGCCACCGCGCCGAGCCTGCGCCGCGGCAGCACGTCGACCAGGTAGCCGGCGAACGGCGCGACGCAGAAATAAGGCAGCACCTCGGCCAGTCCGATCAGGCCGAGCATCCACGGATCGCGGGTTTCCTCGTAGACGTGCCAGCCGACCGTCACCGCCACGCCCTGGTAGGACAGGATGGTGAACAGCCGGAACGCCATCAGCAGGCGGAAATCCGGGTTGCGGAGCGGCGCGGCGCGGCTGTCTCCGGGGTTGCCTGCCTGACGGGTTCTCACGCCAGCGCGCGCTGGGCGGCGTCGCGGATGAAGGCCAGCAGCGAGGCCAGCCCGTTGCTGCGGGTGGGCGACAGGTGCCTGGCCAGGCCGATGTCGGCGATGTACTCGGCATCGGTGGCGAGGATGTCCTGCGCGCTGCGGCCCGAGTACACCCGCAGGGCCAGGAAGATCAGCCCGGACACGATCGCCGAATCGCTGGCGGCGTGGAAGTCCAGGCGCGCGGCGTCACCCTCGGGCACGATCCACACCAGCGACTGGCAGCCCAGCAGGCGGTGTTCCTCGGTCTTCCACTCGTCGGGGAACAGCGGCAGCTTGCGGCCCAGGTCGATCAGGTACTGGTAGCGCTCGGACCAGTCGCCGAAAAAGGCGAACTCGTCGCGGATGGCGGCCTGGGCCTCGGCGGCGGTGGGTTCGAGCGGGAAGATCGTTCGGGTCACATCGGTTCCTGCATCTTGAGCTGCCCGCCCGCGACGGGCGCGAGCGGTGGGGTGGGACGAAAACCCATGGTCCCGGCCATGGCGTCGCGCCTGTTCCCGGGCGCTCCGCCCGGGCGGGGAGGTTTCCCGGCGTCCTTCCCGGGCCGGCTGCCGCCCGCGATCAGGCGCCCGCCTGGGCCCGCTTCTTGCGCACCCAGCGCACGCCCTGCGGGGTGTCCTCCAGCAGCACGCCCTCGGCCGCCAGCTGGTCGCGGATGGCGTCGGCGCGGGCGAAGTCGCGCTGCTTCTTGGCCGTGGCGCGCGCGTCGATCAGCGCCTGGATGCGGCCGTCGTCGAGGTCTTCGGCGCCGTGCCCGAACCACGTCTGCGGCGCCTGCTGCAGCAGTCCCAGCGCCAGCCCGGCGCCGAGCAGGGCGGATTTCGCCTGCCGCCGGTCGTCGGCCGATGCCGCCTTGCGCGCCTCGCCGGCGATGCGCGCCAGTTCGGCCAGCGCCGCGGGCGTGTTGAGGTCGTCGTCCAGGGCGTCCTCGACCGCCTGCGGGATGAGCGCTTCGGCGTCCACGTCCTGCAGGTCGCGCAGCGTGCCGTACAGCCGGTCCAGGGTGCGGATGCTCTGTTCCACCAGTGCGTCCGACCAGTCCAGCGGCTGCCGGTAGTGCGCCGAGAGCAGGGCGTAGCGCAGCGCTTCGGGCGGGTACTCGCGCACCAGGTCGTGGACCTTCTCGATGTTGCCCAGCGACTTGGACATCTTCGCGCCCGACAGCGTCAGCATGCCGTTGTGCAGCCAGTAGCGCGCGAACGGTCTGCCGCCGTGCGCGCATTCGCTCTGCGCGATCTCGTTCTCGTGGTGCGGGAACTGCAGGTCGACGCCGCCGGCGTGGATGTCGATGGTCTCGCCCAGGTGCGCGGCGGCCATGGCCGAGCACTCGATGTGCCAGCCCGGGCGGCCGCGGCCCCAGGGCGAATCCCAGCCGGGCAGGGCCTGCCCCGGGCCCGACCCGGGGGCGACCGGGGACGGCTTCCAGAGCACGAAATCGCCCGGATCGCGCTTGTACGGCGCCACCTCGATGCGCGCCCCGGCGAGCATGTCCTCGGGGGCGCGGCGCGAAAGCTTGCCGTAATCCCCGAACGTGGCCACCGAGAACAGCACGTGGCCCTCGGCGGCATAGGCGTGCCCGCTGTCGACCAGGCGCTCGATCATCGCCACGATCTGCGGGATGTGCGCGGTCGCCTCCGGTTCGATGTCGGGCGGGGCGACCCCGAGCGCGGCCATGTCCTCGCGGTAGGCGGCGGCGAAGCGGTCGGTGATCCTGGCGATCTCCACGCCCTGTTCGCGCGCGGCGGCGTTGATCTTGTCGTCGATGTCGGTGATGTTGCGCGCGTAGCGCAGCGCGCCGTAGCGCCGGCGCAGCAGCGCGGCGAGCACGCCGAACACCACCGGCCCGCGCGCGTTGCCGATGTGCACGTAGTTGTAGACGGTCGGCCCGCAGACGTACATCGTGGGGCAGGCCGGATCGATCGGCACGAAGGCTTCGACCCGGCGGGTCAGGCTGTTGTGGAGGCGCAGGCTCATGTCGCAGGGGCGTGGACAACCGGTGGATTCTACCGGGCCGGGACCGGGCATGACAGCGGCTATTCAGCCCGCAGGCGGCCCCGGCCCCTAAACTGGCCGTGTTTTCCAGGGGCCGCCCGCATATGCCGCGAATCAACCGTTTCCTGTCTGCAGTGCTGGCCGCCGGCCTGGCGGCGCCGGCGTCGGCGCAGGAACCGCAGGTCGTCACCGGCCTGCAGCAGGAGAACGTGCGCATCGAATACGCGCAGGTGCTGCGCGCCGAGCCGGTGTACCAGACCCTGCACGCCACCAGCATGGTCGAGCGCTGCGATCCGCCGGCGGACGACGAGGACGAGGACAGCCGGCGCGGTTTCGCGCGGGTGGTGGGCGCGGTCAAGGGCGCGCTGACGCCCGATCCCAAGGTCGAGGAGGTCGCTCCCTCGGCCGGTGGCGACTGCCGGATGGTGCCGGTGGAGCGGGAGTTCCGGCGGCCGATCGCCTACGAGGTCGATTACGTCTACAAGGGCGTCAAATACCGGGCGAGCCTGCCCTACGACCCCGGCAACCGCATCCGCATCCGGGTCTCGGTGACTCCGCTGGTGAGCCCGGTCAGCCCGTGACCGCGCCGCCCGTCCCTTGCGGCCGGGGGCGCGGCATGCGACGATCCGCAGTCTGATGAACGCCCGGACCACATCGCCCGAGACCCTCAGCTCCGCCCGCATGGCGGCAGGCATGACCTCGCGCGCGCGCCGACCGGAGATTATTCCGCCAGCTGGGTAGTTCCGGAGCGTTCCTTCTGCACGATCAGGTTCCAGAACGACCCGGCCCCCGGCCGGGTTTTTCGTTTCTTCCGCCGCCCCACCGACGCCATCGCAGGATTCCGCCGAGATGAAGCATTTCCTCAACACCCAGGACTGGAGCCGCAGTGAACTCGACGCGCTGCTGGCCCAGGCGGCGCTGTTCAAGCGCAACCGGATGGGAGATGCGCTCCGGGGCAGGTCGATCGCCCTGGTGTTCTTCAATCCCTCGATGCGTACCCGCACCAGCTTCGAGCTCGGCGCGTTCCAGCTCGGCGGCCACGCCATCGTGCTGCAGCCGGGCAAGGACGCCTGGCCGATCGAGTTCGACCTGGGCACGGTGATGGACGGCGACACCGAGGAGCACATCGCCGAGGTCGCGCAGGTGCTGGGGCGCTACGTCGACCTGATCGGCGTGCGCGCCTTCCCGAAGTTCGTCGACTGGGCCTACGACCGCCAGGACGTGGTGCTGAAGGCGTTCGCGAAGTACTCGCCGGTGCCGGTGATCAACATGGAAACCATCACCCATCCCTGCCAGGAGCTGGCGCACGCGCTGGCGCTGCAGGAGCATTTCGGCACCACGGACCTGCGCGGAAAGAAGTACGTGCTGACCTGGACCTATCACCCCAGGCCGCTCAACACCGCGGTGGCGAACTCGGCCCTGACCATCGCCACCCGCCTGGGCATGGACGTGACCCTGCTGTGCCCCACGCCCGACTACGTCCTCGACGAGCGCTACATGGGCTGGGCGCAGGACAACGTCGCCGGGAGCGGCGGTTCGTTGACCGTCAGCCACGACATCGACAGCGCCTACGCCGGCGCCGACGTGGTCTACGCCAAGAGCTGGGGCGCGCTGCCCTACTTCGGCAACTGGGCGCCGGAAAAGCCGATCCGCGACCAGTACACGCACTTCATGGTGGACGAGCGGAAGATGGCGCTGACCCGCAACGGTGTTTTCAGCCACTGCCTGCCCCTGCGCCGCAACGTCAAGGCCACCGACGCGGTGATGGATTCGCCCAGCTGCATCGCCATCCACGAGGCGGAAAACCGGCTGCATGTGCAGAAGGCGGTCATGGCCGCGCTGGTGCGCAGCCGTGACCGCCGGGATTCGGGATCCGGGATTGGGGATTCGTAAAAGCAGCACTGTCCCTTCGCCAGGCTCTCACCTTTCCTCCAGAGACTCCCCCCATGTCGCAGCAGCCCGCTTCCCCCAATCCACAGTCCCCAATCCCCGATCCCGCCGCGGCCGAAAGCCGCGACATCGTCCTTGCTTTCAGCGGCGGCCTCGACACCAGTTTCTGCGTTCCCTGGCTGCGCGAGCGCGGCTGGAACGTGCATACGGTGTTCGCCGACACCGGCGGCGTGGACGCGGATGAGCGCGAGTTCATCGAGAAGCGCGCGGCCGAGCTGGGCGTGGCCAGTCATGTCACGGTCGACGGCGGTCCGGCGATCTGGAGTGGCTTCGTCAGGCCCTTCGTCTGGGCGGGCGAGGGCTACCAGGGCCAGTACCCGCTGCTGGTGTCCGACCGCTACCTGATCGTCGATGCCGCGCTGGCCCGGGCCGCCGAGCTGGGCACCAGCGCCATCGCCCACGGCTGCACCGGCATGGGCAACGACCAGGTGCGCTTCGACCTGGCGGTGAAGAGCCAGGGCGACTACCGCATCGTGGCGCCGATCCGCGAGATCCAGAAGGAGCACACCCAGACCCGCGCCTACGAGCAGAAGTACCTCGAGGAGCGCGGCTTCGGCGTGCGCGCCAAGCAGAAGGCCTACACCATCAACGAGAACCTGCTGGGCGTGACCATGTCCGGCGGCGAGATCGACCAGTGGGAGACCCCGGGCGACGGCGCCCGGGGCTGGTGTGCGCCGCGCAGCGCCTGGCCGCTGGAGCCGCTGACGGTCGGCCTGAAGTTCGAGAACGGCGAGGCCGTGGAGCTCGACGGCAAGCCGCTGCCGGGCGAGCAGATCCTGGCCAGGCTCAACCGCCTGTTCGCCTCCTACGGCGTCGGCCGCGGGATGTACACCGGCGATACCGTGATCGGCCTCAAGGGCCGCATCGTCTACGAGGCCCCGGGCCTGGTCGCGCTGCTGACCGCGCACCGCGCGCTGGAGGAAGCGGTGCTGAGCAAGCAGCAGAACCGCTTCAAGCCCGAGGTCGCGCGCAAGTGGGTGGAACTGGTCTACGAGGGCTTCTTCCACGATCCGCTCAAGACCGACCTCGAAGCGTTCCTCGCCTCCTCGCAGCGCGCGGTCAACGGCGAGGTGGTGCTGGAAACCCGCGGCGGCCGCGTCGACGCGGTGGCGGTGAAGTCGCCGCACCTGCTGCACTCCAAGGGCGCCACCTACGCGCAGTCCGCCGACTGGGGCGTGGAGGAGGCCGAGGGTTTCATCAAGCTGTTCGGGATGAGCAGCACGCTCTGGGCGGAGGTCAACCGCTGAGCGCCCGATAGCCCCGGTCCCGTCATCCCGGTGAGAGCCGGGATCCGTTCCCCCCTTGCCGTCGGCAGGGAAGCGACGCAAGTCGATTCCCGCCCGCGGGAACGACGGCGACGGAACAGGAATCATCGCCAACCGATACCACCATGCTGCAATCCATCCTCCCCCACCTTGAAGCGCTGGTGTCGTTCGACACCCGCAACCCGCCGCGTGCGATCACCACCGGCGGCATCTTCGACTACATCCGCGCCCAGCTGCCGGACTTCCGCGTCGAGGTCAACGACCATGGCGCCGGCGCGGTGTCGCTGTTCGCCGTGCGCGGCACTCCGACGCGGCTGTTCAACGTCCACGTCGACACCGTGCCGTCCTCGCCACACTGGAGCACCGACCCGCTGGCGCTGCGCGTGACCGACGAGCGTGCCATCGGCCTGGGCGCCTGCGACATCAAGGGCGCGGCGGCCGGCCTGATCGCTGCGGCGCAGGCGACGAAGGGCGACGCCGCCCTCCTGTTCAGCAGCGACGAGGAGGCCAACGATCCGCGCTGCGTCGATGCCTTCCTGTCCGCCGGCCACGGTTTCCGCGACGTGATCGTGGCCGAGCCCACCGGCTGCGAGGCGGTGCTGGCCCATCGCGGCATCAGCGCGGTGCGGATGCAGTTCCGCGGCAAGGCGGGGCACGCGTCCGGCGCCGGCGTGCTCGATGAAAGCGCACTGCACCATGCCGTGCGCTGGGGCAGCCGCGCGCTGGAATTCATCGCCATGGAGTCGCACCGCCGTTTCGGCGGGCTCACCGGGCTGCGCTTCAACATCGGGCGGATCGAGGGCGGCATCAAGGCCAACGTGATCGCGCCGGCCGCGGAGCTGCGCTTCGGCTTCCGCCCGCTGCCCTCGCACGACCTCGACCAGCTGCACGCCGCCTTCCGCGGCTTTGCCGCGCCCGATGCGGTCGAGGTCTACGAGGAAACCTTCCGTGGCCCTTCGCTGCCGGCCGGCGACACCGCCACGGCCGAGGACCGCCGGCTGCGCGCGCGCGACCTGGCCGACGCCCTCGGCCTGCCGGTCGGCAACGCCGTCGACTTCTGGACCGAAGCCTCGCTGTTCTCGCGCGCCGGCCTGACCGCGCTGGTGTTCGGGCCCGGCGCGATCGCCCAGGCGCACACCGCCGACGAATGGGTGGCGCTCGAACAGCTGCAACGCTACGGCGGCATCATCCGCGACATTTTCGGAACCGCATGAACATCGAAGCCAACCGGCAGACCCGGCAGACCATCGTGCGCCTGCTTTCGAGCATGGCCAGCGCGAAGGAGATCAGCCAGTACCTCAAGCGCTTCTCGCAGCTCGACGCCAAGCGCTTCGCCGTGGTCAAGGTCGGCGGCGCGGTGCTGCGCGACGACCTGGAGGCGCTGACCTCGTCGCTGTCGTTTCTGCAGGAGGTCGGGCTGACCCCGATCGTGCTGCACGGCGCCGGCCCCCAGCTGGACGCGGAGCTGTCGGCGGCGGGCATCGAGAAGCAGACGGTCAACGGCCTGCGCGTGACCACGCCCGAGGCGCTGGCGATCGTGCGCCGGGTGTTCCAGGCCTCGAACCTGGCCCTGGTCGAGGCGCTGCAGGCCAACGGCGCGCGCGCGACTTCGATCACCGGCGGCGTGTTCGAGGCCGACTACCTGGATCGCGAGACCTACGGCCTGGTGGGCGAGGTGAAGTCGGTCAACCTGGCGCCGATCGAGGCCAGCCTGCAGGCGACCTCGATCCCGGTGATCGCCAGCCTGGGCGAGACCGCCGGCGGGCAGATCCTCAACGTCAACGCCGATTTCGCCGCCAACGAGCTGGTGCGGGTGCTGCAGCCCTACAAGATCATCTTCCTCACCGGCACCGGCGGCCTGCTCGACCCCGAAGGCAGGGTGATCGACTCGATCAACCTGTCCAGCGAGTACGACCACCTGATGCAGCAGCCCTGGATCAACGGCGGCATGAAGGTGAAGATCCAGCAGATCAAGGATCTGCTCGACCACCTGCCGCTGGAGTCCTCGGTCTCGATCACGCGCCCGGCCGACCTGGCCAAGGAACTGTTCACCCACCGCGGCTCGGGCACCCTGGTCCGGCGCGGCGAGCAGGTGCTGCGCGCGACCCGCTGGGACGCCTTCGACCTGGAGCGCCTGCGCGGCCTGATCGAATCCAGCTTCGGCCGCACCCTCGTGCCCGACTATTTCGAGCGCACCCCGCTGCTGCGCGCCTACGTCAGCGAGAACTACCGCGCCGCGGTGATCCTGGTCGACGGCGGCGGCACGGTCTACCTGGACAAGTTCGCGGTGCTCGACGATGCCCAGGGCGAGGGCCTGGGGCGCGCGGTCTGGAACGTGATGCGCGAGGAGACGCCGCAGCTGTTCTGGCGCTCGCGCCACAACAACCAGGTCAACATCTTCTACTACGCCGAATCCGACGGCTGCTACAAGCAGGAAAAGTGGAAGGTGTTCTGGTACGGCATCGATGGCTTCGCCGACATCGAACGCTGCGTCGCGCACTGCGCCACGCGCGAGCCGACCCTGCTGGACTGACGATGGCCGCGTCCAGGCTCCCGCCCGCATGGCGCAGCGTGCCGACCCTGGTCGGCCGCCACGCCGTGCTTGAGCCGCTGCAGGCCGCGCATGCCGAGGGGCTGCGCGCGGCGGTGCAGGGCAGCGGGCTGGACGCGCTGTGGTACACAAACGTGCCTGCACCGGAACGGATGGATGCGTACGTGGACAAGGCGCTGTCGGCGCAGGCCGGGGGCGACATGCTGCCGTTCGCGGTGCGCGACGCCGCCGGGGAGATCGTCGGCAGCACGCGTTTCTACGGCCTCGATCCGGAGGTGCCGCGGCTGCTGCTCGGCTACACCTGGTACGCGCCGCGGGTGCAGCGCACCGGGCTCAACACCGACTGCAAGCGCATGCTGCTCGGGCATGCGTTCGAAACGCTGGGCTGTGCCAGCGTGGGCTTCGAGACCAGCCGCTTCAACCAGGCATCCTGCGCGGCGATCTCCCGGCTCGGCGCCAGGCAGGACGGTGTGCTGCGCAACCACAAGCGCCATGCCGACGGCTCCCTGCGCGACACCGTGGCGTTTTCGATCATCGACAGCGAGTGGCCCGCGGTGCGCCGCCACCTGCAGTACCAACTGGACTCACGCCCATGAGCAAGCAGACCCCGTCCATCGGCATCGTCGGCGCCCGCGGCCACACCGGCAGCGAGCTGATCCGCCTGGTCGTCGGCCATCCGCGCTTCGGGCTCGCCTTCGTGTCCTCGCGCGAGCTCGATGGCCAGCGCGTTGCGGAGCACAACGAGGGCTACGCCGGCGACCTGCGCTTCGAGGCGCTCGATCCTGCAGCGGTCGCCGCCAAGGGTGTCGACGCGGTGGTGCTGGCCCTGCCCAACGGCAAGGCCGCGCCCTTCGTCGCGGCGCTGCAGGCGGCCAGGCCGGAGACGGTGATCGTCGACCTGTCGGCCGACTACCGCTTCGACGACGCCTGGTACTACGGCCTGCCCGAGCTGACCCGCGGCGGGGCCGGCGGGCAGCGACACATCAGCAACCCCGGCTGCTACGCCACCGCGATGCAGCTGGCGATCGCGCCGATGCTCGACCGGATCGACGGCACCCCGCAGTGCTTCGGCGTGTCCGGCTACTCCGGCGCCGGAACTACCCCCTCGGACAAGAACAACGTCGAACTGCTGCGCGACAACCTGATGCCCTACGCGCTGGCCGACCACATGCACGAGCGCGAGGTATCGCGCCAGCTGGACGTGCCGGTTGCGTTCATGCCGCACGTTGCTCCGCATTTCCGCGGCATCACCCTCACCGCCAGCCTGCCGCTGCGCACGCCGGCGACGGTCGACGAGGTGCGCGCCCGCTATCGCGAAGCGTACGCCGACGAGCCGCTGGTGCGGGTGCTCGACGAGGCGCCCTGGGTCAGCCGCATCGCCGGCCGCCACGGCGTGGACATCGGCGGATTCACCCTGTCGCCCGACGGCCGCCGGCTGGTGGTGGTGTCGACCCTGGACAACCTGCTCAAGGGCGCGGCGACGCAGGCGATGCAGAATCTCAACCTCGCCTTCGGCTTCGACGAGCTCGAAGGCATTCCCGTGGAGGACGCGGCATGAGCGGACTGCTGTGGCAGAAGCCCGGCGTGGCGGTGGACGCACAGATCCAGCGCTTCCTTGCCGGCGACGACGTCATTCTCGACCGCGAGTTCTTCCTGCACGACATCGCCGCCAGCGGCGCGCATGCAGAGGGCCTGCAGCGCATCGGCATCCTCTCGGAGGACGAGCTTGCCGGCCTGAAGCGCGAGCTGGCGCAGCTGGCCGACGACTTCCGCGCCGGCGCCTTCGTCCTGGACGAGCGCTACGAGGACGGTCATTCGGCGATCGAGGCGCGCCTGACCGAGCGCCTGGGCGATGCCGGGCGCAAGATCCACACCGGCCGCAGCCGCAACGACCAGGTCCTCGTCGCCACCCGCCTGTGGCTGAAGCAGAGGCTTGCGCGGGTTGCGGCGCTGTCGAAGGAGATTGCGAAGGTCGCGCTCGACCGCGCGCAGGCCGAGCGCGACCTGCCGGTCCCCGGCTACACCCATATCCAGCGCGCCGTGGTGTCTTCGGCGGGCATGTGGTGGGCCGGCTGGGCCGAGGCGTTCATCGACGACGCGGTCCGCGCCGCCGGCACGCTGGAACTGGTCGACGCCAACCCGCTGGGCACCGCCGCCGGCTACGGTGTCAACCTGAAGCTCGATCGCGAACACACCACGCAGGCGCTCGGCTTCGCGCGGATGCAGGTGTCGCCGGTCTATGCGCAGCTGTCGCGCGGCAAGTTCGAACTGGCCGCGCTGGAGGCGCTGGGCAGCGCCACGCTCGACCTGCGCCGCATCGCCTGGGACCTGTCGCTGTTCACCAGCGCCGAGTTCGGCTTCGTCACGCTGCCGGCGCAGTACACCACCGGCAGCTCGATCATGCCCAACAAGCGCAATCCGGACGTGATCGAACTGATGCGCGCCACCCACGCCAGCGTGGCCGCCGCGCGCACCGAGATCGAGCAGCTGCTGTCGCTGCCCTCGGGCTACCACCGCGACCTGCAGTCGTCCAAGGGCGCGATCTTCCACGGCTTCGGCCGCGGCCTGGCCGCGCTGGAGCTGCTGCCGGCGCTGCTGGGCAACCTCGAATGGCGCCAGGACCGGCTGCGCGCGGCGATCGACTCGGGCATGTACGCCACCGACGTCGCCGTCGAGGCGGCGGTCGCCGGCGTGCCGTTCCGCGAAGCGTACAGGGCTGCGGCGGCTTCGGCCGATACCGCCGGGCAGGGGCGCACGCCCGAAGGCAGCCTCGCCGCGCGCGTCTCGCCGGGCGCGGCCGCGGACCTGCGGCTGGACGCGCTGCGCGCCCGCTTGGAGGCGCTGTGACCGCGGCGACGCGCTACCTCGTGCTGCTGATGCGGCGCCCCGGCTTTGACGAGGCACTGGTGGCGCCGCACATCGCCTTCCTCGACGGACTGCGCGCGCAGGGCCTGCTGGAGTTGAACGGCGGCTTCAGCGATCGCAGCGGCGGCGCCTACCTGCTGCGCGGGCCGGCCAGCCTCGACGACGCCCGGGCGATCGTCGCGCGCGATCCGCTGGCGATCCACGGCGCATCCGACATCGTCGTCCACGAATGGAACAGCCGCTGAGCCCATGAGCGCACACGCCTTCTCCGAGCAGCAGCTGCCACCCTGGCGCCGCGCCGTGCTCAAGGTCGGCAGCAGCCTGCTGGCGGCGAACGGGGGAGGTCTGTCGGCCACGCACGCGCAGGCGCTCGCGGACTTCGTGACCGCCTCGCGCGGCCAGGGGCGGGAGGTGGTGGTGGTCTCGTCGGGCGCGGTCGCGGCCGGGCGCGCGATCATGCGCGAGGAGCCGCAGGCCGGCGCGGAGATGGCCGAGCGCCAGGCGCTGGCCGCGCTCGGCCAGGCGCGCCTGATCGGCTTCTGGCAGGGCCTGCTCGACCGTCCGGTGGCGCAGGTGCTGCTGACCCACGACGACCTGCGCAACCGGCGCCGCTATCTCAACGCGCGCGCCACGCTGTCGGCGCTGCTGCGCCATCGCGTGATCCCGGTGGTGAACGAGAACGACACCGTCTCGGTGGACGAACTCAAGCTCGGCGACAACGACAATCTCGCCGCGATCGTCGCCGCCCTGGTCGACGCCGACGTACTGTTCATCGCCACCGACATCGACGGCCTCTACAACGCCGACCCGCGGCTGCACGCGGACGCGCGCCCGGTGCCGGTGGTGTCCCGGCTGACCGCGGAGCTGCTGTCCGCGGCGGGAGGGGCGGGCAGTGCGGTCGGCACCGGCGGCATGCGCACCAAGCTCGAGGCGGCGCAGCGTGCCTCCTCCGCGGGCGTGGCCACGGTGCTGTTCAACGGCACCCGTGCCGGCGTGCTCGAAGACCTGGCGCGCGATCGCCTGCGCGGCACCCGCATCCACGCCCTGCGCAGCCGCCTGGCGGTGCGCAAGCACTGGCTGCAGAACACGCCGGCCGAGCCGGGCGGAGTCGTCGTTGATGCCGGTGCCGCCAACGCCCTGATCGAACGCGGTGCTTCGCTGCTGCCCGGCGGCGTGGTGACCGCCGAAGGCGGTTTCCGCCGCGGCGACGTGGTGGAGGTGCTGCTGGACGGCGGCAGCGGGCCGCAGCGCCGCATCGCCCGCGGCATCGCCCAGTATTCGGCGGACGACGTGCGCCGGATCGCACGCCGGCATTCCAATGACATCCAGGCGGTGCTGGGATACAACTACGGCGGCAACATCATCCACCGCGACGACCTGGCGCTGACGTGACGCGCACGACGCCCTCTCCCCGCGCAACGGCGGCTGGCGCTGCACGGCACGGCCGTGCCGACGTCGTCGCCCATGATCGGAGGTGATACGACAATGACGGACTCGATCCGCGACATCGCGCTGCAGTGCCGGGAGGCGGCCCAGGCCGTGGCCGGACTGTCCACGGACGACAAGAACCGGCTGCTGCTGGCGATGGCCCAGGCGCTGGTCGACGACATCCCTGCGATTCTGGCGGCCAATGCCCGCGACATGGACGCGGCCGCGGAGAAGGGCACCGCCGGAGCGATGCTCGATCGACTGAAGCTGGACGCCGCGCGCATCGAGGGCATCGCCGCGGCGGTGCGCGAGGTCGCCGCGCTGCCCGATCCGGTCGGCCAGGTCACCCGCCGCGAAACCCGCCCCAACGGCATCCTGGTCGAGCGCGTGCGCGCGCCGCTGGGCGTGATCGCGATGATCTACGAAGCGCGCCCCAACGTCACCGCCGACGCCGCCGCGCTGTGCCTGAAGGCCGGCAACGGCGTGATCCTGCGCGGCGGCAGCGAGGCGATCCACTCCAACACCGCCATCGCCGCCACGCTCGGCCGCGCACTGCGGCAGGCCGGGGTGCCCGAGGCGGCGCTGACCCTGGTGACCGAACTCTCGCGCGAGACCATGGTCGGGCTGCTGCAGCTCAACGACATCATCGACCTGGCCATTCCCCGCGGCGGCGAGGGCCTGATCCGCTTCGTCGCCGAGCACGCGCGCGTGCCGGTGATCAAGCACTACAAGGGCGTGTGCCACCTGTTCGTCGACGACACTGCCGACCAGGAACTGGCGCTGCGCCTGCTGCTCGACGGCAAGGCTTCGCGGCCGGGCGTGTGCAACGCACTGGAGACGCTGCTGGTGCACCGCGACTGCGCCGCGTCGTTCCTGCCGCGCGCCGCCGAGGCGCTGCGCGCGCGCGGCGTCGAGCTGCGCGGCGACGAAGCCGCGCGCGCGCTGGTCGCCGACATGGCGGCGGCCAGCGAGGACGACTACGCCGCCGAATACCTCGACCTGATCCTGTCGGTGCGGGTGGTGGAGTCGCTGGATGCGGCCATCGCCCACATCCGCCGCTTCACGTCCGACCACACCGAGGTCATCGCCACCGGCGACGACGCCCACGCCGAGCGCTTCGTCAACGCGCTGCGCTCGGCGGTGGTGATGGTGAATGCGTCCTCGCGGTTCTCCGACGGCGGCGAACTGGGCCTGGGCGCGGAGATCGGCATCTCCACCACGCGGCTGCATTCCTACGGCCCGATGGGGCTGGAGGCGCTGACCATCGAACGCTTCGTGGTGCGCGGCGAGGGCCAGGTGCGGCACCCGTCGCTGCTGGAGCCCCGGGGAACCTCCGGATAGCCTTCGCCAGCCCCGCGAAGGCGAGGGCCCATGGACCTCGCCCGGAGGAAGACCAGGGTGTCAAACGACACCCGGTTTCACGCGTTATGGCGACACCGAGGGAACCTCTGAACAACTCGCTTTTGATCGTCATTCCCGCGAAGGCGGGAATCCATGGACTCTGATTTTCAACGGGTTGACGTCCATGGATCCCCGCCTTCGCGGGGATGACGGTAGTTGTTCAGAGGCTCCCTGGATTTACGCACTCCGGGGTCGGGTTGGGGGGCGGGTTGTCGAGACCGTCCCAGGCGGTTTTGCCGGCGCCTGCGGGGCGTCCGCCGCGGCTCAGGCCCAGACGTGCTCGTACACGATGGTCGCGCCCACCACGATCAGGATCACGCCGCCCAGCACCTCGGCGCGGCGGCCGATGAGCGCCCCGAGCGCGCTGCCCGTCAGGATCCCGAGCGTGACCATGGCGAAGGTGCACAGGCCGATGGTGGCGGCCACCGCCAGGATATTGACCTCGACGAAGGCCAGGCCCACGCCCACGGCCATCGCGTCGATGCTGGTCGCCAGCCCGGCCAGCGCCAGCGTCCACAGGCCGCTGCGGCGCGGACGACCATGGTCTGCCCCGGCGCCGCGCGTGGCCTTCCAGATCATGTGCAGGCCGAGTCCGGAGAGCAGGGCGAAAGCGATCCAGTGATCCCAGGCCTCGATGTGGCGTTCGGCGGCCGAACCCAGCAGCCAGCCCACCAGCGGGGTGATCGCCTCGACCGTGCCGAACACCAGCCCGGCGCGCAGCGCCTCGGCCCGGCGCGGCCCCGACATCGCCGCGCCGCGGCCGATGGCGGCGGCGAACGCGTCGGTGGACATGGCCAGGGCCAGCAGGAGGATCGAAACCGGATGCATCGGGTGGGGAACCTGTCCGGCCTGGCTGCGACGCGACGGACCCTGCGCTCCCGGCCTGGATGGCGCGCAGGGTCCGCTGGTCTCGCCAACCACGTGGTCGCGCCCGCCATGGCCGGTTCAGGCCAAGCATGTTGACGGACGCGCTTCCGCGGAGCGCGGAAGCAGGCTACTCCCCAAGGGAAGGGCGGACGCCGCAGCGTCCGGCGCGTATTGTACCGTTGCGGCTGCGCGGGGAGCCGGACGGGAGGGCATGGCGGCGATGCGGCCGCATTCCGGTGCGCAGTGCGTGTATCCCCGGACCGGTGCCCGCGAACACCCCCGGAAACGCGAAAAGCCGGCCCAGGGCCGGCTTTCCACTGAATCGACTGGTCGGGGAGACAGGATTCGAACCTGCGACCTCTACGTCCCGAACGTAGCGCTCTACCAGACTGAGCTACACCCCGACTTGGGTAAGCCCCCTATTCTAGGGAATCGGGGTGCCCGCGGGCAAGGCCCCCGGCCCGCAAAAAGACCGGGTCAGTCGCGCACGTGGGCCAGTTCGGCCAGGGCGTCGATGTCCAGGATCTCCACGCGCTGGGGATCGGGCAGGGCGATCAGCGCCTGTCCGCGCAGGCGGGTGAAGCTGCGGCTGACCGTCTCGATGGTCAGGCCGAGGTGGTCGGCGATGTCGCTGCGTCCCATCGGCAGCTCGATGGCGTCGCCGGGGATGCCGTTCTCGCGGTAGCGCCTGCGCAGGCGCAGCAGGAAGCCCGCCAGCCGCTCCAGCGGCGACAACCGCGCCAGCATCAGCATCGCGTCCTGGGCGTCGTCCAGGCTGATGCAGGCGCGCTCGAGCATCTTGTGCTCGAGCTTCGGGAAGCGCTCGCGCAGCCTGCGGATCTCGTCCATGTCGAAGACGCAGGCGGTGCTCGGCACCACCGCCTCGATGTTGTAGCGGTAGAACTGCGCCTCGCTCAGGCCGATGAAATCGCCAGGGAGCATGAACTCGACCACCTGGCGGCGGGCGTCGGGCAGCATCCGCACCAGCCGGAGCATGCCGCCGGTGACGCTGTAGGCGCTGCGGCAGGGCTGCCCGCTGCGGGCGAGGACGCCGCCGGCGGGAACCGTCAGCTTGCCCGCGTAGCGTTCCAGCTCGTCCAGCTCGTCGGCGCTGAGCGCCGAACACACCGCCAGGCCGTACGCCGAGCACTGCTGGCAGTCGGCGGGGGTCGGCAGTTTCGGGTTCTGCCTGCAGGGGGCGAGATTGGGGGCTGGCATCGGCTTTTCTCCCGGGGCCGATTGTAACCCGGGCCCGGCCGGTTCGCGGGACGAATCGTCCCGGCGGGAGCTCCCGGATAGAATGGAACGCTTCACCCGCATCGAGCCGGCAGCATGATCAAGCCCCGCACCCCCCCAGGCACGATGGAACTGCTGCCGCGCGACCAGATCGCGTTCCAGCGCATGCTCGACACCATCCGTCGCACCTTCGAGGGTTTCGGTTTCCTGCCGGTCGAGACGCCGGTGTTCGAACTGTCCGAGGTGCTGCTGACCAAGACCGGCGGCGAGACCGAGCGGCAGGTGTATTTCGTGCAGTCCACCGGCGCGCTGGAGAAGGCCGCCGAAGGCCTGCCCGAGCTGGCCCTGCGCTTCGACCTGACCGTGCCGCTGGCGCGCTATGTCGCCGAGCACGAGCACGACCTGGCGTTCCCGTTCCGCCGCTACCAGATGCAGCGCGTGTACCGCGGCGAGCGCGCCCAGCGCGGCCGCTTCCGCGAGTTCTACCAGTGCGATATCGACGTGATCGGCAAGGACGCGCTGTCGATCCGCCACGACGCCGAGATCCCGGCGGTGATCCACGCGGTCTTCGCGGCGCTGGACATCGGCGATTTCACCATCCGCTTCAACAACCGCAAGCTGCTGCGCGGGTACTTCGAAGGGCAGGGCATCGCCGCCGAGGCGCAGATCCCGGTGCTGCGCGAGATCGACAAGCTCGACAAGCGCGGCGAGGACGCGGTGCGCGCCACCCTGCAGGGCGAGGGTTTCGGCCTGTCGGCCGAGGTGGTCGACAGGCTGATGGCGTTCTCGCGGGTGCGTTCGGACGGGCACGGGGACGCGCTGGAAAAGCTCGCCGCGCTCGGCCCGGGCACGCCCCTGTTCGAGGAGGGCAGGGACGAGCTGCGCGAGGTGCTGCAGCGCCTGCGCGCGCTCGGCGTGCCCGAGGCGCGCTACGCGATCAACCTCTCGATCGCGCGCGGCCTGGACTACTACACCGGCACCGTCTACGAGACCACGCTCGACGCACATCCGCAGATCGGCTCGATCTGTTCGGGCGGCCGCTACGAGAACCTGGCCAGCCACTACACGAAGTCGAAGCTGCCGGGCGTGGGTATCTCGATCGGCCTGAGCCGGCTGTTCTGGCAGCTGCGCGAGGCGGGCCTGGTCGGCACGGCCGACAGCAGCGTCGACGTGCTGGTGTCGCTGCTCGACGACGAGGGGCTGGATCACGCCCTCGCCCTGTCGCAGCAGCTGCGCGCTTCCGGCCTCAACGTGGAGACGCAGCTCGAACCGCGCAAGCTTGCGCGCCAGCTGCAGTACGCCGACCGCGCCGGGATCCGCTTCGTGGTGATCCGCGGCAGCGACGAGGCCGCCAAGGGCGTGGTCTCGGTCAAGGATCTGCGCCGCGGCGAGCAGTTCGAGGTCGGCGAGGGCGAGCTGGGCTCGACCCTGCTGGTCGAGCGCGAGCAGTGGCGGGCGCTCGGCAAGGCGGGCGGCTAGTGGCCCGCGCCGGGAGCCTGCGCATCGTCATTCCCGCAAACGCGGGAATCCATCCTGCTTCTTCGCCTCCCGGGCTGCCGGTTGCGGCAGCCCGCGCTGGCGGCAGGAAGGAAGCGGAGCCCGACCAATGAAACCAGTCCTCCTCGACGGCAAGTCCCTGACCCGCGACCAGCTGGTGATGGTCGCCAACGGCGCCCAGGTGGCGCTCGATCCGGCCGCGCTGCGCGACGTCGCCCGCGCCGCCGATTTCCTCGCCGAGCAGGTGCGCCGCGAGGAGCCGATCTACGGCGTCTCCACCGGCTTCGGCAGCAACGCCGACAAGCTGCTCGGCGCACACCCGCTGCGCGACGAGCTGCCCGGTGCCGTGAAGTCCGGCCGCTCGCTGCATGAGGAGCTGCAGTACAACCTCATCGTCACCCACGCCGTCTGCGTCGGCGAGCCGCTGGCGGCCGACGTGGTGCGGGCGATGCTCTGCATCCGCATCAACACCCTGCTCAAGGGCCATTCCGGCATCCGCGTGCAGACCCTGCAGGCGCTGGCGGACCTGCTCAACGCCGGCGTCGTGCCGGTGGTGCCGGCGCTGGGCTCGGTCGGCGCCTCGGGCGACCTGGCGCCGCTGTCGCACCTGGCCATCGTCCTGCTCGGCGGCGGCGAGGCGTTCTTCGGCGGCGAGCGCATGTCGGGCGCCGATGCGCTGAAGGCCGCCGGCCTCGAAGCGGTCTCGCTGTCGTACAAGGAAGGCCTGGCGCTCAACAACGGCACCGCGCAGATGCTCGCCAGCGGCGCGCTGGCGCTGCACCGGCTCGACCGCCTGCTGGAAACCGCCGACCTCGCCGCGGCAATGACCATCGACGCCTTCGCCGGCCGCCTCGGCGCCTTCGCCGGGGACGTGCACGCGCTGCGTCCGCACCCGGGGCAGGTGCGCACCGCCGCGCACCTGCGCGAGCTGCTCGAGGGTTCGACCCTGGCCGACATTCCCTACCACCTCGTGCCCCGGTTCCGGCAGTGGCTGCCGTCGAGCTGGGATACGCCGGAGGCGCAGCAGCTCGGCTTCGACATCGGCTGGGACTGGGTGCCGAGCGACCAGCGCCACGGCCGCGAGAAGTTCTACGCGCGCTTCAAGCCCTTCCGCGGCGGCAAGAAGCACCAGCCGCAGGACAGCTATTCGCTGCGCTGCATCCCGCAGGTGCACGGCGCCGTGCGCGATGCGGTGGAGCATGCGCGGCGCGTGTTCGACATCGAACTCAACGCGGTCACCGACAACCCGCTGGTGTTCCCGGACAGGCAGGCCGAGCACGTCGAACAGCAGGTGATCTCGGCCGGCCATTTCCACGGCATGCCGCTGGCGCTGGCGATGAGCGCGGTCAAGGCCGCGATCCCGGTGCTGGCCGCGATCAGCGAACGCCGGCTCAACAAGCTGGTCGACCCGGCGACGAACGACGGCCTGCCCGCGTTCCTGATCGGCAACGAGGACGGCACCGAGTCGGGCTTCATGATCGTGCAGTACACGGCCGCGGCGATCGTCAACGACCTGGCCACGCGCGCGCACCCGGCCAGCGTGTATTCGATCCCGACCAGCGCCAACGCCGAGGACCACGTGTCGATGGGCACCAACGAGGCTCGCCACGTGCTGTCGATGGTGGATGACCTGGGCAAGGTGCTGGGGCTGGAGCTGTACACCGCCGCGCAGGCGCTGGACCTGCGCCTGGACATGATCAACGCCGCGCGCGACCTGGCGCGGCGCGCGGATGCGCAGACGTTCGCGCGCAAGATCCAGGGCGTCGACGACGACAGCCCGCTGTATCCGGCGCTGGTCGCCGAGGTCGAAGCGCTGCGCGCGGAGCTGGCCGCGGCCGAACCCTTCCATCCGGGCAGCGCGGTGGCCGCCGCGCATGCGGCGATCCGCGAGCGCATCCCCTTCCTCGATCGCGACCGCGCGCTGGATGCCGAGGTGGCGGCCGCGGTCGCGCTGGTGGCCGACGGCAGCCTGCTGTCGGCGCCCGGCCGCTGAGCGCCGGGACGGATGAACCTGCCGCTGCACCTGGGTTGGCCCGGCATCCTGGAAGCCACGCTGATCGCCTTCGCGGTCGGCGTGCTGTGCTTCCTGTTCTGGCGCTGGCTGTGCCGGCGCACGGGCTGGGGCGAGGCGCGGGCGATCGGCTGGGCCTGCGTCAGCGCGGTGGTGATCGCGGCGGGCATCGACACCTGGCACCTGTTCTATCTGGGCGTGGTCACGCTCGAATCGCCGCTGTACGCGCGCATCGCGCTGGCGAAGATGCACGACGCCGACAACATCGGCACCCGCGCCTTCCTGGAATGGGCCGGGGCGATCGCCGGCGTGATCGCGGGCTGGGTGATGGCGAACAGGCGCCCCGCGCGGCCGGACTGAAGTGGCGCGCGTCCGCATCCGGGCGCGGGTCGGAGTCACGCTCCTCGGCGCGTACGGTGCATTCCTCCTCCCCCGCTTGCGGGGGAGGGTCGGGGTGGGGGCCTGGCGGATCGCGATGATCCGGTATCGCGCACCTGCCGTGCGCGCTCCCATCCCGCCTTCCCCCGCAAGCGGGGGAAGGGGTGGTGGCCGAGGGCAGGGCGCGGCACGAAAGGGGGCATCAGATTGCCATCGCAGGCAATCCTTGACTAATGTAATAACACGCTATTACATTAGTCGAATGAAGCAGCGCCTCGAACCCCTGCCGGACTCCGACGCCGACGCCTCCTTCCGGGCGCTGGCCAAGGCGCTTGCCGGCCTGCAGCGGGTCGACGAGGTCGCCGCCTTCCTGCGCGACCTGTGCACGCCGGCGGAGCTGGAGGCCATGGCCGACCGCTGGCGGGTGGTCCCGCTGCTGCTGCAGGGCCTGCCCTACCGCGAGATCCACGAGCGCACCCAGGTCAGCGTGACCACGGTCGGCCGGGTCGCGCGCACGCTTGAACACGGCGCCGGCGGCTATGCGGCCGCGGTGAAGCGCCAATATCCCCGGCTCGCGCCGGGCCACTGAAGGAACCCACGATGAGCCCCACGGCCGTCCCCGCGGCGCGCGACCGCCTGCGCATCGCCATCCAGAAATCCGGCCGCCTCGGCGAGCCGGCGCGCGCCCTGCTGGCGTCCTGCGGCCTGTCGTGGCGCGAGAGCCGCGACAAGCTGTTCTGCTACGGCGAGACCCTGCCGGTCGACCTGCTGCTGGTGCGCGACGACGACATCCCCGGCCTGCTCGCCGACGGCGTCTGCGACTACGGCATCGTCGGCCGCAACGTGCTCGACGAGTTTGCCGCGGAGCGCGCCGCGAAGGGGCTGGCCGCGGTATCGAAGGAAGTGCTGCCGCTGGGCTTCGGCGGCTGCCGGCTCGACATCGCCGTGCCCGATGCCTGGGACTGGCAGGGTGCGCGGCAGCTGCAGGGCAAGCGCATCGCCACCAGCTACCCGGGCCTGCTGGCGCAGTGGCTGGCGGAGCGGCAGGTGGAGGCGGGCATCGTGGTGCTGTCGGGTTCGGTCGAGATCGCGCCGCGCCTGGGCCAGGCCGACGTGGTCTGCGACCTGGTCTCCAGCGGCGCCACGCTGCTGGCCAACCAGCTCAAGCCGGTCGAGACCATCATGCGCAGCGAGGCGGTGCTGGCCGGGCCGGTGCAGCCGTTCTCCGACATCCGCGGCGAGCTTGCGCAGATGCTGCTGCGCCGCCTCGACGGCGTACTGCGCCTGAAGGACAGCCGCCTGCTGATGTTCCAGGCGCAGCGTACCGAGGTTGCGGCCCTGCTTGAGCTGCTGCCCGACGCCGAGCAGCCGACCATGCTCCAGGTCGACGGCGCCGACACGCTGGCGCTGCAGGCGCTGTGCCACGGCGAGATGACCTGGCAGCGGCTGGAAGACCTCAAGCGCGCCGGCGCCCGCGGGCTGATGGTGCTGCCGGTCGAGAGGATGCTGGCATGAGCGGGTCGATCGTCCAGCGGCTGGACTGGCCGGCGCTCGACGCCGCCGCGCGCGCGCAGGCGCTGCAGCGGCCGGTGCAGGCGGTGGCGGTGCAGACGCGCGAGTCCGTTGCCGCGCTGATCGCGGACGTGCGTACGCGCGGCGATGCCGCGCTGCGCGAGATCACCCTGCGCTTCGACGGCGCCGCGCCGGAGGCGTTCGAGGTGACGGCGGAGGAATTCGCCGCCGCCGAAGCGGCCGTTCCGGACGAGCTGAAGGCGGCAATGCGCGAGGCTGCCGGCCGTATCGCACGCTTCCATAGCGCCGGCATCGCCCGGCCGTACGCGGTGGAAACCGCCCCGGGCGTGATCTGCGAGCGGGTGGTGCGCCCGATCCCGCGCGTGGGCCTGTACGTGCCTGCGGGGAGCGCGCCGCTGCCGTCGACCGCGCTGATGCTGGGCGTGCCGGCGCGGCTGGCCGGCTGCCGCGAGGTGGTGCTGTGCACGCCGCCGCGCCGCGACGGCACGGCCGACCCGGCCGTGCTCGTGGCCGCGCGCATGACCGGCGTGCACCGGGTGTTCAAGCTCGGCGGCGCGCAGGCGATCGCGGCGATGGCCTACGGCACCGACAGCGTGCCGCGCTGCGCCAAGCTGTTCGGCCCGGGCAACAGCTACGTCACCGAGGCCAAGCAGCAGGTCGCGCAGGCGGGCGTGGCCGCGATCGACATGCCGGCCGGCCCGTCCGAGGTGCTGGTGATCGCCGACGATGGCGCCGACGCGGCCTTCGTCGCCGCCGACCTGCTGTCGCAGGCCGAGCACGGTCCGGATTCGCAGGTGCTGCTGCTCAGCGACAGCGCCGCGCTGCTCGACCGTGTCGAGTCGGAACTGGCGACGCAGCTGGCGGCCTTGCCGCGCGCGGACATCGCACGGCAGGCGCTGGCGCAGTCGCGGCTGGTGCGGGTCGACGCACTTGACGAGGCCTTCGACATCAGCAACGCCTACGCGCCCGAGCACCTGATCCTCGCCCTGCGCGAACCGCGCGCCTGGCTGGAGCGGGTGGAAGCGGCCGGCTCGGTGTTCCTCGGCGATTTCACGCCCGAGGCGCTGGGCGACTACTGCAGCGGCACCAACCACGTGCTGCCCACCGGCGGCGCGGCGCGCGCGTACAGCGGCGTGTCGGTGGCCAGCTTCCAGAACTTCGTCAGCGTGCAGGGCGCGACCGGCGCCGGCATCACCGCGATCGGTCCCTGCGCGGTCACGCTGGCCGAGGCCGAAGGGCTGGAGGCGCACGCCAATGCGGTGCGCCTGCGGCTGCGCAAGGCGGCGGCATGAATACGAAGGCAGGCGACGTGCTGTCGCTGGTGCGCGAGGACCTGCGCGGCTTCGCCGGCTACAGCTCGGCGCGCACCGAGGCGCTCGACGGCGAGATCTGGCTCAACGCCAACGAATCGGCCTGGGCCAACGCCGCCGACCCGGAGGCAGGCTGCCGGCGCTATCCGGATCCGCAGCCGCAGGCGCTGCGCGAGGCGCTGGCCGGGCTGTACGGCGTGCGCCCGGAGCAGCTGCTGGTCGGCCGCGGCAGCGACGAGGCGATCGACCTGCTGGTGCGCGCGGTCTGCGCCGCGGGCCGCGATGCGGTGCTCGCGACGCCGCCGGTGTTCGGCATGTACGCGGTCAGCGCACGCCTGCAGGGCGCGCCGCTGGTCGAGGTGCCGCTGCTGGATGATCCGGAGGCCGGACTGGTCCCGGATTTCGACGCGATCGCCCGCGAAGCGCTGGCGCGACCGGTGAAGCTGGTGTTCCTCTGCTCGCCCTCGAACCCGGGTGGCGCGGCGATCACGCTGGAGGCCATCGCCGCGCTGGCGCGCAGGCTCGACGGCCGCGCGCTGCTGATCGTGGACGAAGCCTACGGCGAGTTTTCCGACGAGCCGTCGGCGACGACGCTGCTCGATGGGCTTCCGAACCTGGTCGTGCTGCGCACGCTGTCCAAGGCGCACGCGCTGGCCGCGGCCCGGATCGGCGTGGCCATCGCCGCGCCGGAACTGATCGCGGTGCTGCGCCGCTGCCAGGCGCCGTATCCGGTGCCCGCACCGGTCGCCCGGCTCGGCGTGGAGGCGCTGGCACCGGCGGCACGCGAGAAGACCAAGGCCCGCATCCAGGTGGTCCGCGGCGAGCGCGAGCGCATGGGCCAGGCGCTTGCAGACCTGCCGATCGTGCGCCGCGTCTATCCGTCGCAGGCGAACTTCCTGCTGCTGCGGCTTGAAGACGCGGAAGCCGCCTTCCGCGCGTTGCTCGACGCCGGCATTGTCGTGCGCGACCAGCGTGCGGCGAGAGGCCTCGGCGACGCGCTGCGCATCACCATCGGCACCCCGGCGCAGAACGCCCGCGTCCTCGCCGCCCTCTCCGCCTTGAGCCCGTCCCCCGCCCGCGGCGGAAGGACGGAGATGGGGACACCCCGCGCGGTCTCCGAAGGAACCCCCTGATGGCCACGAAAATCCTCTTCGTCGACCGCGACGGCACCCTGATCGAGGAGCCGGAGGACTTCCAGATCGACGCCTATCACAAGCTGCGCTTCGTGAAGGGCGTGATCCCGGCGATGCTGAAGCTGCGCGACGCCGGCTTCGAGTTCGTGATCGTCAGCAACCAGGACGGGCTGGGCAGCGAAGGCTATCCGCGCGATCGCTTCGACGGCCCCAACGACCTGATGCTGCAGATATTCGAAAGCCAGGGCATCGCCTTCCGCGAGGTCCTCATCGACTGCAGCTGGCCGGCCGACAACGCGCCAACGCGCAAGCCGGCCCTCGGCCTGGTGCAGCACTACCTGCGCGACCGCGGCATCGACCTGGACAACTCGGCGATGGTCGGCGACCGCGAGACGGACATCGAGTTCGCCCGCAACCTCGGCATCCGTGGCTTCCAGCTCAGGACCGCGCAGTTCGGCGGCGAGTGGGACTGGGCCGGCATCGCCCACGAGCTCGCGGATGCGCCGCGCCGCGCGCGCGTGCAGCGTGACACGAAGGAAACGAAGATCGCCGTCGAACTCGACCTCGACCGCAGCGCCGATGCCGAAGTCTCGACCGGCCTGCCGTTCTTCGACCACATGCTCGACCAGATCGGCAAGCACGGCGGCATCGCGCTGAAGGTGAAGGCCGAGGGCGATCTGCACATCGACGAGCACCACACCATCGAGGACACCGGGATCGCGCTGGGGCAGGCGCTGAAGCAGGCGCTGGGCGACAAGCGCGGCGTCGCCCGCTACGGCTTCACCCTGCCGATGGACGAGACCCTGGCCAGCGCTGCGCTGGACTTCGGCGGCCGCCCGTACCTGGTGTTCGACGGCAGCTTCAAGCGTGAGCGCGTCGGCGACATGCCGACCGAACTGGTCGAGCACTTCTTCCGTTCCGTGTGCGATTCGGCTGCGCTCAACCTCAATCTGAAGGTCGAGGGCGAGAACGACCACCACAAGGTCGAGGCCTGCTTCAAGGCCTTCGCCCGCGCGCTGCGCATGGCGGTGCGGCGCGAGGGCGCGGACCTGCCGAGCACCAAGGGCACGCTCTGATGCGGCTGGCCCTGGTCGACGCCGGCGGCGCCAACATCGGCTCGGTGCGCTATGCGCTGCAGCGCCTGGGCGTGGAGCCGGAGCTGACCGCGGACGCGGACGCCATCCGCGCCGCGGACCGCGTGATCCTGCCCGGAGTGAGCACCGCGGCGACGGTGATGCGGCGGCTGCGCGAGCTGGCGCTGGTCGAGGTGCTGCGTTCGCTGCGGCAGCCGCTGCTGGGCGTCTGCGTCGGCGTGCAGCTGCTGTTCGAGCATTCGGAGGAAGACGACACGCCGTGCCTGGGGCTGCTGCCGGGCCACGTGCGCCGGCTGCCGGCGGGCGAGGGCGTCCGCGTGCCGCACATGGGCTGGAACCGGCTGCAGCTGCGCGCTTCCGACCCGCTGCTCGACGGATTCGGCGCAGACGAGCACGCCTACTTCGTGCACAGCTACGCTGCTCCGGTGACCGCGGACTGCATCGCCTCGGCCATCCACGGCGTGGAGTTCGCCGCGGTCGTCCGCCGCGGCAACGTGATGGGCGCCCAGTTCCACCCCGAGCGCTCCGGCGCGGCCGGCGCGCAGCTGCTCGGCAATTTTCTTTCCCTGGAATCGGCATGACTTCTCCGCGCTTCACCCTGTATCCGGCAATCGACGTGCGCGAGGGCCGCATCGTGCGCCTGGCGCAGGGCGACTACGCCCAGGAAACCCGCTACGGCGACGACCCGCTGGCGCTGGCCCGGGCCTATGCGGAGCAGGGCGCGACCTGGCTGCACCTGGTCGACCTCGACGCCGCGCGCGCCGGCGGCTACACGCTGTCGGCGCTGGTGCGGCAGATCGCCACGACCACCCGGCTGCAGGTGCAGACCGGCGGCGGCGTGCGCTCGCGCGACGACGTGCAGACGATCCTCGATGCCGGCGCCAGCCGCGTGGTGGTCGGCTCGCTCGCGGTGCGCGAGGCCGACGCCGTCTGCGGCTGGATCGACGCCTTCGGCAGCGAGCGCATCACCGTCGCCCTCGACACGCGCCAGGACGACGCCGGCGCCTGGCGCCTGCCGGTGCACGGCTGGACCGAGACCGCGGCCGGCACCCTGCAGGACATGGCGCGCCGCTACGCCGACCACGGCCTGCGCCACCTGCTGTGCACCGACATCAGCCGCGACGGGATGATGACCGGGCCGAACCTCGCGCTGTACCGGCTGCTGTCGGAGGCGGTGCCGGGGCTGGAGCTGCAGGCCTCCGGCGGCGTCCGTGACCTCGACGACGTGCTGCAGGCGCAGGCGCAGGGCTGCGCCGGCATCGTGCTCGGCCGTGCGCTGCTCGAAGGCCGGCTGCAGCTGCCCGAGGCGTTCGAACGCGCCGCTGCGCAGGCGGGGTCGGCCTGATGCCCGCCCGACGCATCATTCCCTGCCTGGACGTGCGCGACGGCCGCGTGGTCAAGGGCGTGCGCTTCCGCGACCACGTCGACATGGGCGACATCGTCGCGCTGGCGCTGCGCTACCGCGACGAGGGCGCCGACGAACTGGTGTTCTACGATATCGGCGCCAGCCCGCAGGGGCGGTCGGTGGACCGGGGCTGGGTGGAGCGGGTGTCGGCGCGGATCGACATCCCGTTCTGCGTCGCCGGCGGCATCCGCGACGTCGAGACCGCGCGCGCGGTGCTGCACGCCGGCGCCGACAAGATCTCGATCAACTCGCCGGCGCTGGAGCGGCCGGCGCTGATCTCCGAACTGGCCGAAGCCTTCGGCGTGCAGTGCGTGGTGGTGGGCATCGATTCGATCCGCGAGGCCGACGGCCAGTGGCGCGTGCGCACCAACACCGGCGATCCCGAGCGCATGGGCGCGCCGTCGATCCGCACCCTGGACTGGATGGTGGAGGCGCAGCGCCTGGGCGCCGGCGAGATCGTGCTCAACTGCATGGACAGCGACGGCGTGCGCCGCGGCTACGACCTGGAGCAGCTGCGCGCCGCGCGCGGCCTGTGCCAGGTGCCGCTGGTGGCGTCGGGCGGTGCGGGCGAGCCGGAGCATTTCGAAGCGGTGTTCCGCGAGGCGGATGTCGATGGCGCGCTGGCGGCCAGCGTGTTCCACAGCGGGAAAATCGGGATTCCGGAACTGAAGGCGTTCCTGTCCGGGCGCGGGGTGGAGGTGAGGCGATGAGCACAACCGGTTCCGCAGGCAGCGCGTTGCCGCAGGGGCTCGACTGGAGCAAGGGCGACGGCCTGCTGCCGGCCGTGGTGCAGGATGCGCGCACCCTGCGCGTGCTGATGCTCGGCTACATGAACGCCCAAGCGCTGGCGGCCACGCTGGACTCCGGGCGCGTGACCTTCTTCAGCCGCAGCAAGGGCCGGCTGTGGACCAAGGGCGAATCCTCCGGACACTTCCTCGATCTCGTCTCGGTGGACGTGGACTGTGACGGCGACACCCTGCTGCTGCTGGCGCATCCGCAGGGGCCGACCTGCCACCTGCAGCGCGAAAGCTGCTTTCCCTCCGCACCCGGTTCGACGCTGGCGGAGCTGTCGGCCCTGGTCGACACCCGCGCCAGCGAAAAGCCCGAGGGCAGCTACACCACGAAGCTGTTCGAAGGCGGTGTGCGCAGGATCGCGCAGAAGGTGGGCGAGGAGGGCGTGGAAACCGCGCTCGCGGCCGTGGCCGAGGACGACGACGCCCTGCTCGGCGAGGCCGCCGACCTGGTGTTCCACCTGCTGGTCCTGCTGCGCGCCCGCGGCCTCGGGCTGGAGGACGTGGAGGCGAAGCTGCGCACGCGGCGGCGCTGATCGCCGCCCTGTTTCAGGCCGCGGTGATCGAGGTCCGCACGCAGTCGCGGCCGTTGGCCTTGGCCGCGTAGAGCGCCTTGTCGGCGATCTCGAAGGCGTCGTCGATGTCGTCCATCGCGTCCGGACCGATGGTGTGCACGCCGATGCTGGCCGAGATCCGGATCGGCCTGTCCTGCGACACGCAGGGCTCGGCCACCAGCGACCGGCGCACGCTCTCGGCGATGGCCACCGCCGCGCTCAGCGAGGCGTCGGGCAGGGCGACGACGAACTCCTCGCCGCCGAACCGCGCCAGCAGCGCATCGTGCGCACGCAGCACCTTGCCGATGCGCTGTGCGGTCCAGCGCAGGCAGTCGTCGCCGGTCAGGTGGCCGTGCTGGTCGTTGATCGCCTTGAAATGGTCCAGGTCCACCATCAGCAGCGACACCGGCTTGCGCGACTGGCGGCCCGCGGCGAGCATCTCCTCGAAGCGCTCGTGGAAATAGGTGCGGTTGTACAGCCCGGTCAGGCCGTCGCGGCGGCTGGAATCGCGCAGGCGCTCGTGCGCATCCTCCAGCTGCACCAGGGCATGGCGTACCTCCTGCGTGCGCTGCGCCACCTTGCGCTCGAGCTTGACGTTGGCCTCGCCCATCAGGCGCTGGTTCTCGTTGCGCAGCTGCGCGTAGCGGTGGCCCAGGGCGATCGACAGCAGCAGCATCTCCAGCGCCGATCCGATCTGCACGCCGTACTCGGTCAGGAAGTTCTTGGGCAGCACGCCGAAGGCGAGCAGGGTGAAGATGCCGGTACCGAGCAGGAACATCGACCACGCCAGCAGCAGCAGCTTCGCCGGGCCATAGCCGCGGCGCAGCGCCCCGGCAGTCGTGATGAAGATGACCACCACGCCCAGCAGCACCGCGCGCGACGCGATCGGCGTGGAAATCCGGTACGGCAGCCAGATCGAGACGATGCCGAACACCACGAAGAAGCCGATCATCGCCAGGGTGAGCACGTTGCCGCGCGGCCAGCGCTGCGGCAGCTCCAGGAAGGTGCGCGCGAACTGCAGCATCGCGATCAGCGCCAGGCAGATCGAGATCGGCACCATGTGGTCGGCCATCCACGGCGAGTTCGACCACAGGTACTCGAAGCCCAGGCCGTTGAGGGTGAACAGCACCAGGCCGAAGGCGGTGATGTGGCACAGGTACCAGAAATAGCTGGCGTCGCGCAGCGAGATCCACAGCACCAGGTTGTAGAAGAACAGCGCCAGCAGGATGCCGTAGTACAGGCCGATGGCGAACTGCGCGTCGCGCGACACTTCGGTGAACGCGGCCGGTGTGTACAGCTGCAGCGGCACCTGCATCGAACTTTCGCTCTCCACCCTCAGCAGCAGCTCCACGCGCTCGCCGGGCGGGAAGTCGAGCAGGAAGTTGGGGAAGCGGTAGCGCACGCTGCGCTGCTGGAACGGCAGGTGGTCGCCGCCGGCGTGGTGGACGATGCGGCCGTCGGCGTGGCGGACATAGAGGTCCAGGCGGTCGCTCAGGGGATATTCCTGCACCAGCAGGCGGCGGGTCTCGCCCGGATCGCGGTTGACCACGGTGGTGTGGAACCAGAATGCGCCTTCCTGGAAGCCGAAGGCGTTGCGGCCGTCCGGCAGCGGCTCGAATTCACCGCCGTCGGCGCGGCGCCAGGCGTCCTCGGGCCGGTCGGCGCCGGTGACATCGTGGCGGTAGACCAGGTGCGGCGACAGCGGCACGCCGGCGGCTCCGGGCGCGAGTTCCACGGTCTCGCGCGACAGCGCCGGCATGCCCAGGCTGATGAGCAGCAGGGCCATCCACAGCCTGGTTGAAAGTCCCCTCATCCGTGTGCCGCCCCGATGACCGGCGGCCGGACGGCGGCCGGGAATGCCAGAGCCTAACGCAAGGGGCGGGCTGTCGCATGTGCCCGGCATAATCGGGGTTTCCGTCCGGGAGGTGGGGATGTCGATGGAACGGCTGCTGGCGCTGTGTCTGGTGCTTTCGGGTCTGGCCTGGGCGGCGGCGCCGGCGATGGCCCGGGACTGCGGGGGAACCGTGTTCGCCGACCTGGACGGGGACGGGCGGCGCGCCGCCGGGGAGCCGGGCATCGGCGGCGTGGCGGTGTCGGACGGTCGCCGGGTGGCGCTGACCGACGCTGCGGGGCGCTATGCCTTGCCCGGGGCCGCCTCGGCAACCGTGTTCGTGGTCAAGCCGGCGGGCTACCGGGTGCGCGTGCGTGGCGACGGACTGCCGGATTTCCATCGCGCCGGCTGCGGCGACTTCGCCCTGCTGCCGGCGGCAGCGGCGGCGGAGAGGACGCGGGTGCTGGTGTTCAGCGACCCGCAGGTCGGATCGGAGGAGGAGGTGGAGTACTACGGCCGCGACATCGTGGAGCCGGCCTCGCGCCATCGCGGATTCGATCTCGGCCTCACCCTGGGCGATATCGTCAATGACGCGCCCGCCCTGTATCCGCTCATCAATGCGCGCACCGCGCGGCTGGGCCTGCCCTGGCTGCACGTTGCCGGCAACCACGACATCGACCTGCCGATGCCCGTCGACGCAGCCTCGCTGCGCTCGTTCAGCGCCGCGTACGGGCCGGATACCTTCGCCTGGGAAGAGGCGCACGCCAGTTTCGTCGTGCTCGACAACGTGATCGCGCTGCCGGGGGAACGCCCTGCCTACGTCGGCGGGCTGCGCGAGGACCAGTTCGCCTTCCTCGAAGCCTGGCTGCCGCACGCCGCGCGCGGGCGGCTGCTGGTGGTGGCCGCGCACGTGCCCTGGTTCGACACCGCCGAGCCCGGGCGGCCGGCCACGATGCGCGCCGCCGACCGCGAGCGGCTGTTCGCCCTGCTGCGCGATGTCCCGCAGGTGCTGCTGCTCAGCGGCCATCGCCACACCCAGCGCCAGTTCTTCCACGATGCCGCGAGCGGCTGGCACGGCGCCGGGCGGCTGCACGAATACAACGTCGGCGCCGCCAGCGGCGCGTTCTGGTCCGGGGTGGCGCGCGCGAACGGCGTGCCCGACGCGACCATGGCCGACGGCACGCCGAACGGCTACGCGACGCTGGAGGTGGGGCCGGGCGGCCGCTACGCGCTGGCCTGGCAGCCGTCGAAGCTTGACGGCGGGGACCGGTCGATGACCGCGGCCATGGCCCTGCACGCGCCGGCCGTGCTCCGGCGCGGCGCCTGGCCGGCGTGGGGCGTGTGGGCCAACGTGTTCATGGGCCACGAAGGCACCCGCGTGGAATACCGCATCGGCGACGGCGCGTGGCGGCCGATGACGAAGGTGGAGGCGGCGGATCCGCGGCTGCTGGTGGAGAACGTCCGCGACGATCTCGCCCCGGCACTGCGCGGCCGCGACCGTACCCCGGAAGCCGAGCCGTCGGCCCACCTGTGGCGCGGCACGCTGGCCACCGACCTCGCCGCAGGTGCCCACCGCGTCGAAGTCCGGACCTTCGACGACGCCGGCAGCGAACACCGTGCCTGGCTGGACTATCGCCTGGCCGAATACCCGCCCGATCCGGGGTAGGGGGCGCCGTCAGGCGCGAGCGCGGTGCGGGGATGTCCGGGAGGACCCTGCCGGAGTCGCCCAGCGTTCCGGTCGGGCCTGATGGCTCCTGCGCAGAGGCGCGGGACGGAGAGGGTCGGGCACCGGCAGGCGCAGGGGCGCCGTGAGGCGCGACCGGGGTGCGGGTGTGTCCGGCGCTGGCGGGAATCCCGGCCGCGCTTGACTGCCGGAGGCGGCGACGAGCCGCTGCGACGGACGCCACGCTGGACTTGAAATGCCGGGATCTGGGGCGTGGCTGGCTGGCGAGTGCTGGCTGGCTGCGCGCGGGCAGTCTACGGATCCGGCGGCGGCGCTGGCGGAAGGAGAACGATTCGCACCTGCGCGCTTCCGGAAGCCCGGTGAACGGGGCGGATCCGCTGCCCACGTGCGTCCCACTTGATCTGGATCAATCAACATCTAGTTGTCGGGTGCCAGCATCCACACAACATGTAGTGTCCCTGGGGAGGGAAGGGGAGATGGGAGCCAAAGCCACCGACGCGCCGTTCGGGCGCGCCATGGTCGATCCGGTCAGCTCGGTCGAGGAGTACCTGACGCGGGCCGACTGGCGGGTCAACGCCAATGCCAACCAGGGCTATTCGCTGGGCGGGCTGATCCTGAACGTGGCCGGCAAGGTCACCGCCAACTACTGGCTGGAGCGGATCTATCCGCCGGAGATCGGCCGCGCCCACCGCGAGGCCGACCTGCACATCCACGACCTGGACATGCTCTCGGGCTACTGCGCGGGCTGGTCGCTGCGCACCCTGCTGCACGAAGGCTTCAACGGCGTGCCCAACAAGGTCGAGGCGGGGCCGCCGCGGCACCTGTCCTCGGCGGTCGGGCAGATCGTCAATTTCCTGGGCACGCTGCAGAACGAATGGGCCGGCGCCCAGGCTTTCTCCTCGTTCGACACCTACATGGCGCCGTTCGTGCGCAAGGACGTGCTGTCCTACGACGACGTGCGCCAGTGCATCCAGGAGCTGATCTTCAACCTCAACGTGCCCTCGCGCTGGGGCACGCAGACGCCGTTCACCAACCTCACCTTCGACTGGGTCTGCCCGGCCGACCTGCGCGCCCAGGTGCCGGTCATCGGCGGCGAGGAGATGCCGTTCACCTACGGCGAGCTGCAGGCCGAGATGGACATGATCAACCGCGCCTACATCGAGGTGATGAGCGCCGGCGATGCGCGCGGACGCGTGTTCACCTTCCCGATCCCGACCTACAACATCACCGCCGATTTCCCGTGGGAGTCGGAGAACGCGCAGCGCCTGTTCGACATGACCGCCAAGTACGGCCTGCCGTACTTCCAGAACTTCATCAATTCCGAGCTGGACCCGGGAATGATCCGCTCGATGTGCTGCCGCCTGCAGCTGGACCTGCGCGAGCTGCTCAAGCGCGGCAACGGCCTGTTCGGCAGCGCCGAGCAGACCGGCAGCCTCGGCGTGGTGACCATCAACTGCGCGCGCCTGGGCTACCTGTACCGCGGCGACGAGGCGGCGCTGTTCGCGCGCCTGGACGAGCTGCTGGAGCTGGGCCGGCGCAGCCTGGAGATCAAGCGCGAAACCATCCAGCAGCTGATCGACGACGGCCTCTACCCGTACACCAAACGCTACCTGGGCACGCTGCGCAACCACTTCTCGACCCTGGGGGTGAACGGGATCAACGAGATGGTCCGCAATTTCACCGGCGATGCCCACGACCTCACCAGCGACCGCGGCCACGCCTTCGCGCTGCGCCTGCTCGACCACGTGCGCGAGCGGATGGTCGGGTTCCAGGAGCAGACCGGCCACCTCTACAACCTGGAGGCGACGCCGGCCGAGGGCACCACCTACCGGTTCGCCAAGGAGGACCGCCGGCGCTGGCCCGACATCCTCCAGGCCGGCACCGAGGCGCAGCCGTACTACACCAATTCCTCGCAGTTGCCGGTGGGCTTCACCGACGATCCGTTCGAGGCGCTGGAGCGGCAGGAGGCGCTGCAGTCGCGCTACACCGGCGGCACCGTGCTGCACCTGTACATGGGCGAGCGGCTGTCCAGCGGCGGCGCCTGCCGCGAGCTGGTGCGGCGCGCGCTGACCCGGTTCCGTCTGCCCTACATCACGATCACGCCGACTTTCTCGATCTGCCCCACCCACGGCTACCTCGCCGGCGAGCACGCGTTCTGCCCGCGCTGCGACGAGGAGCGGCTGGCGGCGAAACGGCGCGCGGCGAACGCCGCCCAGGGTCCGGCCGGCATACCGCCGGGCGGACCCGTTCCCGGCCGTCCCGATTCCCGGGCCGGCCTTGTCCAACCAGAAGGAGTCCTGCAATGAACCACAACACGACCGCCGTTCCCAGCCTGCGCGACGACGAACGCCAGCGCTGCGAGGTCTGGACCCGGGTGATGGGCTACCACCGCCCGGTGTCGAGCTTCAACATCGGCAAGCGCGGCGAGCACGCCGAGCGCCGCTTCTTCGCCGAGCCGTCTCCGGCGCCGGCGCAAGCACGCGCCGCATGATCCGGGTCGGCGGCATGACGCCGCTGACCAGCATCGATCTTCCCGGCCGGCTGGCGGCGGTACTGTTCCTGCAGGGCTGTCCCTGGCGCTGCGGCTACTGCCACAACCCGGAGCTGCTGCCGGCGCGGGCGGAGCAGGGGATCGCCTGGGAGCGGGTCGAGGCCTTCCTGCGCCGTCGCCTCGGCCTGCTCGACGGCGTGGTGTTCTCCGGCGGTGAGCCGACCCTGCAGGCGACGCTGCCCGAAGCCATCGCCCATGTGAAGGCGATGGGCTACCAGATCGGCCTGCACAGCGGCGGCATGTATCCGGCGCGCCTGCGCCGGATCCTGCCGCTGCTCGACTGGATCGGCCTGGACATCAAGGCCGGTGCGGAAGACTACGACGGCATCACCGGGCGCCGCGGCAGCGCCCGCCCGGTGGGAGAATCGCTGGACGCGGTGCTCGCCAGCGGCGTGGCCTACGAGTGCCGCACCACCTGGCACAGCGGGCTGTACCCGGTGCAGGCGCTGTACCGCCTGGCCGAACGGCTGTCGGCGCGCGGCGTGCGCCACTGGGCACTGCAGGAATGCCGGCAGGAGGGCGAGCCGCGCCTGGACGCGGCCGCGCTGGACATGGACCGCCTGGGCGCCGGCTTCAGCAGCTTCCAACTGCGCCGGGCGTGACCGCCGCGGCGTCGATCCCGTCGAAGCCGGTCACGCGCCGGTGGCCGTTGCAGTCCGCATCCCCGCGCGGCCGGGGATAATCCTCGATGCGGTCGACCAGCGCGGTGCGCAGGCCGGCTTCGCGCGCGGCATCCAGTTCAGCGACCACGTCGGAGAGGAACAGCACGTCCGCGGGTGCGACGCCGAGCGCTTCGACGATGGCGGCATAGCTCGCGGCCTCGCGCTTGCCGCCCACCGCGGTGTCGAACCAGCCCGAGAACAGCCCGGTCAGGTCGCCGGCATCGGTGTGCGCGAACAGCAGCTTCTGCGCCGGCACCGAGCCGGACGAGTACACCGCCAGGGTATGCCCCTGCGCGTGCCAGCGGCGCAGCGCCTCGACCGCGTCGGGATAGACCGGCGCGGTGAAGTCGGCGTCGCGGTAGCCGGCCTCCCAGACCAGGCCCTGCAGCGCCTTGAGCGCGGTGTGCTTGCGGTCCTGGTCGATCCAGCCCTGCAGGGTCTCGACGATCATCGCGTCCTGGCACAGGCCGCCGTTCTCCAGCGCCACCTGGTCCAGCCAGCGGCGGACTTCCGGATCGCCGGCGTGCGCGCGCACGAAGCGCGGCAGCTCGCGGCGCGCGTAGGGGAAGAGCACGTCCTTGACGAAGGAGATCGACGAGGTCGTGCCTTCGATGTCGGTGAGGATGACCGTCGGCATGGGCGGCTACGCCGGGGGGTTCTCGTAGCGCGGAAAGCGCTGGGCGATGTCGGTGCCGGTGAAGTGGCCGATCCAGCCGTCGGGCTGCTGGAAGAAGCGGATCGCGACGAAGCGCGGCTCCGGACCCATGTCGAACCAGTGGGTGGTGCCGTCGGGGACCGCGATCAGGTCGTCCTTGACGCATTCGATCTCGTAGACCCTGTCGTCCACGTGCAGGGTGAACAGCCCCGAGCCGTCGACGAAGAAGCGCACCTCGTCTTCCTTGTGGAAGTGCTCGTCGAGGAACTTGCCGCGCATCTCGTCCTTCTTCGGATTGTCCGGCGCGATGCTGATCACGTCGACCGTGGTGAAGCCGCGTTCGGCGGAGATCCGGTCGATATCCCCTTTGTAGGCGGCCAGGACCTCTTCCGGCGTCGCCCCGGCGGACACCGGCTGGCTGGCCTGCCAGCGCTCGAAGTGCACGCCGATCCTGGCCAGCTCGCGGGCGATCTCGTCGCCGTCGTGGCTGGTGAAAACGGGCGTGTCGGGGGCGTCGTCGGCGAAGATGCGCAGTCGGCTCATGGCGGCGGCTCGTGGGGCGGTGGTGAAACGGTCAGCCTAGCAGCTGCGCGCGGCGCGGGCGTAACGGCAGCCGAACGCCTGTGTTCCGTGGATGCAACGCGGTGCGCCGGAGAATACCCCGGGCAACCGGCTCCGTCTCCGTCGTCCCGCGCGGCGGGAGCCGTGGTCGCCGGTTCGACGGGCTGACGCCCATGGCTTCCGCTTGTACGGGCAGGGTTGCCTGGGGGCCTCGGAACCGCTCGTCATTCCCGCGAAGGCGGGAATCCAGGGACGTTGACCCGTTGAAAATCAGAGTGCATGGATGACCAGTGCTCCGCGCTGTTGGGAAGCGCCTCCCGCCTTCGCGGGAATGACGAGCGAAAGCGTGCTGGTCAGAGGATCCTAGTGGCCCGCGGTCAGCCGGCGGATGTCGAGCTCGCAGCCGAGCAGGAACTCGAACGCCTCCAGGTGGCGGCGGGCCTCGGCCATGTCGCGGCCCCAGGCGTACAGGCCGTGGCCGTCGATCAGATAGCCCCACATCGGGCCGGCGTCGAGCAGCGCGTCCACTTGCGCGGCGAGCGTGGGCATCTGCTGGCTGTTGGGCAGCACCGGCACGTCGATCGCGGTCTCGTGGGTCTCGTTGCCGCGGAAGGCCTTGAGCAGTTCGTAGCCGGCCAGGCGCACGTGACCGGCGCCGGCGAACAGGCGCGAGGCCACGGTCTGGTTGTGCGAGTGCGTGTGCAGGATGCAGCCCACGTCCGGGAAGCGCCGGTACAGCCGGGTGTGCAGCAGGGTCTCGGCCGACGGCCGGTGGTCGCTGCCGACGGCGTTGCCGTCGAAATCCACCACCATGATGTCGGCTTCCTTCAGCCGGCCCTTGTCGCGGCCGGACACCGTGATCGCCGCATGCTGCCCGTCGAGCCGCTGCGAGAAGTTGCTGCTGGTCGCCGGGGTCCAGCCGCGCGCCGACAGCTCGCGGACGTTGACGATGAGCTCGCCGGCCAGGTCGCACAGGCGGTGGGGGTCGTAGGGGAGCGGGCGGTCCATGGGCGCAGTGTAATGGAACCCCGCGTCACGGCGCGGTGTTGCGGCGGCCGAAGCCGCGATACGCCGCCCAGGCCAGCAGGGCCATGATCACCGCGCCGATGAGGATGTCGGTGTCGGACGACCAGGCCAGCATGGCGCAGGCCACCAGCGCGGCCATGCCCAGCACCCGGTCGCTGCCCTGCGGCCGGCGCGCCGGGGTGCCGAACAGCAGGCTCAGCCCCGCCGCGGCATAGGCGATGATCACCAGGGTGACCGCCATCTCGATGATGGTGCCGAACTGCTGGCCCACGGTGGGCGCGCGGGTGAGGATCGCGATCCCGGTCATCGACAGCACCACCAGGAACAGCCCCCAGCCGGCCGAACCGTTGCGCCGCAGGCGGCCGAAGATCGCCGGCAGGAACCCGCGGCCGGCGGCGCGGGCGCCGGATTCGCCGGTCACCAGCATCCACCCGCCGAGCGTGCCGGTGGCCTTGAGCGCGGCGGCGGCGGCGATCAGCGGAACCGCCCAGGCGCCGAACATCTGCCCGGCGACCAGCGCGAACGGTGCGCTGGAGGCGGCCATCTCCGGGGCCGGCACGATGCCCATCATCAGCACCGACGAGACCAGGTAGATGCAGCCGGCGATCAGGATGCCGCCGAGGGTCGCGATCGGCACATTGCGGTCCGGGTCGCGGACCACGCCGGCCACCATCGCCCCGGTCTCCAGCCCGATGAAGGCCCAGAACACCGGCGCCAGCGAGCTGAACACCACCGCCGCGTCGCTGCGGTCGGTGACGTTCCAGCTGGCGCGGTAGATCTCCGGATCGAAGCTGCCCCAGCCGGCGATCAGCACCGCCGCCACCGGCATCAGCCCGAACACCACGCAGAACGACTGGAAGCGGGCGATCGAGCGCGGGCCGAGCAGGTTGAGCGCGAACATCAGCCACAGCAGCGCCACCTGGCCGACCAGGCGCACGCTGCCGCTGTCCTCGATCGGCAGCAGGATCACCAGGTAGCCGAACGCGGCCACCGCGATGGCGTTGTTGCCGATCCACGACGACAGCCAGTACATCGTGGTGGCGACGAAGCCGATGTCGCGGCCGAGCGCCGGGCGGATGTAGTCGTCGGGCGAGGTCAGGTCCGGGTACTGCCGCGCCAGGCGCGAGAACGCCGCGCCCAGCACCACCGCCAGTACCGTGCCCAGCAGCCAGGCCAGGGCGGTCACGCCGCCGACCTCGGCCAGCGAAGCCGGCAGCAGGAAAAACCCCGAGCCGATCATGTTGTTGGCGACCACGAAGGTTGCCAGGACCGGGCCGATCTTCTTGACGCTGGTGGCCGTCATGCTGCGTTCTCGCTGCTGGAGTGCGCGACGGCGCCGCGACCGGCGCCGCCGCCCGGAGGGCGGTCAGGCCTTGTTGAGCTTGCTGTTGCGGTAGCCGTAGGTGAAGTAGATCGCCTGGCCCAGCAGCGTCCACAGCACGAAGATCAGCCAGTGCTCCACGAACGACTGCATGAACAGGAACATGCAGGAGACCACGCCCAGCGGGCAGATCAGCAGGAACAGCGGCACCCGGAACGGGCGCGGGATGTCCGGCCGCGTGTAGCGCAGCACCAGCACCCCCAGGCACACCGTCGCGAACGCGATCAGGGTGCCCATCGACACCAGCTCGCCGAGCACGCTCAGCGGCATGAAGCCGGCGAGCAGGCAGGCGACCACGCCGACGATGAGGGTGCCCACGTACGGCGTCTGGAAGCGGGTGTGGACCTTGCCGAACAGCTTCGGCAGCAGGCCGTCGCGCGACATCGAGTAGAAGATCCGCGGCTGCGCCATCAGCATCACCAGGATCACCGAGGACAGGCCGGCGATGGCGCCGACCTCGACCGCGGTCTTCAGCCAGCCCAGGTTGGCGCCGGGATCGGCGCGCATGGCCAGCTCCAGCGCGGTGGCCACCGGCTTGGCGGTGTCGAGCTCGCGGTAGGGGGCGATGCCGACCAGCACCGCGCACACCGCGATGTAGATCAGGGTGCAGGCCACCAGCGAGCCGAGGATGCCGATGGGCATGTCGCGCTGGGGATTCTTCGCCTCGCCGGCCGCGGTGGAGACGGCGTCGAAGCCGATGTAGGCGAAAAAGACGATGGTCGCGGCGCGGAACACGCCCTCGATGCCGAAGCGGCCCGGGCCTTCGTTCTCCGGGATGAAGGGGGTGAAGTTGGCCGGGTCGATGTACTGCACGCCGAAACCGAGGAAGGCGGCGATGACCGTCACCTTGATCGCCACCACCACCGAGTTGGCGAAGGCCGACTGGGTGATGCCGACATAGCACAGGCCGGTGACCGCGGCCACGATCAGGATCGCCGGCAGGTTGATCACGCCGGCGGTGCGCACGAAGTTCTCGCCGTCCCAGGTGATCGGCGCCGAGGCGAGCTCCGCGGGGAAGGGCAGGCCGAGCGTCGTGGTCAGGAAGCTCACCAGATAGCCCGACCAGCCCACCGCCACCGTGCTCGAGGCGAACAGGTATTCGAGCACCAGGCACCAGCCGATGAACCAGGCGATGTATTCGCCCAGGGTGGCGTAGGAGTAGGAGTAGGCGCTGCCGGAGACCGGCATCATCGCCGAGAACTCGGCGTAGCACAGGCCGGCGAAGGCGCAGGCCAGGCCGGCGAGCACGAAGCTGAGCATGATCGCCGGGCCGGCGTGGTTGGCCGCGGCCTGGCCGGTGAGCACGAAGATGCCCGCGCCGATCACCGCGCCCACGCCCAGCAGCACCAGGTGGCGGGCGGTGAGCGTGCGCTTGAGCGTGGCCTCGCCCTGGAGGCTGCCTTCGACCGGCTCGCCGGCATCAACGTGCGGCGCCGGTTCGACCGGCTTGACCCTGAACAGACTTTTCGACATCGGGTTTTCCTGGATGTGGAAGGGTGCCGGTGGGGTCGGCCGGGGATTGGTTACCGTCGCTACCATGCCAAACGGGGCATCGGCGCACAAGCGCGAATGGAGGAGGGACAATGGCGGTCCGGGGGTTGACAGCGGATGGATGCGGGCGGATGCGGGAAGCGGATGACCGGCGGCCGTTGGCGCTCGCCCTGCGCGCGCATGCCGACGCCTGCGCCGGGCGGAGCGAGGTCGTGGAGGAGTTCCTGGCGCTGCTGGACGACCCCGGAGATCCGTTCGTGCGCGCGCGCCTGGCCGGGCATTTCACCGCCTCGGCCTGGCTGGTGGCGAGGGATGGACGGCGCGCGCTGCTGACCCATCACCGCAAGCTCGGCATCTGGGTGCAGCCGGGCGGCCACGCCGACGGCGATCGCGACCTGGCGCGGGCCGCGCTGCGCGAGGCGGAAGAGGAATCGGGTCTGGCCGGCCTGCGCATCGAGCCGGAGATCTTCGACCTCGACCGCCACTGGATTCCCGAGCGCCGCGACGTGCCCGGGCACTGGCACTACGACGTGCGCTACGTGGTGCATGCCGAAGGCGGCGAGGAATTCGTGGTCAGCGGCGAGTCGCACGCGCTGGCCTGGCGCGACATCGGGGCGATCGCCGGGGATCCGGCACTGGATGCATCGCTGCGGCGGATGGCGCAAAGGTGGCTGGCGCGGGTGGGGTAGGCATGGCCGGCGGAGGCCCCGCGCTTCAGCTGCTCCTTCCCCCGCTTGCGGGAAAGGTTCCGCGGCCGATTGAACGGCAGCTCCCTCCGCAAGGCTGTCAGCCCTTCCCCTGCTTGCCGGGGGGAAGGGTTGGGATGGCGATACGTGCCGAAGCCCCGTCCCCAGCCGCCGTCCCGCCTCAGCGCCTGCGGCCCAGCAGCTCGATCAGGGGGAACAGCACCAGGAACAGCAGCGCACCCGGGAACAGCAGGATCCACCACCAGGTGGCGGCGAAGGCGCGCACGCCGGTCCCGGCGAACAGCGGCAGGAACGAGACGATCGCGCAGGCCACTCCCGGCACCAGCAGCAGCGCGGAATACAGCTGCAGCCGTTCCTTCGGAGCGCCGCGCATGGCCCTGTCCGCCGCGTCAGTACAGCACCCGCGTGCGCAGCGTGCCGTCGATGCTGCCCATGGCGGCGCGCAGGCGCGCGGTGGTTTCCGGGGTCGAGGAGATGTCGATGACCACGTAGCCCACCTTGGCGTCGGTACGCAGGAACTGGCCGTCGATGTTCACGCCCTCGCGCGAGAACAGCTCGTTGATCCGCGACAGCACGCCCGGCACGTTGCGGTGGATGTGCAGGATGCGGTGGCTGCCGGCGTGTTCGGGCAGGGTGACCTCGGGGAAGTTCACCGCCGACAGCGTGCTGCCGTTGTCGCTGTAGCGCACCAGCTTGGCCGCGACCTCGGTGCCGATGTTGTCCTGCGCCTCCAGCGTGCTGCCGCCGACGTGCGGAGTCAGGATCACGTTGTCGTACTTGAGCAGCGGCGATTCGAAACGGTCGTCGTTGCTCTTGGGCTCGACCGGGAACACGTCGACCGCGGCGCCGCCGACATGGCCCGATTCGAGCGCCGCGGCCAGCGCGTCGATGTCGACCACGGTGCCGCGCGAGGCGTTGATCAGGTGCGCGCCGGGCTTCATCCTCGCGATCTGCGCGGCGCCGAACATCATCCGCGTCGCCGGCGTTTCCGGCACGTGCAGGGTGACGATGTCCGAGCGCGCCAGCAGGTCGTCCAGGCTCGTGGCCGAGCGCGCGTTGCCGAGCGAAAGCTTGGTTTCGATGTCGTGGAACAGCACCTGCATGCCCAGCGCCTCGGCCAGCACGCCGACCTGGGTGCCGATGTGGCCGTAGCCGATGATGCCCAGGGTCTTGCCGCGCACCTCGTGGCTGCCTTCGGCGGACTTGCTCCAGTCGCCGCGGTGGCACTGTGCATTCTTCTGCGGGATGCCGCGCATCAGCAGGATCGCCTGCGCGATCACCAGCTCGGCCACGCTGCGGGTGTTGGAATACGGCGCGTTGAACACCGGGATGCCGGCCAGCTCCGCGGCGTCGAGGTCGACCTGGTTGGTGCCGATGCAGAAGCAGCCGATCGCCATCAGCTTGCGCGCCTCGGCCAGCACCTCGGCGGTGAGCTGGGTGCGCGAGCGGATGCCGACGATGTGCGCGGCGCTGAGCTTGTCCTTCAGCTCGTCGCCGACCAGCGACCTGGGCAGCACTTCCACCTGCTCGTAGCCCGCCGCACGGAACACTTCCACCGCGCTCCTGCTGATGCCTTCGAACAGCACCACGCGGATGTCGTGCTTGGGGAACGAGGTCTTCAGGGGTGTCATGCGCGGGACTCCGGTCGCGTCGGCGGAAGCATCCATTATTCCAGATGCCTGCGCCGTTTTGCGCACTGCACAACGCGGCTTTGACGCGATCTGCGGAACACCCGTCATCGCCCGGCGGAACACTGCGCCATTCGTTTCGATGGCAACGGATTTCTCCGGTCCGTCGAGCGGGGCGGACTTTGGCACGCTCCCGAACGCAGCTGCTCCGGATTTTGCCGCGCCCTGTCGGCCGGAGATCGCGCTTCGCGCAAATCAGCCCCGTTCCGCGGTCCCGCCCGGGGCGACCGTCGTTCCGCAAACCAGGATCCTGCTCTGGCTGGCGGCAAAGCACCGCCGACTTCGCAGCGGGCCGAACTGGACGCCCGCCATCGCGGCTGGCACGCTTGCGCTCCCTCACCGGTTGCATCCGTTCGATGACCGATCCGCGCCTTGCCGCGCTGTCGCAGACGCTGCCCGCGCTGCGCCTGCTCACCGATCCCGCCGACCTGGAGCACTACGGCCGCGACTGGACCCGCCGCTGGACGCCGGCGCCGCTGGCGATCGCGCTGCCGGCGACGGTGGAGGAGGTGCAGGCCATCGTGCGCTGGGCGAACGCCGAGGGCGTGTCGATCGTGCCGTCCGGCGGCCGCACCGGCCTGTCCGGCGGCGCCGTGGCCGCCAGCGGCGAGCTGGTGCTCAGCCTGGAGCGGATGAAGCAGGTGCTGGCCTTCGATCCGGTCGACCGCACGCTCACCGTGCAGGCCGGCATCGCGCTGGAAGCGGTGCAGGAAGCGGCGCGCGAGCGCGGCCTGGCCTATCCGGTCGACTTCGCCGCGCGCGGCTCGTGCTCGATCGGCGGCAACATCGCCACCAACGCCGGCGGCATCCGCGTCGTGCGCTACGGCAACACCCGCGAATGGGTGGCGGGCCTGAAGGTGGTGACCGGCGGCGGCGAACTGCTCGAGCTCAACCGCGGCCTGGTCAAGAACTCCAGCGGCTACGACCTGCGCCACCTGATGGCGGCCTCCGAGGGCACGCTCGGCATCATCGTCGAGGCCACGCTGAAGCTGGCGCCGCCGCCGCCGCCGACCCGGACCATGCTGCTGGCGCTGCCGTCGTTCGAAACGCTGATGACCGTGTTCGCCGAGCTGCGCTCGCGGCTGGAACTCGAAGCCTTCGAGTTCTTCACCGATCTCGCGCTGCGCCACGTCGTCGCGCACGGCGCGCAGCCGCCGTTCGCCGACAGCTACCCGCACTACGTGGTCGCCGAGTTCGCCAGCCGCGGCGAGGACGACGAGGCCGGGCTGCTGGCCGCCTTCGAACACTGCATGGAACAGGGCTGGGTGCTCGACGGCGCCATCGGCCAGAGCCAGGCGCAGGCGGCGCAGCTGTGGCGCCTGCGCGAGGGCATCACCGAGAGCCTGGCGCCGCACCTGCCGTACAAGAACGATGTCGCGGTAAGGGTCTCGGCGATGCCGGCCTTCCTGGCCGAAGCCCAGGCGCTGCTGGCGCGGCAGTATCCGCAGTTCGAGGTGGTCTGGTTCGGCCATGTCGGCGACGGCAACCTGCACATCAACGTACTCAAGCCCGCCGGCATGCCGCAGCCGGAGTTCGTGGCCGAGTGCGAGCGGGTCACCAAGCTGCTCGCGGGGCTGCTGCAGGCCCACGGCGGCAGCATCTCCGCCGAGCACGGCATCGGCCTGGTGAAGAAGCCCTACCTGTCCTGCACCCGCAGCGATGCCGAGGTGGCGGTGATGCGCGGCATCCGCCAGGCGCTCGATCCCAACGGCATCCTCAATCCGGGCAAGCTGTTCGACCCGTGACCGGCGGCACCGGCCCGGCGTGGGGCGCGGCGGCGTTCAGCCCGATCCGCCGGCGCCGGGTTACCCTTTGCGGCCAGACCCGAGTGGACCGATCCCGATGCCGAAACCGCGCGCCAGCCACCTGATCCTGAGCGGCCTCGCGCTCGCGCTGGGCGCGGCTGCCGCCCACGCCAGCAGCTTCGCCGGAACTACCGGCGGCGCCAGCTCGGCCGGGTCGGCCGGTTCCTCGGCGAGCAGCTCGGGGGACGACAAGGTGGTGGTCCGCGCCCGCGAGGACGCCGCGGGCTTTGTGGCCAGCGACGGCCGCATCCGCAGCGCCCGGCTGGAGGCGGCCCTGCGCCACCTGCGCGAGCAGGATGCCGCCGCGCGCGACGCCACCGACATGGCGCTGGCGCTGGCGATCCTCGCCCGCTGAATCCCGTGCGCGGTGTCGCGCCCGCCTGCCTGCTCATCCTCGCGCTGGCCGCATCCGCGGCGGCGCAGGCCTCCGGCGGGATGGACGTCGAGACCGGCGGCCTGGATGCGGTGGAGCTCGAAGCCACGCATGCGCTGGTGGCCGAAGCGCGGCGCCGGCTGCCGCCCGGGTTCCTCGACCGCCTCGACCGGCGCCCGACCCTGCGCTGGCGCGACGATCTGCCGGAGGAGGTCCACGGCCGCACCCGGGGCGGCGACATCGGCCTGCAGCGCAGTCTGCTGACGGAGTGGCTGGCCGCGCGGGAGGCCGGCGGGGCGGCGGTACGCGAATCGGCGGCGCTGGCGGCGCTGCTGCACGAGATCGGCCATGTCCACGACCGCTCCGCCGGCGGCCGGCTGTCGTCGGATCCGCGACTGCTGGATCTTGCCGGCTGGCAGGTGAGGCCGCTGCGGCCGGGCCTGCGCGCGCGCGACAGCGCCTTCAGGCTGCGCGTCCCCGACGCCTACGAGCTGCAGTCGCCCGCGGAATTCGTCGCGGTGAACTTCGAACTGTTCCTGCTCGACCAGACATACGCCTGTCGCCGGCCGGCGCTGCATGCCTGGTTCAGCGAGCGACTGCAGTGGTCGCCGGAGGCGGTGGACTGCGACGCCAGCCTGGCGCTGGTCGTCGCCGGCGGCGACGATGCCGCAATCGCACTGCTGCAGATCGATCCGGCGCGGGTGCAGGGCATCGACTATCTGTTCGCCGACGCCGGCGAGCGCGCGATGAGCCGCTGGGGCCACAGCATGCTGCGGCTGGTGGTCTGCGCGCCCGGGCGTCCACCGGGCCCGGACTGCCGGCTGGACCTCGACCACCACCTGGTGCTGTCCTTCCGCGCCTTCGTCGACGACGTGCAGGTGTCCAGCTGGCGCGGCCTGACCGGGTCGTACCCGTCGCGCCTGTTCGTGCTGCCGCTGCAGCAGGTGATCGACGAATACACCCTGGTCGAACTGCGCGGGCTGCAGTCGGTCCCGCTGCGGCTGTCGCCGGCGGAGATCGGCGCGCTGCTGGAGCGCGCCGCGCAGGTGCACTGGAGCTATGACGGCCGCTACTACTTCCTCTCCAACAACTGCGCGGTCGAGACCTGGAAGCTGCTCCACGACGGCGTGCCGCGGCTGTCGCGGCTGCCGCTGCGCAGCATCACCCCGCGCGGGCTGCTGCGCCGGCTGCAGCGCGAGGACGTGGCCGATGTCTCGGTGCTCGAATCGCCCGAACAGGCGCTGCGCGCAGGCTATCTGTTCGCGTCGCAGGCGGCGTACTTCGACGACATGTTCGCGGTAGCCGGCGCCGGCATCGCGCTGCCGGCGGCCGGCGCGCGGGCGTGGATGGCGCTTCCGCCGCAGCAGCGGGCAGCCTGGTTCGGGCGCGCGGACCTGCGCGCCAGCGCCGCGCTGCTGGTGCTGGAGCAGGCCGCCCTGCGCCGGGAGGAGGCGGTGGCGCGCGAGGAGCTCAAGCAGCGTGTCCTGCGCGGCCGCGGTGGCGCGGCCGGAACCCGCGGCAGCGATGCGGCCGCCGCCGGCGCGGAGCTGCGCGGGATGCTCGCCGCCGCCTTCCCGGATGGACCATCGTCGCTGCTGCCGGACGACGGCTATGGACTGCCGCAGGCCGGAGAGCGCGAGGTCCTGTCCGCCGCGGTCGAGCGCGACGACGCGCGCCTGCGCGCGCTGCGCAGCGCGCTGCATCGGCAGGCGCGCGAGGCGCTCACGCCGACGCAGCGTTCGCGGCTGGAAGGCAGCGAGCGCAACCTGTCCATCCTCGCCACAAGGCTGCGGGACCTGCAGGGAGAAAGCGGATCACCCCTGCCGACGGAGACGCAGTGAACGGCCCGGCGGCCAGCCGGCCACGCGGCGTCGGAACAGGGAAGCCTCGAACAACCGGGTTTTTGGGTTCTTCTCCCAAGTGTGGGGGCTGCTTTCACTTCTGCCGTCGGAAGGACGCCGCGCCCTGTCGGCCGGGGTCGCTCTTCGCTCGGTCAGCCCCGCTCCGCGGTCCGGCCCGGCGCAGCGCGCCGGGCGTTCGCACGGACGCGCGGCATGCCGCGCAGGCGGGCCGTGCTGACCCCCGGTCTCTTGGGAAGGACGCCGCGTCCTGTCGGCCGGGGATCGCTCTTCGCTCGGTCAGCCCCGCTCCGCGGTCCGGCCCGGCGCAGCGCGCCGGGCGTTCGCACGGGCGCGCGGCATGCCGCGCAAACCACCCGTGCTCACCCATGGGCTGACTCGCGCGCAAAACATCCATGTTTTGCTTGGCCGCGATCCCCGGCCGCCAGGACGCGGCTCGTTGCTGCGTCTGGTTCGGTGCTTCGGGAGCAAGTGCCTTGCTGCCCAAACGAAGTGGAGTCGTCAAGGAACCTCTGAGCAACGACCGTCATCCCCGCGAAGGCGGGGATCCATGGACGTTGACCCGTTGGAAATCAGAGTCCATGGATGACCGGACATTCGTCCGTTGCAGAGCGATTCCCGCTTTCGCGGGAATGACGATCAAAAGCGAGTCGTTCCGAGGTTCCTTGAAGGATCGATGGGGCGTCCCGGGCCGGGGAATTGCGGAGAGCAGCGCATGGATGCGCTGCGGCGGCGAGTCAGCCATGGGTGAACGCGCACCGCTTGCGCGGCACTGCCGCGCGTGCGCGTGAACGCCCGGCGCGCTGCGCCGGGCCGGACCGCGGAGCGGGCTGACCGGGCCGGGGAGCAATCCCCGGCCCGGGACGCCCCGCAGTACGCAAGCCCCGATCCAGCTCTGCTCTTGCGATTCCCCCGCACTTGGGAAAAGAACCATTTCTTGCGTCGTTCCCGCGAAGGCGGGAACCCACGGTCGTTGACTTCAATGCGCTGACGTCCATGGATGACCGGACATGCGTTTGTTGCAGAGCGCTCCCCGCCTGCGCGGGGGTGACGACAGCCGTCCAGACGTTCCCGGACGCCGCCGGGACGGGCGGACCGCGAACGCCGGATCGATGGCCAGGCGCTTCAAGCGTCGCCTCGCCTGCGCTCCAAGCGCTGCCAGCACCTCCGGCGTCGGCCTGCCCGCGCCCGCGCGTGCCGCCGCGACTCAGTCCGCGCGGCCGCCGAACTCACCGGTGGTGGTGTTCACCAGCACGCGCTCGCCGTTGGCGATGTACTCGGGCACCATGATCTCGATGCCGGTGTTCAGGCGCGCCGGCTTCGGGCGCTTGGTCGCGGTGCCGCCCTTGAGCTCCGGCGGCGTGTCCACCACCTCCAGCGTCACGTGCTGCGGCAGCTGCAGCGCCACCGGCTGCTCGTCGATGATCTGCACGTAGCTGCCGGTCAGGCCGTCGGTGATGTATCCGGCGGCGTCGCCAACGGTTTCGGCGGACAGCGTGTACGGCGTGTAGTCCTCGTCGTCGAGGAACACGAAATCCTCCCCGTCCTTGTACGAGAACGTCGCCTGCCGGCGCAGCAGCTCGACCTCGGTCAGGCTGTCCTCGGCGTCGAACGCGGCATCGATCTTGTTGCCGCCGGGCACGCTGTACATGATGAACCGGAAGCGCACGTTGCCGCCGCGGCCCTGCGGCGAACTGCGCTCGATATCGCGCACCTGGCAGACCATGCCGTTGTGCTCGACGACGTTTCCTTTCTTGACTTCGTAGGCTTTCATCGGAAGACCGGGATCGGGGATTGGGGATTCGGGATCAGGTGGCACGGGAAGGGGAAGGGTGGGCTGTCCGCTATTGCGAATCCCCGATCCCGGCTCATTTCGGCGCCAGCCGCACCGCCCCGTCCAGCCGGATCGTCTCGCCGTTGAGATAGCGGTTGCCGAGGACGTGGGCGACGAGGTCGGCGAATTCCTCGGGGCGGCCGAGGCGGGAAGGGAAGGGAATGGAGGCGGAGAGGGACTGCTGCACCTCGTCGGGCATGCCGTCGACCATCGGCGTCCAGAAGATGCCCGGAGCGATGGTGTTGACGCGGATGCCGAAGCGGGAGAGCTCGCGCGCCATGGGCAGGGTCATGCCGACCACGCCGGCCTTGGAGGCCGAGTACGCGGCCTGGCCGATCTGGCCCTCGTAGGCGGCGACGCTGGCGGTGTTGACGATCGCGCCGCGCTCGCCGTCCTCGTCCGCCTCGTTGTGCTGGATCAGCGCCGCGGCGGCCTTGGCGACGTTGAAGCTGCCGACCAGGTTGACCATCACCGTGGTGCGGAACTGCGACAGCGGCATCGGCGCCTCGCGGCCGAGCACGCGGCCGGCGCCGAGGATGCCGGCGCAGTTGACCGTGGCGTTCAGGCCGCCGAGGAAGTCGCGGGCCTGCGCCATGGCCGCGACCACGGCGTCCTCGTCGGTCACGTCGACGCGGATGAAGCGCGCGCTGGCCGCGCCCAGCGCCGCGGCCGCGGCGGCACCCTTGTCGTCGTTGAGGTCGAACAGCGCGACCCGGCCGCCGTCGGCGACGATGCGCTGCGCCACGGCCAGGCCGAGGCCGGAAGCGCCGCCGGTGACCACGGCGCGGAGTGCGGATGCCTGCATGGGCGGTTCCCGTCGGGAAAACGCCATTTTAGCCGCTTCCCCCGCGAGCTGGCCCGCAGGCGATGGGTCCGCCGGTTGGCCTCGGGCCGATCCGGCGCCGGCCGGCGCTGGAGCCGTCCGGTGGAGGGCTCCGGTGGCGCAAGCTGTCAGTCGCCCTGCCGGGCCACCCGCCGGGCGAAATCCTCCGGCGCCAGCCCCGGCGCGAACAGGAAGCCCTGGCCGATCGGCACCCCCAGGCGCAGCATGAACTGGCGCTGCTCCTCGGTTTCGATGCCCTCGGCCACCAGCCCCAGCCCGAGGCTGCGCGCGATGCCCGCGACCGCCTGGCACACGGCCACGTCCGACTGGTTGCCGGGCACGCCCTCGACGAACAGCTGGCTCAGCTTGAGCCCGTGGATCGGCAGCCGGCGCAGGTAGTTGAGCGCGCTGTAGCCCTCGCCGAAATCGTCGATGGTCAGCAGCACGCCGAGGCTGCGCAGCTGGGCGAAGGTGGACAGCGTTTCCGGCGCGTCCTCGATCAGCACCCGCTCGGTGAACTCCAGTTCGAGCGTCGAGCCCGGGAGCCCGTACTCGTCGAGGATGGCGCGGACGTTGCCGGCGATGTCCTCGGCCAGGAACTGGCGGTAGGACACGTTCACCGCCACCCGGATGATCCCCAGCCCGGCGTCGCGCCACTGCGCCGCCTGCCGGCAGGCCTCGCGCAGCACCCAGTCGCCGATGCGGACGATGTCGCCGGTGTTCTCGGCGTGCTCGATGAAGTGGTCCGGGCGCATCTCGCCCAGCTGCTGGTTGCGCCAGCGGATCAGCGCCTCGGCGGCAACGATGCGGCCGTGGTGCAGGTCCACCTGCGGCTGGTAGACCAGGCGGAACTCGTCGTTGTCGGCGGCCCGGCGCAGGTGGGTTTCCACCCGCAGCCTGTACTGCTGCGACTGCGCCAGCTCCGGGCTGTAGGACTGCCAGGCGTTGCGCATGCGCCGCTTGCTGTCGTACATGGCCGCGTCCGCGTTCTGGATCAGCGCCTGCGGCGTGGTGCCGTCCTGCGGCGCGCGGGCGATGCCGATGCTGGCGGTGATCGGGAATTCCTCGTTGTTGAAGCGGAAGCTGTCGGTGAACGCGGCCAGGATCGCCCGGGCGATGCGCTCGGGACGCTCGGCGTCGTCGCCGGTATCGCACACCACCAGGAACTCGTCGCCGCCGAAGCGCGCGATCGCGCCCTCCTTGCCGACCGCGCTGCCGATGCGCCGCGCCGCCGCCGTCAGCAGCTCGTCGCCGGCGCCATGGCCGAGCACGTCGTTGATCATCTTGAAGCGGTCGAGGTCGATGTAGAGCACCGCCAGCCCCGGGCCAGCCGGATCGCTCATGCGCGCGCTGAGGCCGTCGAGTACCTCGTCGCGGTTGAGCAGCCCGGTCAGCGGATCGGTGCGCGCGCGTGCGCGCAGCGCCTCCTGCTCGTGCTTGCGCTCGGTGATGTCCTGCAGCGTCCCGGTGACGCTGATGCCTTCGGACTGGCCGGCCTCGGCCTCGCCGATGATCCGCACCCAGAACAGGCGGCCGTCGGGCCGCTGGCCCTCCACTTCCAGGTCGAGCGCGGGCCCGCCGTCCAGGGCCTTCTTGATGGCGACGTCCAGGCGCAGCCGGTCGGAGTCGTGGATGCAGTGCAGCAGGTCGCGGATCCGGCCCGCGGCGCTGCCGCAGCCGAGGATGCGCTGCGCCTCGTCGGTCAGGTACAGCGCGTCGCGGTCGACCTCCCACTCCCAGCCGCCGATGTGCGCCAGCGCCTGGGCGCGGTCGAACAGCGCGCTGTCGCGCTTGAGCTCGGTGACGTCGCTGAACAGCGACAGCACCTGCGCCGGCGTGCGGCTGCCCGGCGCGAACAGCGGCACCGTGGTCACCGAGAGCCAGCGCAGGCGCCGCTCGGGCCTGTGGTACATGCCCAGCACGCGGCTTTCCAGCGCCTTGCCGGTGCGCAGGGTGATGGTCGAGGGCAGTTCCTCGACCGCGATCAGGCGGCCGGACTGGTCCACGATCGTCCACGCCGCCGGATCCAGATAGTCGCGGAAATCCTGGGAGCCGTCGCTGCCGAGGATGCGCATCGCGGCGGCGTTGGCCTGCACCAGGGTGCCTTCGGCGTCCTGCACCAGCACGCCCTTGTCGATCACTTCCAGCAGCTGGCCGTAGCGCAGCTCGGCGTCGCGCCGGGCGCTCAGGTCGCGGGCGACCGCGACCACGCAGTTGCGGCCGTCATGGAGGAAGCCGGCCGAATGCACCTCGACCGGGAAGCGCGTGCCGTCGCCGCGCATGTTGGTGACCTCGATGACATAGGTCTCGCCGCGGTGCAGCGTTTCCAGGACCGGGTTCATGTGGTCCTTGGGCAGGTCGGGATTGAGCACCTCGATCGGCTGCCCGACGATCTCGTCGCGGCGCCGCCGGTAGGCGGCCATGCCGGCCTTGTTGAGGTCGAGCACGATGCCGCTCTCGTCGAGGATGCTGACCGGGTCGGGAACCGCGTCGAACAGGGCGTGGTAGCGGCGGCGGGCGGAGTCGGCCTCGGCCCCGGCGGCGACCAGCGCGTCGCGCGCGCGGGCGAGCAGGGCGCGGGTGTCGGGCGGGAGGGCGAGGTCCCGGCAGGCGGCGTCGAGCGAGGCCACGATCGCGGCCTGGTCGTCGTTGGCGGTCGGCATCGCGGCTTCGTCCGGCAGTCTCCGCATGCTCATGTGTTCCGGCTGGGCGGGTCTCGGGCTGTGGCGGTGGACCGGGTGGGGCCTGCGCCGCCATCCTGCGTCCTGGAGTCGCGGCCGGGGGTCCGCCGGGCCAGCATATACGACTGGCCCTTCCGGGAAACAACGGCGGAAGGGTGGCGCGGCGGTCAGTGCCGGCCGCGCTTGCCGGGCCTGCGCATGTCGGAGGTGGGCATCACCTCGACCGAAAGACTGAAGCTGCGTTCCTCGCCGGCGAACATGGCGCCGACCCCCACGACCTGGCGGGCCAGCTCCTTGCCCTCGTCGTCGCGGATGGTCAGCACCACCGAGTATTCCCAGGCCCCGCCGTCGGCGGGGTGCCGGATCATGCCTTCGACCTGCAGTGCGGTGGTGCTCTGCGCGCCGCCGGCGGCCGGCGAATCGAAGCGCAGGTAGTGCTTGCACGAGGGACAGATGCTCGCGCTTTCGAGAATGGTCGTCTTGCAGTGCGGGCAGGTGCGGGTCGCACCTGCCACGCCCGGGCGCGCGCTCATGAGGCGAGGTTGAGATCCGCCTTGCCGCCCTTGCCGGACTTGGGCGCGTCGCCGTCGTCCCAGCCGCACTCGACGTGGCCGCGGATGCGGCTGCCGGCGTTGACGGTGAGCTTGCCGGCCTTGACGTCGCCGATGAGCACGGCGGTGTCGAGCAGTTCGACGGTGGTGGCCGATTCGATGTTGCCGTCGAGCTCGCCGGCGACCACGACCTGCTTGGCGCGGACGCCGCCGTTGAGCTTGGCGCCGTTCTCCAGGCGCAGGTTGCCCTGCACGTTGACGTCGCCCTTGAACCTGCCGGCGATGCGCACGTGGCCGTTGCCTTCGATCTTGCCTTCGATGGTCAGGTCGGCGGCGATCAGCGATTCCTTGGCCGCGTCGGCGGCCGGGGCGGAGCGGACCGGTGCAACCGGGTCCGGGTTGAAGTCGGCGGGCTGGACGTCCTTTACGGCATGCGGGGGCATCGCCGGGGGATCCATGGCGAAGGAGGGGGTTTCCTTCCGGGCGGTGCTTTTCTGGTCGAAGATCGACATGGCGCGGCTTTCCTCGTTGGACAGGGCATCGGAGGGGGGCCCGACCACCGGCCGGGCGGACCCCGAGGCTACCACGCCGACGCCGGGGGCGGGCTGTGACCGGGCTCACCAATCCGCAGCAGGAACAGCGGCTTCTTCGCCGCAGGCGAGGGATTACATGAAGTCGATGCCTTGGGTCTGCGGTCGTGCGGCGGATGCGCAGTGCCGGGAATGCCGGGCGCAAGGATGCCAGGTGGCCCGGGCGGGGTGCGTGAGCCCGCCCGGTCTGGCTCTGCCGCCGGCGCAAAAAAGAAGAGCCCGCAGTGCGGGCTCTTCCGTGCAGCGTTGCCTGCGGACCGTGGATCAGTCGCGCACGGCCTCCTCGGCCTTGGCGGCGGCTTCCTTGACCGCGCCGGCGGCGTCGGCGGCCGCTTCCTTGGTCGCGTCCTTGAGGCTGGCGGCAGCGTCGCGGGTCGCCTGGGCGGCCTCGTCCAGCGCAGCGCCGGTCTCGGCGGCAGCTTCGGAAGCGGCGGCCTGGGCGTCGGCAGCGGCCTCCTCGGTCGCGGCGGCGGCTTCGGCGGCAGCTTCCTCGGTGGCGACGGCGGCGTCCTGCGCAGCCTGTTCGGCGGCGGCGGTGGCGGCCGCGGTGTCTTCCTTGGCGCCTTCGACGGTGTTGCCGCACGCGGTCAGGGCAAACAGGGCGCCGGCCAGGATCAGAAGTCGGGTATTCATGAACATTCTCCGTACAGGTGGTTCGGGTTTGGACGGCCTCGGCCTGAATCGATGTTCAACGGCAGAGACCTGCGTCAAAAGGAAAGCCGCCGGTGTTCGGCCGGCGGCTTCCCCGATTGCCTCAACGCGCTGGAATCAGTTCTTCACTTCTTCAGCGGCGTCGGCGGCAGCCTCGGCCGTGTCGGCAGCGGCTTCGGCCACGTCGGCAGCAGCGTCGGCGGCTTCGCCGGTCGCGGCAGCGGCAGCGTCGGCAGCGGCATCGGCAGCAGCGTCGGCAGCGGCAGCGGCGTCGTCAGCGGCGGCCTGGGCGGTCTCGGACAGCGCGTCGCCGGTCTCGGCGGCGGCGGTCGCGGCGTCGGTCGCGGCCTCGGCAGCATCGGCAGCGGCGTTCTCGGCCTGCTGCTGGTTGCTGCAGGCGGCCAGGGCGAAGCCCAGGGCCAGGGCAAGCAGAGCCTTGTTGATGGTCATTGAATCTTCCTCGTCATTGTTTGGGTGGCAACGCGCACTTTGGCGTCAATAACATGATGACAAGCCGCGGTGCGCTGTCAAGCGGGTTGCGCATGTATTTTTTGCAAAAAAACGGTTAAGTCCTTCACGCCATCTCGACAGCGATTGCGGTTGCTTCGCCGCCGCCGATGCACAGGGAGGCGACGCCGCGCTTGCCGCCGCGGGCCTGCAGGGCATGGAGCAGGGTGACCACCAGGCGCGCGCCGCTGGCGCCGATCGGATGCCCCAGAGCGGTGGCGCCGCCGTTGACGTTGAGCTTGTCGTGGGGGATGCCGAGGTCGCGCATCGGCGCCATCGCCACCACCGAGAACGCCTCGTTGACCTCGAACAGATCGACCTCCTCCGCCGACCAGCCGGCCTTGGCCAGGACGTCGCGGATGGCGCTGACCGGTGCGGTGGTGAACCACTCCGGCTCCTGCGAGAAGGTCGAATGGGCGACGATGCGCGCGATCGGCTTCAGCCCCAGCTTCGCCGCGTTTTCCGCGCTGGTCAGCACGGTCGCGGCGGCGCCGTCGGAGATGCTCGACGAGCTGGCGGCGGTGACCGTGCCGTCCTTGCGGAAGGCCGCGCGCAGGGTCGGGATCTTGCCGATGTCGGACCTGCCCGGCTGCTCGTCGGTGTCGAACTCGACCTCGCCCTTGCGGGTGGACACCTTGACCGGGACGATCTCGGCCTTGAACGCGCCCGAGGCGATCGCCGCCTGCGCGCGCTTGACCGATTCGATGGTGAACGCGTCCTGCTCCTCGCGGGTGAAGCCGTACTTGTCGGCGGTCGCCTCGGCGAACACGCCCATCGACTGGCCGTCGTAGGGGTTGGTCAGGCCGTCCCAGGCCATGTGGTCGACCAGCTTGGCCTCGCCGTAGCGCAGTCCCGGGCGGGCGTTGACCATGTGCGGGGCGTTGGTCATCGACTCCATGCCGCCGGCGACGACGACGCTGGCCGAGCCGGCCCGGATCAGGTCGGCGCCGAGCATGATCGCCTTCATGCCCGAGCCGCAGACCTTGTTGATGGTGGTGGCGCCGGCCGAGCGCGGCAGACCGGCGGCGAGCGCGGCCTGGCGCGCGGGCGCCTGGCCCAGGTTCGCCGGGAGCACGCAGCCCATGATCACCTCGGACACGTCGTCGGCGGCGACGCCGGACTGTTCGAGCGCGGCGGCGATCGCGGTCGCGCCGAGCGTCGGCGTGGGCACGCCGGTGAACTGGCCGAGCATGGAGCCGATGGCGGTGCGCTTGGCGCCGACGATGACGATGTCGTTCATGGTGCGAGCCCCCGTGGGGTGGGAAGGAGAGCCCGGATTATCGCCCTGCCGCGCTGGGCCCGGCAAATCGGCCGTTGGTGCAGGACAGCCCCGCGGATGCTGGCGGTGGCGGGCCCGAGGCGGTATAGATGGAAACCGGACACGCATATTCCCGATCGCGGCGCCCGTCGCCGGTCGGAGCCAGACAGGAGAGCGAGGATGACCAGCGCCACCACCCACAGCTGCGGCAGCGGCGGCACCCGCGGATGGACTCTGGGCGCGCTTGCGCTGCCGATGCTCATGGCCGCCTGCGGCGGCGGAAGCTCGACCCGCCCCGAGGCGCCGCCTCCGGTGGCGCCGCCGCCGAGCGGGATCGGCTTCACTCCCAATATCCAGAACGACACCTCGCTGACCGTCAATCCGCCGGCGATCCCGGCGGTGCCCGGGGCGCTGGCGCTGCCGCAGTACAGCCGCCATCTGGAACTGACCAACGCCGCAGGGGCGCTGGGTGCGGGCCTGATCGGGCAGGGCATGACCATCGGCCTGCTCGATACCGGGGTCAACCGCAACCATCCGGCGCTCAGCGGCCGCGTCACCCGTCACTTCATCAACGTCAACCCCAACATCAACGACCTGAGCGTCGACGACAAGGTCGGCCACGGCACCGTCGTGGCGCAGATCGCCGCCGGGGCGGGCGTCGGCAACTGGGGGGGCGGCGTGGCCCAGGGCGCGATGGTCGTCTCGTCGCGGATCATCAGCGACCGGCCGCCGGTGGACGACGGCTCCGGCCAGGGCAACGAGATCCGCGCGGGGCAGGGCTACGGCCAGTACTTCCGCGAGCTCAATGCCGAGCTGGCCGGTGCCGGCGCGCGCATCATCAACAACTCCTGGGGCGGCCTGTACTGGAACGATCCCGCCCTGACCACCGAGCTGACCACGGCCTGGAAGGATTTCGTGGTCAACCGCGGCGGCATCATCGTGTTCGCCAACGGCAACAACGGCCGCGATTCGCGCTACGTCGGCAACCCCTCGGACAACGCGGCGCTGCCCACCCTGGCCAACGACCGCCAGCTGGAGTCGGGCTGGCTGACCGTCGGCGCGCTCGATCCGGACAACCCGACCCAGCTCACCGACTACTCGCAGCGCTGCGGCATCGCCATGAACTACTGCCTGGTGGCGCCGGGCAACGTGGTGTTCATCGATGCCGACGCCAAGGTCGGCGACGATGGCTACGATCTCTACATCGGCGGCGGCACCTCCTACGCGGCGCCGCAGGTGTCGGGCGCGGCGGCGGTGGTGTGGAGCGCCTTCCCGTACTTCAACAACGACCTGGTGCGCCAGACCCTGCTCGGCGGCGCCCAGGACCTGGGCGCTCCGGGCGTGGACAACGTCTTCGGCTGGGGCCTGCTGGACGTGACCAAGGCCTCGCGCGGCCCGAGCAACTTCGCCTGGGGCGACGTGACCGTGTCGTTCAACGGCGAATCGGTGTGGCGCAACACCATCGTCGGCAGCGGCGGCCTGATCAAGAACGGCTCGGGCACCCTGACCCTGGCCGAAGCCGGTGAGTACACCGGGACCACCCGGGTGCAGCAGGGCGGGCTGGCGGTGACCAAGGGCCTGCGCTCGAGCGTGGTGGTGGGCCAGGAGGGCACTGTCTGGGGCCGTGGCGCGTTCGGCGGGAACGTCGAGAACAACGGGCGCTTCTTCAGCGGCGCGGGCACGCCGGCGACCATCGCCGGCAATTTCACCCAGGGCTCGACCGGCAACCTCGGCGTCTGGCTGGGCGGCACCATGCAGGTCGAAGGCACGGCCACCCTGGCCGGACAGCTGTCGATCCTGGGCGTGCGCAGCGGCTACACCACCAGCTCGCGCGAGACCCTGCTGACCGCCGGCGGCGGGGTGAACGGCACCTTCGGTACGGTGCGCGCGGCCAACAACGTGTTCCTGGAGGCGGCCACCGCCTACAACGCCAACAACGTGTTCCTCGACATCACCCGGATCAGCGTCACCAATGCGGTGGCCGGGCTGGGCCTGTCGGGGCAGAGCGCGCTGTCGGCAGTGCGCGTGGAATCGGCGATGTCGGCGATCGACCGGCAACTGGCGGGGACCGGCAACGGCGGCATCCGCCCGGGCTTCATCGACGCCGCCGGAGCGCTGCAGCGCAGCGCCGGCAACGACGTTGCTGACCGCTCGCTGCGCAGCCTGTCGGGCCAGCTGCACGGGGCCTCGACGTCGATGACCCTGGATTCGCTCGACGCCGGCCGGCGCACGCTCGACCAGCGCATCGACCTGCTGGCGCAGTCCGCGCACGGCGCCGGCGGCTGGCATCGCGATTTCGGCGACGGCGGAATGATCGCGCGCAGCGGCTTCGACAGCGTCGGCGTGGATGCGTCGGGCGAGATGGTCGGCAACGACTGGCGTCTGGGCCCGGACGCGGTGATGGGCCTGGCGACGAGCCGCGTGCAGCAGACCGGCTGGATGAACGGCGTCGGCGACCGCAGCCGCGGCTGGCAGCAGGAGCTGCAGGCCTATGCCGCGATGTGGCGCGGCCCGTGGCACGCCTCGGTGCAGGCCGCGTCCGGCCGCTACGACCGCCACCTGCAGCGCGAGTTGCAGCTCGGCGCGCTCGAGGACACGGCCTCGACGCGGGTGTCGGGCCGCTACCAGGCCTATTCGGCGGAGCTCGGCCGCCGCCTCGGCAGCGCCGACGCCGCGCTGACGCCGTACCTGGGCAGCCAGTACGCGCGCATCGACGACGTCGGCTTCGAGGAGTCGGGGGCGACCGGTTTCGGCCTGCGCGCCGACCCGTGGACGGCCACGCGCTGGCACGCCTTCGCGGGCCTGCGCGGCGAGCGCTTCTGGTCGCAGACCTCGCTGCGCGCGTATGCGGAGTGGCAGCAGGTGCTGGAGGCGGACGGTTTCGCGCCGCTGGCGAGCTTCACCGGCGCGGACAGCTGGGCAGCGCTGCCGTTCGTCGAGGCTGCGCGCTCGGGCGGGCGTTTCGGCCTCGGGCTGGAGCATCGCATCGGTCGCAATGCCGCGCTGTCGCTGGACGTCGACCAGCGCTTCGGCCCGCGCGGGAACGAGCGGATGGGGATGGTGAGGTATTCGCTGGGGTTCTGAGCGGCGGGGGTTCGTCGCGGTGGGGGGCAGGCAGCGGACGATGGAGCCCGAAGCCCGCCCCGGCACCATCAGTGGCCCCGCACGCGCCCCTGGAAGCGCGGCGTGCCGCGGCCCATCGGCAGCTTGAGCTTGCCGATCACCTCGATGCGCTCCTCGGCAAGCAGGTCGGCGGCGCGGTAGGTCGGGATGCCGTCGCGGTCGGCGATTTCGAAGATCCGCGTGAGGTTGTGGTAGATCGTGCGCATCATCCGCATCGCGCGCTCGCGGTTGTAGCCGTCGATCTCCAGCGAGACGTTCATCACGCCGCCGGCGTTCACCGCATAGTCGGGCGCGTACAGGATGCCGCGCTCGCCCAGTTCGTCGCCGATCTCGTTGCTCGCCAGCTGGTTGTTGGCCGCGCCGCAGATCACCTTCGCCTTCAGGCGCGGCAGGGTGTCGGCGTTGATGGTGCCGCCCAGCGCGCAGGGCGAGTAGACGTCGGCGTCGACGTCGTAGATCTCGTCCAGGCCTACCGCTTCGGCGCCGTATTCGGACACCGCCCTGTCGACCAGCGCCTGGTTGATGTCGGTCACGAACAGCTTCGCGCCGCGCTCCCTGAGCAGCTTCACGAACTCCATGCCGACGTGGCCCAGCCCCTGCACGGCATAGCTGTACTTGCCCACGTCCTCGTCGCCGAACCTGCGCTGGAGCGCGGCCAGCAGGCCCTGCAGGCTGCCGTAGGCGGTGAACGGCGAAGGGTCGCCCGAACCGCCGTGCACCTGGTGCACGCCGGTGACGAACTGGGTCTCGCGGTACACGAACTCCATGTCGTTGACGTCGATGCCCACGTCCTCGGCGGTGATATAGCGCCCGCCCAGGGATTCGACGAACTGGCCGAAGGAGCGGAACAGCGCCTCGGACTTGTCCCTGGCCGGATCGCCGATGATCACCGCCTTGCCGCCGCCCAGGTTCAGCCCGGCCACGGCGTTCTTGTAGGTCATGCCGCGCGAGAGGCGCAGCACGTCGTCCAGTGCATCCTGCTCGGTCTTGTAGGGCCACATCCGGGTGCCGCCCAGCGCGGGGCCGAGCACGGTGCTGTGGATGGCGATGATGGCCTTCAGGCCGATATCCGCGTTGTGGCAGAACACGACCTGTTCGTGGCCGTAACGTTCGATGGTTTCGAAGATCATGAAAAGCTCCGACACCGGCAGCGTCCCGGGGAGCGCCGGATTGAGGGTCTGGAAGGGCGTGGCCGTTACGTGGAGCAGTCGCCGGCAGGGGCAGGGACAACGTTGCGGCGTTCGCCGGGAGGTGCCGGATTCTACGCCGAACGCGGGTGGATTGCCCGTGGCCGCAGGAGCGCCGGACGGGACCGCCGGAATGCTGCGCCGCGCCATCGCGGCGCCATCGGCTACAGCTGCGATTCGACCGGCAGCCAGCCCACCACGCGCGCCTGGATGCGCTGCCAGAGGGTGGATTCGGGCTCGGTATCGAGCACGGCCGGGGCTTTCCCGGCGCGGTCGAGCCAGCGCAGGCGGCCGTTCGCATCCAGGTACACCCAGTAACTCTTCGACGGCCCGGCCAGGCGCAGGTATTCCTCGCGCAGGGCGGCGCCAAGGTGGATGTCGTCGAACAGCACGCCCATCTCGGTGTTCAGGTTGATCGAGCGCGGATCGAGGTTGAAGGAGCCGACGAAGCCCCAGCGGTCGTCGACCACGAAGGCCTTGGTGTGCAGGCTGGCGCCGCTGCTGCCGAACAGGCTCGAATCCCCGCGCGTGGCCTGCGGCCGCATCTCGTGCAGGTGCACCCCGGCCTGCAGCAGCTCGCGCCGGTAGTTGGCATAGCCGCCGTGCACGGCGAGCACGTCGTTGGCCGCGAGCGAGTTGGTGATGATGCCCACGTAGGCGCCGCGCTCCTGCACCAGCGTCCGCAGCCTGGCCACGCCATCGGCGCCGGGCACGAAGTAGGGCGAGATCAGCAGCGCCTTCTCCTGCGTCCGCCCCAGCGTGGCCATGAGATCGGCCGCAAGTCCATCCAGGCTCGCCTCGGCCTTCCACTTCAGCGGCGGATCGGACAGCACGCGCAGCCGGTCGCTCCAGTAGGGCGTGAGTTCCTGCGCGAAATAGGCGCGCACGCTCGGCGACATGTCCACCTTGTCCAGGAAGCGGCGCGCATCCGGACTGCGCGCTTCCTCCTTGATCTGCGCCAGCACCGCGTGGATCTCGCGCCGCGACTTGCGGTTGAGCTGGGCGATGGGCACCACCGCGTCGCTGTTCCAGAACTCGTCGAAGATTCGGCTGGCGCTTTCCACCTCCGGCCCGAACAGCACCACGTCCAGGTCGCGGAAGTTGGTCTGGTCGTGGGCGTCGAAATACTCGGTGCCGACGTTGCGCCCGCCCACTACCGCCACCCGCCCGTCGGCGATCCAGGCTTTGTTGTGCATGCGGTAGTTGATCGAGAACAGCCGCTGCACCATCTCCAGCAGCCGGGCCACGCCTTCGCGGTTGCGGAACGGGTTGTAGACGCGGATCTCGATGTTGGGGTGCGAGTCCAGCGCCAGCAGCGAGGCGTCCTTGCCCGAGGTGTTGATGTCGTCGAGCAGCATGCGCACGCGCACGCCGCGCTCGGCGGCCATCCACGCCTCGTACATCAGCAGGTGGCCGGTGAGGTCGTCCTGCCAGATGTAGTACTGCAGATCCAGGCTGCGCCCGGCCTGCCGCGCCGACAGGGCGCGCGAGGCGAAGGCGTCGAGCCCGCCCGGGACCAGGATCGCGCCGGTCTTGCCCGGGTGGCGCGCCAGCACCGGTTCGAGCTCGCGGTCCAGCACGGTCTGGCCCGGCACCACCGGCAGCGCGTAGGCCGGCGCGCCGGTGGCCGGCGGCATCAGGTGGTCGGCCAGCAGGATGCCGCTGCCGATCATCGCCGCCAGCGAAAACAGCCCCCAGCCGATGATGCGCTTGATGCGCTTCTTCATAAGGCCCCGTGCGCGCCTGCCGGCGGAATGCCGGCGAGTATCGTGGTGGTGCCGGCCCCGCGGCAAGCGCATGTCGGGACGGCGGCAGGCATCGCGCTACAATCGGTCACGATTGAAATCATCTCCGGAATGCCATGGCCACGCCAGCCCGACAGATCCCGGAACGCCAGGACAGCGCCTCGCCACTGCGTTTCGTCACCGCCGCCAGCCTGTTTGACGGCCATGACGCCGCGATCAACATCATGCGCCGCCTGATCCAGGCCCAGGGCGCGGAGGTGATCCACCTCGGCCACAACCGCTCGGTCGAAGATGTTGTCCGCGCCGCCCTGCAGGAAGACGCCGACGCCATCGCCCTGTCCAGCTACCAGGGCGGCCACGTCGAATACTTCAGCTACATGATCGACATGCTCCGCGAGCGCGGCGCCCCCCACATCCGCGTCTTCGGCGGCGGCGGCGGAACCATCACCCCCGAGGAGATCGGCGAGCTGGAATCCTACGGCGTCGAACGCATCTACCACCCCAACGACGGCATGAAGATGGGGCTGGTGGAGATGATCGGGGATGTGGTGCGCCGCGCGGGCACGGCGCGGGAATCGGGAATCGGGAATCGGGAATCGGTGAAGGGCGAACAGCCCGCGATCGACGACGAGATCGCCATCGGCCACATGCTCAGCGCCATCGAGGACGGAGTGTTCTCCGAAGCGGAGTTGGCTTCGCTGCGGAAGGGCTGGTCGGTACGCTCCTCCGATTCCCGGATTCCCACGACGCCAGTGATCGGCATCACCGGCACCGGCGGCGCCGGCAAGTCGAGCGTCACCGACGAGCTGCTCAACCGCTTCCTCGCCAGTTTCCCGAAGATGCGCATCGCGGTGATCTCGGTCGATCCCACGCGCCGGCGCAGCGGTGGCGCGCTGCTGGGCGACCGCATCCGCATGAATTCGCTGCGCAGCCACCGCGTCTACATGCGCTCGATGGCCACGCGCCGGCAGAACGTGGCCACCAATGCGGTGCTCAAGGACTGCATCGGCTTCCTCAAGGGGCTGGGCTTCGACCTGGTGATCGTGGAGACCGCAGGCATCGGCCAGAGCGATTCGGAGATCGTCGACCTGGTCGACTTCCCCGTCTACGTGATGACCAGCGACTACGGTGCCGCCAGCCAGCTCGAGAAGATCGACATGATCGACTACGCCGAGCTGATCGTGCTCAACAAGTACGACAAGCGCGGCGCCGAGGACGCCCTGCGCGACATCCGCAAGCAGTGGAAGCGCAACCGCGCCGCCTTCCAGGTCAAGGACGAGGACATCCCCGTCTATCCCACCATCGCCAGCCAGTTCAACGACCCCGGCATCAGCTGGATGTTCGCCAACCTGTGCCGCCTGCTGCGCGAGAAGCTGGGGCTGGAAGAGCGGGCTCAGGTGCACACCGCGGGCCAGCAGCCCCCGGAAGAACGGGGTCAGGTTCACGTCGCGGGCAAGCAACCCCGGGTGGCCGGCGCCGTCCCGCCAAAAAGTGAGGCCGATCCCGTTCGTCCCCCGCCGCGCTGCGACTTCAGGCCGGATATCGACACCAGCCTCAAGGAGCCCCGTGCCACCGTCCTCATCCCCGGCAGCCGCATCCGCTACCTCGCCGAAATCGCCGAGCAGGGCAGGGCGATCAACGCCGGCATCGAAAAGCAGGCCGACGCCGCCGACCGCGCCCAGTCCTTCTGGCAGGCGCTGAGCGAACTCGAGGATCCCAAGCTCCCCAGGCAGCTCGACCTCTACGACGGAGACGACGTCACCCCCGCGAAAGCGGGGGTCCATGGACGTTCAACCGACGAAAGCCAAACGTCCATGGATGCCCGCCTTCGCGGGCATGACGACTTGGGGGTTGCCAGCGACGTACGCGACGCCTCCGACGTGGCCCCGGACCGCAGCCTCCTCACCCTCCGCCAGCGCTACAACGACGCCGTCCAGTCCCTCACCGCCGAGAACCTCCGCAACCTCCGCGAGTGGCCGGCCCGCCTCAAGTCCATCACCGACGAGACGACGGAGTACCAGGTCCGCAACAAGACCATCCGCGTCGACAACTACCGCGAATCCCTCAGCCACCAGCCGATTCCCAAGATCGCCGCTCCCACCTGGAAGTCCTGGGGCGAACTGCTGACCTTCCTCGGCAAGGAAAACCTCCCCGGCTCCTACCCCTACACCGGCGGCGTCTACCCCTACCGCCGCACCGGCGAGGACCCGATCCGCATGTTCGCCGGCGAAGGCACGCCCGAGCGCACCAACCGCCGCTTCCACTACCTCAGCGTCGGCCAGCCCGCCGCGCGCCTGTCCACCGCCTTCGACAGCGTCACCCTGTACGGCGAGGACCCGGCCCCGCGCCCCGACATCTACGGCAAGATCGGCAACTCCGGCGTCAACATCCCCACGCTCGACGACATGAAGAAGCTGTACTCCGGCTTCGACCTGTGCGCGCCTACCACCAGCGTCTCGATGACCATCAACGGCCCCGCGCCGATGATCCTGGCAATGTTCATGAACTGCGCCATCGACCAGCAGGTGGAGAAGTACCTGAAGGCCGACGACGCCCGCTGGGCCGCCGCGCAATCGAGGATCGACGCCTTCTTCGAAGGCCGCGAGCGCCCCCGGTACCACGGCGAGCTGCCGCCCACCAACGACGGCCTCGGCCTGGCCTTCCTCGGCATGACCGGCGACCAGCTGGTGGACGCCGACACCTACGCCCGCATCAAGGCCGAGACCCTGGCCACCGTGCGCGGCACCGTGCAGGCCGACATCCTCAAGGAAGACCAGGCCCAGAACACCTGCATCTTCAGCACCGAGTTCGCCCTGCGCATGATGGGCGATATCCAGCAGTACTTCGTGGACAACAGGGTCCGCAACTTCTACTCGGTCTCGATCTCCGGCTACCACATCGCCGAGGCCGGCGCGAACCCGATCAGCCAGCTGGCTTTCACCCTCAGCAACGGCTTCACCATCGTCGAGTACTACCTCGCGCGCGGCATGAAGATCGACGACTTCGCGCCCAACCTGTCGTTCTTCTTCTCCAACGGCATGGACCCCGAGTACACCGTCATCGGCCGAGTGGCCCGCCGCATCTGGGCGCGCGCCATGCGCGAGCGCTACGGCGCCAACGAACGCAGCCAGATGATGAAGTACCACATCCAGACCAGCGGCCGGAGCCTGCACGCGCAGGAGATCCAGTTCAACGACATCCGCACAACGCTGCAGGCCCTGTACGCCCTGTTCGACAACTGCAACAGCCTGCACACCAACGCCTACGACGAAGCCATCACCACGCCCACCGAAGAGAGCGTGCGCCGCGCCGTGGCCATCCAGATGATCATCAACAAGGAAATGGGGCTCAACTTCATCGAGAACCCCTGGCAGGGCAGCTTCGCCGTGGACTACCTGACCGACCTGGTGGAAGAGGCGGTCTACAAGGAGTTCGAGGCCATCAGCGAGCGCGGCGGCGTGCTGGGCGCGATGGACACCATGTACCAGCGCGGCAAGATCCAGGAAGAGAGCCTGTACTATGAGCACAAGAAGCACGACGGCAGCCTGCCGCTGGTGGGCGTGAACATGTTCCTGCCGAAGGAGGGCGGCGGTGAAGTGGCCACCGAGATTGAGCTGATCCGCTCGACGGAGGAAGAGAAGGGGCAGCAGATCGAGAACGTGCGCGGGTGGCAGGCTTCACGCAACGGGCTGGCGCCGGAAGGCGAGACCGGGCACGGGCACGTGGTTGAGGATGAAGCCGTCGCCGGGGAAGTGCACGACGGCCACGGCCTGGCGTATCTTCAGGATACGGCGCGGCGGCGGGGGAACGTCTTCGAAGCGCTGGTCAAAGCGGTCAAGACCCATTCATTGGGGCAGATCAGTCATGCCTTGTATGACGTGGGGGGGGAGTATCGGAGGAATATGTAGTTTGTGTTCGCGTCGGTGCCTGAGAGTGCCTCGACGCCACTCAAGGGAGCGGCGCGCGCCACGCCAGAGCGTAGGAAAAGTGAACCTGACCCTGTTTGCTGCCAACATTGGCCCCAGAAGTCGGCCCCGACCTAAGCCGGGGCCTTTTGCTCTAGTCGAGCATGTCAAGGGGACGCCGCCCCGCTTTGGCGAACAGAACAACGACGAGGAAGACGACCGCATACGCGGCCAGGTGCTCCAAAGGGACATTGCCTCGATCAATCATCGAAAAGTCCTCTTCTGGTAGAGAGGCACCCATGGGATTCGGGAACGGAAAGCCGGAGTGGCTCTCGTCTCAGTAATGTATGGCTGAGATTTCTTTCAGCCAGGACGCTGTTTGCCGAAGCGGGCCAAAACCCCATGCTGGCTAACGTCCAACTCGTCGTCCTCGTATAGCCCAAGCAGCGTCACATCCGCAAAATTGCTCTGAATGAGTTCGCGGATCGTACGATCACGTTCCTGCGACTCGTAGTCGGCCAACAAGGCGACGACGTGCTCGACATGCGGCGTCAGTTCGCGCGCGATATCCGTGCCCATCGACACCACACGCCGCCTCCCACCACCGATGCCAACATAGTGAACGTACCTGGGTGGTTCCCCATGCAGCGCGAGTCCGAGCAGCTTGCTTTCCCCCAGGCCATCGTCATGAGCGATCATCTTGTCCCGAAGGCTGAGCAGGTACTCGTGCCGATCCAGCCCATCCGCATCCAGCGATTTCTTGATAAACTCTTGGGCATTGAATCTCTTTCGAGCATTGTTGCGTTTGAAAGACTTACAATACGTGGTGACAGCGCCGATCCATAGGCCTTGCTCAATCGGGCTGTCTCCATGGGCCGCGACGTCGCCTGAGCAAGCCCTGATCATTTCGAGCGCAGTCTCTAGATCACGTCGTGCATAGGTAATTTCGGCAAATCGCTGGATCGACGGAGACTCGACCAGGAAGTGACTGGACCCTTCGACGGTGCAGGCGCCGTTCGCGTCAAACACCTTCCTAGGGAAAGTCCGGTTACGCGACGGATCGTTCAACACCGATCTCCAACCGCAATCAACTATTTCTTGCGGGATTGCTTGGGCTCTTTGATTGGCAACTTCCTCTGCCGCGCATGATCAGGGATTGGTAGCTCGTCGATTTTCAAAGATCGAATACCCGCCCTAGTCGCGTTTGCCCGTACACCCGCATCATCTGAGACGATCAGCTTCGCCCCGTTGGCCTTGGCGATTGCCACGATTTGTCGGTCTATTTTGACCTTCTGCCAATGCTCGTCGCTGCCATCCTTCTTGTCTTGCCTGCCAATAGCAGCAGCGTCTAGTAAAGCGTTCTCGTGGGCTGCGGCTAGATCGAAGCTGGCAATGGTGATGCTGGCCTTCTTCTGCAGGGCATCCAGAATCCCTAGCGCGGCTTGGTCAGCACGGACAAGGAACTCGGCGATTGCGGGCGTCGGGATAGCTATCTTGCCCTTCTTCTTGTCTAGGGAATCCAGTAGGTGCCAAACCTTCTCCCTTCTGTCGCCCTTCTTCTGGCAGGCGCAAACCAGCACATTGGCGTCGATAGCAACAATCGTCGGCAATTCGTCCATGGTCAATTGACCCCCCGCAGATCACGCCACTCGGCCTCGGGGTCCTTGGTGGCACACCAGCCGTTTCCGGGTATCCGAGAAAGCTGAGTGAACACTTCGGTAAGCGGTATCTCATCCAGCACCTCATAGCCATCGACCACGCATTTGCTGGCCTCGGGGGCCCAACCATCCTCCGTCCGCGCCCATGTCCCGTGCACGCGCAAACGCAAATGCCCCTTTCTGAAATGGGACAACAGCGAGCGCGCCATAGCCTCATCCTTGACGATCAAACGCAGATCGCGCGCCAGCGCATCGCGTAGGTACAAGTGCATGGTGTCGTCAGCACCGATTAGGCCGGTCACGACACCATCCACTTCACCCTGTTGCTTGATCGTCATTGCGACCACTTCTTTCTGCACCTGCGGCTGGAACAAATAGACAACCTTGTTGGCATTGTCGCGCAACTCAACGCCACGAAACTTGTCCTCGCCGATCATGCCTTCGATGTTGTTCAAGTGCCGTGCAGGCCGGCTATCAGGCACGCTCTTAGCCTTCTGGACGTTCTTCCAGGCGGCTTCTCTACGAGCATCCGGAATCTTGGCGCACACTCCGATACTCGCGCTCTTGATGCCGGCGAACATCGGAGCGTTCTCAACGCCCAGCAGTTGCGCAAATTCGCGCATGTACTCTGCAAGCCTATCCATCGTGATCTGGGTCGGCCTGCGGTGCGGAATCCGTAACATGTACGTCCATCGCGGCTCAGATGCCATCTTCCTGCTCCCCCGTCTCCCTAGGCGAGACGGATGGTAGCTCACTGAACGTCATTCCCGCTCCAAGCTGGCTCCGCGGGCTGTGCACTCCCAAGGGCGCCACTTGCCGCCCGAACCTGACCGAAACAGGGGTCAGGTTCGACTTTCTCAGGTCTCCGTGAGCGATGAAGCGGCCCAGTGAGGCCGCCCATCTTCCCTGGTCTGGCCCCATATCGATGCCGCGAGGAAGATCGGCACACGCGGGCTGCCTGTCGTCGACAATCCCCGGGAAACAGGGGTCAGGTTCAATTTTTTCAGCCTCAGAGAGTCGAAGTGAACCCCAAGTTAGGCGGGCTCAGCTGGGCGGCTACTGGGCTCCACCAGCAATCCGTGCGAGGAAGGTCACCGCCTCCACGTCGCATGACGCGGCGATCGCTCCCGGAATGTCGAACAGCCTTGGCCGCTCCCTGAAGTCGAAGAGCCGGTACAGGCGGTAGGTTTCGGCATCCACTTCAGACCGGGCCAGTTCGTTGCGGCTGACATAGAAGGGGGTAAGTTGCCCGAAGGCCGTGGTCTTCACTTCGATCAGGCGTTCGCGGCCGTTTTCTTCGAACGACAGCACGTCGAAGCCGAGTCCGTCGCCCTGGGTGCCGGCGACATGCTCCACCCGGTCCGCCAGCTTCTTGCGACCTGAACCGTGCAGACGGCGCGCTTCGAGCTCGACCACGAAAAGCTCGCCCGCGCGGCCGAGCGAGCGGTTGCGGGCCTCCTGGGCGAGGTAGTCGCGGCGGGCAGGGGAGAATCTGGGCGAATAGGCGGTGACCGGTTCCCGGACGCGCGCGGGCTTGGGTCTCGGCACCCAGACGTTCTCGCCGTCGGCTACGGCCATGGCGGCGGCGGGCCTTTGCACGGCGGCCTGCGCAGAGGCCTGCAGCTCATGGTGGCCGGCCAGCTGCGCTTCCACCACGTCGAGCAGGAGCGCCTGATAGTTGCCGCGCGGCTTGTAGCCCATGATCGGGGGATAGCCCAGCTCGATCATGACCGCGCTGATGTTGGCGTGCTTGAACTCGACCGACGCACGGTTGCGGCAATTGAGACGCTTCATCAGGGCGTTGGCGTGTTCGGTCTTGTTGTAGCGCTGCCCGTTCAATTCGAGCGTCAGCATCTGCAGGTAGTCGGCCACGCAGGCCTCCACCTCCTCCCGGCTCCAGTCGCTGCGTTCGGCCACGTTTTCCATCTCCCCTGCGGACCGGTGCCAGGTTACCGTGTCACCGCCCGATGTTGAATCGCAGCTGGTGAGACTGCCTGGTCGCATCGTCATCCCCGACGAGATTGGAGGAGGCACGTATGGATAATGGGGCAGTTGTCTTCGAGTACCTGTACCGCGATGCGGGCAACTTCAAGACGGATGGGTGCTTGTTGCTGACCGGAGAAGATGCCGGCGCGGAGGTCGCGATCCGCGCCTGTCTGGAGTGGGGCGACCAGTTCGTGGCCGAGCAGGTTGGAGTGCCTCCGCTGTGTCGGAAACACTGGGAGGCGGTTGGTGAGGGGCCGTCGGATCTGGACCACGCCTATCACGAGTTCGTTGGCCTGCGGCCGGCAACCGACGACGACCGGGAGATCCCGCTGTGGGGCAGTCTGGATACGATGCTCACCCGCATGCGCGCAGCGGCCGGTGTCTGGAATGTGACTCTCTCCCCCAACTGCGATCTATAGGGGCTTGCGGAAGTACGCCACGTCGTCGACCGCCTGGCAGGGAATCTTCTCCGCCATGACGTCGAAGCAGGTGGAAGCGATTGCAGAGCAGATGTTGAAGGACATCGACTCGCGCTGAGGGTGGCGCAGGACACAACGTCTGCTCTCATCCGGTCAGCCGGTACTGATCGGCCGCCGGCACCCCCCCCCTCACCCGGAATCGTATTCACCATCCACGGCACTCCGAACCGGTCCACCAGCGCTCCGTAGCCCGGTGACCAGAACGTCGCCTCGAACGGCATCACCTCGCGCCCGCCCTCGGCCAGTCCCTGGTACCAGCGCTTCGCTTCCTCGATGTCCCCGGTATGCAGGGTCACGTCGAAGCCGTTCTTCGGCTTCTCGATGTTCGGCGCCCATTGCACGTCCATGTTGGCGCCCATCAGCGCCTGGTCGCCGACCTCCAGCCAGCAGTGCATCAGCCAGTCGCGCATCTTCTCGGGCACTTGCATGTCCGGCGGGTCCTCACCCCAGGGAAAGGAGGCGGTGATCCTGCCGCCCAGCACGTGGGCATAGAACTCGAAGGCCTCGCGGCATTGGCCCTGGAAGCTCAGGCTGGTCACGATCTTCATGGCGGCTCCTTGGGAGTTGTGCGGGGCTGGAGAGGCTACTGCCTACTCTCCGAGGCGTTAGCGGGGCGTCACCGGCAGTCGTGTCCGGGCTATTCTCCGGGCGGGGAACAGACAGGGGAATGACATGCGTATTTCGATCCGCACGGCGCTCGCCAGCGCCGCACTGTTGCTGGCCTGCCTGGCCGCTGTAGCCAACGATGACCTGCCGCAGGCGCTGCCGCCCGCCGAGGAAGCCGCGGCCGTGGCCGCCGCAGAGCGCACCGGCCGGGAAATCTTCCAGCACGACAGGGCCGCGGCGGTGGCGACCGACGCCCTGATGGCACAGCGCAAGTCCAGGCGCGACCGGCGCGTCCGGGGCTGGGTGACCGAGGCGCAGGCCGACGGCATCGCGGTGACGTTCGTGGACGCGACGCCGGCCGCGATCTACCGCGTGCTGGTGTCGGCTTCGGGCCAGGCCGGTCCCCTTGCGGCGCTCGAGGCTCCGGAGCCCCTGGCCGCCTTCGAGGCCGGTGCATTGGCCGCGCGCGACGCGGCCATGGCGGCGCCGTTCGCCGCCTGCTCGAAGGATTACAACACCGTGGTGCTTCCCGGCGGCCCCGATGCGACCGACCGGTGGATCGTCTACCTGCTGCCTGGCACGAAGCGCAGCGACGAGGTGCCGCTTGGAGGGACCTGGCGGATGGAAGTGGAGGGCGGCGCGGTCACCTCGCAGCGTGCGTTCACGAAATCCTGCATCAGGCTCCAGAGAGGGGGTGCGACCAGCGCGATGATGGTCACGCACATGCTGGACGCGGTGCCCACGGAGGCGCATGTGCACTGGAGCCTGTGGGCCGGGACGCCGATGTACGTGATGACGCCGCCCGAGGGAGCCATCTGGGGGATCGAGGGCGGCACGATCCGGAAGCTGGACGATGAAGAGGAAGATGGGGCGGATGATTGACCGTTTGCCCGGCAGCCGATGAGACTTCCTACTCCCGCTCCAGCCGCGCAAGCACCTCCGCAGCCTGGAATACCCGGTTCCTGCGGCGCTTCGGCTCGGTCAGGATCTTCCGTTCCACCAGTTGCCCGATGGCCCGGCTGGCGGCCACGAACGAGATGCCGTGGGCATCGGCCACCTGGTTCACGGTGACGACGGGGTGGCCCAGCAGGTACGTGGGCAGCCGGTGCGCGGTGGCATCGGCTCGCAGTCCGGTGAGTCGACCTGCCCAGTCCGCGCGGATCGATTCGAGGTCGTTGGCGATCGCGATGGCGCTGTCGCAGGACTCGACCACGGCGCGCGCGAGCAGCCTCAGCCAGGGACTCCAGTCCCAGCGCAGCTGGATGTCGGCCAGGGCGTCGTAGTACGCGCGCCGGTGCCGAAGCAGGGTGCCGGACAGGTACAGCGGTGGATAGCCCTCGGCGGCGAGCATCACCGGCATGAGCAGGCGCCCGGTGCGGCCGTTGCCGTCCGCGAAGGGGTGGATGGTCTCGAACTGCGCGTGCGCGATGGCGATCTGCGCCACTGGCGACAGTGCCCACTGTTCGTCCTCACGGGGCGAATACTGGAGCATCGAGGCTTCAAGCTCATCCATGCACGCGGCGACCCGCGAGGGCGGTGCGGGAACGAAGGTGGCGTCCTCGACCCGTCCACTGCCGATCCAGGCCTGGATGTCCCGGAACTGGCCCGGTCGCACCGCGGCCGGCGCATCCTGCATCAGGGTGTGGTGCATGGCGCGCACCAGGTCGAGGTCCAGTGCCCGCCGTGAGCCGGCCTGGCGGACGGCGGCCAGACCGAGGTCCAGTGCCTGCACGTAGCGTTCGGTGACCCTGGCGTCGGCGGGCAGGCCGTCGTTTGCGTGCGTGGCCTCGTACTCGAACAGTTCGTGCAACTGCGTGCGCGTGCCTTCGATCTGGGAGCTCTGCACTGCTTCGCGGCGTGCGAGGGTGCGGGTGATCATGTCCACGTTGGGCAGGTGGCGGGCCGTGGCCTTCAGCCGTTCCAGCGCCAGCATCGCGTCTGAAAGCACCCGGCTGACCGCGGGCCCTTCGGGCAAGCGCCGGGGGGTGGGCGGGGCGACCAGGGCGTGGCAGTGCGGGCGGTCGTCGCACGCGACGAGGAGGGGACGGAGCGTCGGGGCGAGGTCGGATCTGCGCACGGGGCGAGCCACAGGGTTCAATAGGCGAGGGAATTATTAAACCCTAAGCGGATATCGTTCAACAACGAATCCGCTTGTTCAACCTTGCTCCGCGCCTGCCCTGATCCGGTGAGCTGGTACTCCACCTTTCAGCGGAGGTGAAGCCAGAATCCTTGCCCAGTCCTTGATGGGTAATCAATCTGACCTCTCAGCCGATGGATCCCTGAGCCATGGCCTCCCGCCCACCGACCGTCCCTGCCTTCCTGTCGACGCTCGACCACCCGCACAAGGCCGGCATCGAGCGCCTGCGCGCCGGCATCCTGGCGCTCGATCCGCGCATCACCGAGGAGGTGAAGTGGAACGCGCCCAGCTTCCGGCTGGGCGAGCATTTCGCCACCTTCCGGCTGCACCCGCCGAAGGGCATCCAGCTGGTGCTGCACACGGGCGCGAAAGGAAAGAGCGGTGCGCGCGGGTTCACGATCGACGATCCGCAGGGCCTGCTGGCCTGGCAGGCCAGCGACCGCTGCGTGCTGGTGCTGGCATCGGCGGATGCGCTGGCGGAGCATGAGGCCGCGGTGCTCGGCATCGTGCGCCAGTGGATCGCGCAGCTCTGAGCCCGGGCAGGGTCGCGGTGGCCGTCCGGGGCCTCGCCGCGCGTTGAACCATCATCGGCCCCGCCGGGCCGGACCCGGAGTGCGGCCATGCAGCTCGCGCGACGCAGCTTCCTTGCGGCCCCCTCCGTGCTCTCCGCCGCCCTTCTGCCGGCCAGCCTGCTGGCGGCCGTCGAGGCCGAAACCTCCGCGCCCGCCGACCTTTCCAGCTGGGACCGGGTCCGCGCCCAGTTCAGTCTCGATCCTGCCGATCCGCGAGATCGCCGCGGCCCTGCGCGCGCGCCCGGGCCCGCCGCTGCTGCTGGTGGTGGACGGCGTGCACGGCCTGGGCTCCACCGACGAGACCGTCGCGAGCCTGGGGTGCGACTACTTTTGCGCCGGCACCCGCAAGTGGATGTTCGCGCCGCGCGGCACCGGCCTGGTCTGGGCCAATGCCGGAAACTGGGATCGCCAGCACCAGTCCCTATGTCGTCACCTTTACGCGGCTGGCGCCGAGCCTGGTGAACACTGGCGACGAGGTGGAGCGTGCGCTGCGGGCGGTGCGGGAGATTTCGGGTTAGGGAACTTCTGGACAATTCGCTATTGATCGTCATTCCCGCCTTTGCGGGGATGACGGAACGCTTCAGCCGCCGGGCCCCTCAGGGCGCCTCCAGCTCGGCAAGGATCACCTTCGCGATCTCCTGCACGACAGGGTTGCCGATCTTCATGGTCTCCTCGTAGCCGCTGGAGGCGGTGACTTCGGTCATCACCACGACGATGGTCTCGCGGCCGGGGACGAGGAAGTAGCCGGCGTCGTGGGTGACGGTGCCGGTTTCGCCGGTCTTGTGGGCGATGCGGCTGGTGTCGGGCAGGGCGCCGAACTTGGTGTCCACTTCCTGCGCGAGCATCCAGTCCAGGACCTGCCTGCGCGATGCGTCGGACAGCAGTTGTCCGTGATACATGGCGCGCAGCAGCGCCACGGCGTCGGCCGCGTCGATCACGTTGGCCGGTTCGGTGATCCTGTCGCCCGGGAACATCTGCCGGTTGAACTTCATGGTCTTGAGGCCGAGGTCGTCCAGCAGCGCCTGCACGGTGGGCAGGCCGACGTGGTAGAGCAGCACGTTGGTGGCGGTGTTGTCGCTGAGCACCACCATGCGCCGGGCCACATCGGCGACGGTGGTGTGGAAGGGCATGGTCTGGCGCTGCAGGTCGCCGGCGCCGCTCACGACCATGTAGGGCGAGATGCTGATGGGCGCATCGAGGTTGAGCAGGCCGCGGTCCGCCTGGCGCATGAGGGTGGCGAGCAGGGCCAGCTTGATGGTGCTGGCGGGGTTGTAGCTGCCGGTGGATCCGACGATGGCCTGCGGCCCGTCCGGGGTGGAGACATCGGCCAGGCCGACCGAGACGCGGATGCCCTCGGCGGCGGCCGCGTCCACCAGCGGTGCGGTGGCGGCCGCGATCCGTTCGATCCGGGAAGCCGGCGTGCCGGCGGCAAGCGGGACGCTGGCGGTGAGCAGGACGGCGATCAGGCCGGCGATCATGGTCTTCATGGCGTGTTCCTCCCGGGCGGACACGCCATCGTAAGGGATGGGTGGGCCGGAGGCTCCCCGACCCGCCGGAATCCTGAAGTGGTCACGCACGACAGCGCCGGGCGAGCGGCGAGGGGCGTGGCTGCTCGCGGATATCGAGCAGCTCCACCTCGAACACCAGCGATGCGCCGGGCGGGATCACTTTGCCGGCGCCCTTGTTGCCGTAGCCGAGCCATGCCGGGATGCGCAGTTCGCGCTTGCCGCCGCGCTGCATGCCGGTGATGCCCTCGTCCCAGCCGCGGATGACGCGGCCGGTTCCGAGCACGAACACGAAGGGCTGGCCGCGGTCGCGGGAGCTGTCGAATTTCCCGCCGCGGTGGTCGGCCGGGTTCTCGTCGTAGAGCCAGCCGGAGTCGAGCGCTCGCGGCAGGGGCAAAAGGCATCGGCAGCCGCCTGACGGCGGCGGTCTGCGAGCGCCTGGACCGCGAGCAGGGCACCGGCTAGCTCGAAACCGACAAGCCCGAGAACGTGCGCCTCTACCGCCGCGGCGGCTTCGAGGTGATTGCCGAACAGTCCGTGCTGGCAGTGAGCAACTGGTTCATGCTGCGGCAGCCGCGGCCCCGACAAGTGCGTCCATCGATGGGTACCCTTACGGCGAACCTCTGAGCTGGTGAAGGGGGATCCAGCCGTCATCCCCGCGAAGGTCGGGATCCAGTGACTTGTCCCGATGTTGGATGTACGCTCCCGATCAAGCGCATTCCGGGAACAGGCTCTTCGCCGGCATGACGGGCAACCAATCTGCCGGGCAGATTGGCGGGGCTGAGGAGGATTCCGCGTCTTCACGTTGTCGAGCGCTTGATCGACCGGACGGGACGTCGATCCGGTCGAGCGGACCGTTCCGGTCCCGCGCGGCATCCGTCGGAGGAGTTGATCATGAAGCATCGTGTTTTGCTGCGGCCTACGGGGCTGCTGCTCGTCACGCTGATGGTTGCGGCGCTGGCCGCCTGCGGCCGGGACGCCGGCTCGGCGGGGATGCCCTCGGCGGGCGAGCTGGACGATGCTTGCGCGGCGGTGCCGGGATGCGGGGACGCGATCCCGGTGACCGCCACGCCCACCGAAACCATCTGGCGGGTGGAAGTGATCCGTGGTGCGGACGGCACGCCGCGTTTCGGCCAGACCGAGGCGATCCTGGTGACGCAAGGAACAGGCGTCCCCGTGAGTTCGATGGAGGGGCCCTACATGCTCATCGGGCTGGATGCGGCCGGTGAGGCGGTGGACGGCCAGTACCTCGACTTTCCGACCGAGCTTCGCATGGAAGGCGTGGACGACGACGGGCTGGGCTTCGCGGTCTTCCAGTCGCTGGAGGGCTTGGAGACCAGCACGATCGGATACGTCCGGGCGTTGCCGGGGATCGGGCGCTTGATCGTGGCCGATGGCGAAGGCCGGGAGGTGGCATCGTCACCTGCTCCTTCGCAGGTCGCCGTCAGAATTCAGCCCTCTCCCCCGCGTCTGGCCGGAGCCTGGACCCCCTTCCTGGCGACCGCCTACGCCTCCGGCTCCGGCCAGCAGGGGTGGTTTCAGGCCCCGGCCCACTGCGGACACGTGCTGCTGCTGGATGGGGAGCGCGACTGGGCGTGGGCGCAGAGCATGGCCTACCGCGAAAGCCTCGACCTCATCGTTCCGGGTCCCACGCAGCGGGCCGTGCTGCGGGGCGCGCTGGAGATGGCCACTCCGCTTCTCTGTCACTCCGTCGCCCGGGTAGCCTTCGCCACTCCCGTGGCCGGGAGTACGGAAACGGACGGCATCGGCGGTGCCGTGAACATTTCCAACGGGGACATGATGGTCCTGAACGCGGAGATCTACCCCGAGGAGGAGCTGGCCACGTCCCGGGAGCTCAGGCTCAGGTTGATGCAGACCATCCTTCACGAAGCCGCACACAGCGCCGAGAATCTCCTGAACGCGCAGAGCGACCGCCCCGGCGAGTATCGGGGCGGCTGGCGGCCCCCTGCCCGGAGTCTGGCCGGAGAAACGATCGACCGGGTGAGGCTCCGCAAGAGCCTGCGCAGCGAGTGGGTCCGCGTCCACGACTCCTTCGTGAAGCAGGGCTGGGCCAAGAGCCACGCCGGCCGCCCCGGTGGGCTGCCATCGCCGGAGCGCAGAGAAGCGGTGCGCAATTGGTCCCCGGAGCAAACCGCCCGGGCGGGCGTCATTTCCCGCTACGGCGGTACTTACTACGCCGACGACATCGCCGACATGGTGGGCTGGCTCTACCTGGCTCCGCACTTCCGCGCTGCCGGCATCCCCGAAGGGAAGCGGCAGACGGAGGACTATGGTTGCCAGGTGATGCGCCGCGAGCCGGGACCGCGGCTACCGGCAGACCTGGCCGCCTTCTACACCAAGGTCCACTTCCTTGAGGACCTGGGGCTGGTCCGGGAAGAGGACGTCCGAGCCTGCACGGGATCGGTGGACATCGGCGCCAACATCGGTAGCCAGGGCTTCCACTTCAGTACCAACGGCTCCCGCAATGTCTTCGGCACGGGGGTGAAGGCGCACTTGGGGAGGCAGTCGAAAGGGGGGGCCGGGTTCGAGATGTCGGCCGAGGGCCGCGCGGATTTCGGCGGCAGATCTTACCCGGCGAAGGCCATCCTGCGCCTGGAGCTGGACACCAGGGCGGAGGTGGCGCTGCGGAAAACCACCATCGAGCAAGTGGCCTGGCCCAGGGGGGTCTACCCGCTCGGCATCCTGGGCCTGGGGTCCGGGGAGTTCCAGCTCCGGCTGGACGGAATGCCGGCAGGGAATTTCGACGTGATGGACGGATATGCGCTGGTGTCGGAGGCATCCAACCAGCGGATCGCCGGCTCCATCTTTGTCAGCAAGGCCCTGCGTGTCCATGCGCCGCTTCCAGTCCCCCAGGTATTCGACGAGCCGCTGCTGATCAGGTTCCTGATCGAGCGGTGAGCGAGGAACGGGGGGGATGGGGCGTGCGCAACTCGCGCAGGTTGCGGCCTGTCTTCATCGGGAAATCCCGTTCACGAATCCAGTGCAGGAATCGCCTGCATTCGTGAGCTCACAAGATGGCGGGATTGCAGAATGGCAAGGTTCGGGGCTCGGAATCACCCACACGAGTCCGCGATGAGCCATTGGGAACCTCTGAACACCTACCGTCATCCCCGCGAAGGCGGGAGGCGCTTTCCAGCAGCGCGGAGAGCTGGTCATCCTTGGACGTTGACCCGTTGAAAATCGGAGTCCATGGATGACCGGACATTCGTGCGTTGCAGCGTGATCGACGGGCGCGACCTTCATCGCCGACGGCCGCGACGAGGTGCTGGCCGCCGTGCGCGAGAACCTGCGCATGGGCGCCAGCCAGATCAAGCTGATGGCCGGCGGCGGCACGCCCTCGGCCTACGACCCGGTCGACGTGACCCGGTACACCTCCGACGAGATGCGCGCCGCGGTGGAGGCGGCCGAAGACTGGGGCACCGGTTTCCTGTTCGAACCCGGGCTCAACGTCGAGCAGAACGCCTTCATCCTGGGCCTGCGCGAGTGGTTCACGCCGGCGGAGATCCTGAAGATGGCGACCCATGACAACGCCGACCTGCTGGTGCTGTCAGGGTTGCGCCGCCCGTATCAGGGCCGGTTGGGCGTGGTGGAGGAGGGTGCGCTGGCCGACCTGCTGCTGGTCGAGGGTGATCCGCTGCGGGATCTGGAGCTGCTCGCGGATCCTGGGCGCAACTTCGCCGTGATCGTGACGGACGGGCGTGTGGTCAAGGGCGGGAATTGAACGCGAGCGGCGAGGGGCGTGGCTACTCGCGGATATCGAGCAGCTCCACCTCGAACACCAGCGATGCGCCGGGCGGGATCACCTTGCCGGCGCCCTTGTTGCCGTAGCCGAGCCATGCCGGGATGCGCAGTTCGCGCTTGCCGCCGCGCTGCATGCCGGCGATGCCCTCGTCCCAGCCGCGGATGACGCGGCCGGTTCCGAGCACGAACACGAAGGGCTGGCCGCGGTCGCGGGAGCTGTCGAATTTCCCGCCGCGCCTGTCGGGCGCGTTCTGGTCGTAGAGCCAGCCGGTGTAGTGCACGCTGATCTCGTCGCCGGCGTCGGCGGCAGCGCCTTCTCCCACCGCGATGTCGATGCGTTCAAGTTCGGCCACGTCGCCGCCGGTGTAGGGCGGCGGGCCGCCGCATGCGGCGAGGAGCAGGGCGAGCAGGACGGCGGCGAAGCGGATCGGGTGAAGGTTCATCGGGGACGGGATTGTGGCGGGGGCGACAGGATAGCCCTGGCGTGCGCTCCACGCAGGTGTCCCGGGCCCCCTGTTCCCGCCAAGGCGGGACCCCGGGGGCCTTGCCTTCAAACCTTGATGCGCAGGAATCCGCGGACCTTCGGCTGATGAAGAGCGCTTGCGCCTGCAGGGAACGACGGAGGAACGCGACCGGCACGACAGCGCCAGCCGCCGGTGCGCGGGCCGGCCTGGGTCCGGCGGTCTGACTCCCGGGCCGGCTGCGGGAAGCCCGTTCGCGGCTGCGGGCATGGCCGGTTCCCGCCGATCCCGGCCGCGGAAGAGCGGGTATGGTGCAGGCCATGGCCGCCACTCCACCGCTGTCGATCGCGCCGCTGCGCCAGGAGTCGATCCCGTGCGCGGCGCGTCTGCTGGCTGCGAGCATGCGCGACAATCCGCTGCACGGGCGGGTGTTCGCAGGCGCGGGCCCGCGCCTGGAACCGCTGCTGGCGAACGCGTTCATCCGCCTGCTGCAGCGGCAGATGCGGACGGGCCATGTGCTTGCCGCCTGCGAAGGCGAGACGCTGGTTGGCGTGGCGGCGATGGCGCCGCCAGGCCGGTGCCAGCCGACGCTGGGGGAGAAGCTGGCGATGCTGTCGATCCTGGCGCGCGGGCGCGCGCTGCGGCACCTGCCGCGGATCAGCCGCTGGCTGCGGACCTGGGCGCGACAGGATCCGGACTTCGAACACTGGCACCTGGGGCCGGCGGCAGTCGAGCGCTCGCGACAGGGGCAGGGCATCGGCAGCCGGTTGATGGCGGCGGTCTGCGAGCACCTGGACCGCGAGCAGGGCACCGGCTACCTCGAAACCGACAAGGCCGAGAACGTGCGTCTCTACCGCCGCGGCGGCTTCGAGGTGATCGCGGAAGAGTCCGTGCTCGGAGTGAGCAACTGGTTCATGCTGCGGCAGCCGCGGCCCTGAATCGCCTGGGGCACCGATTTCCTGTTCGACCCCGCGCTCAACGTCGAGCAGAATGCCTTCATCCTCGGCCTGCGCGAGTGGTTCACGCCTGCCGGGATCCTGAAGGTGGCGAATCACGACACCGCCGGACTGCTGGCGCTGTCCGGCCTGCGCAGCCTCTACCATGAACGGCCGGGCGTGGTGGAGGAGGGTGCGCTGGCCGAGCTGCTGCTGATCGAGGGCGATCCGCTGCGGAATCTGGAGTTGCTCGCGGATCCTGCGCGCAATTTCGCCGTGATCGTGAAGCACGGGCGGCTCGTGAAAGGCCCATAGCTCGTGAAAGGCCCATAGAGGGTGTGCGGGTTCTTGTGGGGCAGCTTTTGTGAGAGCGGCTATAGTCGCGATATTCGCCAGCTGGCTGGCAGCTCTCTATTTCAGGCACACGGGTGGCCGTGATCTGCGAGGACTTGCGTATTGGCCTGAAGAGTGGGCGGCGAGATGCCGGCACCGGGCTCACCTGCCAGGGAGGTTCCATGCGGTCTGCACTGTACTGTTTGCTGTTTGGCTGCGTTGCTTGCGCGCTGCTGGCGGCATGCTCGCCCGAAGCCGGTAACGCATCGACGTCCGAATCCGCAGCGTCCGAATCCGCGATGTCCGAATCCGCGACGTCCGAATCCGCGACGTCCGAACCGGCAGGAGGGTGGGGCGAGGCCGCGTCCACGCCGACGCCGGGAGAGCTTCGCCAGGAAGACGAAACGACCGTTGCCGCGGCCGCCGCATGGCCGGTGCCCGACGAGATTGAACGCGACGGCCCCGACGCCGAATTGATGGTGCAGATCGGCGATCGCGACAACTTCGGCTTCGGATTCCCGGCCGGATTCGATCCCTTCACCGGGCGGTCGACGCCCAAGCATGGGTTTCCGTTCGAACCCGATGCCTCGGACGCGGAAGGCACCGACCGGATCATGGTGGTCAGCGGCTGGACGGGCGCTCGTGGCGATGGCTATGCGTCCACGACGCGGCGGCCGGACAACGCGCCGCGCGCCTTGCGCGTCGCATTCGATGTCGGCGACGTGGTGGTCGAACGCGCGGCATTGCAGTTGTTCGTCGACGATTTCCAGTCCCCGCGCTGGGGCACGCGATTCGTGGCCAAGGTCAACGACAGCGAACTGCCGTTGCTGTCGACGATGCTCAACGCGCTCGACCAGACCGGCCCGATCGGGCGCTTGCTGACGATCGAACTGCTGCCCGAGCAGTTGCCGTTGTTGCGCGACGGCAGGCTGGAGATCGAAGTCGATGATCCGGTCAACGATGTCGCCGACGGCTATGCCTTCGATTTCGTCCGCCTGCTCGTCAACCCGAAGCCATGGCGGCATGCGGGCACGGTGGGCGGGATTGCCGTCGACAAATCCACCGGCAAGCCGCTCGCGGGCGTGCTGGCGTCGGCCGGCAACACGGTCGTCGCGACCAGCGGGGCCGACGGCCGCTTCGTGCTGGAAGGCGTGCCTGCCGGGGTTGCGGTGGTGACCGGCAGCCATCCGGACTACCAGGGCGATACCCAAACCGAGAACCTGGTGGCCGGCGAACGCATCGAGGTGCGGCTCGAACTCGAGCCGGTCGGCAAGACCGGCGAAAGCCTCGGCGCGCAACTCGATCGCCAGGGGCATGTCGATCTCTACGGCATCTACTTCGACACCAATCTGGCCGAGATCAAGCCCGAATCCACGCCGGTGCTCGAACAGGTGAAGGCGCTGCTGGAATCGCGCCCGGAATTGCGCCTGCAGATCGCTGGGCATACCGATGCGGAAGGCGGCGATGCCCACAACCAGGCACTGTCGGAGCAGCGCGCTGCGGCGGTGGTCGCGTGGCTGGCCGCGCACGGTGTGGACGGGTCGCGGCTGGTGTCGGAAGGGTTTGGCGAGGCCCGGCCTGTGGCATCGAACATGTCCGCGGAAGGTCGGGCGCTCAACCGGCGGGTGGAGATCCGACGCGCGGATTGAATCGTTGCCGAATGCCTTGTTCTGGCGCGTGTGGGCGTGCAGCGCGTCGGTGCTGTCCAGGAAGCAGGGCAGGCGGTTGTCGCCCTGCTGCACGATGTGCTGCGGAATCCCGGACAGGTCGAGTCCCGGTAGGCGTGCCATGCGCGCAGCATTGCCGCCTGCGGTGCTCAATCATATGGTTTCGCCGGCATGAGAACGTGGGGATACCTTGGAACCTGACCCGTTTTCCCCGCCCTCGCAGTATCCTGCGGGCATCCGGGCGGGGACCCTGGGGGTATTCGTGAAATCAGTGTTGCCCGCATGGCTCCGGGCGGGGCTCATCCTGCTGCTTGCCTGCGCCCAGCCGGCCCTTGCGCAGGTGGCCCTTGCACAGCCGGCCCTCGCACAGCCGGCCACGCCGCAGCACGGCGAGCCGGCCCGGCCGGTGGACGTCGCCCCGGTCATCGTCGACGGCAATGCCTTGTTCCCGCTGCGCGGGAGCCCCTCGTATCCGGCGCAGGAGCGCGCGGCGGTCGTGCGCGCGAACATCATCGCCGCCGCCCGCGACCCCGGCGTCGCGGCCACCGACGTCCGCGCCGTCGACGCGGGCGACCGCACCCAGCTGTACGCCGGCGACCGGCTGCTGCTGGAGATGTTCGACCTTGACGGCCAGTTCGAGGGCGTCGATCGCAAAATCCTGGCGCTGACCTTCGTCCGTCGCACCGCGCGGGCCATCGAGCAGTACCGCCACGACCGCAGCCGCCCCGTCCTGCTCCGCAACGTCGCGTTCGCCCTGGCCGCGATCGCGCTGCTGGTGCTCGCGCTGTGGGCCATCGTCCGCCTGTCGCGCTGGGGCACCGGCCTGGCGCACCGCCGCATGCAGCGCAGACTGCAGAGCCTGGAGGACAAGGCGCACCGGCTGGTCCGCGCCGAGCAGGTCTGGGCCGTGCTGGCCGGCCTGCTGGGGATCGCCCGCCTGCTGCTGGTCGTGCTGCTGGTCTACGCCTGCCTGCACGCCGTGCTGGGCCTGTTCCCCTGGACGCGCCCGGCCTCGCTGATGCTGGCAGGCCTGGTGATCGACCCGCTGCAGAAGCTGTGGCAGGGCGCGGTGGCGTCGATCCCGGACCTGGTCTTCCTGGCCGTGCTGTTCGTGGTGGTGCGCTACATCGTCCGGCTGGCCCGGCTGTTCTTCAAGGCCGTGGAGCTGGGGCGCATCCGCCTGGAGAACTTCGACCCCGACTGGGCCGCGCCCACCTTCAGAATCCTGCGCTTTTTGATCATCGCGCTGGCGGTGGTGGTGGCCTATCCCTACATCCCCGGCTCGGACTCGATGGCGTTCAAGGGCGTCACCCTGTTCCTGGGCGTGATCTTCTCGCTGGGCTCGTCGTCCTTCATCGCCAACATGATCGCCGGCCTGTCGATGACCTACCGTGGCGCGTTCAAGCAGGGCGAGCTGGTCCGGATCGGCGAGGTGGTGGGCGTGGTCGACGACATCAAGCTGATGACCACGCGGATCCGCACGGCCAAGAACGAGATCGCGGTGATCCCCAACTCCAGCATCCTCAGCACCAACGTCGTCAATTACTCGGCGCTGGCGGGCGGCGACGGCCTGGTCCTGCACGCCGTGGTCGGCGTGGGCTACGACGTGCCCTGGCGCAAGGTGGAGGCCATGCTGCTGGAGGCCGTGGCGCGTACGGATGGCCTGAAGGCGGAGCCGAAGCCCTTCGTGCTGCACCAGTCGCTGGGCGACTTCACCGCCAGCTACGAGGTCAACGCCTACTGCGAAGAGGCTCTGCGCATGCTGTCGATGTATTCGGCCCTGAACGCGAACATCCAGGACGTGTTCAACGAGCACGGGGTGGAGATGCGGTCGCCGACGTATACGCAGTTGCTGCCGCCGCCGGGAGCGACGCCGGAGTCCGCAGCAGCAGCGCCGACGCTGAAACCGGGGCCGGGTCCGGCTGATCCAGGCTTCGGTCAGGGGTGATTCCGCCCCGTTCCTGCCCACGGCCGTCGTCGCCGCGAAGGCGGGTGGCGGTGGACGCTGGACGACAGAGCAAAGTCCATGGGTTCCCGCCTTCGCGGGAACGACGACCTGGCGGCAATGCAGCCTTGAGGGGTACGACGACCTGGTGTGTGCGGCAATGCAGCCTTGAGGGGTACGACGACCTGGTGTGTGCGGCAATGCAGCCTTGAGGGGTACGACGACCTGGTGTGTGCGGCAATGCAGCCTTGAGGGGTACGACGATCTGGTGTGTGCGGCAATGCAGCCTTGAGGGGAACGACGGCGTGGGGAGTGCGGCAATGAGTCTTGACGGGAACGACGACAAGGTGTGTGCGGCTATGCGTCGGCCCCGACACCGCGGCGCCCGGGAGTCAGGACGTGTTGCCTTCGACCCGCTGCACGCGCCTGCGGTAGTCGCGGACGTTGTCGCCGCGGATGCGCTTCTCGCGGGTGCCGGTCACGGTGTCGACCTTGCGCTCCGAGCCGGTGACGGGCTGGGCCTCGACCGCGGTTTCGCGCTCGAAGGCGTGCGACTTGTCGGTGTTGCGGTAGTACCGGTACAGCATCCAGTACAGTCCCGCGGCGCCGGCGGGGCCGATGCCCAGGAGGAGGAGACTGCTTTCGTCGCTCATCAGAGAGTCACCAGGATCCAGAGGGCGACGCCTTCGAGGAAGGTGCCGACGGTGAGCGCGGCGGTGAGCAGCTTCCAGTGCTGCACGGGCACGCTGCCCATGGTTTCGCCGGTGCGGCCGTTGACCGCGATGTAGTGCAGCATGCCGCCGTTGCGGCCGGGCTGGTGGTAGGAGTAGAGCCACACCGGCAGGTACATCGCCACCCAGCGCGTGCCGTGGACGTCGAGCTGTTCCTGCTCCCAGCGCACGCCGCGGTCGTAGCGGCTGACCGACCGCTCGACCTGGTGGCGGGCGATCGACAGCAGCTGGTCCTCCAGCCGCGGGCGCAGGTGTTCGACATCCCGGTTGCGCTTCTCGGAGCTGAAGCCCGACAGGTAGGAGGCGTTCCACTTGACCGCGTTCTTGGTGTCGAACGGCAGGATGGCGTTGATGATGTTGTTGGTGTTGACGCTGACGTCGAGGTTGCCGCGCTCGCTGGATGATTCCAGCGGCAGGTCGTCGACGGTGAAATCCACCTGCCGGTCCACCTGGTAGACGTCGGCGTCGTAGTAGGTCTTCTTCTTGTCGTCGGTGCCGCGGGTGTATTCGCGGGTCTTGATCTCGCCCTTGCCCCACACGGCTGCGCTGACGTTGGCGTCGACGATCATGTAGGGCATGTAGACGCCGGTGACGTTCTCGGGCGTGAACTGTTCCTTGAACTCCTTGAGCGCGAACAGCCGCCGCTTGTCGACGAACTGGCGGATGCGCGCGATCGCGTCCTCCTTGCGGATGTGGAAGGGCAGCACCGCATCCGGCACGGCGCCGTTGGGCACCTGCTCGTTGACGCCGAACACGTGCCGGCACCAGTGGCAGCGGGCGGTCATGGCGCTTTCGGTGTTGACCGTGACCTCGGCGCCGCAGCCGGTGCACTTGAAGCTCATCAGGCTGGAGGCGTCGTCGGCGATGTCGCGCGCGCCGGAGGCGATGACGGTGCCGCGCAGGTCGGCGATGCCTTCACCGAAGCCGAACTCCTCCTCGACCCGGGCGCCATGCCATTCGTTGCGGCAGTACAGGCAGATCAGCAGGTCGGTGCCGGGACGCTGGCGGATGTCGGTGGCGCCGCACTTGGGACAGCGGTTGGCGCCGTCCTTGAGCTCCTCGGCCGCGGTATCGATGGCGACCGGATCGGGCGCGAGCAGCTCGTCGCGGATCGCCCCGGGCAGGGTGTCCGGGTCGATCGGGAAGCTGCCCGGCGGGGGCGGCACGTCCTGCGGCGAACCGGGGCCGTCGGGCAGCGGCGGCGGGGCCGACGGCAGGTCCGCGCCGCCCGCGGGGAGCGGCGGAACCTCGCGCGGCGAGCCGGGGCCGCCGGGCGGCAGCGGCGGCGGGGTGCGGGTGTTCGACATGGCCGGTGCTGCGCGTCGCGCTTACAGGCCCAGTGCCTTGGACTTGAGGGCGTCGTAGTCGTCCTGGGTGATCAGGCCCAGGTCGAGCATCTCCTTGGCCTTCTTCAGCTTGGCGATGGGGTCGTCCGCCGCCGGAGCGGGCGGGGCGACCGGCTGCTGCAGACCGGCCAGGCCGCCGGTCATGCCGGTGGCCATGCCGAGGCCGACCAGGCCCGCCGCGCCGCTGTGTTCGCCGGCCGACTGGATGCCCTGGGCGACGCTGGCCTGCAGGTTGGAGTTGCCGCGGGCACCGGCGAGCGCGTCGGCGCGCTGCACGGTCTTGAGCAGCTCGCGGGTGTTGGCGTCGTACTCGATCGAGACGATGGCGGTCTTGACGATGGCCAGGCCGCGGTCCGAGCGCCACTGGTAGCCCTGCTCGACGGCGTCGGACAGGCTCTGCGCGAAGCCCAGGGAGTCCTGCTGCAGGCGGGTGATGCGGTTGCCCTTGGCCGGATCGTTGGTGTAGAGGCTGAACGCCGGGGCGAGCGAGCCGACGACCTCGTTGAACAGCTGGCTGGCGGCGGCGTTGTCGATGTCGGTGAAGTCGAACACCTGGCCGGGCGCCAGGTACTTCGCCGGGACGAAATTCTTCACGAACAGGATCGGATCGACGATCTTCAGCGTGTAGGAGCCGCGGGTGACGGCGCCGACCTGGGTGCCGAGGAAGCCGTCGTCCCAGTAGATCTCCGACTGGGTGCCGAAGCGGTTGTCGGGCAGCTCCTTGAGCGAGACGAAGAACGCCGCCTGCTGGGCACCCGGCTGGCCGCCGAACTTGAAGCGTTCCCAGCTCTGGCTGATCAGCGAGCTGACCAGGCCGTCGCCGGCGAACACGGATCTGGAGTTGGGATCGTCCGAGCGCCATTCGTAGCCGCCGGGCTCGGCGGCGAAGCCGGTGATCGCGCCGTCCTGGAACAGCAGCAGGCCGTAGCCCTCGGGCACGACGATCTTCGAGCCGTTGGTGATGATGTGCGAGGACGCGCCGGTGTTGGAGCCGCGGCCGGCATTGGTGCCGCGCGGCACGGCCGCGAACAGGGCCGCGGTCGACGGCAGGCCGTCCGGAACCGTGTAGAAGTCCTTCCACTGGTCGGCGAGAACGCCACCGACCGCACCCGACACCGCTTTGATCAGACCCATGACAACTCCCGAGATTCGTGACCGGGCACCGCGCCCGCCGGAATGAACTATACATACGCCAGGTGGCGTGCGTGGCGGACATCCGGGGCGACGGGAGTTGGACCGGTGCCGGTGGACGGCAGTGTTGCGGCCGACGCGATGGCTGAACGAGGTTCATGGCAGTGCCGGCCCACCGCGGCGATCATCGCGTTCAGGGAGAGCTGGACGGCGATCGCCTGCGTCCGGATGCCGCCGACCGGGGGAAGATCCAAAAAAAGGGGCGGACCGTGGGTCCGCCCCTCAAGTGGCGATATGGCCGGATCAGGCTTCGTTGCCCAGTCCCTCGTCGACCACGTCGCGCTTGCGGCCCGGCGCCAGCCACAGCGAGGCGACCATCAGCGCCACCAGCAGCGCGCCGACGGAGAAGACCACGTCGCCCGGGGTGCGCAGCCAGACCAGGACGTCGATGATCGGGCGGCCCATGAACTCGGCCGAGCGGGCGTACCAGTAGCCCTTCTCGATGCTGGCCTCGAGCTGGAGCACGCCCAGCGGCAGCAGGGTGAGCACCGTCATCAGGCCCAGGCCGATGTTGAGCGCCCAGAAGCCGCTGCGCAGCAGGCCCTCGCGCCAGACCAGGTCGGGCTTGAGGCCCCGCAGGCAGTACAGCATCAGGCCGATGCCAAGCATGCCGTACACGCCGAACAGCGCGGTGTGGCCGTGGGCCGCCGTGAGGTTGGTGCCCTGCATGAAGTACAGCGCGATCGGGGTGTTGATCAGGAAGCCGAGCAGGCCGGCGCCGATCAGGTTCCAGAAGCTCACCGCCAGGAAGAACATGATCGGCCACTTGTAGCGTTCCATCCACGGCGTGGCGCGGCTGTTCTTCCAGGTGTCGTGCGCTTCCAGGCCGATCAGCGCCAGCGGTACGACTTCAAGCGCCGAGATACTCGCGCCCACCGCGATGATCGCCGTGGTCGTCCCCGAGAAGTACAGGTGGTGGAACATGCCCAGGACGCCGCCGGCCATGAAGATGATCGTGGCGAACAGCACGTTGATGGTCGCCGACTTGCCGCGCACCAGCCCCAGCTTGACGAAGATGAAGCTGATCACCGCGACCGCGAACACCTCGAAGAAGCCCTCCACCCACAGGTGCACGATCCAGAAGCGCCAGTAGGTGATGATCGAGATGTGCGAGTGCTCGCGCCACATCAGGCCGGCCGCGTACAGCAGGCCGATCGCGACCACCGACAGGAACAGCAGTCCGGCGATCGAGGACATCTCGTCCTTGCGCTGGAGCGCCGGCCACAGCGCCCGGCCCATCAGCCCCAGCCACAGCATCAGGCCGATGAACAGGTAGATCTGCCAGAAGCGGCCGATGTCGGTGTATTCCCAGCCCTGGTGGCCGAACCAGAAGTTGTGGGCCAGGCCCAGCTTCTGCATCACCGCCATCCACTGTCCGGCGAAGGAGCCGACCACGATCGCGATCAGGCTCACGAACAGGAAGTTCACGCCGAAACGCTGGAACTTCGGCTCATGTCCCGAGATCGCCGGCGCCAGGTACAGGCCGGTGCCGAGCCAGGCGGTGGCGATCCACAGGATCGCCAGCTGCGTGTGCCAGGTGCGGGTGAGGGTGTAGGGCAGGTATTCGGCCAGCGGCAGGCCATAGGCGGCCTGGCCCTCGACCTGGTAGTGCGCGGTGGTGGCGCCGAGCAGGATCTGCACCAGGAACAGCGCCATCACCAGCCAGAAGTACTTGCCGACCGCGCGCATCGACGGCGTCACCACGATGCTGCGCGTGGGGTCGCGGGCCGGCGGCACCAGCGGCTCTTCCTTGCCGTGGTAGGCGGCGTAGTGCCAGACCAGCAGGGCGATGCCGGCGATCATCAGCAGGATGCTGAAGAGCGACCACATCAGGCTGCTGGCGGTGGGCGTGTTGCCGACCACCGGGTCGTGCGGGAAGTTGTGGGTGTAGCTGATCTCGCTGCCCGGGCGTTCGGTGACCGTGGCCCACGAGGCCCAGAAGAAGAAACCCGACATCAGCCGCCGGTGCTCGGCGTCCGGGATCGGGTTCTCGCGCAGGGCGTAGATCTCGCGCAGCTCCGCGCTGGCCGGGTCGTCGGAGAACACGCTGTCGTAGTGCGCGCTCACCGTGGCGATGGCGCGGGCCCGCTCCTCGCTGATGATGATGGTGTCGGTGGCCGGGTCGTAGGTGTTGCCGCGCAGGTCCGGGCGCAGCTGTGCTTCGAGCCGGGCCTGGTCGTCGGCCGGCAGGTCTTCGAAGCTGCGGCCGTACTGCGCCTGCGCGCGTTCGTCGAGGATGGCCATGGCCTCGCGGTGCAGCCACTCGGCCGACCAGTCGGGGGCGAGCAGGGCGCCGTGGCCCCAGATCGAGCCGATCTGCTGGCCGCCGAAGCTCTGCCAGACCTGGCGCCCGGTCTCCAGCTCCTCCCTGGTGAAGACGACCTGCCCGCTCTCGGTGGCGATCGTCGTGGGAAGGGGCGGTGCCTGCTGATGGATCTCGCGACCCATCCACAACATGATGGCGAAGGTGACTATGAGCAGGGTCGACAGTCCCCACCACAGTCGTCTGGTTGTATCCATGGTCACATCTCTCTTTCGGAGGTTGGCGGGGGCCATCGTGACCAGAGGCACGGGCGGGGGAACTGATTTGGATCAAGCGGGGCGCAAGTGGGGGTGTCGCAGGTCTCAGCGCGGCGAGGAGTCCGGCTTGCGCTGGAAGACGGGCTTTCCGCCGAGGAAGGTGGCATCGACCTGCACGTGGCGGATGGCGGCCGGGTCAATGGCGAAGATGTCGTCGGACAGGATCACCAGATCGGCCAGCCTGCCCGGCTCCAGCGTGCCCTTGACCGCTTCCTGCCCCTCGGCGAAGGCCGACCCGGCGCTATAGGCGCGCACCGCTTCGGCCACGCCTATCCTCTGCTCCGGCACCCAGCCGTCCGGGTGGGCGCCGTCCAGGGTGCTGCGGGTGACCGCGCCGTAGATGCCCATCAGCGGCTCCATCGGCGCCACGTACCAGTCCGAGCCGAAGGCCAGCACGGCGCCGGCGTCGAGCAGGGAGCGGAACGCATAGGTGCCCGCTGCGCGCCCTGCGCCGATGCGTTTTTCCGCCCAGCGTCCGTCGTCGATGGCGTGGTAGGGCTGCATCGAGGCGATGACGCCCTGTGTCCGCAGCCGCGGGATGTCGTCGGCGCGGAAGTGCTGGGCGTGCTCGATCCGCAGGCGGCGGTCGCGTGTGCCGTTGCGGCGGGCCACTTCGGCGAACATGTCCAGGATGGTGGCGTTGGCGCGGTCGCCGATGGCGTGCAGGGCGAGCTGCAGGCCGGCGGCGTCGGCGCCCAGCATGTCCTCGAGCATGGCAGCGCGGTCGACCAGCTCGTCGCTGGGCAGGCCGCTGGTGCCCGGTTCGTCCAGGTAGGGTTCGAAGAACAGGGCGGTGGTCGAACCCAGCGAGCCGTCGGCGAACCCCTTGAGCATGCCGATGCGCAGCATGTCGCTGCCGAAGCCGGCGCCAATGCCCGGCCCGGCCAGGCGCTCCCAGCGTGCCAGCGGCTGGGCACCGTAGACGCGCACGCTCAGCTCGCCGTTGGCCAGCAGTCTGCGGTAGGCGCGAAGGACCTCCGGCGAGGCGGACATGTCCTGCACGCTGGTCACGCCGTGCTCGTTGGCGTAGCGCATTGCCGCCCTCAGCGCGGTGGCGATCTCGTCGGGGCCGGGCTCGGGGATCATTGACTGCACCGCGTTCATCGCCGCGTCCTTGAGCACGCCGGTGGGTTCGCCGTTCGCGTCGCGGACGATGCTTCCGCCGGGTGGATCGGGCGTATCGCGGGTGATGCCGGCCAGCTCCAGCGCCAGCGAGTTGGCCAGCGCCATGTGGCCGTCCAGACGGTTGACGAACACGGGGTTGCGGGGCGTGACCGCATCGATCAGCTGGCGCGTGGGCAGCGCCGCCGGCGTCCAGCGCTCGTGGTCCCAGTTGCCGTTGAGCACCCAGCGGCCCTGCTCCAGGCTGGCGGCATACGCGCCGATGCGGTCGCGGAAGGCTTCCGGCGACGGCGCATCGCGCAGCTGTACCGATGCCAGGCCCTGGCCGCCGTCGAAGAAGTGCACGTGCGCGTCGTTGAAGCCGGGCACGACCCGGCGTCCGCGGAGCTCGACCACCCGGGTCCGGCCACCGGCCCATGCGCGCACTTCGGCATCGCCGCCGACCGCGACCACCTTGCCGTCGAGGATGGCCACGGCCTGCGCTTCGGGCCGTGCCGGATTGCCCGTCCAGATCTTGCCGCCCACGAGGATGGTGTCGGCCTGGGCCTGGGCCCGGGCAAACGCGGGGAGAACGGCCATCAGCCCGGACAGGACCAGCGCCGGCACCAGCCAGCGGCGCCTGGCGGGGCCGTGGCTGCGAACGCCCGGCACCGCTTCGGGCGCGGCAGGCGCGTCATGCATCGGCATGCGCCCGCTCCCGCTACTGCTTCTTGCCGCTGAGCAGCTTGAAGATCGGCTCGAAAGCACCGGGATCGATCTTGTCGAAGCCTTCGCGGACATAGATGTCCCCGGTGAACATGCCGTTGGTGTCCACAGCGCGTGCAGCTGCGACCGATGACCAGGGAATGGGACCGGCCTTGGCGATCTCCTGTTCACCGAAGTCCGCCGTCCAGCTGTTGGGCTTCTTCGGCGGGACCACGAATCCACCGAGCACCGCGACGCAATACACCCAGCCCTCGGTCCGGCTCTGGCGCTTCGCGGACGAAGAGGCAAAGCCCTTGGCCACAGGAACCGCACGGGTGGTGGAGATGTACGCCTTCAATGTCTCCTCGGCGAGCATCCGCCCCAGGTGCAGTTCCTCGGCCTTCACCATCGTGCGCCAGCCGGTGTAGTGCAGGAACACTTCGCGGGCCTCGGTGGTCTTGATCGTCTCGCGCACGATGGCCAGGAACTCCTGCGGTTTCACCGCGCTCTTCATGTCAATCTGCAGGCTGCGCGACATGTAATCGCAGAACTGCGCGTAGACCGCGCCCTTGATGAAACTGTCGTCGTTGCGCGTCGCCGACGGCTGGAAGCCGCCGGCCTGCTTGATCTCCGCCGAGGAGCGCGCATCGCCGCGGAAGGCATAGCCGCTGTAGCGTTCCAGCGACTTGTGCAGCTCCCAGTCGCGGGCGATTCCCATCAGGTGGGCGTGAGAAGGCCCCGGCTGCTGGCCGGCGACAGCGATGTTGCTGGCCCCCTGTCGGGTGGGAGACGGCATGGGGCGGTAGGCGGGCGCCGGCTGCCCGGGCCTGACCGGGCGATGCTGTGCCAGCAGGTTGCGCTGCGGGCCGGTGGGCGTCTGTCCGGTCTTCCACAGTCGCTTGAACAGGTCGCCGAAGATCTGCTCCAGCGGTGGCGTCGGCGGGATCCTGGTCTTTGTGGGGATGCCCGGCACCTCCCCGCCCGCCCAGGAAAGCATGCCCCTCTGCTCTTCCTTCCTGTACCTGCCCAGCGCTTCCCAGGGCCGGAGCTCCGGGTATTGCGATTGGACGTTGCCCCTGATCTTCGGCTGGAAACTCGCGAAGGGATTGACGATCTGCACCATGATGGACGCACTCGCTCGTGGAGGGCGTCCGGTTGACGCCGACAAGGGGGCGTGGGGGCGGCCCGATTACAGAGCGTCAACGCAAGGTGGCTGCGGGAGCGGCCAGGGCTGCTTCGCCGGCCCGGCGGGGTCGCCCGCCGCGGAGCCTTACCCCCCGGCCGGCAGCCTCACCCGCAGGAATCCGGTGGCGCTGTAGCGGGTCACCCGGGTGTAGTGCTCGCGGACCAGGGCGCGGACCATCTCCACCCACGCGTCCTCGAGTTCGTCGGGCAGCTTGAAGTGGTCGTAGTTGACGATGGCGTGCACCCGGCGGCCGAGCGGGGCGACCAGGGCCAGGACGCGGTCGCGCACCGCGTCGATGTCGGCCTGGCTGCGGATGTGCAGGTGTTCGAAGTCGATGTAGAGGGTGTCGGCGGCGGCGTCGAGGCTGAAGCGTTCGGCCAGCGGGCGTTCGAGCAGGTGGTCGCGCAGGCCCAGTGGCGCGTCGCCGAACAGCGCCGGGTCCATGCTGGCCACGGAATCGCCGATGACCGGGCGGAAGTCCATGTGCGCCAGGATGTCCCGCTCCAGGTCCACGCCCGGTGCGATTTCCAGCAGCTGCAGGCCCGATTCGTGCAGGCCGAACACGCAGCGCTCGGTGACGTAGAGCACCGGCTGGCCGCGGCGCAGGGCCTCGCGCGCGGAGAAGGTGCGGTGCTCCACCTGCTGCACGAACTTGCGCGTGGCGGTGTCGCCGCGCCCGGCCTGGAAGCTGCCGATGAAAACCAGGCGCCGCGCGTTCTGGCTGATGTTGATGAAGCCACCGGCACCGGCCAGGCGCGGGCCGAAGCGGCTGACGTTGACGTTGCCCTCGGCGTCGGTCTGGGCCATGCCGAGCACGGCGATGTCGAGGCCGCCGCCGTCGTAGAAGTCGAACTGGTAGGGCTGGTCGATCACCGCCTGCGCGTTCACCGCGGCGCCGAAGCTGAGGCCGCCGGCGGGAATGCCGCCGATGGTGCCCGGCTCGGTGGTGAGGGTGATCAGGTCGATGATCTTCTCTTCGGCGGCCACCGCGGCCACGCCCTCGGGCATGCCGATGCCGAGGTTGACGATGTCGTTGGGGCGCAGCTCCTGCGCGGCGCGGCGGGCCATGGTCTTGCGCGGGCCGGCGGCCATGGGCGCGACGCTGGCCGCGGGCACGCGCAGCTCGGCCGAGTACGCCGGGTCGTAGGGCACGGCAAAGGTCTGCTGGTGGTACTCGGGGCGTTCGGCCACCACCACGGCGTCGACCAGGGTGCCGGGAATCTTGACCATGCGCGGCGGCAGGCTGCCGTTCTCGGCGATGCGCTCGACCTGGGCGATCACGATCCCGCCGCTGTTGTGCGCGGCCATGGCGATCGACAGCGCCTCGAGCGTGAGCGCCTCGCGCTCCATGGTCAGGTTGCCGTCGAGGTCGGCGGTGGTGGCGCGGACCAGGGCGACGTGGACGGGGAAGGTGGGGTAGTAGAGGAAGACTTCGCCGTCGATGTGGAGCAGCTTCACGCGCTCTCCGGTGGTGCGGGCGTTGAGGCGGCCGCCGCCGTGGCGCGGATCGACGAAGGTGCCCAGGCCGACTCGGGTGACCTGCCCGGGCTTGCCGGCGGCGATGTCGCGGAACAGGTGCGAGATCACGCCCTGGGGCAGGTTCCAGGCTTCGATGCGGTTGTCCACGGCGAGCTTCTGCAGGCCGGGCACCAGGCCCCAGTGGCCGCCGATCACGCGTGCGACCAGGCCTTCGTGGGCGAGGTGGTTGAGCCCGCGCTCGCGGCCATCGCCCTGGCCGGCGGCGTAGACCAGGGTGAGGCCGCGCGGGTTGCCTTCGTCGAGGAAGCGCTGCTCGAGGGCGACGGCGAGGTTCTCGGGGAAGCCGATGCCGACGAAGCCGCCGGTGGCCACGGTGTCGCCATCGCGGATCAGCCGCACGGCGTCGGCCGCGGAGACGCGCTTGCCCTGGCGGCGCAGCGGCCGCTGGTCTGGACCGGTCATGGATTCCTGCTCCCTCGCTCGTGCCGGATGCTCCGGCAGATCAACCGTGGGCCGTTCCCCGTCTTCGCGGAGATTGCGGCAACCGCACATACCCTCGCCAACGCTACGTGTGCGCCGCGGCAGGCTCCATTGGACCATGGGGAAGGCGGACGGACCTTGACCAGGAGAAGGTCGTGATCTGGATTGCCCGGGGGGGGGATAGCTCGCCGTGCCGGACCGTGGAGCGGCGCGCTCGTCCGAATTCGCCCCGGCCCGCGCTTGCACGACCGCCGCCTGCACGCCAGACTGGCCGGGCAGGACGCTTGAATTCCGGATGCTCGAAACCGCATGTCGCATGCGGCCCAAGACATGGGAGATCTCCCGATGGCCTGGATGAGTTACGCGGATGGGCGTGGACGCGGCTGGGCCATCAACCCGGAAGGCTGCGCCCACCTGATCCGGTCCAACCACTACGAACGGCAACTGGTCCAGCGCAGCCGCATCGTGCGGAGCTCGCGCGGCCTGCTGCTGCCCACCCTGACCCAGGTGGAAACCAACTTCACCGGCCTGCGTGACGCCGCCACCAACGATGCGGCCATCTATACCCGGAACATCCTGCGGGAGTGCACCAGCGACCCGCAGCGGTTCTACGGATATCTCGTCCACGTCCGGGAGGACGGCCAGAGCGCCGCCACGCACTACCGCGAGATGCTCGCCAATGCCACCCGGGAGACGGCCCGCGCCATCGACAGCAATGTCAACGGCTGGGAAAACGCACTGTCCGCGGCCAGGTTCGTGCGCGATGCTTCCGCCGGCATCCTGATGGTCGGTGCCACCATCCTGTCCGGCGGCGCGGCACTGGGCGTGGGTGCGGCGGGCACTGGACTGACCTTCACCGGGAACACCCAGGACAACCTGGCAGCCAACCAGACCATGCGCCAGGCCATGGGCAATGCCGCAGTCAGCACGTCCATCGCGGTCACCACCAACATCCTGATCCCGCGTGGATTGAATACCGTGGGGCGCAGCATGGTCGGCACGACCCAGCAGCTGAGCACCTCGCAGAACCTCGCGATCGGACTGATCAGCGTGCAGGCGAACATGGCGGGCGGCCTGATCAACACCGCCGTGACCGCCGACGGGAACCTGGGGCCGGAAGCGCGGGCCCAGGCACAGCGGGAAATGGAGAGGGAGGTCGGCGCGCGCGCCGCCACCGAAATGGCCAGCATGCTGTTCGGTACCTGGCTGCAGAGCCGTGGCCTGCCGATGGCCGCCACGCTGGAGATGCGGCAGGCATTGGGCGAGATGCGCGAATCGATCAGCGGTGGTCTGCTGTCCGCGATCGGCGACCGTGTCGTCAACCAGATCAGGCAGCGCGGCAGCGGCTCCGGTGATCTGGACATGGCCTTCACCCAGTTGCGTGGCGTGTTCGACGCAGAAAGCTACGTGCGCGAAGTGGCCATGCGCCCGCTTTAGGGCAACGCTGCTCAGGTCGCCCTCGGCGCGTTCCCGCGAACACGGGAAGCGCTCTGCAACGGACGAATGTCCGGTCATCCTTGGGCCTGGATTCCCGGCGGGTCAACGTCCATGGATGATCAGGGCTCCGCGCTGTTGGGAAGCGCCTCCCGCCTTCGCGGGGAAGACGGCAGTCGTTCAGCGGCTGGCCTAGCGGTACGGCCCCGGCCCGCGCCAGACGAGTTCGCCGCGGCGGTAGACCTGCATGACCTGGATCACCTCGCGGGCGTCGCCGATGTCCGCCAGCTCCGGGGAGTCCGAGGGCAGGGCGCGGCATTTGCCGGAGTCGCGCCTGAGCGCGACCTCGAGCGGGCAGACCATGTAGTTGCGGGAGCCGGGCAGGGGCAGGAACAGTTCGGTCATCCCCTGTTCCTTCCATCGGCGCAATCGCGGCTCGCTGCTCAGGTCGTAGTAGACGTGGAAACCCTCCAGCTCCAGGCTCGATTCGGCGGGCTGCGGGTCGCGGCTGTGGCCGCGCGCGGTGGCCGGGCCGTGCATCGGGCCGGGGGCGTCGGGGGCGAGTTCCTGCACGATCAGGCCGGGCGGCTGGCCGCGGGCTTCGGGGCGCCGGCGGGAGGTCTGCGGCACCGAAGCCGGAGGCCGGGGCGGGGTGGCGGCGGGGGCGGGCGGGGTGGTCCGGTCCGGCACCGGCGCGGCGTCGGCCAGCGGGACCGGAGTGGTGCGCAGGCGGGAGGCCGGGGGCGCCGGGGCGGGCGCGGCTGAGGGCGGCGGTACCGAGGGGATCGGCTCGGGATCGTCGGATTCGCCGATGAAGTCCACCTGTACCCAGCTGCCGCTGTTGGCGCCCTGCGGGGGCGTCATCACCGGGCTGGGGGCATGCAGCGCGAACAGCAGGACCAGCAGATGGAACAGCGCGCTGGCGGCGGCCGCGATCCACGGCTGCCGGCGCTCGCTCCAGGGCCCGGCCCCGGTCTGGCTGTGGTCCGACGTGCGGCTCATGCGATGTCGCGTGCGTCGGGGGAACGGGCCGTCATGGGCGGGGCGGGCGGGTATCGGGGCAGGGGGCGCTACTTTGCCCGAAGATCGCTGCACCGATGGCCAACGCGATGCCCGGGTGCGGGGCGCCGCGGGGGATCAGGGGCCGTGGACCGTGATCGCGACCAGCCGCGAGACCAGCGGGCGGACCAGGATCACGCAGAAGAACGCCAGCGGCATCGCCACCGCGTAGGCGTGGCCCACCCGGAGCCAGTAGTCCCCGCCGAAGCCGGAATGCGCGGCCACGATCGCGCAGCACATCAGCAGGGCCATGATCAGGGCCATGTAGAACGCGAATGCGAACGGGGTGAAGCGGGCCGGCAGCTTGCGGGCTGCCCGCCGCGGGCGGGGCGCGGGTCGGGTCATGGGCGAGGGGAACCTTCGGGAAGCGGGGATGGCAGGGGCGTGCAGCGGCGCCCGGCGGCGGAGCCGCGCGGATGCGCGCAGGGAAGGGATTGGGTGTGCGGCGCCGCGCGACTGCCCGCGGGGCGTGTGCGGCCGACGGAGGGCGCCGGCCGCGCGGCGGCAAGGGTGTCGGCGGTGCTCAGTTGCCGGCGCCGATCTCCTCGTGGTGCCCGGCCTCGCCCTGCTTCCAGTACGCGGCGATGCGCATGCGGCGCGGGTCGGCGCCGGGCCGGGCCGTCAGCTGCCTGCGCAGGCGGCCCATGATCCGGTTCTCGCCGGCGGCCCAGATGAAGCCTTTGCCTGCGGGGATATCAAGCGCTTCCACCGCGTCGTCCAGCGAATCGACCCACTGCAGGTCGACGTCGGCGGCGCTGCTCCACTCGCGGCGGTCGGCGGGATCGGCGGTCTGCACGCGCACCAGGGCGCGGGCGCCGGCGGGCAGTTCGGCCAGGCGGCGCTCGATCGCCGGCATGGCGGTCTCGTCGCCGAGCAGCCACTGCCAGTCCAGGTCGTCGGGGATCAGCAGGCTGCCGCGCGGGCCGGCCAGGCCCAGCCACTGCCCGAGCGGGGCGGTGCGCGCCCATTCCGCGGCCGGTCCGCTGCCGTGGATGGCGAAGTCCATCAGCAGGGTGTTGGCGGCCGGGTCGAAGCGCAGGGGGGTGTAGTCGCGCATGGTGGGGCGCTCGCCCTCGATGTGCGGGCGGCCGTCGACCATCTGCGGCAGGTTCGGCCGCGCCAGCCCCGCCTGCGGCAGGATCAGCTTGACGTGGTCGTCGAAGCCGGCGCTGACGAAGTCGTGCAGCTCCGGCCCGCCGAGGGTCAGGCGCAGGAAGCCGGGGCTGAGCGCTTCGCGGGCGAGCAGCTGCACATGGCGGGCGCGGAAGGGGTGACGCACGCGCTGGAGGGGGCGGGTCTCGACGCTGGGCATGGTGTCCGGGGGAGTTGAAAGCGGGCGCCATTATTGTTCAAATAAGTTGATTTTGTCAACTAACGGACCTCATGAACACTCCGCTGCCGGTCGCTGTCTTCGACGCCATGCACGCGCTCCAGCACCTGTTCCGAACGCGGATGCGGCACGCGATGGAGGCGGTGCATCCGGAGCTGGGCTTCAACGACATGCGCGTCCTGATGCGCGTGGGCCGGCAGCCGGGCATCACCCAGCGCGAGCTGGTCGAGCACAGCCAGGCCGACAAGGCGCAGATGGCGCGCCTGCTGGCGCAACTGGAGCAGCGCGGCTGGCTCACGCGCAGCGCCGCCGCGGACGACCGGCGCGTGCGCTGTCTGCACCTGGGTGCGCAGGGCCGGGAGCTGTTCGCGCGCCTGCGCGGGCTGCAGGAGCAGGTGGCCGATGGCCTGCTGCAGGGCTGCCCGGCGCCGGCGCAGCGACGGCTGCTGGCGCTGCTGCGGCAGGCCCGGGACGGCGTGGAGGCGGAGGTGGCGCAGGCGCCCCGTCGCTGAGCGGATCCCCCGCCTCCGGCGATGGCCGGGGTTTCGCGCGGGCGGTGCGGAAGGCGCGGTGTCGCATGGCTGACGCCGGTGGCGAATACAATCGCGCCCTTCCCGCTGCCGCGCAGGCCGATGGCGCCCAATTCGACGATCCACCGGCTGGAGCTCCAGGTCACCGATCTGGACCGGCACTACTACGCCTCCCACAACCTCACCCTGGCCCGGCATCCGTCGGAAACGCCGGCGCGGCTGATGGTGCGGCTGATCGCGTTCGCGCTGTTCGCCGATGAGCGGCTCGAATTCGGGCGCGGGCTCGGCGTCGACGGGGACGCCGACCTGTGGCAGCGCGACTACACCGGCGACATCGAGCGCTGGATCGACCTGGGCCAGCCCGACGAGAGCCGGATCCGCCGCGCCAGCGCCCGTGCCGGCGAGGCGGTGGTGGTGACCTACTCCGGCAACAGCGCGGAGATCTGGTGGGGCAAGGCCGGACCGGCGCTGTCGCGGCTGAAGAACCTGGTGGTGATCGACCTGGCGCCCGAAGACGTGGAAGCCAGCGTCGCGCTGCTCGAGCGCGGCATGCGCCTGACCGCGATGATCCAGGACCGCGAGCTGCAGCTGATGAGCGAACAGCGCAACGTGGTGATCGCACCGCGCGTGCGCATGGCGCCCGATGGAAGCCGTTGGCACGCCGCTTCCTGAGGGTGGGGTGGGGCGGGCCGGAGCGGGACTCGCCGCATCGCCCCGCATCCGGGGCAGGTCTGCGGGACGGGCCGCCCGCTCAGCCGCGTTTCGCCAGCCAGCGGTCGAGCTGGGCGGCGAAGGCCTGCCGGTCGCGGGCGCCGAAGGCGGCCGGACCACCGGTCTGCACGCCGGCGCCGCGGAGCTGATCGAGGAAATCGCGCACCGAAAGGCGCTCGGCGATGTTGTCGGCGGTGAAGCGCTCGCCGCGGGGGTTCAGGGCGTCGGCTCCGCTGGCGAGCACGCGGGCGGCGAGCGGGATGTCCTGGGTGACCACCAGGTCGCCGGGCCCGGCGCGCTCGGCGATGAGATCGTCGGCGGCATCGAAGCCGCCCTGGACCTGCAGCGCGGAGATGAATCGCGATGCGGGCGTGCGCAGCCACTGGTTGGCGACGAGGGTGACCTGGACCCGGGCGCGATCGGCGGCGCGGAACAGGATGTCCCTGACCGGGCCGGGGCAGGCGTCGGCATCGACCCAGATCCGCACCCCCGGTGGCGGCGTGGCGCTCATTCCCGGGGTGGCGTCTCCGGATTCGCCTCTTCCCGTGCGGCGCGCTTCTTCGCCTCCTTCTCGTCCTGCTTCTTCTTCTTGGCCAGCTCGCGCTGACGTTTCTCGTACGAATAATTGGGTTTGGCCATGGGCGGTCCCGCTGTGGATTGAATGCACAGTGTACGCAGTGCCGCCCTCCGGCACTCCGGGATCGCGCGGCGGGGCCGGGCGAGGCGGGCAGCAGCCTGCGCGTTTGGGTAATCTGGGGCGATCTTCGGGAACGACGGGCGACCAGATGCGCAGGAGACAGTTCATCGGCAACGCGGCCCTGGCGGCGACGCTTCCGCTCGCGGGCGGCCTGGGCGCGGCAGCGGCGGCCAGCGGGGGGACTCCGGCCGGACGCCTGCTGCCGCGGGCGCTGGCGAAGGGGGACACCGTCGGCCTGGTGAGCCCGTCGGCGGCGATGGAGGAGCCGTTCAACCTGCAGCTGGCGCAGGAGGTGATGGAGGCGCTGGGATTCAGGGTCCGCACCGGGAAGCATTTCGCCTCGCGCTACGGCCACCTGGCGGGCACGGATGCCGAGCGCGCGGCCGATCTCAATGCGATGTTCGCCGACGATGCGATCGATGCGGTGGTCTGCGTGCGCGGCGGGTCCGGCGCGGCGCGGCTTCTGCCGCTGCTCGACTACGACCTGATCCGGCGCAACCCCAAGGTGCTGCTGGGCTATTCCGACATCACCGCGCTGCACTGCGCGATCCAGGCCCGGACCGGGCTGGTCACCTTCCACGGGCCGAACGGTTCAGGCAGCTGGAACCGCTTCAACGCCGACCAGTTCCGCCGCCTGTTCTTCGAGCGGGAACTGGTGCGTTTCCAGAACCTCGACGATCCCGGCGACGAGCTGGTGCAGCGCCGCAACCGTACCCGCACGATCACCGGCGGCAAGGTGCAGGGCGAACTGGTGGGCGGCAACCTGACCGTGCTCACCGCCCTGGCCGGCTCGCCCTACCTGCCCGATTTCGACGGCAGGATCCTGTTCCTGGAGGACGTGGCCGAGGCGCCGTACCGCGTTGACCGCATGTTCAGCACGCTCAAGCTCATGGGCGCGCTGGACCGCATCGCCGGCTTCATCTTCGGCGAATGCACCGACTGCGACCCGGGCGACGGCTTCGGCTCGCTCAACCTCGACCAGATATTCGCCGACCACATCGCGCCACTGGGCATCCCCGCCTACCGCGGTGCGATGATCGGGCACATCCCGCGGCAGTTCATCGTGCCGGTCGGCGGGCGCGCGGAGATGGATGCCGACGCCGGCACCTTCCGGCTGCTGGAGCCGGTGCTGCGGCCGGCCTGAGGCGCCCCGACCGCGGCCGGGCGGCGGCTTGTCATCGCCGCCGCGGCGCCGCAGGATGCCGCCTTCTCCCGCCGCGGCCAAAGGAAACCCACAGATGATCCAGCGCATCGATGCCGGCAAGCGCATGTCCGAAGCGAGCATCCACGGCGGCATCGCCTACCTGGCCGGGCAGGTGCCGCTGACGCCGGACGCCGATATCGAGACCCAGACCCGGGAAGTGCTCTCGGAAATCGACGAGCTGCTGGCGCGCTGCGGCAGCGACAGGAGCCGCCTGCTGCGCGCGCAGATCTACCTGGCCGACATCGCCGACTTCGAGGGCATGAACCGCGCCTGGGACGCCTGGGTGGTGCCCGGCAGCGCGCCGGCGCGGGCGACGGTGGAGGCCAGGCTGGCCAATCCGGCCTGGAAGGTGGAGATCGTGGTGACCGCGGTGGTCTGAGCGGTGGCGGGCGCAATGGCAGCGCCCGGCTCATTTGACGCGTCAAATGGTGGCTGACCCCCGGCCATGGGCCGGTGCGGACCCGACGGCCGGGCGCTGCCGCGCCCCGGACCCCGATTCCGCTGCGGTCTGGCCTCGCCGGTCCGTGCGGGACCCGGTCCCCGGCATTGCCCCGGCTGCCCAACCTCCGGCAGGGGCGGCCCGGTGCGCTCGGGCGGTATCCTGAACGGTACTCGCGCCGGCGCCGCCGGCCGCATTCCCGATCCTGAACCGGAGTTCCGCTTTGAAGAAGACCCTGCTTTCCGCCGCGACCCTGCTGGCCCTGGGACTGGCCGCGCAGGCGACGGCCCACGACTCCCGCGCCTGCCTCGACCAGGCCTGCACCATGCAGGCGCTGTTCGCCGAAAACGGCGCGGGTGGCGACATCGACCGCATCGAGGCCCAGCGCTTCGGTACCTGGGGCTTCGACACCGCGGGCATGGACCGCAGCGTGGATCCGGGCGATGACTTCTTCGCCTACGCCAGCGGCAACTGGGCCAGGACCACGACGATCCCCGCCGACCAGTCGAGCTACGGCAACTTCCGCCTGCTCCGCGACCTCTCCGAGGCGCGGGTGCGCGCCCTGGTCGAGGCCTATCCGGAGGCGGACCCGGCCAGCGGCGGCGATGCGGCGAAGATCGCCGCGCTCTACCGCGGGTTCATGGACGAGGCCGCGATCGAGGCGCTGGGCGGCAAGCCCCTTCAGCCGCTGCTGGCTGAACTGGCGGGCGCGCCCGACAAGGCGGCGCTGGCGCGCGTGATCGCCTCGCGCGGCGGCTTCGGCGGCGGCATGTTCGGCCTGTTCGTGTCCGACGACCAGCGCGATCCGGACCGCTACACCCTGTACCTGTCGCAGTCCGGCCTGGGCCTGGGCGACCGCGAGATGTACCTGCGCGAGAACTTCGCGCCGCAGCGCGAGCGCTACCTGGCGTACATGCAGCAGTTGCTGGAGCTGGGCGGCTGGAAGAATCCCGCGGCCAGCGCCAGCGCGGTGCTGGCGCTGGAGACGAAGATCGCCCAGGCGCACTGGACCCGTGCGCAGAGCCGCGATCGCGACAAGACCTACAACCCGGTCGCGCTGGCCGATTTCGCCACCGTGGCGCCCGGTTTCCCCTGGGCCGACTTCTTCGCGGCCTCGCGCGTGGACCACTCCCCGGTCGCCGTGGTGCGCCAGAGCACCGCGATCCCGCAGCTTGCCGCGATCTGGGCCGAAGCGGACCTCGACACGCTCAAGGCCTGGCAGGCCACGCACCTGGTCAACCAGTCGGCGCCGCTGCTGTCGAGCCCGTTCGTCAACGCCCACTACGAGTTCCGCGAGAAGTTCCTGTCCGGACAGCCCGAGCCGCGCGAGCGCTGGAAGCGCGGTGTGGACGTGGTCGAGCGGGCGATGGGCGAGGCCGTCGGTCGCGACTACGTGGCGCTGTACTTCCCGGCCGACGCCAAGGCCAAGATGGACGACCTGGTCGCCAACGTGAAGGCGGCGATGGGCGCGCGGCTGGACGCGCTGGAGTGGATGGGCGAGGCGACCAAGGCCGAGGCGCGCGCCAAGCTGGCCGGGTTCGGGCTGAAGATCGGCCATCCCGACAAGTGGCGCGACTACAGCGCGCTGGAGGTCGTGGCCGGCGACGTGTTCGGCAACGCGATGCGCTCGCGCCAGTTCGAATGGGACTACCGCCGCGCCCGCATCGGCCAGCCGGTGGACAAGGCCGAGTGGGGCATGCCGCCGCAGACGGTCAACGCCTACTACAACTCGGTCAAGAACGAGATCGTGTTCCCGGCCGCGATCCTGCAGCCGCCGTTCTTCGATCCCGACGCCGATCCTGCGGTCAACTACGGCGCCATCGGCGGCGTGATCGGCCACGAGATCATCCACGGCTTCGACGACCAGGGGCGCAAGTCCGACGGCGCCGGCGTGCTGCGCGACTGGTGGACGGCTGAGGACGCGGCCAAGTTCGAGGTGCAGGCGGCGAAGCTAGGTGCGCAGTACGAGGCCTACGAGTTTCCGACGCTGCCGGGCATGCACATCAACGGCCGCGTGGCGATGGGCGAGAACATCGGCGATCTCGGCGGCCTGACCATCGCGCTGGAGGCTTACCGACGCTCGCTCGACGGCAAGCCGGCGCCGGTGATCGACGGCTTCAGCGGCGAGCAGCGCCTGTTCCTGGGCTGGGCGCAGGTGTGGCGGATCCTGTGGCGCGACGACGCCCTGCGCCAGCAGCTGGTCAACGGCACCCACTCGCCGGGCCACATCCGCGCCTTCGCCCCGCTGCGCAACATCGACGCCTGGTACGACGCATTCGGCGTGACCGAAGGCGACCGGCTGTGGATCGCGCCGGAGGATCGCGTCCGGATCTGGTAAGGCCCGGAGTCTCCCTCCCCGTGCAGCGGGAGGGCCGGGATTCCCTCCCTCCGCCGCAGCGCGGGGGAGGGTCGGGGTGGGGGTCAGTCCGCATTCCCGCCCGGGCGAACGCCCCTCCATCCTCCGCCGCGCCGGCACCGGTCGCGCCCGTGCGGCCGCACTTCCCGAGGCGGCATCTGCCGCCCGGTCGTCACCACGACTTCCTTCATGCGCACCGGCCGTCCGCCGGGTGCAAGACTGCCGGCAACCCCCAGCGGAGCCCGTCATGTCCACCAGCCGTCGCGATCTGTTCAAGCTCGGCGCGCTTGCCGCCGCCTCGGCCGCGCTGCCGTCCTTCGCCTCCGCGTCCTCTTCCAGTGTCGGCACCGGCATCCCGCGCGCCGCAAGACCGCTGGACATCCTGATTCTGGGCGGCACCGGATTCACAGGCCCGTTCCAGGTGCAGTACGCGCTCGCGCGCGGCCACCGGGTCACGCTGTTCAACCGCGGCAGGCGGCCGTCGCCGGAATGGCAGGGCGAGGTGGAGCAACTGCACGGCGACCGCAATACGGGTGATCTTGCGGCGCTGCGCGGCCGCAGGTGGGACGTGTGCATCGACAACCCGACCACGCTCCCGTTCTGGGTGCGCGATGCAGGCGAAGTGCTCCGGGGCAACATCGGCCAGTATCTGTTCATCTCGACCATCTCGGTGTACGCCGATGGCTCGAAGCCCGGCATGACCGAGGAGGCCGCGCTCGCGCCCTACAAGGGCAAGGACGCGATGGCCGAGACCCGGGAGTCGCTGATGGCCGACGTGGAGAACCTCTACGGCCCGCTGAAGGCGCTGAGCGAGGCGGAGGCGCGCCGGCAGTTCGGCGACCGCGTCACCATCGTCCGCCCCGGCTACATCGTCGGTCCGCGCGACGATTCGGACCGCTTCACCTACTGGCCGCACCGGATCGCGCAGGGCGGAGAAGTGCTGGTGCCCGGCGACGGCAGCGATCCGGTGCAGATCATCGACGGCCGCGACCTGGGCGAATGGATGATCCGCCTGGCCGAGAACGGCACCACCGGCACCTTCAACGCCTGCGGCCCCGACTACGTGCTCGGTACCGACGCCATGGTCCACGGCTGCCACGCGGTGACCGGCGGCAGGGCCAGCTTCACCCATGTGCCGGCGGAATTCCTGGCCCGGCACGATGCCGCCGGCGGCCTGCCGATCTGGGTGTACGCCGGCGGCGGCCCCTTCGCCGGCTATGGTGCGGTCGACAACGCGCGTGCCATTGCCGCCGGCCTGCGCTTCCGCCCCCTGGCGACCACGGTGGCGGACCTGATGGCGTGGTTCCGCAGCCTGCCGGCCGAGCGCCAGGCCCGGCTGGGCGCCGGAATGTCGCGCGAACAGGAGGCGGAACTCCTGCGCGCCTGGCACGCCTCGCGCGTGGCCGGATGAGGCGCCCCGGCTGCGTGCTCAGCGCCGGGGCTGCGTCGCCCTGAGCCGGTCCAGCTTGGCCTGGTAGCGCGCGCCGCGCGGATCGTCGGATTGCGCCGCGCCCTTCTGCAGTGCCCTGGCCGCGGCGCGGGTGTTGCCGACGTGCAGGTAGGCGCGGGCGAGCGCCTCGTGGAAGCGCAGTTCGCCGCGGTGCAGGCGGATGGCCTGCCGGTAGTAGCGGATCGCCTGGGCATAGTCGCCGCGTTTTTCGGCCTCGTGGCCGCTGATGAACTGCTGGAAGGGGTCGCGCCGCATCACCGCGCGCGACTGCCGCAGCAGCCGTTCCACCGCCGCCGTGCGCCCCTGCTGGCGGTACAGCGCGGCCAGGTTCGAGAGTGCGCCGAGGTGGCTGGGCCGCAGCTCCAGCGCGCGCAGGTAGTCGCGTTCGGCGCCGGCGTTGTCGCCGCTGCGCAGATGGATCACGCCGGCGTTGTTCCAGCCGGTGGGGGACAAGGGATCGAGCTGCAGCGACAGCTGCATGTAGGGCAGGGCGCCGGCGAGATCTTCCGCCAGCACCCGCTCCATGGCGCGGTTGCTGTAGAACATCGCCAGCAGCTGCCCGTCGCCGATGCGCCGCGGCGGGTCGCGCGCGAGCACCTGGTCGGCGGCCACGTCGATGGTGAAGCGGCGCTGCTGGATGCGGACGCCGGCGTTGACGTGGTTGCTCAGCACGATGTTGTCGCCCTGCTGCTGCCAGCTCAGCGCGTCGCGCAGCTCCTGGCCGTAGGCCTCAAGGCCCGCTTCCCGCGCCAGGACGATGGCGACCAGGCTGAAGGTCAGGCAGTTGGCCTCGCGCCGGGCGTGGGCCTCGGCGACGGTGTACGTGGCATCGTGGCGGTAGCGCAGGCCCAGCCCGTCGTCGTCGAACATGAAATCGACCAGCAGTTCGAGCCGGCGCGGCGGCAGGTCGCTGGCATCGAGCACGTGCGTCTGCAGCTGCGCGCGCAGCGCGGGCGGAACCGCGAGCACCGCTTCGGGCTGCGGCACCGGATCCGGACCCGGAACGGTGTGCGCTTCCGCGGCGGCCGCGGACAGCCCCAGTGAAACGGCAAGCAACCAGGCGATCATCCCGAATCCTCCCTCGGGCGCGCGGACGCGGTGGCTGCGGCCAGTCTATGCCTTTTTCCGGCCGGGGCCATGTGCCGTCGCCGGCGGCAGGGGGAACGGCGGCCGGCGCTTCCGCTGGCGGTCATCGCCCGACTGATATCCTCGGCAATCCGCTGCAGATTCGAGGTGCATGCCATGGCCACCGGCTGGGCCGGCGATGGTGCCGTACAGGATCAGATCGACGCGACGGTGAAGGACGCCATCAAGCGCGCCCGCAGCCGCCTGCCCACGGGCCCGGGGCTGCGTCACTGCGAGGAATGCGACGCGCCGATTCCCGATGCCCGGCGCGAGGCCATGCCCGGCGTGCGCCTGTGCATCGCCTGCCAGGAAGCGCAGGAACGCGAGGACGGGCAGGACAGCGGCTACAACCGGCGCGGGAGCAAGGACAGCCAGCTGCGCTGAGCGGCGCGGCCGGGTGGCCGCCGCATGGCGGATGATCGTCAGCGGCCGCGTGATCGACCGGGCGCGACGGCGACGCGGGCAGGACAATCGCGCATGCCGCATGCCGCATGCTGCAGTTCGCACGCCGCACCCTCGCGACAGCCTGATGACCCGACAGCCCGCCGGGACGCTCCTTCCCGGGGCGTCATCGACGCCGATGTCCTGTAAAGCGCGCGGCGCCCGGAGGTCCGGGCGCCGCGATGGCATGTCTGCGGCTGGCTGCCGTCAGTTGATCAGGTGCAGCCCCAGGATCACGCCGAGCACCGCGGCCAGGACCGTGTAGTTGCCGTCGCTGCCGCGGCTGCCGTAGCGGTGGCGGCCGTAATAGCCGTCCTCGTAGCCGCGCTCGAAGCCCTGGCGGAAGTAGTAGGCGTACTGGTCGTGGCTGATGTAGTAGCCCTCGTAGCCGTAGCTGGCGTCCTGGTAGCCGTAGCTGCCGCGGTAATCGTAGCCCCAGCCATCCTCGCGGTCGGCACGGCCTGCGTGCAGTCCCTCGCTGTAGCCGTGCGAGACCGCGCGCTGCATCAGCTCGGCGCCGTAGTGGTTGGTCTGGTACCAGGTGCCGCCGTAGCTGTAGCGGTAGCTTGCGGGCGTGTAGTAGTAGGGATCGTCGTAGTAGCTGTACGACGCCGCCATCCGCCAGCGGCGCTGCTGGTCGGCGAGCCGGGCCAGGTACTGCTGCTGGTAGCGGTACTGGGCCATGCGCCGCTGCTGCTGGAGCTGGCGCGCGCGCTGCGCGGCGCGCTGTTCGGCGATCCGGCGCTGGTTGTGGCGATCGCGCTGGAAACGCTCGGCGCGCTGGCGCTCGGCGTGGATGCGGGCATCCTGCTGCTGCCGGCTGAGGCGGCGATCGGGCTCGTGTCGGCGCTGCTGCTCGTGTCGCTGCCGGTCCTGATCGCGATCATTCCGGGCCTGCGCGCGGCGGGCGTCGTTGTCGCGCTGCCGCTGGCGCTGCTGGCGATCCTGCTGTTCGCGCTGCTGTTGCTGGTGCTGGGCACGCTGGGCCTGCTGGTGGACCAGCGACTGCCGGCGCTGCTGGTCGTCGCGGATGGTCTCGTCGCGGCTGCGCTGCCGCTGATCGTGCTGCCGGCGCTGGGTCTCGCGCGCCTGCGCCACCTGCTCTTGCCGCGCGGCTGCAACCGCCGGGCGACGCTCGGGGCCCTGCGTGCGGACGGCCTCGGAGCGTTCGCGCTGCCGCTGTACCTGGGCGCGCTCGTGCTGGGCGCGCTGCGCCTGCGCGCGTTCGGATCCGGCCTGCCGCGCGGGCGCGGTGGCTTCGCGGGCGGGCCGCGCATCGCGCCTGCGCTCCTCCGGCTGGCGACGCTGCGGCCGCGCGTTCTCGCGCGATTCCTGGCTGCGGTTCTGGCGTTCGCCGCGATCCCGCGATCCGTCCTGGGCGAGCGCGGGAAGCGCAGCGGCCAGGACCAGGGCGGCCAGCGGCAGGACGGGGAACAGGCGGCGGACGGGTGGGGACCAGGTCATGGTGTCAGTCTCCGTGAAGCGGCCAAGGCACTTCTTGCGTGAAGACAGTGTTGCGTTCGCGCCGATGAACCGACTCTGAGGATTTCCCCCTGTTTCCAGCGGTATTCAGCGCAGGGAGGGGGTAAACGTTTCCAGTTGAACCGCTGCCGACCCGGCCGCCGCCGCAGGTCAACCAGTGCGGCCGCAGGGGCGTTGTGCCGGCCGCGTGGGTTAGGCTTTCCCGAACGAAGGACGGGACCGTGGTGGCGATGGCGGGGCAGGGCGGGAAGATCGGAGACGGACCGTCGGGCGAGGACGCAGCTGCGGGACTGCCGGCGCAAGCGGAAGCCCCGCGCGGATTCAGCGCCATCGTCCAGCGCAACTGGCGCCACACCGAACTCAAGTTCGCCGGCAGCGTGGTGCAGAGCCGCATGCACACCTTCCGCCCGGGCCGCCTGCTGGTGCCGTACACGCGCACGATGATGGCGTCGGTGCTGCTGCAGCCGCGGGCGGAGATGATCGGGATGGTCGGACTGGGCGGGGGTTCGCAGGCGAAGTTCTGCCATCGCTACCTTCCCGGCGCGCGGCTGGAAGTGGTCGAGAACAATCCCGAGGTGGTCGCGCTGCGGCGCCGGTTCCGCGTGCCCGACGACGACGGGCGCCTGCAGGTCTTCCTCGACGATGGCGCCCGCTTCATCCGCCAGCGGCGCGGGCGCTACGACCTGCTGCTGGTCGACGCCTTCGACCCCTCCGGCATTCCCCCGGCGCTGTCGACCCGGGGCTGGTACGACGACTGCCGCGATGCGCTGGCGCCGGGCGGGGTGATGGCCACCAACCTGTACTGCGACGACGCCGGCCCGCATCTGGAGAAGCTCCGGCGCAGCTTCGGTGACGCCCGGGTGCTGGCCCTGCAGGAGCCGGAGATGAGCAACCTCGTCGCCTTCGCCTGGCGCGGCGATCCGGCCCCCGGCGAGGTCTTCGACCCGGTGCCGCGGCTGGCGGAGCTGCCGCGAGCGCTGCGCCGGGAGCTGGCGCCGGAACTCTCGCGGCTCGCCGGAGCGCTGCGCGAGCGCTGAGCCCGCAGTTTTCGGGAGCCCTCGGGCGAGGTCTGCCTGCGAAGGTGCTGCAGCCGGGGCTGACCACCCGGCCCCCGTCCGCGGCGCGGTGCGGCGCAGGCCGGGGCGCATCCGGCCGCGCACCCTTGTCATCGCCGGCATTCCCCGCCAAAGTCAGCGGCACTGACCGCAACGGGGGAAGACGCATGCGACTGTGCAGGATCTGGCTGCTGGCGGGGCTGCTGCTGTTCGCCGGCGCCGCGTTCGCCGATGCCGGGATGACGCTCGAACAGATCGCCAAGGTGCGCGTGGTGACGCAGGCCGAACCCAGCCCCGACGGCAGCCGGATCGCCTACCTGCTGAGCGTGCCGCGCCGGATCGGCGAGGACGATGACGGCCCGGCCTGGAGCGAGCTGCATATCGTCGACCGCAGCGGCGACAGCCGCGGCTTCGTGACCGGCAAGGTCAATGTCGGCGGATTCGAATGGCTGCCCGACGGCCGCTCGCTGGTCTATCTCGCCAAGCGCCAGGGCGACGACACCCGCCGCCTGTACCGCATTCCCGTCGACGGCGGCGAGTCGGTGGCGATCGCCACCCTGGAGTCCGACATCAGCGCCTTCAGCCTGTCCGCGGACGGCCGCCGTGCCGCGCTGCTGGCTACCGCGCCCGAGAGCGAGGAACTCAAGGCGCTGAGGAAGAAGGGCTTCAGCCAGAAGGTCTACGAGGAGGACTGGCGCCCGGTGCAGCTGTGGATCGCCGACCTTGGCGACGGCGCCGCCGAGCCGCGCCACGTCGAGGTCGAGGGCAGCGTGCAGTCGGTGCGCTGGAGCCCGGCCGGCGACCGCCTGGGCCTGACGGTGGCGCCGCGCCAGCTGACCGACGACACCCTGGTGTTCACCCGCGTGCGCATCGTGTCCCCGGAAGGCAGGGTGCTGGGCACGGTCGACAATCCCGGCAAGGTCAGCGGCCTGTCGTGGAGCCCGGACGGCGCGCGCCTGGCCTTCATTTCCGCCCAGGACCGGCACGACGCGCAGCAGGGCCGGCTGTTCGTGGTCGGCCGCGACGGCGGTGCCTGGCGCGACCTGCTGCCGGGGCTCGAAGGCCACGTCGGCGACACGGCGTGGCGCGACGCCGCCACCGTGCAGTTCATCAGCCATGAGGGGGTGCAGGCGCGGCTGGGCGAGGTCGGGATCGATGGCGGCGGCCAGCGCACGCTGCTGGCTGCGCAGGGGCCGGTCTGGAACCGTTTCGCCCGTACCCGCGGCGGCGATATCGCCCTGACCGGCAGCACGCCGGCGCATCCTTCCGAGGTCTTCCTGCTCGCCGCCGGCGAGGCCTCGCCGCGGAGGCTGACCGACAGCAATCCCTGGCTGAAGGACGTGCGCCTGGCGCGGCAGGAGGTGATCCGCTACCGGGCGCGCGACGGCCTGGAGATCGAGGGCCTGCTCGTTCACCCGCTGGAGCGCCCCGGCAACGCCCGCGTGCCGCTGATCGTGGTGGTGCACGGCGGTCCCGAGTCGCACTACAACAACGGCTGGCTCACCGCCTACTCGCAGCCGCTGCACCATGCCGCGGCGCAGGGTTATGCGCTGTTCCTGCCCAACTACCGCAGCAGCACCGGCCGTGGCGTCGAGTTTTCGAAGAAGGGCTTCGGGCGGCCGGGGATGGAGGAGTTCGATGACGTCGTCGACGGCGTCGACCATCTTGTCGGGCTCGGCCTGGTCGACCGCGCGAAGGTGGGCATCACCGGCGGTTCCTACGGCGGCTACGCCAGCGCCTGGGGCGCCACCTGGTACAGCGAGCGTTTCGCCGCCTCGGTGATGTTCGTCGGCATCTCCGACCAGGCCAGCCTGGTGACCACCGGCGACATCCCCTGGGAGCAGAACCTGGTGCACTGGGGCACATGGCCGTGGGAGCAGCCGGAGCTGTTCCGCCAGACCAGCCCGATCACCCACGCCGGAAAGTCGAAGACGCCCACCCTGATCCTGCACGGCGAGGCCGATCCGCGGGTGCCGGTGATGCAGTCCTACATGTTCTACCGCTATCTCAAGCTCGCCGGCCAGGCGCCGGTGCGGCTGGTGCTGTACCCGGGCGAAGGCCACGGCAACGCCCGCGCGGCCTCGCGCTACGACTATTCGCTGCGGCTGATGCAGTGGATGGACCACTACCTGAAGGGGCCGGGCGGCGAGCCACCGCCGTACCAGCTCGACTACGCGCTGCCGGCGGCGAAGTGACGATGGCGACGGCCAGCGCGAGGGACGGCGGCGGATGACCGGGGCGACGGGGCGGGAGCGGCCGACGCACGCGGCCGGCGCGGAGAAGCGCCGGGTGCTGTTCGCCAGCCTGATCGGCACCACCATCGAGTTCTTCGATTTCTACATCTACGCCACCGCCGCGGTGCTGGTGTTCCCGCGGCTGTTCTTCCCCGCGGGCGACCCGGCCTCGGCGACGCTGCAGTCGCTGGCGACGTTCGCGCTGGCGTTCTTCGCGCGGCCGGTGGGCTCGGCGCTGTTCGGGCATTTCGGCGATCGCGTCGGCCGCAAGGCGACCCTGGTGGCGGCGCTGCTGACCATGGGCGTGTCGACGGTGGCGATCGGGCTGCTGCCGACCTATGCGCAGATCGGGGTGGCCGCGCCGGCGCTGCTGGCGCTGTGCCGGTTCGGCCAGGGGCTGGGGCTGGGCGGCGAGTGGGGCGGGGCGGTGCTGCTGGCCACCGAGAACGCGCCGCCGGGCAAGCGCGCCTGGTACGGCATGTTCCCGCAGCTGGGCGCGCCGATCGGCTTCTTCCTGGCGACCGGGACCTTCCTGCTGCTGACCCACTTCATGAGCGACCGGGAGTTCTTCGCCTGGGGCTGGCGGGTGCCGTTCCTGGCCAGCGCGGTGCTGGTGGGCGTGGGGCTGTGGGTGCGGCTGAAGATCAGCGAGACGCCGGACTTCCAGCGCGTGCTCGACCGGCAGCAGCGCGTGCGCCTGCCGATCGGCGAGGTGCTGGCCAGGCACCCGCGCGCGCTGCTGGTGGGCACGGTGCTGTGCCTGGCGACCTTCGTGCTGTTCTACCTGATGACGGTGTTCTCGCTGAGCTGGGGCACCTCGCAGCTGGGCTATACCCGCGAGCAGTTCCTGTGGCTGCAGATGCTGGGGGTGGTGTTCTTCGGGCTGACGATCCCGCTGGTGGCCCTGTACGCCGACCGCGCCGGACGGCGCCGGGCGATGATCGTGGCCAGCATCGGGATCCTGGTGTTCGGCCTGTGTTTCGCGCCGATGTTCGTATCCGGCAGCCTCGGCGGGACGCTGCTGTTCCTGGTGGTCGGGCTGGGGCTGATGGGCATGACCTACGGTCCGGTCGGCACCCTGCTGGCCGAGCAGTTCCCGCCCGAGGTGCGCTACACCGGCGCCTCGCTGGCGTTCAACCTCTCGGGCATCTTCGGCGCCTCGCTGGCGCCCTACGTGGCCACCTGGCTGGGCGGCCGCTTCGGGCTTGAGGCGGTGGGCTGGTACCTGGCGGCGGCCGCGGCGCTGAGCCTGCTGGCGCTGCTGGCCGCGCGCCCTGCACCCGCCGCCCAGGCGCCTGCGGCAGGCGCCGCCGGGGCGCGCTGATGGCGCCGCTGCACGGGATTCCCGGGCCGCTGCTGCGCGAGCTGGAGGCGGCCTATGCCACGCCGCCGCGCGCCTACCACGACTTCGCGCACGTGGGCGAGGTGCTGCGCCACTACGAGGCGGTGGCGGCCGGGCCGGGCTGGGCGCAGCCGGAGGAGGTGCGGCTGGCGATCCTGTTCCACGATGCGATCTACGAGGCCGGGCGCAGCGACAACGAGGCGAGGTCGGCGGACCTGGCGCTCGAGCGCATCGCGCACTACTGGCCGGATGCGGCGGTCGACCGCGCGCGGGTGGCCGGGCTGATCGTGCTGACCGCGCGCCACGGCACGCATACGCCGCAGGATTTCCCCGACGACGCCCGCGGCGACGACACCCGGCATTTCCTCGACTGCGACATGGCCATCCTGGGCGCGGAGCCGGCGGTTTTCGATGCCTACGACCGCGGCATCGCCGCCGAATACCGCGGCAAGGTGCCCGGCTGGCTGTTCGCCATCCGCCGCCGCGCCTTCCTCAAATCGCTGCTCGGCCGCGAGCGGATCTACCTCAGCGAATTCTTCCACGAACGCCTGGATGCCGCGGCGCGTGCCAACCTGCGGCGCAGGATCACCGGCAAGCGCTAGAAGAATCTGGTTCTTCTCTCATTCGACGGAATCGGGAAGGTCTGGTTGGAGCTGGATCCGGGCTTGCGGACCGAGGGTCGCCCCGGGCCGAGCGAAGAGCGACTCCGGCCGACAGGGCGCGGCGTCCTTCCGAAGTCGGAAGTGACGCTTCTCCTTGGCCACCGGCCGAAGCGAAGGGACTGATCTCGCGAACGCCGGCGCGCCAGCGCACCGGCTATCATCCGGCGATGGCAAAGCTCCTGCTCAACCTGCGCCACGTGCCCGTCGACGAGGCGGCGGACGTGATCGGCTTCCTCGAGGAACACCGCATCGATTACTACCGGACGCCGCCCACCATGTTCGGCATTTCCGCCGGCGGCATCTGGATTCGCGACGATCCGGACTTTCCCCGCGCCAGGCGGCTGATGGCCGACTACCAGCGCGGGCGCGCCGAACGGGTGCGCGCGGAGAACGCCCGGGCGCGTCTGGACGGCACCGCCGAGACCTTCATGGACCTGGTGCGCGAACAGCCGCTGCAGGTGGCCTGGCGGGTGGCCGCGATCCTGCTGCTGCTGGGGCTGATGTTCCTCCCGGCGTGGCTGCTGATGCGGGCCTGATCGATGGCAGGCAGCAGCGCGTAGCGCGCGATGTCGCAGGTGCGATGCCGCCGGGCGCTGCGCTGAAGTCGCTGCCGCCATCCCTCGCGCGGGCGGCCGCGGGCGGGACGGCGCGTGACTTCCGGGCTATCGTGTCCGCGACGTCGGCCGCTGTGGTTGCCCGCTGCGGCGCGACGCGCCCTTTTTCCTGTGGACTTCCGGGGACAGAGATGCCTGTGAGGATTTTCGCGGCGCTTGCCGCACTGCTCGTGGCGGCTGCCGCGCCCTTCGATGCGCTGGCGCAGCGCACGCTGACGTTCGAGGCCCATGGCCTGCCTGATTCGGGAACGGTGGCCATCGCGGTGGCCGAGGGCCTGCCCGAGGGCGGCAGCTTCGCCGCCATCGACGCACGCAGCCAGGGCGCCTTGCGCCGGCTGGCGGCGGCCGAGCGGTTCAGCGGCCGCAAGGCGTCGACGCTGGACCTGCGCGGCTTCGCCGGCTACGACCGGCTGCTGGTGATCGGGACCGGGAAGGAGGCGCCGGCCGCGGCCGCGCTGGAGGAGATCGGCGGCACCGTGGCGCGCAGCCTCGGGAAGAGCCGCAGCCCGCGCGTCGAGCTGGTGTGGGACGGCGACGAGCCCGCTGCCGCCGCGCACCTGGCCTTCGGCGCCGAACTGGGCCAGTACGGCTTCGGCAAGTACCGCACGGCCAGGCCCGACAGCAGCCGCACGGACGACGATGAAGGCGCCGCGCCCGGCAAGGGCGAGCTGGTCATCCGCTCGCGGGCCGGATCCGCCGCGGCCGGCGACTATGCGACGCAATGGAAGCCGGTGGCCGGTGCGGTCGCGTTCGCGCGCGACCTGGTGACCGAGCCGGCCAACGCGCTGTGGCCGGAGGAATTCGTCTCCCGCGTGCGCGTGCAGGCCGCGGGGCTGCCGGTGAAGATCGAGGTGCTGGACGTGCCGGCGATGGAGCGCCTGGGCATGGGCGGCATCCTCGCGGTGGGGCAGGGCAGCCAGCGCCCGCCGCGGCTGCTGCTGGTCAGCTATTCCGGGGGAGCGTCCGGCGAGGCGCCGCTGGCTTTCGTCGGCAAGGGCATCACTTTCGACAGCGGCGGCATCTCGATCAAGCCCGGCACCAACATGTGGCGGATGAAGTACGACATGAGCGGCGCGGCGGTGTCGGTGGCGACGGTGCTGGGCCTGGCCGGGCGCGGCGCGAAGGTCAACGCGGTGGCGGTGGCGGCGCTGGCCGAGAACATGCCCTCGGGCAGCGCCGGCCGGCCGGGGGACGTGGTGCGCACCGCCTCGGGCAGGACCTTCGAAGTGATGAGCACCGACGCCGAGGGACGCATGGTGCTGGTCGACGCGCTGTGGTACGTGCAGCGCCAGCACAGGCCGAAGCTGGTGATCGATATCGCCACCCTGACCGGATCGATCGTCACCGCGCTGGGCGGCGACTATGCCGGCCTGTTCGCGCGCGACGACGCCCTGGCCGCGCAGCTGGCCGCCTCCGGCGAAGCCAGCGGCGAGCGGGTGTGGCGCATGCCGCTGCGCGACGACTACGCCAAGGGGCTGCGCTCGCCGGTGGCCGACCTGCGCAACGGCGGCGGCTCGCCCGGCGCCGGGGTGGCCGCCTATTTCATCGGCGAATGGGTGCCGCGCGACCTGCCGTGGGCGCACCTGGACATCGCCGGCATGGCCTGGACCGACAGCGGCAATCCGACCGTGCCCGCCGGCGCCACCGCCTGGGGCGTGCGCCTGTTCGACCGCTTCGTGCGCGACCACCACGAGTGAGCCGGGCCCCGCGTTCCGGCGGCAGTCGGAATGCGGGGCTTACAATCGGGCGATGGTCGTCAATATCGCCGCCTACCACTTCGTCGAAATCGCCGATCCGCCGGAGCTTGCCGCACGGATCCGCGGCTGGGCGGAGCCGGCTGCGCTCAAGGGCACGGTGCTGGTAGCGGCGGAGGGGATCAACCTGTTCCTGGCCGGCGCGGAAGCGGACATCGCCGGCTTCCTGGAAGCGCTGCGCGCCGATGCGCGCCTGGCGGGCATCGCGGTCAAGGTCAGCCGCAGCGCGGCGGTGCCGTTCCCGCGGCTGAAGGTCAAGCTCAAGCGCGAGATCATCAGCTTCCGCCGCGAGGGCGCCTCGCCGCTGCGCCGCGAGCGCGCCCCGACGGTGGCGCCGCGCGACCTGGCGCGCTGGATCGCCCGGGGCCACGACGACGACGGGCGGCGGCTGGCGCTGCTCGACACCCGCAACCGCGAGGAAGTCGGCTACGGCAGTTTTGCCGGCGCCCTGACCCTGCCGATCGACAACTTCACCGACCTGCCCGCGGCGCTGGAGCCGCATCGCCCGGCGCTGGCCGATGCCACCGTGGTCGGCTTCTGCACCGGCGGCATCCGCTGCGAGAAGGCGGCGCTGTGGATGCGCGATACCGGCATGGACAACGTGCTCCAGCTCGATGGCGGCATCCTGGGCTATTTCGAGCAGGTGGGCGGGGCTGGCTACGAGGGCCGCTGCTTCGTGTTCGACGGCCGCGTGGCGCTCGACCCGCAGCTGCGGCCGCTGCGCGACGGCGTGCCGGCGGAGCAGGCGGCGTGAGCTGGCTGGGCCTGGTGCTGGTGGTGGTGGGCGCGTGGCTGGCGTGGAAGCTGGTCGGCGCGCTGCTCAAGGTCGCGATGTTCGCGGTGGCGCTGGTCGGGGCCTACTGGTTCCTCGCGCCGCACCTGGGCCTGCCGACGGTGGGCGAACTGTTCTACGTGCTGGGCCCGGATTTCGGCGGGCGCCGGATCGAGGAGGTGCTGCAGCCGTCCGGTGCCGCCAGGCGCGTCACCGGCCAGGTGGTCGAGGGCATGCTGGAGAAAGTGGTGCAGCCGCTGTCGGATGCGGCGGCCGGGATGGACGCGGCCGCCCGGGCCGATGCGGCCGGCGTCGATCCGGCGCGGGTGGATGCGGCTGCGGTGCCGCAGGATGCCGGGGCTGTGCCGGCGGAGAGCGGCGCGGAGCCGGATCCGCTGCGATAGGCGGCGCCGGGAGGCGGCCGGGCCGGGCGTGCTGGCGTCAGGGCCCGAATTCCCGCGAGCGCAGCACGATGCGCTTCTGCGGCCGTCCCACCAGGTCGAGGAAGTTGTTGAACACCGCGTCGGCCTGGGCCTGCATGCCCTCGATGTGGCGCGAGGTTTCGGCGCGGATGGTGGCTTCGTCCTGCACCCCGGCCAGCTCCGCCAGCTGCCGGCGGTAGGCGGGCTTGGCCAGCCAGCGCTCGATCAGCGGCTGGTCCATTTCCAGGTGGAACTGGAAGCCGTAGGCCTTGTCCCCCCAGCGGAAGGCCTGCTGCTCGCAGGTATCGCTGCGCGCGAGATGCGTCGCCGACTGCGGGATCTCGAAATGCTGGCCGTGCCACTGGAACATCGGGGCGCTCCGGCCCAGCGGGGTCAGCACAGGATCGCTGCGGCCGTCGTCGGTGGTTTCCACCGGATACCAGCCGATCTCGCCGCGCGCGTGGCGCTTCACCGGCGCGCCGAGCACGTGTGCCAGCAGCTGCGCGCCCAGGCAGATGCCCAGCACGGGCTTGCCCTGGCCGAGCATGCGTTCGATCGCCGCCAGCTCGGTGCGCAGGTGCGGGCGTTCGCCCTGGTCCTCCACGTTCATCGGTCCGCCGAGCACGACCAGGCCCTGGTAGCGGTCGACGTCGGGCCGGGCGTCGGGGTCGCGCTCGAAGTTCACGAAGCGGATGCGGTGCCCGCGGCTGCGGATCAGCGGATCGAGCGTGCCGAGCGGCTCCGCGGCCACATGCTGGAAGACGAGAAGGCGGGGCATCGGCCCATTCTATGAACGGATCGGCGTCGTGGAAACAACGGTTGCGGCTGTGACCAGACCGGCGCCGGAACAGGCTTTCGCCGCATCCGGCGCCGGCGATGCCCTGGCGCGGCAGCCGGTTCCGGCCGCGTCAGCGTCCGCGGGCCGGCGGCCTTCCCCTGCGCGGCGGCGCGGATCTGCCCGGCGGCTTCCTGCCCGGCCCGGGGCGCGGACGCGGGGCCGGGCCGCCCCCGGCCTCGTCCACGCGGCGGATGCGCAGCTGCTGGCCGGAGACCCAGGTCTTCTTCAGGTGTTCGAGGATCTCGCGCGGCATGCCTTCGGGCAGGTCGATCAGGCTGTGGTCGTCGCGGATGTCGATGCGGCCGATGTAGCGGCTTTCCAGGTCGGCCTCGTTGGCGATGGCGCCGACGATGTTGCCCGGCTGCACGCCGTGGACGTGGCCGACCTCGATGCGGAAGGTCTCCATCGCATAGCCGTGGTCGGGCGCGGCGCGCTCGCGGCGGGGCGGGGATGCGGGTGGGCCCGCGTCGTCGAACAGCGCTTCGCCGGCGTTGGCCGGGCGTTCGCGGTGCGGCGCGCGGGGCGCGTCGACCGGCGTGCCGGCG